>DATNIM010000001.1:0-10424 GCA_035604455.1 Gemmatimonadales bacterium
ACGTCCGAACGAGGTGCCGGAAGGGTGCCCACGCCGCCCCGCCACTGATCGCGCGGATGTGCACGCGCCCGTCGGTCGCCACCTCGCGCACGACGAGTCCCAGCCGTTGCAGCCGTGCCAGCTCGATTTGGAGCGACCGCGCGGTTAACCCCGTGTTGCGCATCAGGGCGCGAATATGGGGGGCGTCATCAGGCCGCACCGCGAAGTAGCCGACGAGCCGTGCAAGCGCTCCTGACGCGAGCGCACTTGAGAGCAAATCCCGGGCCTTGACCGAGCGCCGGCCGCGGGGAGCGCCGGGGGGGCGGCGACCCATGGTCGACGACGCGGCATGGTGACGGTCGTGAACGACGCGCCTCGGTTTGGAAGGCATGTACGAAAATATAGTACGGATAATGCGTGGTGACCATCAGTACACATAGACAACTGTCAACAGCCGTTGCTGATCCAGAAGCCATTGAGTTTCGAGGGAATTCGCATCCCCTAACGCCCGAGCCTCGCAGCGTCTGGCGACCGGGGTTGCCGCCGACCATGTTTCTGCGTGAGACGGCGTGCCTTTGCCTCCCGAGAGGGGATCACAACCCGGCGCACGTTGCGCTTGTGGGTGGCCATCGCTGGCGCCTTCGTCTGGTTCGCACCGGGCGCGTCGGCCCAGCAAGCGATCGCGCCTGCGGTCGCGTCAGGCCTCGAGGTCGAGGACTTCCTCCAGACCACCTACTGCTTGCAGTTCTATCCGTCGTGTCGCGAGGACAACCCAGTGCTGGGCCCGCACCCGTCCACGTTTCACCTGGCATGGTATGACGGACTGTGGATCGCGAGCCAGTGGCTCGTGCCAAAGACGATCCGGCCAATCTGGAATTTCTTGAGCATCGGTTTTTCGCTCGAGGCTGTGATCAACAACTTCTTCATCAAGCCGGACGGCCTGCATCGCGTGGGTCTCCGTCCTTAGATCCGGTTCTACGTGGCTGAAAGGACTACGGCTGGGCTGCGCTCGGCGCGCCGCTTGAGACGTGCGAACTGACGCGTTTGCATGACCCAGGATGAGGGCTCGACGAAGAGGAACCCCGCGACGCTCTGGAGCCACCGTGGGCGACAGGCCCACTACCCGCTGACGACAAGTCGCGTGCGCTCACCTGGTAGCTCGGTCAGGAGGAAACTCCAGAGCGAGTCGCTGTAGAAGCGCGGTACCCTGCCTCTCGGATCGAAGGGACGGCCGCGCAAGTCGAGAGACATCCGCAGCCCGAGGAAGCGCTCGGGCTCGAGGGCGGCCACCTCCCACCACACGCTGCCGTCGGGAACGGCGGGCATGTGGTGCCCGATCGCGATCTGCTGCCATTCCGGATGGATCCGCTCCGCACTCCGCAGGCCCCGCGCTCGCCAGTAGTCCCAGGTATACCAGATCCCGCGGTCGACCCCCATCTGAACGAGCCACGGCCACACCCGAGAGGCTGGCGCGTCGATCGTGACCGCCATGGTGGTCGTGCTTCGTCTGGCGCCCGGAATGATCTCCGCGCCGGGGTAGGGCTCGCGCACCTCGTCGTCAGTCGCACCCCAGCTGACGAGTCGTGGCCGTAGGGCAACCGCATAGATGCCGAGGAGCGCCACCACCGCGGCGAAGGTGATCCATACAGCCTGCATAACGCCTCCCCTTGATCCCGCAATCATTAATGACGGGCTCTGGCTGAAGCGGGCGAGAAGTTGACTTGAAGTTGACTTGTGGGGATCGTCAGACGGCTCACTGCATCGTCCGACGGGTCGGCCGGGTGCTCGGTGCGCGACCCGTAATTCCGCCCCTTGCGTGCACTTAGGGGCTAGTCTATTTTCGCAGACTGAGTTCGAACCCCTCGTTCCCGGAGATCATCCGCCTTTGAAGGTTCGTACGAGCATCCGCCCGATCTGTGAGCACTGTAAGGTGATCAAGCGGCGAGGCGTCCTGCGCGTCATCTGCAAGCGGAACCCCAAGCACCGTCAGCGGCAGGGCTAGACCCATGGCACGCATTGCAGGCGTCGACCTCCCGCGCGACAAGAAGATCCTCTACGCGCTCCCGTACATCTTCGGCATCGGTCCGAGCAACGCACGCCGGATTCTCGCCGAGACGGGTGTGGACGCCGACGCGCGCGTGCGCGATCTGCGGGATGCCGAGGTGGCGCGGCTGCGTCAGGTGATCGAGCGGGACTACAAGGTCGAGGGCGCGCTGCGAACCGAGGTGGCGATGAACATCAAGCGATTGATGGACATCGGTACCTACCGGGGCACGCGGCATCGGAAGGGCTTGCCCGTGCGGGGTCAGCGCACGCACACGAACGCACGCACAAAGAAGGGGCCGCGGCGCGCGATCGCCGGGAAGAAGAAGCCCCTCATGAAGAAGTAACATGGCCCAAGCGAAACCGGCGGGCGCCAAGCGCGCGAAGAAGGTGGTCGAGGCGGAGGGGATCGCGCACATCACCGCGACCTTCAACAACACTCTGATCACGATCAGCGACATGCAGGGGAACGCCATCACCTGGGGCTCCTCGGGCAAGGCGGGATTCCAGGGCTCGAAGAAGTCGACGCCCTTTGCGGCCACGGTCGCGGCGGAGCACGCCGCGCGCGAGGCGATGAACCTGGGCGTGCGCCGCGTGCACGTCCGGGTGCAAGGCCCGGGCTCAGGCCGCGAGTCGGCGATCCAGGCCCTCGCCACGGCGGGGCTGCAGATCCGCTCGATCCGCGATGTCACGCCGATTCCGCACAACGGGTGTCGGCCGCCCAAGAAGCGGCGCGTCTAATGGCCCGCTACACCGGTCCTGCGTGCCGGCTGTGCCGCCGCGAGGGCACCAAGCTCTTCCTCAAGGGGACGCGCTGCCTCACCGAGAAGTGCGCGGTCGAGCGGCGCGCCTACGCGCCGGGTCAGCATGGCCAGTCGACCGGCCGGCGGCGGAAGGCCTCCGAGTACCAGCGCCAGCTCCGCGAGAAGCAGAAGGTCAAGCGCATTTACGGACTCTCGGAGCGTCAGTTCCGGAACATCTTCGATCGCGTGCTCAAGGAGCCGGGCGTCACGGGCGAGGCGCTGCTCGTGGCACTCGAAAGCCGGCTCGATAACCTCGTCTACCGGATGGGGTTTGCGGTCTCGCGGCGCCAGGCACGCCAGCTCGTCCGGCACCGCCACATCGCGGTGAACGGCCGGGTCCTCGACGTACCGTCCTATCGCGTGCTCCCCGGCGACGAAGTGCGCGTGGCCCCGGGAAGCCAGGAGCTGACGCTAGTGCGCGGCGCGCTCGAAGCGTTCGGACGCACGCAGCCGGTCACGTGGATTCAGGTGGACAAAGAGAAGGCGGTCGGTCGCATGACCGAACGGCCGACTCGGGACGCGATTCCGATCGCGGCTCAAGAACAGTTGATCGTTGAGCTCTATTCCAAATGATGACGACTCTCGATTTGACGGGTTTGGTCCACCCGCACCTGGTCGAAATGACCAAGCGCGAGGACAACCCGAATGCTGCCGAATTCCGCCTCCAGCCGCTCGAGCGGGGATACGGCTACACTCTCGGCAACTCGCTGCGACGGATGCTCTTGTCCTCGCTCCGGGGTGCCGCGGTCTGGGCGTTTCGCTTGGACGGCGTCGTGCACGAGCACCAGACCATCCCCGGCGTCGTCGAGGACGTGCACCAGATCATTCAGCGCCTCAAGCAGCTCACGCTCGTCCTCGCGCCGGATGCGGACGAGGCCGTGCTCCAGATTAAGCGCGAGACGAGCGGCCCCGTGTACGCGCGGGACATCGAGCCGCACAGCGCAGTGACGATCGTGAACCCGGATCTCCTCCTCTTCACGCTCCAGGACGAGCGCGAGCTCGGCGGCGAGATCTACGTGAACAAGGGGCGGGGCTATGTCGAGGCCGAGCAGCACCCCGTCGACCGGTCGATGCCGGTCGACGTGGTCCGTATCGACTCGATCTACAATCCCGTGCGCCGGGCCAACTTCACCGTCGCCGAGACCCGCGTCGGGCAGCGGACCGACTACGACCGCCTGACGCTCAATGTCGAGACGAACGGCACGATTTCACCCGAGGACGCCGTCGCCTATGCCGCGGCGCTTGCCCAGGAGCATTTCCGGTTCTTTGTCGACTTCGGGAAAGTGCCGATGGTGGCGGCCGAGCCGGACGGGAACGGCGGCGCGGGTGCGGGAGACCTGGGAGAAGTCCTGAACCGCAATATTGACGACGTCGGACTCTCGGTGCGCTCGCTCAACTCGCTCAAGAACTCGAACATCCGCACGCTCGCCGATCTCGTGCAGTACCGCGAGGAAGATCTTCTCAAGGTGAAGAACGTAGGCGAGAAGGCGTTGGGCGAGATCGCGGAGCTGTTGCGGCGCGAGGGCCTGAACTTCGGGATGAAGCTTGAGGACGCAGCCGGCACGTGGCGCGTGGTTGAGGCGGGGACACCCCCGCAGGCACAGCCCACACCGGTGGGCGAGGGAGAGTAATGCGGCACCGCGCCAAGGCCCGACAGCTCTCGCGCACGGCGAGCCATCGCAAGGCGCTGCTTGCCAACCTCGCCACGAGTCTCTTCCAGCACGAGCGGATCGAGACCACGGAGGCGAAGGCGAAGGAGCTCCGCCCCTACGCCGAGCGCCTCATCACGCTCGCGCGCCGCGGCGACTTACACGCGCGACGGCTCGCCGAGGCCCGCCTGAAGGATCGCAGCGTGACCCAGCGACTCTTCAAGGACCTGGGGCCCCGCTTTGCGGCCCGGCCCGGGGGGTACACGCGGATCATCAAACTCGGCCATCGCGTCGGCGACGGGGCCGAGATTGCCCGGATCGAATTGCTGAGTGAGTAAGGAGAGGGCGGGGTGCGCAACGCGAAGGGGGACCCTGGGAGGTCCCCCTTCTTCGTTAAGATGCCTTGAGGACGCGGTTCGCCTTGAGGCAGCGGGTGCACACGCGCAGGCGCTTGGTGACGCCGGCCACCTGGGCCCGCACCGCTTGCAGGTTGGGATACCAGCGGCGCCGCGTCTTGTTGTTCGCGTGGCTCACGTTGTGCCCGGTGATGGGGCCCTTGCCACAGATCTCACACACTCGCGCCATGCTAACTCCCCGTGAGCCCACTTCCTGAAGGCGCCGCGCCCGGGCAGACCGCAGCGGGCGGGAAACCTATGGACCGCCGGAGCCGCGGGCAACCCCGGACTGCGCTCGTCACGGGGATCACGGGCCAGGACGGCTCCTACCTGGCCGAATTTCTCCTCGACAAGGGTTACCGGGTCGTGGGCGTCGTCCGCCGCACCTCCCACGACTCCTACGAGCGGATCGGGCATTTGCTCGATCGAGTGGAAATCGTCCCCGCCGACCTTCTCGATCAGCACTCCCTCACCGAGGTCGTCCGGGATACGAGGCCCCAGGAGGTCTACAACCTGGCGGCGCAGAGCTTCGTCCCGACCTCCTGGACGCAGCCCGTGCTCACGGGCGAATTCACGGCGCTCGGCGTCACTCGGCTCCTCGAGGCCGTTCGGCTCGCCCATCCCGAAGCGCGCTTTTACCAGGCGAGCTCGTCCGAGATGTTCGGCAAGGCCGTCGAGACGCCCCAGCGGGAGGGCACGCCGTTCTACCCGCGCTCGCCGTACGGTGTGGCCAAGATCTACGGGCACTGGATCACGGTGAACTACCGCGAGTCCTACGGGCTGTACACCGTGAGCGGGATCCTCTTCAATCACGAGTCCCCGCGGCGCGGGCTTGAGTTCGTGACGCGGAAGGTGACCCACGGCGTCGCCCGCATCGCCAAGGGGCTGGCGCAGGAACTCCGCCTCGGCAACCTTGAGGCGCGCCGCGACTGGGGGTTCGCGGGGGATTACGTGGACGCGATGTGGCGCATGCTGCAGCAGCCCGAACCCACGGACTACGTGATCGGGACGGGGCTGACCCACACCGTGCGCGAGTTGTGCGAGATCGCCTTCGCGCACGCCGGGCTCGACTGGCAACGCCATGTGAAGGTCGACCCCAAGCTCGTGCGACCGGCCGAGGTGGATGTGCTGCAGGCCGATCCCGCCAAGGCCCGTCGCGAGCTCGGTTGGACGCCGCGGATTGATTTCGCGGGGCTCGTGCGGATGATGGTCGACGCGGACCTGGAGCGCCTCGCCTGAGGGTCCTCGTGACCGGGGCGGACGGCTTTGTGGGGACCTGGCTCGTGCGCCGGTTGCTCCGAGACGGGCACGAAGTCGTGGGCGGCGTCGGGGGCAGTGCCAGCCGCCTGACCCCGGCCGAACAGGCCGCGGTCCAGTGGCTGCCGCTTGAGCTCACGGACCCAGACTCGGTCCGAGCGGTAGTGGGGAAGGGCTACCAAGCGGTCGTCCACCTTGCAGCCGTGGCCTCGGGCGGGGACGCCGCCCGGGACCCGGGGATGGCCTGGGTCGTGAATGCGGCCGGCACCGCGCGGCTCGTCCAGGCACTCCTTGGGGCGAAGGAGCGGGAGGGGACCGATCCTCTCGTGCTCGTGGTGTCGACGGGCGAGGTCTACGGCCGGGCTCAGGGGCCGCGCCGCGAGACCGACCCCGTGGCGCCGTGTTCGCCCTATGCCGCGAGCAAAGTGGGGGCGGAAGCGGCGGCGTTTGAGGCCTGGCGGCGTGCGGGACTCCGGGTGGTGGTGGCCCGGGCCTTTCCCCACACGGGGCCGGGGCAGGACACCCGGTTTGTGGTGCCGGCCTTCGTCGAGCGACTGCGACTCGCGAAGCAGACCGGGGCGCCCGCTGTCAAAGTGGGGAACCTTGCGCCCGTTCGCGAGTTTCTGCACGTAGACGACGTGGTGGACGCCTACGTTCGGCTGCTCGGGCACGGCACGCCGGGCGAGGTCTACAACGTGGCGTCGGGCGAGGGAATGGCGCTCGGCGCGATCTTCGAGCGGCTCAGTGCGCTGGTCGGGGTACACGCGGTGCCGGAGATCGACGCCCGGCTCGTGCGGCCCGCCGATATCCCATGCCTGGTCGGCGACGCCACGAAGCTCCGGTCCGCGGTCGGCTGGGTCCCGCGCCATTCCCTGGAGGAGACGCTCAAGGACGTGGTTGATGCCCAAGCGGACTGATCTCCGGCGCATCCTCCTGCTCGGGTCCGGCCCGATCGTGATCGGGCAGGGCGCCGAATTCGATTACTCGGGGACCCAGGCGGTGAAGGCCCTCAAAGAAGAGGGCTACTTCGTCATTCTCGTCAACTCGAATCCCGCGACGATCATGACGGACCCCGAGCTCGCCGACCGCACGTACATCGAGCCCGTCACCCCCGACTGGGTCCGCCGCGTGATCGAGCGCGAGCACCCCGACGCCCTGCTACCCACGATGGGGGGCCAGACCGCGCTCAACGTGGCCATGGCGCTCGCCCGCGACGGCACGCTCGAACGGATGGGCGTCGAGCTCATCGGCGCCAACGCCCGCGCGATCGAGATGGCCGAGGACCGCGCACAGTTCGCGGCCGCGATGCGCCGCATCGGGCTCGCCGTCCCCCAGGGGCGCACCGTGGCCTCGTTCGACGAAGGGCTCGAGGCCGTGGCCGAGATCGGGTATCCGGTCGTGATCCGGCCGTCCTTCACCCTCGGTGGCTCAGGCGGTGGCATCGCCTTCAACCGTGCCGAGTTCGAGGAAGCCGTCGAGTTCGCCCTCGAGCTCTCGCCCGTTCACACGACGCTCGTCGAGCGGAGCGTCCTCGGGTGGAAGGAGTTCGAGCTCGAGGTGATGCGCGACCGTCGGGACAACGTCGTGATCGTCTGCTCGATCGAGAACGTCGATCCGATGGGCGTGCACACGGGCGACTCGATCACCGTGGCGCCGGCGATGACGCTCACCGATCGCGAATACCAGAAGATGCGCGACGCCGCGATCGCCATCATCCGGGAGATCGGCGTCGAAGCCGGCGGGTGCAACATCCAATTCGCCGTGAACCCGACCGACGGCCAGATGTTCGTGATCGAGATGAACCCCCGTGTCTCGCGGAGCTCGGCGCTCGCGTCGAAGGCCACGGGGTTCCCGATCGCGCGCATCGGGACCAAGCTCGCCCTGGGCTACACGCTCGACGAGCTTCCGAACGACATCACGAAGACCACCCCGGCCTCCTTCGAGCCCGTGCTCGACTACGTGGTGGTCAAGCTGCCGCGCTTCGCGTTCGAGAAGTTCCCGGCTGCGGACTTCCATCTCACGACCCAGATGAAATCGGTCGGCGAGGCGATGTCAATCGGCCGGACCTTCAAGGAGGCTTTCCAGAAGGGCCTGCGCGCGCTCGAGATCGGCCGGCCGGGCTGGGTCACCGGCGCCACGCTCGCCGACGACCGCCTGACGGGCGATTCGGCCGAGGACCTCCGGGTCGCCCTGCGCACGCCCACGCCCGAACGCGTGTTCCAGATCAAGCGGGCGCTCGAGAAGGGGCTTACGGTCGATGCCATCGCCGAGGCCTCGGGGATCGACCCGTGGTTCCTCTATCAGATGCAGGAGCTCGTCGCGGCCGAGCGCGCGTTCCAGGGGCTCGGCCCCGTCGGGGCCGACGATCTCCGCCGCATGAAGCGGCTCGGGTTCAGCGACCACCAGCTCGCCACGCTCCGCGGCACGACCGAGGCCGCGCTGCGGGCCGAACGCTGGCGCTTGGGTGTCCATCCGGCCTACAAGACGGTCGACACGTGTGCCGGAGAGTTCCCGTCCAAGACGCCGTATCTCTACTCGTCCTACGACGACGAGAACGAGTCCGAGCCGCTCGGGGCCCAGGGCGTGGTCATCTTGGGGAGCGGCCCGAACCGGATCGGGCAGGGCGTCGAGTTCGACTACTGCTGCGTGCGCGCCGGGCTCGCGTTCCGCGAGCTCGGGCTCCGCACCATCATGATCAACTCGAACCCCGAGACGGTGTCGACCGACTTCGACATTTCGGACAAGCTCTATTTCGAGCCCCTGACGCTCGAGGACGTGCTCGAGATCGTTCGCCTGGAGCGGCCTCGGGGCGTGGTCGTGCAGCTCGGCGGGCAGACGCCGCTGCGGCTGACGAAGCCGCTCGAGGCGGCGGGAATCCCGATCCTCGGGACGTCGCCGGATGCGATCGACGTGGCCGAGGACCGGGGACGCTTTGAGGCGCTCGCCCGCGAGCTCGGGATCAACCAGCCCGCGAGCGGCACGGCGCGCTCGGTCGAGGAAGCCGTGGCCGTGGCCGAGCGCATCGGATTCCCGGTGCTGATCCGGCCGTCCTACGTCCTGGGCGGGCGGGCCATGGAGATCGTCTACGACCCGGGCTCGTTGCGAGAATTCTTCGTAAAGGCGGCCCGCGTGGCGCCCGAGCATCCGGTGCTGATCGACCGGTTCCTGGAAGACGCCTTCGAGGGGGACGTCGACGCGATCGCAGACGGCACCCGGTGCGTGGTCGGCGGGGTCATGCAGCACATCGAGAACGCCGGGATCCACTCCGGCGACTCGGCCTGCGTGCTTCCACCCTATCTGATCGGCGACCGCCAGGTGGAAGAGATGCGGCGCCACACGCAGGCCCTGGCACGCGCCCTTGGCGTGGTGGGGCTCCTCAACGTCCAGTTCGCCATCAAGAACGGGATCGTCTACGTCCTCGAGGTGAACCCGAGAGCGTCGCGCACCGTCCCGTTCGTGAGCAAGGCGACCGGCGTGCCGCTCGCCAAGCTCGCCGCCGCCGTCATGATCGGGCGGACGCTCGATCAGCTCGGGCTCGCCGACGAGCTGCCCCTGCCTGCCGTCGCGGTGAAGGAGGCGGTGTTCCCCTTTACCAAACTCCCCGGCACCGACACGGTGCTGGGCCCCGAGATGCGCTCGACGGGCGAGGTCATGGGGATCGCCGACAGCTTCGGCATGGCCTTCGCCAAGGCGCAGATCGCCGCCGAAGGTTCACTGCCGCTCAGCGGGACGGTCTTCGTCACGGTCAACGACTCGGACAAGCCCACGGTGCTGCCCATCGTGCGGCGGTTTCACGAAATGGGGTTCCGCATCCTCGCCACGGCCGGGACCGCGCGCTATCTGCGGGCGCGGGGCATTCCGGCCGAGCACGTGGCGAAGGTCCATGAAGGACGGCCGAACGCCAACGATCTGATCGTTTCTGGTGAGATTCACCTGCTTATCAACACACCCCTCGGCAAGTTCACCCAGGCCGACGAGTTCGCCATCCGGCGGACGGCGCTGATGCACCGGGTGCCCTACACCACGACGATGTCCGCCGCGAGCGCCGCGAGTGACGCTATTCTCGCGCTACGGAGCCGGGCGGGCAGCGTGAGGAGCCTTCAGGAATGGCACGAAAGCAAAGCGGAAAAGCCGCTCCCCGCGGCGCCAAAAGCGCCAAGCCGGGAGCCGCGCGGCGTCCGAGCCTAGCAAAGCCGAGCGCGGCGCCCGCGCCGCCGGCGCCGCCCAAGATCAAGTTCCGCGGCCGCCTGCTTGAGAACGAGGCGCTCGCGCGCTACACGACCTACCGCA
Source organism: Gemmatimonadales bacterium (assembly GCA_035604455.1). Taxonomy (GTDB): domain Bacteria; phylum Gemmatimonadota; class Gemmatimonadetes; order Gemmatimonadales; family GWC2-71-9; genus AG25. The sequence continues at coordinate 10,417 of DATNIM010000001.1, forward strand.
TCGGCGGG
>DATNIM010000002.1:0-9406 GCA_035604455.1 Gemmatimonadales bacterium
AGTCGTGGAGTCGACCCCGCCGCTCAACAAGACCACCGCTCTGGCCGGCTGCGTCACGGGGTCTGCCCTGTCGGGGACGGAATTGCGTTCATTAACGTTAGAAAGTACACCAGAGGCTCATGAGGCCATGATGCCAGATCCGTTGCCCCGCACCGGGCCCCTCCCGCGGCCCACGACGCCCGCCGCCGCGCGGGAGCACCTGCGCGCCGAGGCGTTCCCCGCCCCGCAGGTGCAAAAGGTGACGCTCACGGCGACCGAGTTCACGTCGATCTGCCCCAGGACCGGGCAGCCCGATTTCGGCAGCGTTGTGATCGAATACAGCCCAGCCGACCGCTGCCTCGAGTCGAAAGCGCTCAAGTTCTACCTCTGGTCGTTCCGGGACGAAGGGGCCTTCTGCGAATCGCTCGCGGCGAGGATCGCCGACGACATCGTCTATGCGATTGCGCCCAAGGCCCTGCGGGTCGAGGTCCGGCAAAACGTCCGGGGCGGGATCGCGATCCTCGCTGAAGCGGAACGCGGCGGTCGTCTCGACTAGGGCAGGGGAACGCTGATCACCCAGCGGAACCCCGCCCGAGTGCGGGCCGTCGAGAATGCCGGGGCGTGGATGTGGAATGCCCCCCACTTTCCCTCCATCACTTGTGCCGACGTTATTCCGAGTGCCGCGCCCGCCAGCACGTCGCTCAGCCAGTGGATGTTGTCGTTCAAGCGCGACCAGGCGGTGGCCGTGGCCCCGGCGAAGAGGCCAGTCCGGACCCACCAAGGACTGCCGATCTCGTCTCCGAGTGCCGTCGCGAGGGCGAACGCCATCGTGGCGTGCCCCGAGGGAAACGCGTCCGAATGCGTGAACGGGTGGAACTGGTAGGGGTCGGACGTTTGTGACGGCCTGACCCGCCCCACGACGAGCTTGAGTCCAGTCACGAGTACTCCCGCCACCGCCACCGACGCCGTGACCCGCTCCCCCGCCTCCCGCAACGCGGGTTTGTCCGCGATCAGCCCTGCGCCGATCATGCCGAGCGGCACGGCGGCGAAGACCTCGGGCTGGCCCATATGCCGCACGATTGCCGCCACACGGTCGGTCGTGGACGAGCGGCTCCGTTGGGCCCACAACTGGAGCGTGTGATCAAACCCACTCGCCGCCGCGACGCCGCCCAGCACGGCCGCACCCTGCCACCATTCGATCGCGTTCGGAGCAGCCGGCGCCTGAGCTCTGAGGCCCGGCGTCACCAGGGACAGCAGCAACATCCACGGGTGACACCAAGACGGGACCGGACGTCCGCCCGGTCCCGTCTTCCGCGCACTCCCGCAGCGCGCTAGACCCGTACGCTCACGGGCTCGCTCAGTCTGTGGCGCAGCGTTGGGTGCGTGCCCCAGACGTAGAGACTCATCGCAGCGACCGCGAGCAGGTTACCGACGACGATCGCCCACACGCCGAGTGCGCCCAGCACCCACTGCGCGCCGAGAGCCGCGATCGTCACGACCACGGCCTCGAGTACCATCACCGTCATGCCGGCGAGCAGGAGCATGGACGGCGAACGCTCGATCTGTTCGGCGATCGCGACGAACACCGTGCCCGCGACGACGAACGCGACGATGTGCACGATGGTGTAGGCGGTGACGACCGCGAGGTTCACGTCGAGGGAGTCCGCGTTCCCCCCGCCGAAGAGGAGGGCCGAACCGAGCGCCGCAGGCGTGCGGAACGGGTGGCCCGAGAACAGGTCGATCAACAGGAACCAGGCCGCGACGACCCCCGCGCCGACTAGCCCGGTGATTGTGCCGCGGATTAACACGGGATGCGCGCGGAGCGAGGCGAAGGCGTAGCCGCCGCGCCCCCCGAGGCGCGCGAGCGCGCCCATGAGCACGACGCCCGAGAGGAGATTTGCGCCGATGACGTGGTGCCAGGGCGCAACGGTCGACGGCGCCGTCCCGCTGAGCAAGAGCCCGGCGTAGAAGACGAACTCCTGCACGATGATCCCGAAGAGCAGTCCGACCCAGAGCCCCGGTTCGAGATCGAGGGCGTCAAGCGCCCAAGCCGCGCCGACACCGAGACACGCGAACACGCTCATGTGCACGACCGTATAGGTAACCGCAAGCTGCAGACTCGGGGCCACGCTCCCGTGCCCGAGCGCGCTCGCGAGCGCAGCCGGCGTGTGCAGCGGCTGCCCCGCGAGCAGGTCCACGATCAGAAACCACGCGGCCACGACGACGCCCGCAAGCAAGCCGCTCAAGGCGCCAGCCGCGATCCTTTCGCTGGTAAAGCGCTTCATAGGGATTCCTCCTTCGCGAAACCCCACCGGAGAACCACACCCACCCCGCCCAACCCCACCTCGATTGATACCCCGGTGCTATTCGGAAGGACGGTGGCCGGCGTCAGTGAGCGGGCGCCGCGCGGGGCGGTGGCAGGGGCTTCGGCGCGCTCGCCGGGAACCGGTTCGCGAGCCACACCAGCATCCCGAGCGCCACGAGCGTGAGCACCGCGAGCACCACCTGCGTCACTCGGCGGCGCACCCGGATCGTGCGGATGCTGGTAGGGTCCAGGCGCTCCCGGCGCCCGACCGGGCGGACGCGAGTCGGATCCTGGAGGTCGGCAAGCATCTCGGCCGCGGTCGCATAGCGCTTGCCAGGCATCCGCTCGATTGCGTGCAGGATGATTTCCTCGAGGACCGGGTGCAGGTCCGGCCGGAACTTCGTGGGCGGGATGGGATCCGACCCGAGCTTCGATTGCACGAAGTCCTGCGGGGTCTCGCCGCTGTAGGGCAGCCGGCCCGTGAGCATCTCGTAGAGGATGAGACCGAGGGCGTAGATGTCGCTCCGCTCGTCGCCGCGCAAGCCCTTCGCCTGCTCCGGGGCCATGTACTCGGGCGTTCCGACCATGTCCGACCCGAGCCAGGTAAGCCTGCGCCCCGGGTGGTCGAGCGCGATGCCGAAGTCGACGATTTTGATCTTGCCGTCGGGCGTGACGAGGATGTTTTGCGGCTTCAGGTCGCGGTGGACGACGTGCTGGCCGTGCAGGTAGACGACCGCTTCGGCGATCTGGCGGGCGATCGCGAGCGCGCGGTCTTGATCGAGCGGCTCCCCGTGCTTCATGAGCGAGCGGAGCGGCGCGCCGTTCACGTACTCGGTGACGATGTAGAGCCGGCTTTTTTGCCGCGGCTTGAGGACCCGGACGACGTTCGGGTGGCTCAGCCGGCGGCCGATCTCCTCCTCGCGCACGAAACGCGCGTGGAACGTCGGATCGCTCTCGAAGCGGAGAAAGGGGATTTTGATGGCGACGGTCGCGCCCGTGAGGCGATCGACCGCCTTGTAGATCGCCGCCATGCCGCCGCGCGCGATCTGGCCGGTGATCCGGTACTGGTCGAGAAGCTCCCCGACCTTGACGTCCTGCTGCACGCGCGCCGCCTAGAGTTCAGCGAATGGCGCGCAAAACGTAGTCCTGGGCTCGGGGTGGGTCAATCGCCGCGCCGCAGCAATCCGAACAGGCGGTCCCGCCACGTGTCGGGGGCTTGGGGCTCCGACGTGCCCGGAACGGTGAGGACCGCCACGGTGAGGTTGTCGGTTGGGTTGCGCCGCTTCGCCGCGGCGAGCAGGCTCTTCGCCGCCGGTTTCGCCGCCTGGCCGCGGCAGTAGTCGCCGATTTCCTGCGTGTGCAGCAGGGCGTACACCCCGTCCGTGCACAGAACGAGCTGATCGCCGGCCTCGAGCTTGAGGGACAACCGGTCGAGCGGCGCGATGAGCGTCGTCCCGAGACTCCGGGTGAGCTTCGAGCGGTCGGGATCATCCAAGACTGCGTCCTCGTCCACCCACGTCAATCGGGCGCGCTCGCCGGCCACGGTGTGGTCTTTGGTCAGGCAGCGCGCCTCGTCGCCTCGCACGAGGTACATCCGGGTGTCGCCGACGTAGACGACGCGCAGCATGCCGTCCGCCACGACGGCGGCGGTCAGCGTGGTCGACATCCGGGCGAGCCCCGCGCCTTTGAGCGCCCGGTTGTGGATCGCCACATTTGCTTCCTGGGCGGCGTGATTGAGACGCTTCACGGGCCCCCAGGCGACCGGTGATTCCCGGTAGGCCTCGAGGGTCTTCGTAATGGCGATGCGGCTCGCGACCTCGCCGCCGTCCGCGCCGCCGACGCCGTCCGCCACAGCGAAGACGAGTTCTCCCGTCTCGGAGGTCCACTGGCCGTGGGCGTCCTCCATGTCGGGCCAGCGGCCGCCGACATCTGACAGGATGGCAAGATCAAGCATGGAATACCCTGCGAGCGTGTCCGTTCAGCACCTCCGGAAGTATAGAAGGGAGGGGGCGCGTGCGGCCCTCCCCCTCCCTCCCCCTTGGGTCTGGAAACCCTACGCGGTTGCGGCCTTCGGGACCATCGCGCGTTTCTTCGACGTCTTCATGAAGTAGAACATGCCCCAGAGGCCCCACAACACCGAGAATCCGACCGCCATCAGCGGCTCCTTCGAGCTGCCCAGTCCTTCGAGCGGTCCGATCACGTAGAAGGCCATGCACACGAAATTGGCGATCGCGCCGAAGATCGGCACGACCATGTGTTTGAACCCACTGAACATGTGGTGCTCCCGGAACGCCACGATGCACACGATGTTCGTGAGCCCGTACAGCGTGAACGTGCCGAAGTTTGAGATCAGCGTGATGAGCAGCAGGCTGTTGGGCAGTTTGGCGAGTGCGTCGTGCCCGGTGCTGAACCCCATCGAGTACCAGAAGTTGTGCGGAAGCGCATTGATCGTCGGCTGGTCGGGTGCGGACCCCCCGGCGAAATAGTAGAGCGCGCCGTAGGCCCCGAACACCGCAGAGATCACGGCGAGCGCCCAGATAGCGCGATGCGGGGTCAGCTTCTCGCCGTGCAACAGCCCGAAGTGCTCGGGCACCTCTTTGTCACGGCCCATCGCGTAGGTGACCCGCGCGCCCGTGTTGATACAGGCCAGCGTCGTCCCGACCAGGGCGATGAAGACGGTCGCCGCCTCGATGAGCATGAAGGCGTTTCCTCGGCCGCCCAACAGGGCGTTACCAATCAGCCTCATCATGTCCCCGATCGGGGCCGCCGATCCCTTCGCCGCGGCCATGCCGTAGCCGCTGTTCAGGAAGTAGTTCGCGGCGAAGTACTCGAACAGGTACATGATCAGCCCTTGAATCGTGATCGACAGGAGCACTGCACGCGGAATGTCCCTCTTCGCGTTGAGGGCCTCCTCGCCGAGCGACGTCGCGGACTCGAACCCCACGAGCAACAGGATCGCGATGGTCGCCTGCAGCATTGTCCAGTTGAAGCCGTGCGGCGCGATGACTGAGAGCGCGGTCGGGTGCGAAATGTTCAGCGTGTCGCTCAGGGAGTAATGGATCACCGCCGTCGCGACGTTGCCGTTGGCGTCGAGCGTCAGTCCGGTCGAGCCCTCGGGGTGCCCAAGCCGGTAGGCGATTGCGAGCGCCGAGAAGAAGAGCAACGCGATGATCTGGACGACGTTGATCACGATCGCCACACGCGTCGACCCCGAAATGCCTCTGTAGGCGACCCAGGCGACTAAGAACGAGAAGATCACCGCGACGAGGGCCATGAAGACGGGCCCCGGGGTCGCCGCGTTCATGAAGCTCGGGACCAGGGTGCCCCAGATGTAGCCGATCATCACGCCCATCATGGCCACCATGACGGCCGGGTAGATCCAGTAGTACAAGTGCGAGGACCACCCGATGATGAATTTGGCGACCCGGGCGAACTTGGCGGCTTTGGCCTTGCCGAGGAACGCCTGTTCCGCGAATAGGTACGAGCTGCCCGCACCCGGGTAGAGTTTGGCGAGCTCGGCGTAGGAGAGCGCCGTGGCGTAGACGAGGAGCAACGCGACGGCAATGCCGAACCACATCGAGGCGGCCGACGGAAACACGTAGCCCGCCTGGACGACGAAGGTGATCCACAAAAACGCCCCGGGGGCGATCAGGGCCATGGCGTTCACCGTCACGCCCGTCAGGCCCAGACTGGCTTTCATTCGAGGTGCTTCAGCTGCTGACGCCACGCTTCCTCCTTGGGGTCTCCCGGTGCAGCGGGGTTTTGCGCGCGCGGACGCACGCCGCGCGGGGTTGACGGCCGGAATGTAGACCTGCTGCTGCATAGTGTCAAGAGAAATGTGCATGATCAGCAAGATTTTGCGTGCATCGCGCAAGTGTTCCGGCATAACGACTTGCGCGATGGATAATCCACGATGCATATTGTGCATGGGACGATTGTCGCACCTCGTCCCGCAACTGCGTGGCACCGAGGCGTTCGCGACTCTGCTGCCTGTACCGTGCACAATTCGCACGAATCCGTTCACAAGACTGCAGAGACCAGTGACTGTTCGTTACCGCCTCCGGCCCGGAGCGTTGTTAACATCCGTTTTTCTTGACGGAGTGGCACCGTCCGGGTACGTTCCCGCGTGCTCCGCGCCTCCCCGCGCGCGGTTGTCCGCACCCGTGACCCGATCCCTGCGACCCAGAGCATTCGGAGGAACCTGACGCTATGACTTCCACTGCAAAACCCACCCCTGCTGAGGTCATCCGGAAAGCCAAGGATGCCGGGGTCGAGGTCGTCGACGTGCGCTTCACCGACCTCCCCGGTACCTGGCAGCACTTCTCGATCCCGGTGAGCGAGCTCACCGAGGATCTCTTCAAGGAAGGAATCGGGTTCGACGGGTCATCAATTCGGGGATTCCAGGCGATCAACGAAAGCGACATGCTGCTGTTCCCGGATCCGGGAAGCGCGTTCGTCGATCCCTGCCTGGGGGTGAAGACGCTGTCGCTCACCTGCGACGTCGCCGACCCCGTGACGGGCGCCCGCTACTCGCGCGATCCGCGCTACATCGCCCAGAAGGCCGAGGAGTTCCTCACCAAGAGCGGGATCGCGACGACGGCCTACTTCGGTCCTGAAGCCGAGTTCTACATCTTCAACTCGGCCCGCTTCGACCAGAACGCCCACGAGGGGTACTATTTCATCGACTCGGAGGAGGGCGTCTGGAACTCAGGGCAGGACGACGGCACGCCGAACTTGTCGCATCGGCCGCGGCACAAGGAGAGTTACTTTCCGGTGCCGCCTACCGACCGGCTCCAGGACCTGCGCTCGAAGATCATGCTGGCACTGATCGCGTCCGGGGTGCCGGTGGAAGTCCACCATCACGAGGTCGGCACCGCGGGGCAGACCGAGATCGACATGCGCTTCGGGACCCTCACGCGCATGGCGGACCAGGTGATGATCTACAAGTACATCGTGAAGAACGTCTGCCGGGCGCACGGCTACACGGCGACGTTCATGCCGAAGCCGATGTACGGCGACAACGGCTCGGGGATGCACGTCCACCAGAGCCTCTGGAAGGACGGCCAGCCACTCTTCTTCGACGCGAAGGGGTACGGGCTCTTGTCGGACCTCGCCCGGTGGTACGTGGGCGGGCTGATCAAGCACGCGCCCGCGATCCTCGCCTTCGCCGCGCCGACGACGAACAGCTACCGCCGGCTCGTGCCGGGCTACGAGGCGCCGATCAACCTCATGTACTCGCAGCGCAACCGCTCGGCGATCTGCCGCATCCCGGTGTACTCGAAGTCGCCCAAGGCGAAGCGCATCGAGTTCCGCGCCCCCGACCCTTCGAGCAACCCCTACCTCACGTTCGCCGCGCTGCTCATGGCGGGGCTGGACGGCGTGAAGAACAAGATCGAGCCGCCGAAGCCGATGGACGTGGACCTCTACGACCTCGAGCCCGAGGAGCGCAAGCACGTGAAGAGCACCCCGGGGTCGCTCCAGGAGTCGCTCGCGGCCCTCGAGGCGGACCACGCCTTCCTGTTCGAAGGCAACGTGTTCACCCCGGACCTGATCGACACGTGGGTCGGCTACAAGCGGAGCAAGGAAATCGATCCGGTGGCGCTCCGTCCGCACCCCTACGAGTTCTTCCTGTACTACGACGTATGACGTTCCGCGCCGGGGCGGCCGCTAGCGTCGGGCCGCCCCGCGCTCTCTCCGTTCTTGTCACACAGGCACGGTCATGACCGCTACGATCGAAAAGACGGCCGGCGCGACGAAACGAGACATTCTGAATCTCTGCCGCGAGCAGGGGGTCTCGTTTCTGCGCCTGCAGTTCACCGACATCCTCGGCGTCAACAAGAACTTCGAAGTGCCTGAGAGCCAGTTCGACAAGGCGCTCTCGGGCGACATCCGTTTCGACGGCTCGGCGATCGAAGGCTTCGTCCGGATCGAAGAGTCCGACATGGTGCTGAAGCCCGATCTCGACACCTTTCGCGTGCTCCCCTACGACGACGAAGGCGGGCGGGTCGCGCGGCTCCTCTGCGACATCTACAACCCGGACGGAAGCCCTTTTGCCGGGTGTCCCCGCGACACGCTGCGGCGGCAGATCACCCGCGCCCACAACCTCGGCTTCGAGGTGATGATGGGCGTGGAAGCCGAGTTCTACATCTTCCAGCTCGACGGCGAGGGCAAGCCGACGACGCGGACGCACGACTCGGGCGGCTATTTCGACCTCACGCCGGTCGATCGGGCGGAGGAGATCCGGCGCCTGATCGTGCGCGATCTCGTCTCGATGGGCTTCGAGGTTGAGGGTGGCCACCACGAAGTGGCGCCGGGCCAGCACGAAATCGACTTCCGCTACGCCAAGGCGCTCGAGACGGCCGACAACCTGGCCACGTTCAAGTTCGTCGTGCGCAACGTGGCGTACCGCCACGGCTACCTCGCGACGTTCATGCCCCAGCCCATTTTCGGCCAGGCGGGCTCGGGCATGCACACGAGTCACTCACTGTTCCGCGACGGGGCGAACGCCTTCTACGACACGAAGGCCCAGTGGGAGCTGTCCCCGGTCGCACTGCACTACATCGCCGGGCTGCTGCGGCATGCCCGCGGGTTCTGCGCCGTCACGAACCCGCTCGTCAACAGCTACAAACGTCTCGTGCCGGGCTACGAGGCGCCCGTGCACGTCGCGTGGTCCATGCGGAACCGTTCCCCACTGATCCGGATCCCCGAACGCCGCGACGTGGGAACCCGCTGCGAGGTGCGGATGCCCGATCCGTCGGCGGACCCGTATTTGTCGCTCGCCGTGCAGATCGCGGCGGGCCTGGACGGCGTGGAGCAGCAGCTCGTGCCGCCCGACCCCGTGAACAAGAACATCTTCGAGATGAGCTACCGCGAGCGCCGGCACTTCCGGATCGACGACCTGCCGCGCGACCTGCACGAGGCTCTCGAGTACTTGGAGAAGGACGATGCGGTGCGCGGGGCGCTGGGTGAGCACATCTATGAACGGTTCGTCGAAGCGAAGCAGCGCGAGTGGCAGGAGTACATCGGCCGCGTGAGTGAATGGGAGCTGACGCGCTATCTGGGGTTGTACTAATCGAGTAGTCCCAAAGGACGAGTGGAAAGACACGCGGGGCAGGCCCGGCT
>DATNIM010000003.1:0-2513 GCA_035604455.1 Gemmatimonadales bacterium
TCTGCGTTTCGAGGACTTCGATGTCAGCCGGCTCCGGACGGTCCTCGACGCGGAACTCCGCAGCGGCCGGCTGGTCAGGCACCGACGATCTGCTCGATCAGCGAGATGTCGTCGAAGTACGTCCGGAAGGACCGGATCTTCCCCTCGCGGAAGTCGGCCACGGTGACGCCGGGCAACTGGACGTGCCGCCCCGTCGCTTCCAGCGCGGTATCCTCGCTGAGCACGAGCGGCCCCGTGTGATCGGCTTCGACGAGCCATTCGGCGAACGCCTTGTTGCCCACTTCGTCGATTCCCCGGAACGTGATCACGACGTTGGAGAACGCTGCCTCGCGGAGGGCGGCGAGGTCAGCGAGTGCTGCCAGCCCGGACAGGGTGACGTACGGCGACCAGCCGACGGCGTCGTCGGTGAACAGGGTCTTCAGATCAACTGATGCGGCACCGATCTCGGCCTTGAGCGCGTCCGCCAGCACCTCTTTGCGCGATCCGCTCATTTCAGCCCCCTGTTCCTGCCGGGAATCGCTCTGTCCAGCATCTTCTGGTAATCCGGCATGCGGTCAGGTCCCGAGTATTTTCGCCTTGGCCGCCGCGAACTCGTCGTCTGTGAGCGCGCCCGAGGTGTGCAACTGTGCGAGGTGTTCGATCTCGTCGGCCGGGTCCGCCGGAGGGGGCGCATATTGCGCCTGGTCCTGGCCGTCGTCGGCAGGCGCCTGGTCGTAGGCCTGCTCGTCGGCCTTCCTGCGCTCATGGTGGACAATCGCCGCTCCGCCCACTGCTCCGGCAACGAGTGCCCGCCGCCTTACCCGTCGTCTGAAACCCATGGAGGACTCCTTCGCGTTCGTCCGGCCGACCTGCGTTTGTCTGGGCAGTGTGCGTCCATCGTCGCATTACCAGTCGACACGAACTATCCGCATTCGGCACACGCACGCTCGATTGCGCGCCACACCCGCCGTCATGCACCGTTCCCGGTCTCGAACTACATCACGCCCCACAGGCGAGCATTGACGCTCGCGAGAACACCGAGTCACCCAGCGAGGCTACGATGCTGAGGTGCGGACGCCGATCAGGAACCCGCCGGACCCGATGTACGCGGAGTTCGAGGTACACCGGACGATGATCTGCGACCGCGTTCGCACCGAGACCTTCCGGCGTGCGATCGACTCGGTGGTGCGCCCCGGCGACATCGTTCTCGACGTCGGGGCCGGAAGCGGCATCCTGAGCGTGTTTGCGGCGCGGGCCGGTGCTGCGCGCGTCTATGCGGTGGAGCGGACGTCGGCCGCCGTCCTGGCGCGGGAGCTCGCCGCCGCGAACGGGGTCGCGGAGATCGTCCGGGTGATCCACGGCGACGTCATGGACGTCGAGCTGCCGGAACGTGTCGATGTGATCGTCTCGGAGTGGCTCGGCGGGTTCGGGATCGACGAGGGGATGCTCGTTCCGGTTATCGTCGCCCGTGATCGCTGGCTCAAGCCGGGCGGGGTCATGATTCCCCGCTTGGTCATGGCGTGGGCCGCGCTGGTGCACGACCGCTATCTGGCGGAGATGGTGGAGTTCCTGCGAGCCAATCCGTACGGCCTCAGCTTCGATGACCTGGTCGAGAAGACCGTCAACGAGGTCTTCTATTCCGGCACCTTCCGGCACCTCGCGGCGCGGGACAAGCGCTCGGAGGCGAGCCGGCTATGGACGACCGACGCGGACCTGATCCCGCTTCAGCAGGCGCAGGCGCCTCACCAAGCCGAGACGGTGCTCCGCGTCCGCGACTACGGAACGGCCAACGCGCTGGCCCTGTGGTTCAGCGCCCAGCTCGCGCCCGGCATCTCGCTCTCGGTGGGACCCGGCGATCCGCCAACGCACTGGGGAATGACGACAGCCCCGCTACGCTCGCCCGTGGAACTCACGCCCGGCATGTCCGTCCGCGCCAGGGTGCGGACCGCCCCGGCTCAGCCGGCCGGGACATGGACGAGCTGGGCCATCGCGCTGCCTGGCGCCGGCTGGGAGGAGCACGACGAGCAGGCGGTCTGGGAGGAGATCGACGACTGAGCAACCTCAGGAGCCCTGAGGCCTCCGTTGGCGAGCCGGATTCGTCCGGCGAACAGTTTGACTTCTGAGACGATAGTCAGGAAGCGTGGCGACTGCTCTCGGAGGTGCTAGGGACTTTTCCTGGTGCTCGTCACAGTTGGCGGTGGGATGGTTGGCGGATCAGTACCTCGCCGACTTCGAAGCTCAGTTCGCGGCTGCCTGGGGGCGATCCGTTCGGTGGCTGAGGGTGTGCCTGGGTGACTCGCCGAATAGCGCCCGATATTGGGCGGCGAAGCGACTGAGGTGCCAGAAGCCCCAATCGGTCGCGGCATGGCTGACGGCATCGCGCAGGCGGGGTCCTTCGATGAGGTCGCGCCGTACCGCGTTGAGCGCGGCGGCACGCAGGTAAGCGGTGGGCGACATCTGGTAGCACTCGTAGAAGGCGGAGCGGACTCGCCGCTCTGACACGCCTGACGCTGCGCAGAGGCCGGTGAGTGTCA
>DATNIM010000004.1:0-2991 GCA_035604455.1 Gemmatimonadales bacterium
GCGGTTCCACGGGCGGCAGTAGACCGCCTCCTCCCGACTGGGACCGCGTCGTCGAACACCCGGTCGCCTGCGCCTGCTGGTGTCAGGGACATCGTGGTGCGGTCGTGCCTGCGTGACATGGGCTCGAGCTTAGGCGTGGGCCGCACTGCCTGCCGGGACGAGACCGCGAGAGGGCGCTCGCGTCGGCATCGGGCGCGTCGGAAGGGTGGGGGGCAGGGGCGGTGCTGCGATCAGGGCGTCGAGTTCGTCGCTGTCGAGCGACTCCCGCTCCAGCAGGGCGGTGGCGATTCGCTCCAGTTGTGCCTTGTGCTCGCCGAGGACCTGTCGGGCCCGGTGGTAACATTCGTCGATGATCCGCCGGACCTCCATGTCGATCTCATACGCGGTCTCGTCGGAGTAGCCCCGGCTCTCGATCAAGTCATGACCGAGAAACACCGGCCCGTGCTTCGTCCCGAGCGTCAGCGGGCCCAGTTTGTCGGACATCCCGAACTCGGTCACCATTCGCCGTGCCAGCTCGGTCGCGTGTTCGAAGTCGTTCGCCGCGCCGGTGGTGATCTCAGAGAACGCGAGTTCCTCGGCCACCCGGCCGCCGAGCATCGCCGTGATGGTGGCCAGGATCTCGCCACGGGTGAGCGTGTACTTCTCCTCTGCCGGCAGGAGGAGAACATACCCGAGTGCCATCCCCCGCGGCAGGATCGTCACCTTGTGCGGCGGACTCGCGTGCGGTAGCAGTTTTCCAAGCAGGGCGTGCCCACCCTCATGGTACGCGGTGAGCGCGCGTTCCTTGGCGCTCAAAATCCGGCTCTTGCGTTGCGGACCGGCAAGCACGCGCTCGATCGCCTCGTCGAACTCGGCGCGACCGAGACGCGTCTTCTCCCGGCGCGCCGTCAGGAGCGCCGCCTCGTTGACCATGTTCGCCAGGTCCGCTCCGCTGAATCCCGGTGTCCGACGCGCGAGGAGGTCGAGGTTGACGTCGTCGGCGATTGGCTTCCCGCGGACGTGCACGTCCAAGATCGCCCGCCGTCCCTTCGCGTCGGGATTGTCCACCACGATGCGCCGGTCGAACCGGCCCGGCCGCAACAGCGCCGGATCCAGAATATCCGGTCGGTTCGTCGAAGCGAGCACGATGACGCCCGAGTTCGTATCGAACCCATCCATCGCGACCAGCAACTGGTTGAGCGTCTGTTCGCGCTCGTCGTGCCCGCCGCCGACTCCCGCCCCGCGGTGGCGGCCGACGGCGTCGATTTCATCGATGAAGACGAGACACGGGGCGGATTTCTTCGCTTGGTCGAACAGATCCCGCACCCGGCTGGCCCCGATCCCCACGAACATCTCCACGAACTCGCTGCCCGCGAGCGCGAAGAACGGGACCCCGGCCTCCCCGGCGATGGCCTTCGCGAGCAGCGTCTTGCCGCTGCCGGGCGGACCGATCAGGAGGACGCCCCGGGGGATCTTCGCCCCCAGCGCCTGGAATTTCTTCGGATATCGCAAAAACTCAATGATCTCCGCGAGCTCTTCCTTGGCTTCCTCCACGCCAGCCACGTCCTCGAACGTCACCCGGGACTTGACGTCGGTGTGCGGCCGCGCCTGGATCTTGCCGAACGACATCGCCTGGTTCGGGCCCGACTGGGCCCGCCGGAGCATAAACAGCCAGACGCCGACCAGGACGAGGATCGGCAGCATTATGGTCAGCAGGGTCGACCAGGGCGACGACCGGGACTGCGGCTCCGCCGTGATCGTGACGCCTTTGGCTTCCAACACCCCGATGTACGAGGGGGCACCGGCCGGGACGTATGCGTGGAAGGCACGGCCGTCCTTCAACTGACCGGAGACGGAGTCGTTCGTCACCGTGACCCGGCTCATCTGGCCGGCCTCGGCCTTGTTGAGAAAATCGCTGTAGGGAATCTCTTGTGGCGGGAGCGCCCGAGGCTGCGGCGCGCCCTTCGGGGTGAGAAACAGCGCCATCGCCATGTCGACGGCGATAAAGATCGCGAGCCCCCAAATATACGCGCGCCCCGCAAACTTACGCACGCTCAGCGGCCCTCCATTTGTCCACTCGGGGTGGCGGGTCCATTGCGCACGTGTGACCCCGGGGCGCGTGTGTTCCGCGACGCCGATCGCGACGGGGGCATCCGCGTGTACCCAACCAATGCCCCGGCGGAGCGTCGGAGCAACTGCGTCCGAGCGCTCCCGGCGACATCCACGGGGCGCGACGGTGGTGTCATCCTCCGTAATCGGTTTGGGCCATCCACGCTGTGCTCTCCTGGTGGCGACGCGTACGGTCGGGTGAAACGTCGATCATCCCGAGCGCGAGCTAAGCGTAGCACCATGTGCAGATCCCTGACTGTGCAAAACCGCTCACTTTTTTCACATCATGCGCGTGACAACGACGGCGACAGTCGTGTTGATCTCAGTGCATTCCGTTGAGCTACGCGCGGGAACGGAAGCCGAATCGCGATGTTGGCACCGGACGACCCTCTCGGACGGGGTACGTCTCGCAGGGCAGGGCGTTTGCATAGTCATAGCGACGTCGCGGCCTCGTCGAGCCAACACGCGCGCTCGGGCCACCGCTCTCTTTGGTCTCTCTTTGGTCGTTGACGCCCTGTGACATTATTCACAGCCCCCCGGCGCCGTGCGGTGCTACGCTTTTGGTGGCCGATCATTGTCACACGTCTCATGGCGCAACTCGCTCAGTAGCGTTGAGCGCATCCGAGACGAAAGGGGGGAACGCCAATGCTGTGGACGCTGGTCGTCGTCCTCTTCGTGTTGTGGCTGTTCGGGTTCGGCATGCATGTCGGGGGCAGCCTGATTCACTTGCTACTGGTATTCGCGCTGATCGTGTTGATCTTCAACTTGTTCAGCGGCCGCCGGATGTTGACGTAGATCGCAGATCTGGCGGGTCGGAATCCCGAGACCAACATCTCATGTGTTCCAGGGGGGCGTTAGGATGCGACTGCAACGGTACACCTCGAATCTGAAGAGTATGAGGAC
>DATNIM010000005.1:0-9385 GCA_035604455.1 Gemmatimonadales bacterium
CGGCATATACGCGTCGTGCCCGAGGATGGATGCGAGGCGCGGGAAGTCGGCGAAGGACGTGTTCGCGGCGAGAATGAGGATACACGTCGTCGAAATCTGCAGCAGATAGTACGCGGGACTCGACCCGAAGGCGCCGTGCCCGAGCTGCGAGATCACCGTCTGATCGCCGACCGGCACGACGCCGTAATGGTGCGCGAAGTAGGTGGCGCCGGCAAAGAAGGTCCCGAGGATCACGCCCATCCATACCATGACGGTCGCCGCGTTCCGCGCCTCGGGCGGCCTGAACGCTGGGACGCCGTTCGACACGGCTTCCACACCGGTGAGCGCCGAGCACCCCGAGGCGAACGCCTTGAGGAGGAGCCACAGGGTCACGGTCTGGCCTGCCTGCGCCACGAGCGGCGGCGTCACGGGCCACTGCCCAAACGGGTGCACGAGATTCACCGCGAGCATTAGGGCAAACATCACGATGAAGAAGTAGGTCGGTACCGAAAACAGCGCGCCCGACTCGCGCACACCCCGCAGGTTCCCGAGCGCGACGATCGCGATCGCGATCAAGCCCATGGTCACCCGGAAGGGCAGCGTTACCGGGAACGCCGACGTGATGGCGTCCACCCCGGCCGCGACCGACACCGTCACGGTGAGCACGTAGTCCACGAGCAACGCCGCCGCCGCGACGAGGCCAAACCCCGTCCCCAGGTTCTCGCGGGCCACGAAGTAGGCCCCCCCGCCGCCCGGGTAGGCGTGTACGGTCTGGCGGTAGCTCACCACGACGATCGCCAGCAAGAGCAGGATGAACGTCGCGACCTTGAGATCGGCGTGTGTGCCGACCGTGCCCGCGAGCATTAGCACGATCAGCATCTGCTCGGTCGCGTAGGCGGCGGACGAGAGGGCGTCCGAGGACAGGACGGCGAGCCCGGTCGCCTTCGAGAGGCGCTCGAACTCCAAGTGGAGCGTCTCGAGGGGTCGGCCGACGAGGAACCGTTTGACGGACCGCCAACTCATGGGCGCGAACGATAGCGGCACCGGGCGGCGCCGGACAGGCAGAGTGTTACAATCTGCGACGTACGGCGGGCAGGGTCAGCACCCAGATCGCCGTCATGAACGCCGCCGACCCGAGGCACCAGCGGCAGAAGGCGTGGATTACGAAATACTCAAGCCCGGAGAGGTACAGGGTAAAGAGGACCCCGAGGCTCGCGAGCGCGGCGAGGAGGAGGTCCGGGGTCCGTCGGGCGGCGAACGCCGGATGGGTCGCGGCCAGGCTCACCGCGAGCAGCACACCGTACCCCACCACGCCATAGAGAGCCACCGGCAAGCCGAGGAACATCGCGTACCGACTCGCCTGGACCGTCTCACAGCCGCCCGTACCGCACTGAAGCTCGCCCACCACGCCGAGCTTATAGAGGAATAGATACAGCGCGTCGAACAGCCCGGCGAGCGCGAGGAGCGCGATCGCCTGACGTCGCCACATCAGTGTGCGTGCCGCGCCGTGATCACGCTGTCGACCAGGGCCTTCAGCGCGTCCGAGGTCGCGCGACCCTGGTACTTGCGTCCGTCCACAAAGAAGGTCGGCGTCCCTTGCACCCCGCGCGCCTCGCCTTCCTCATAGCTCGTCTCGATGCGCCCGGCGTACTTCTGGGTCGATACGCAGGCTTCGTACTTCGTGAGGTCGAGCCCGAGCTGCTGCGCGAACCCGTGGAACACACCCGTGGGGTCGGTGTTCGCATCGGCCCACTGGTGCTCGCCGAACATCAGGTCGTGCATTTCCCAGAACTTCCCCTGCTCCCCCGCGCACTCCCCGGCGAGGGCTGCGAGGCGGGAGTACTTGTGCACGCTGAGCGGGAACTCCCGATACCGCCACCGGACCTTGTCGGTGGCGATGAGCTGCTCGCGCACCACGGGCATCTGAACGGCGGCGAACGCCGCACACCAGGGGCATTCGAAGTCGGAATACTCGGTGATCTCGATGGGCGCCGAGTCGCTGCCGAGCGTGAAGCCCTTGAAGCCGTCCGCCACGGCGACCGGCACGGGGGCGTTCGGTCCGAGGCCCTGCTCCGGCTTGTGCAGCGCGCTGTAGGCGAGCCAGGCGACCCCGCCCGCGCAAACGATCCCGAGCGCCACGTAGAAGCGCTTCACCCGTCCTCCGTGCCTCGCCACGGTTCGTCTTCGTCGTCGTCGGCCGCCCCCAGGTCGAACTCCTGGGCGCGGCGCTCGGCATCTTCGACGATGCGGCGGCTCTCCGCGATTTCCGGCGTGTCGTACGTCAGACGCACCTCATAGTGGAACAATTCGCTACGCGCGTTGCCGAGCAGCTTCTGGATTTCGGCCGAGGCCTCGAGCAGCCGGTTCGTGCGGTCGAGCTCCTGAATGCGCTCCGCGAGCGCCCGTAACAGCGTGACGAGCCGCGCCGCGCGCTCCGGTCCGTACACCTCGTCTTGGTCTCGTCCGTTACTCATAGCTCACCTTGCCGGGTCGCCTTCTTGCGGCAGCCGCCGCAACCCCACGAGGATTATACCACCTGTCGAGCCGCGAAGTGGCGAGGGCGGAAGGCCCATGTTACATTGCCCCCGCAGCAAACGCTTGACCCCCTCTCACGACCGGAGTCCCCCACGCATGGGCAACCAACGTCCACAAAGCCGCAACAACCACAGTTCTACCCTGCTTGAACAGGCTCGCGACGAGCTCTTCTCACACATTCTCCGCTGTGGTGTCCTCGAAGCCGCATCCGAGCATCAGAAGGAATGGTTCGACGACACGCTCTTGTACCTTGGCGACCGCTACGAAGGCCTGACGCCCGAGCAGTTGGCCGAGCTCAGACTCCTCGGCGAGCGGTATTGCCGCCCCGTGGTGCCGCGCGCGCAACCGGTCGTCGCCACGACGTAAGCGCCGCGCCGGCAGACTAGCCCGGCAAGACGTAGCGCCACCGGATTCCTGCCGCGGCCCACACCCCGCCCCCAAGTCCCGCCTCGACGTACCAGCCTCGGCGCTCGGCGGGCGCAGCCTCAAGACCGAGCACCGCGACTAGGTAACCCGCACCGGCGCCGCGGCGCACCCCAGCAAAGCTCAGCCCGAGTCCGGCGTAGGGGGTCCGATCCCGCGCCGCGGGCGAGAGCACGAAGGCCGCCGTCCCGCTGAGGCGGAAGGCCGCCGCCCCGGCCTCCGAGCCGAGCGCCGCGGACACGGCGACGCGAGCCTGGCCCGAGCGCCAGGCGACACCGCCGGCCGCCCCGAGGAAACTCTGACGCGCCGCGACGACAGTGACGCCCAGATCGCCCTCGTCGACGCGCTGGGCCGACGCGGGCGGTCCCAATGCAAACGACACGCCCCACGCCACCCACGTCCACCCCGTCAAGGACGGGGTGCGCCTAGCGCAAGACCAGGTCGTAACTGACGGCGATGTCGGGAGCGAGGGACGCGACGACCGAGCAGTACTTGCCGAGCGAAAGGTCGACCGCCCGCCGAACCTTGACCTCGGTCGCGCCCGCGCCAGCCACGATGAACTCGAAGCGCAGCGCGGTGAAGCGGCGCGGGTGAGTCTCGCGGCGTGTGCCGCTCACCCGGACTTCAAGGGATTCGAGAGCCACGCGCTGTTTCGTCAGGATGGACACCACGTCGGTCGCCGTGCACGAGGCCGCCGCGACGAGCAGGAGCTCGACCGGGCTCGGAGCGGTCGCGCTCTCCCCGTCGACCAGGATCGGCGGGCGATCGGCGGGCCCGCCTTCGAAGAGCTCGCGGCCCCGCCAGCGCAGGCTCACGGTGCGGTTCGGCGCCACCTAGCTCGGCCGCCGCGTCGTCAAGCCGATCTCCAAGCGACCGTGTCGCAGCAGATCGAGACCGTGATACTCCACGAGCCAATTGAAGGTGGGACGGAACCGCACCTCGACCCCGACCACCGCGTTCAGCCAAAGGGCAGGACAGCTCGTGTCCGCCGAGCAGCTGGCGTGGCTTTCGACTGCGGGGCCTGCGCCCAGATAGGGCACGACGCTCGCCCCGGCTGAGCGAAACCGGTACAAGGCTTCGACGCTCGCCGTATATGTATCCAGACCATTCGAAAACCCGAGCTCGACCGAGGGTCGCACGCGCAGCGCCGCAACACCGATGCTTCCCGCGTCGAGCGTCAGGCCCAAGACGATTTGGCTCAGTCCCCCGACGTCCGCCCCGGCACGCACCCCGAACCCATAGAGACCGATCCGGGTCCCCATCTCGGCGCGCTCGACCTGGGGCGGGTTGAATCCCTGGGCGGCGAGCCGCACCCCTCCGAGACTCGCCACCGCGAGCCCCGCGCTCACGACGATCGCCCTCACGGTCGCGCCACGCGGCGCGCGGCGCGCGCGTAGTCCCAGATCGCGTAGAGGCCGACGGCCGCTGTCCCCCAGGCGAGCCATCGCGCGAAGGACGATCGACCGACGGCGGCGAGCAAGGTCAACACCTGCCCCACGGTCACCGCCTTGCCACCCGCCCGCGCCGGCAACGCGAGCGGTCGCCGCAACAACGCGCTCCCCACGAACCCCACGACCGCTACGATGTCCCGAAAGAGGATGGCCAGGGTCTCGAGGACGCCGAGCGCGCCCGCGTGTGCCACCGTCACGAACGCCACGGCCATGAAAATCTTGTCGGCAACGGGGTCGAGCACCGGACCCACCCGGGAGCCGCCGTGGCGGCGGGCAAGCATGCCGTCCGCGACGTCGGACCCGGCCGCGAGCACGATCACTCCCGCGCGGGCCAGCGGATTGCGAAGCACAGGGAACACGGCCGCTAGGGGCACGCGCAGCGCGGTGAGCGCGTCGGCCCACCCAACCCACGGTTTCACTTGCCCCCCCTTCCCGGGCCCCATAGTTTCACGCCGTGGACGTCAATCTGCTCAAACAGGCGGCCATCTTCCAAGATCTCGACGACGGCGAGCTCGCACGCGTTTCCGAGGTATGCCGCGAGCAGAAGTTCGCCTCGGGCCAGTATGTGTTTAAGGAGGGTGAGCCGGGCAACCGGCTGTTCCTGATCGCCGAAGGCGAAGTGCGCATCTCGCGAACGATCCCGGGGTCCGGCGAGGAAGCGCTTGCCGTACTCAAGCCGGGCGGTTGCTTCGGCGAAATGGCCGTCTTCGACCGCTCCGAACGCTCCACCGACGCCATCGCGAATACCGCCTGCACGCTCATCACCATTGCCCGCTCCGACTTCGAGCTGTTGCTCGACTTCAATCGTGACATCGGGTACAAGGTCCTGTGGTCGGTCGTCCGGCTCCTGTGCGCCCGTCTCCGGGCGACAAACGACAACCTCCGGTCCTTTCTCGCCATGTCGATGTTCTAGGCGGCGCCAGCCCTTCGCACGGTGTCGCCCGCATTCGCACAGCTGTGCGCCGATCTGGCCGGCATCGAGGCCGCCCGCCTCGCCGACGAACAGGACCTGGCGGGCCTCTTGCTCGCCGCGGCGAGCGCCGCCGGGCTCACGCCTGCGACCGGACCCGTCGTGCGGGTGGGGCCGGAGGGAGTGGGCGCCGTCCTGCTGTGTCACGGCGGGCACGTTCTCCTGCATGGAGTGCCCGACACGGGTTGCTGCTTCGTGGACGTGGCCGGGTTGAAGGGCGCCCCGCTCCAGCGGGGCTTCGACGTGGTGCTGCGCCGCCTCGGCGCGCACCCCGCGCGGCGAGCGAGCCGCTCGGACCCGCGCGAGGCCGCCGCCACGGAGGGTGAATGAACCGATTCAGCGTTTACGCGGCCCTACTCCTACGGGTCGCCGTCGGCGGGGTGCTGTTTCACCATGGGCTGACCAAGCTGCACGAGGGCGTGCCCGCCGTCGGTGAATTCCTTCACAACGCCGGCGTGCCCGCTGCCACCGTCGCGGCCGTTGTCGTGATCGCCGTCGAGACGCTCGGGGCGGCGTGTCTCGTGGTGGGCGTTTTCACGCGCTTCTGGGCCGCGTGCGTCGCGGTGGAGATGGTGGTGGCCGTCTGGGCGGTCAAGCTGCCCGCGCACGGGAGCGTCGAGCTCGAGGTCATGCTGTTCGCCGGCGCGCTCGCGCTCGTCGCCTGGGGCGACGGACCGTTGAGCCTTGCGATCGGCTTGAAGCGGGGCCGCTAGCGGGCGAGGACTCGGAGATTGCGGCCGGGCGTCAGTGGAGGATCCGCAGCAGCCCCGCCTCGGCGCTGCCCCTAAGAAAGCTCTCCGGATCGCTCGCCGGAATCGTCATGCCCGTCGCCTGGTGGCCCCGACGCGCGCTCGCCGCCATGTACTCCTCGACCGAACCCGAGGCCCACTCGGCCGCATCGTCCTTCATCTGGCGAACGATTTCCTCCCACGTGCCGAGGTAGGTCACTCCCGTCGGCGTTGTCACCCGGTGGATATCCGCGGCCGGGCGCGTGCGCATCCCCTTGAGTTCCGTCAACAGGGTCCCGAACAGCTCGAGCTGGCGCGGGTCGCGCACCTGACCGTCCGGCCCCGTCGCTGCGATCTCCGCGAGCATGAGGGCGTCTGCGTCGTCGCCGCCCGCGAGCTCTTCCAGGCGCAGATGCCACGGGGCCAGCTCCGGGTCGTCGTCGGCTAGCCGGTACACCGTCTTCTTCAGCTCGAGGAGACGCCAGATCCCCAAACCGTCGTAGTGATCGTCGGGTTGGGTCCGGTCCAGGTGGAACAGCGCGGCCTCGTACTCCCCGCGGTCGTAGAGCAGGTTGGCGAGATACACTCGGGCTTCGGCGTGGGCCGGGTCGAGCTCGAGCGCCCGCCGCAGCAGCATCAGGGCACCACCCTCGTCGCCTAGGCGGTGGGTCGCGTACCCGAGCGCCGCGGCGGCGTCCGGAGAGTCGGGGTGGGCGGCCCCGGCGAGCTCGAAGAAACGCCGGGCGTGATCAAGCACGCCCTCCCGGAACAGCGCCCGGCCGCTCTGCAGGATGAGATCGTGGTCGTCGGAAAACCCGAGGGCAAGCACCCGGTCGAAGCAGCGCACCGCCGCCGCACGCTCGCCGAATTTGAGGAGGACTTCCCCGAGCCCTGCGAGGGCGTCTTCGTGGTTCGCGTCGAGACCCAGGGCTTCCTCGAACGCACGCCGCGCCCACAGGTATTCCTCGCGCGCGAGCCGCGCGTATCCCATGCCGACGTGGAGGTCTACCGCGTCCGGATAGCGGGCGAGGCCCTCGCGGAGTACCTCGACGGCCTGGTCGTATTCCCCTTCGTTGTAGAGCTGATGTGCGCGTTCGTCGTAGTCGTCGGAGCTGAGGAACGGTTCCGACATCGAACGGGCCTCCCGGGAAAGTTCCGCTATGATAAGAAACGCCGGACGGTTACACAAGCGACGGCCGACGGGTATCTTGACCGCCCATGGGTCTGCCCTTGGTCGCCTTGCCCGACGGCTCGGTCACCTCGCCTCGCGGCTTCACCGCCGCGGCCGCGCACGCGGGGCTCAAGGCGGCCGGGGCGCTGGACGTCGCCATCCTCGTAAGCGCGTCGAGCTGCGCCGCGGCCGGGGTGTTCACGCGAAACGCGGTGCGCGCGGCGCCCGTGCTCTACGATATCGACCTCCTGAACGAGCGCCCCGGACGGATCCGCGCCGTCGCGATGAACGCGCGCGTGGCAAACGCATGCACCGGCGCGCCGGGGCTCGAGGCCGCACGCGCGATGGCGGTCGCGGCGGAAGGAGCAGCCCACCTACCGCCGCGGACCGCTCTCGTCCTTTCAACCGGCGTCATCGGCGTGCCGCTGCCGGTGGAGGCAATCGCGACCGGGCTTGCGGAGGCGGCCGGGCGCCTCTCGGCGGCAGGCGGCGCCGAGGCCGCACGCGCGATCATGACCACGGATACCCACCCGAAGCATTGCGCCGTGCGGCTCGACACGCCGAGCGGGCCCATCACGGTGGGCGGGATGGCCAAGGGCGCCGGGATGATCCATCCGGACATGGCGACGCTGCTCGCCGTGATCACGACCGACGCGGTCGCCGAGCCCGCCGCGCTGGCGCCGCTGTTGCGCCGAGTGGCCGACCGGACGTTCAACGCGATCTCGGTCGACGGGGATACGAGCACGAACGACACCGTGCTCCTCCTGGCCAACGGGGCGAGCGGCATCGACCCCACGCGAGACAGCACCCTCGGCGCGCAGTTCGCCGACGCGGTACAGGAGGTCGCGCGCACGCTCGCCCTGGCGATCGTGGCGGACGGCGAGGGCGCGACCAAACTCCTCGAGATCCACGTGGTGGGCGCCGCGAGCGAGAAAGCGGCCCGAGACGTGGGCCGTGCGATCGCGCGCTCGGCCCTCGTGAAGACGGCCGTGTACGGCGCGGATCCCAACTGGGGCCGGGTGCTCGCGGCGGCCGGGGCGGCCGGCGTCCCGCTCACGGTCGACCGCTTGACGCTACAGGCCGCCTCGGACGGCGACTGGCTAACCCTCGCCACCGGGGGCGCCACCGCGAACCCCGACCCGGTCCGTGCCCGCGCGCTCTTCCAGCAGAAAACGATCCGCCTCCGGCTCGACCTTGGTGTTGGTCGAGCGGAGGCGGTGGTGTGGACCTGCGACTTAACTCCGGACTACGTCCGGATCAATGCCGACTACACGTCGTGACTACTTCTTCGTGCTGTCCTTGGCCGCCTTCGTAGTGTCCTTGGCCGCGGGCTTCGGCTTCTTGTGCTTATGCACGACAGGCTTCGGCTTGGGCTTCGTGGTGTCCGCCTGCTGCGCATGAATGGGCAGCGGCTGGGCCACCATCACCGCCGGGGCACCAACCAGGGCGGCAACGAGCATAAGACGACGAATCATGATAGACCTCCCAAGGGGGAAAAATCGCGGACCCTCGTCTGGCATCCGCTTCACACGCTGAGACCCGACAGGGGCCCCAACCGTCACGCACCGTGACGTTACACTCTGAAACCTAGTGCTCCGGCGGCCCACTCGCGGCGATCGGCCTGCGCGCCCGCTGGACGGCGGCCTGGGCCGGCGGCGGCGCCGTCGGGACGTTCGGCAGCTCGGCCCGCACGATGGCCAAGGCCTCGTCGTGCGTGTGACCGCGCTGCGTCTCCTGGATCGCCGCGGCAGCGACATCAAGCAACCGGCCACCTGACATGCTCTGGCGCACCGCCTCGAGGATGAGGTTCGCGCCCGAGTCGGCTTGAAATCCGTGGGCCTCGAGGTCGGCCACGGCGTGCAGCGCGGCGCTCCGGGGCTGGGAGGGCAACGCAGCCACCAGGCGGGCGATCACCGGGTCGCCAAGCCCCCGTTTGCGCGCCGCGACGACGCTCAGGATTTCGCGGGCGGCGGGCGCCGTGTCGCCCGCCCCCGCGAGGAGAGCCCGGGCGGTGCGCAGCTGGACCAGATTGGCTTCGACCGCCTTCACGATTCGTTCCCCTGAGACGTGCTTCGCCCCGCCCTCGATCGCCTTCTGGACGAGCGGCTCGGTCGGCAGGCGCTCGCCC
>DATNIM010000006.1:0-4580 GCA_035604455.1 Gemmatimonadales bacterium
CTCTTGTCGGGGGCGACGACCCCAGCGAAGACGTGGCAGTTCAACGTCCCGAGCAGCGTTACGTCGTTCGTCTTTACCGTGTACGTGACGACACAGATCCCTGGCACCCAGGCGTCCCCGCTCCTCCTCTACGCGGTGAACGCGGGCGCCCCCAGTATCACGGTCTACGGCGCGGGCGACAGCGGAACCGTCGGGGCCAGAGACACGATCGCGGGCAGTAACACGGGCCTGGCCGCCCCGAGCGGCATCGCCGTGGATGGAGCGGGCAACATCTACGTCGCCAACCCGGGCTACCCCACCTTCGGCGTCACGGTCTACGCCACGGGAGTGTACGGGAACATGGCGCCCACGGCGACGATAACATTTCCAGGAGGAGCACCGTACGGCGTCGCGCTGGATGGCGGGGGCAATCTCTACCTCACTATTAACCCATCATCCGCCACCCCGGCCATCGTGGTCTTCGCCCTGACCGGAGGCGCGACGCTCACGGCCACGATCACGGGCGGTGCGACGGGCCTGAACACCCCGGGCGGGATCGCTGTGGGCAACGGCAACATCTACGTCACCAATTTCGGCGGCCCGACCATCACGGTGTACGCCACGGCAGGGTTGAGCGGGACTGTGAACCTGGCGCCCACCGCTACGATCACAAGCAGCAGTCTGATCGGCCCAACGGGCATCACGCTGGATGGGGCGGGCAACATCTACGTCGCCAACACCAACGGCAACAGCATCACCGTCTTCGCGGCCGGGGCGAACGGGGCGTCGACGCCCACGGCCACGATCTTTGGCACCACCACGGGCCTGGCCCAGCCGTATGGCATCGCCCTGGATGGCGCGGGCAACATCTACGTCGGCAACCAGGGCACCAACAGCATCAATGTCTACGCCGCGGGGACGAGCGGGAATGTGGCGCCCACGGCCACGATCAGGGGGCTAAACTTCCCGAGTTTTGTTGCCTTCTAAGGCGCTCGGCGGCTGGGCTCCGCCACACCCCGGCCGGGCCCGACCGCCGGGGCGGACTGCTGCTGGGACGCGGTCGGGCGGCCAGCTCTGCAACGGGAGCTTACACGCGAGCGACGTCGCCGCGCCTGTCGCGCCGGGGGCACAAGCGGGGCACAAGCCGCGTCAGCGGGGTGCAGCGAGCCAATGCTGTCCCAAAGAGAAAGCGGGGCGCGCAAAGCGGAACGGAGTGAGATGGAGCAAGGTCGCAGTGGGCGCCGGCCTACTTGAAAATCGGCGGGCGCAAGCCCCTACAGGTTCGAATCCTGTGGCCTCCGTTGGACTTACGACTTAGGCAGGATAAGCGACAGACTCCGACTTGGCCGTAACTTGCCCCAAGCTTTTGGCTACAGCTTTGCGCTCGTGGACGTCAAAGCCCGCCGCGTGTTCGCAACGTTCGATGTGTGACCTTCATGAAGCGCGTGCAAGTTGCCGCATCGTTCGCTCCAGAAACAGCTTCGCGGGTTCTTGGTTGACACATCCATCGACAATCCTGATATTGCGACACCCGTTGTCGCAGCACCCCGCAGAACCGCCCGGAAGGATGTTGCTCACATGTCGCACGGTCCCACGCCGTTCCCGGACGCTCCCCGCAAGCGCCCTTGGGTGCTCCCTGAAGTAAAGGAACTGCCCCGCTTGACGGACCTCACGCTGCAGACCGGCGCAGCAATCGGAGGCAGCGGAGATACTGGGGGCAGCGGCTCGACTGTCTTTTAAGCCCTTCGCACGGGCTGGCCCTCGGTGCTCCTCGGCCTCGCGCTAACCGAGCATTGCAACCTCCGTTGTCCGCATTGCATCCGGGACGACGTCACGACCGTTCGATCCCTCGATACTGACCTCGCGCTCTCCGTGGTCGATCAGGCGATCGCGCTCTACGGCGACGTCGTGGTGAGTCTCACGGGCGGCGAGCCGCTGCTGCACCCAGAGTTCGACCGACTGGTCGCGTATTTCGCGCGGAGACACGTTCCCTACCGCTTCGTGAGCAACGGGTGGCACCTGAAGCGCTTCATGGCCTTGCTCGACCGCCACCTGCCGCACTCGGTGCGCTTAAGCCTTTCCGGCGCGACCGAAGCGGTCCACGACGCCGAGCGCGGGAGAGGGAGTTTCCGGCGAGTGCTGCTCGGCGTCGCGCTGATGACGAGCAGGAGGATTCCCACGGCGCTCTCCATCGTCATCGACCGCCGGGATCGGCACGAGCTGCGCGATGCGGCCGATCTCGCCGAGGCCCTCGGGTGTCACCGCCTGCACGTGATCCTCCCGCAACCCGTCCCGGGCAGCGCGGCGCGCGACAGCGACCTGCCTCCGGAGGAATGGATTGACGTCCGGCGAGAGATCGAGGACCTCCGCGCGGAGCCGGGGCGCCGTACCATGGTCGCGCTCGACTACGGCGCACCGGTCGAAGGTCCCGAGTTGCTCTGTGACACGTTCGCGCTGCGTCGCATTTACGTGGATACCCGCGGGCGGGTGTGCACATGCTGCCAGCTTTCTCAGTACGGGGCCAACGACGCCGAAGTCGTGGCCGACCTCCACGTGGCATCGCTCGCCGAGGCGCATGGCCGGTATGTCGACCGACTCCGCGCGTTGCGCGATGCGCAGCGCGCGCCTGAGGCAAGCGGCAGCGTGCTTGACACGCTGCCATGCATCAGGTGCGCCCGGGCATCTGGCAAGCTCACATGGTTGAAGCACCACCCCAAGAGCTCATGGCACAAGGCTGCGTTCACACACGACCTCGAGCCGGCTGTCTCATGAGAAGCCGCCTCGCTCCCGTCGCCGCGTGGGCGCCGGTGGCATTGGGGGCTGACCGATCTGTGGCTCGCGGGCACCGGGGGGAACTATTGCGCATTCCTCAAACGACACGGGGCGACGCAGACGAGCAACACGTCTCAGAACCTCTTCGGCATCGCGGCCGACAACGCCGACGTGAGGGCCGTGGGCTCGCCGGGGACTATCGTTCACCGGAGCAGCGTCGCCCGGAGCCCCATGGGAAGCGGCGTGTCAACCAACCTCAAGGCGGTCGTGCCTGCTGGAAACGGCGGTACGAATCTCACGGACTGGTGGGCTGTCGGGGTCAGGGGAACGATTCTGCGCGGCACCCGCTAGCCGGGGCTCGGGCGGCCTTCACCGTCGAGTCGACGACGGGCGCGTCCGGCGGCGTGCCGATTGGTTGCTGGATCGCGTGTGGCTGAACCGGGCTGCGTGCACGTCGGTGCTGGGAGCAGTGCTTGGGTGCACGTCCGTCGCTGCGCCCACGCAGAACCCCGTTCCGCTGATCGTGTTCGATTGGTCCGTGAACGGCGAGCGGAGCATCTTTCGCGCTGGGCTCGACGGCACGGATACCGTTCGTCTGTCATCGGGAGGGGCTAGCGACCAGCACCCGAGCGAGCGCGACGGCATCGTCGTCTTCACCAGTTATCGCGACGGCCACGGCGAGATCTATTCCGTGCCGGCCACTGGCGGACCACTGACGCGCGTCACCGTCACCATGGCCAACGAAACCCAGCCCGCGCTATCCCCCGACACCACGAAGATCGCCTACGTCAGCG
This sequence comes from Gemmatimonadales bacterium, assembly GCA_035604455.1. Taxonomy (GTDB): domain Bacteria; phylum Gemmatimonadota; class Gemmatimonadetes; order Gemmatimonadales; family GWC2-71-9; genus AG25. The sequence goes on from DATNIM010000006.1 coordinate 3,546, forward strand.
ACGTGAGTGGCGTAACGAAACTGTGGCTTTGCGCGATCGATGGCAGCGGGGCGCATCCTCTCACTGCGGGATTCGGATTTGCCGGGGCTCCCGAGGCGAGCCCCAGCTGGGCTCCGGACGGGACGCGCCTCGTATTCGTCTCCACGACGAACGGGAGCGCGAACCTCTTCATTCTCACGCTCGTCGGGGGAGCGCCAACCCCCCTCGTCACCGGCCCAAGCGCCGACGTCGAGCCCGCTTGGAGTCCCTCCGGTACAGAGATAGCGTTCGCCTCCACTCAAGCAGGCGACGGTAGCACGAACATCTTCACGGTCGACGTGGCAACACAACAGATCGTCCAGGTCACACACGACGCGGGCACCGACGGGCAGCCAGCCTGGCTCACAGACGGCCGGATCGTCTACACCACCTGGGTGGGCGGCGCTGCCCAACTCCATTGGATCGATCCCTTGCGCTCCACGGACACGGGCACAGGCACGGGCACCGTTCCCGTCGTGGGCGATGCCCAGCACGCAGCGGCCATACTTTGATGGCGACGCTTCCGCCAGCACCTAGCTTCCTCTGATGCCCGACGATCCGGCGGCGACCATTTCTGACGGCGTCATGGTGGCACACCTCGAGGGTGAAGCCATCCTGCTCGACCTTGATGGAAAGCGGTATTATCGGCTGAATGTGACCGCCCAGCGCGTGTGGAAGGGGCTCGAGGACCGCCGGTCTGTGGAAGAGATCGTCGGCCTCCTCGTCGCCGAATTCGAGGTCGATCGCGCGACGGCGGCGGCCGAGACTACGCGCATCCTTGAGGATCTTCGAACGCGGGGGCTGGTTGCCTGAACGCCCTGACGCGCTCTCCACAAGGCCGACCGCGGCCGAGCGTTGACGTTATAGCGTGAGTGTGCTCGAGACCACGGTGACCCGCCGGGTGAGCCTCGTCGTGGACGGGGCAGTCACCTTAGCGATCGGGGGGCACGGTCTCGATCCGGCGGTCACCTCCTGGCTTCCACAACAGCGTGAGCAGTTGACCTCCCGGCACCAGGC
>DATNIM010000007.1:0-32696 GCA_035604455.1 Gemmatimonadales bacterium
CTCCCCGACGGTGCCGTGCGCGCATCCCTGGGGTGCGGCAATCCGACGGCTCTGGCGGAGCTCCGCCCAGGCGAGACGGTGCTCGACCTGGGGTCCGGCGGAGGCATCGATGTGCTACTCTCCGCGCAGCGCGTGGGCCCAACCGGGAAGGCGTATGGGCTTGACATGACGGACGAGATGTTGGCCCTCGCCCGCGCGAATCAGCAGCAGGCCGGTGTCCTCAACGCCGAGTTCCTCAAGGGAGAAATCGAGAACGTGCCGCTGCCCAACGCCTCCGTCGATGTGATCATTTCCAATTGCGTCATCAATCTCTCGGCCGACAAGCGCGGCGTCTTCCACGAGGCGTTTCGCGTCCTCAAACCCGGCGGCCGATTCGCCGTCTCCGATGTGGTCGTGCGGGGGGAACTCCCGCCCGTGGTGCGGCGCAGCATGGAACTGTGGGTAGGCTGTGTGGCCGGGGCGATAGAGGAGCGGGCATACGAGGCCCTTCTGAGCGAAGCGGGATTCGTGGACGTTGCGGTAGAGCCCACGCGCATCTACGCGTTCGAAGACGCCCGGACGGTCCTTCAGGCGGCGGGGCTCGATGCCGAGGTGGTTGCCGGCCAGGTGACGGGCCGGGTCATGGGAGCGTTTGTCCGCGCCCGGAAACCCACATGAACGGACCTCGCCTGGGGGCCGAAGCGATCGGCACCTTCATGTTGGTGTTCATCGGCGCTGGAGCCGTGACCGTCGATGCCTGGAACCCGGGGTCGGTTGGCCCCGTTGGCATCGCCCTCTCGTTCGGGTTTGCGATTCTCGCTGGCGTGTATGCCCTGGGGCACGTGTCGGGGGCGCATTTCAACCCAGCCGTTACCGTGGGACTCTGGTTAAGCCACTCCTTCCCGGGGCGGGCAGTGCTCCCGTACGTGCTGGCCCAGCTCGTCGGCGCTGTGAGCGCTGCACTCGTTCTCCGATCCATCCTGGGCGGCGTGGTCCGCTCGATGGCCACGGTCCCCCACATCGGTGCGCTCGCCGCGCTCAGTGTCGAAACGATCCTGACCTTCTTCCTGGTCCTCGTGGTCGCAGCCGTGGCCACCGATGGGCGCGTGGCGGGCTCGGTGGCGGGGCTCGCCGTCGGCCTCACGATAGCCTTCGATGCGCTGATGGGTGGCCCGCTCACGGGCGCGAGTATGAATCCCGCCCGATCGTTTGGGCCCGCGTTGGTGAGCGGCACGTGGACCGAGCACTGGGTCTATTGGGTTGGCCCGCTGGCCGGAAGCGTGATGGCCGCGAAGGCTTACCTCTACCTGCGGAAGGGAAAAGCGCATGAGTCCCCCGCCCGTTCGTGAGTTCCGCGTCCTGTTCGTGTGCACCGGCAATTCCGCGCGGAGCCAGATGGCTGAGGCACTCCTGAACGCGGCAGGTCGAGGCCGATTCCATGCCGAAAGCGCCGGATCGCAGCCGGCCGCTCGCGTGAACCCCTACGCCCTGGAAACGCTCCGCGAACACGGGGTGCCCTGGGCGGGTCACCCGCCGCGGGGCATCGACGACGTTGCACATCAGCCGTGGGACTTTGTGATCACCGTCTGTGATCGGGCCAAGGAGGCTTGCCCGGTTTTTCCCGGACAACCCGTGGTCGCGCACTGGGGGCAGCCAGATCCGGCAGAGGTGGAGGGTGATGACGCCGCCCGTCGGCGGGCGTTTCGCGACGCGTTCGTACTCTTGAAGCGCCGGATCGATCTCCTGCTGGCGCTCCCCGTTGAGCAGTTGGAGCGGCTGGCGCTCGAGGCTCGGGTGCGGGCGATCGGGGATGCCGGGCCCTGAGCGAGCGGAACAAGTGGTCTCTAGGCACACCCCTTTCTGTAGAACGAGAGGAACTGAATGGTGACCCCATGATCATCACCGCACGATGAAAGGGGTGAGGTCACCGACCGATTCGTCGATTAACGGTATGCTCTTGATGACCTCCTCCACCGCCTCCTCGGGGAAGCCCGATTCCAGCGTGAACTGATAGCCCGCGAACGCCTCCAGATTGTCGTCCAACCCCCAAAAAAAGAAATTGCGGTACGAAAAGCGCAGCATTTGCTGCATCAACCCATTCGGGTCGTGCACCCGGTTCAGGTTGATGTGATGTCCATAGTACTGCGGGTACACGCGCACCCAGATCGTCGACTGACGTGTCACGGTGATGTAGATCTCGAAGCGCGATGCCCAACGGAGGCCCTTGTCGTAGAAGCCGTCAAAGTCGAACGGGTTGCTCGGACGATACCAGCGGATCTCCCGCGCCGGCTCATAGGTGGCGATGACTGCCTTGAGCTTCTCGAACGTGGCGGCCTGGACAGAATCTGCGGCTGACTGGGCGGCGAGCGGCCGGAGCCCGCTCACCGCAAGGATCAGCGCGCATGCGCGCCAGAGCGCTCTGGGGCTTGCCGTGAAGAGAACGGACGGCATCGGTCGCATCGTGCCGTGCAAAGTTACTGCTCGAACCCGGTGGGCATCCTTCGAGCCTGTAGGTGTTTCGGGTGTCCAGGCTGGCATTTGCGATGGATGAGCGCGCGGCTTGCGCCCCTCGTGATCAGACCCTCTATCGAGTGAGCTCGTCCATCGTCTCCTGGACGTGCGCGGCGGAACGCTTCAGGGCCGCCCGCTCCTCCGGAGAGAGTTCGATCTCGACGATCTGTTCGAGGCCCCGCCGCCCGAGCTTGCACGGGACGCCGACGTAGGTCCCGCGGATCCCGTATTCGCCCTCGAGCCAGGCTGCGCACGGGAGGATGCGATGTTTGTCCCGCGCGACGGCCTCGACCATCTGTACCACCGCAGCCGAGGGTGCGTAGAAGGCCGAGCCCGTCTTCAGGTGGCTCACGATTTCAGCCCCGCCGTCGCGGGTGCGCGCCACGATGCGGTCGAGCGTCGCACGATCAAGCAGTTGTGTGACCGGGATCCCGGAGATGCTGGTGTGCGAGATGAGCGGCACCATGGTATCGCCGTGCCCGCCCAGCACCATCGCCTCGATGTCCTCGACCGACACGGAGAGCTCCTCGGCGAGAAACGCGCGGAAACGCGCCGTGTCCAGCACGCCCGCCATCCCGATCACCCGTTCGCGTCCGAAGCCCGTCGTTTCCTTGACGACCCAGCACATGAGGTCGAGCGGATTGGAGACTACGACCACGATCGCGTCGGGGCAGCGGGCGCCGATCTCCTGCGCCACGGCGCGCACGATCCCCGCGTTCGTCCGCGCCAAGTCGTCGCGGCTCATGCCGGGTTTCCGCGCGATCCCCGCGGTCACGATGACGAGGTCGCTACCCGCAGCGGGGCCGTAGTCGTTGGCACCGATGATGTGGGTGTCGAACCCCTCGATCGGCGCCGCCTGCCATTGGTCGAGGGCCTTGCCCTGCGGCAACCCCTCGACGACGTCGACCATGACGACCGTGCGGGCGAGTTGCTTCTCGGCGAGCCGCTGGGCGGCCGTTGCGCCGACGTTGCCCGCGCCGACCACCGTGATCTTCGAGAACACCGTCCCTCCCTTCGTGAGGCTCAAGTTACCACGCGGTTTCACCCGGCCAAACGGTCGTCAACCGCCTCGCGTGTGCATTTCCTGATGCGGGTCCGCGCGTAGCTCCTCGCGCGCGAGGAGCGCCCCGCGCGCGGGCACCGCGAGGCGTGCCTCCGCCCCACGGTCCGTCCGGCCGCTCCAGACCGCGGCGATCGTCCTGGCGATCTCATCGTCCGACGCCCCGCCCCGCAATGACTCCCGCAAGTCCACCCCATGGCGCGCGTACAGGCACATGAGCCACGTGCCGTCTGCCGTGAGCCGGCTGCGGTCGCAGGTGGCGCAGAAGGGCGCCGTGACCGAAGCGATCACCCCGAACGTCGTACCGTCCGCGAGACGAAACCGCGCGGCTGGGGCCGTGGCACGCTCCTCGACCGGCGTGATTGGGCCGAAGCACGCGGAGAGCCGTGTGAGCATTTCGGCTCGGCTCACGACCTGATCCCGCGACCAGCGCGTGGCTCCGCCCACGTCCATGTACTCGATGAACCGGATCTCGAGGCCTTCGGCGCGACCGAACTCAAGCAGCGCCTCGAGCTCATCATCGTTCACGCCGCGGATGACGACCGCGTTGATCTTCACCGGAAGGCCCGCGCGCCGCGCCGCGCTCAAGCCGGCCAAGACGTCGTCGTGGCGCGGGCCCCGCGCGATCGCGGCGAACCGCGCGGGCCTGAGGGTATCGAGGCTCACGGTGAGCCGGTCGAGCCCGGCGTCCTTCAGCGCCCCGGCGTGGCTTGCGAGGAGCACGCCGTTCGTCGTGAGCGACAAGTCCGTGATTCGCGACTCCCGGTGCAGCATCTCGACCAGGGTCGCGAGATCCTGACGCAAGAGTGGCTCGCCGCCCGTGAGGCGGATTTTCTGCACCCCGAGCCCGGCGAACACCCCGACCAGGCGGGCCAGCTCTTCGAAGGAGAGGATCGACTCGCGCGGCAGCCACACGTAGTCCTCGTCGGGCATGCAGTAGCTGCAGCGGAGATTGCAGCGGTCCGTGACCGACACGCGCAGGCTCGTGAGCGGCCTACCGAAGCGGTCAGGCGTCACGTGCGGTCCGCCGGTGTCACCCAGACGCTCGAGCCGTCCCGGCGCTGCTCCTTCTTCCAGATGGGGAGCCGTGCCTTCACGGCCTCGATCAGATAGCGGCAGGCGACAAACGCCTCGTCCCGATGCGGGGCTGCGACCACGATCGCAACGCTCGCCTCGCCGAGGGGCACGGGCCCCAGGCGGTGGCGGGCTGATGCGCGGGCGTCCGGCCATCGCTCGCGCGCTTCGGCCAGCATGCCGGCGAACTCGGCCTCGATCATCGCCTCGTAGCCCGAGTACTCGATCTCCGTCACGCCGTGGTCGTCTGGCGCGTCGCGCACCGTGCCGAGAAACAGGCACGTGCCCCCGCGGGCCGGCCCCGCGGTCTCGGCGAGCAGGGGCTCGACGACAATGGGGTCGCGAGTGATCAGCAAACGGGGCTCAGCCGCCCGCAAGCGGAGGGAGGAGGGCGATCTCGTCGCCGTCGTGCACCGGCGTGTCGAGACGGGCGTGGCGCAGGTTCACGGCGGCAAGGGGCCGCTCGGGGAGCGCTTCCCCGCCCGGCAGGGCGCGGGCCCAGCGGACCACGTCCGCCACCGTGGCCGGGAGGCTGATCGGGACGACCGCGTCCGTGCAGCCCACGAGCTCGGCGTAGCGCGCGAAGAAGCGGAGCTGCACGCGACCGAGCGTGCGCGCTTCTGTCACCCTCGTCAGTTCCCGGTGATACCCGTGGTGAGCCCGCGCCACAGGCGCGCCTGCTTCGGGGTCGGGGTGGGGTTCTGTGACAGCTGATAGGTGGTCACGCTCCGCTCCCTCACCGTCGTGGTCAGGGAAACTTGCGTCCCCGCGCGCTCCACCGTCAGGGCAAGCGGCGCCCCGGCGTGGCCGGCGTAATGCTGCCGGAACTCGACCGTCCAGTCCATGTCGCTGCGGGGCGTCACGTCCCCGACCTGCACCAGGACGTCGCCCGGCTGGATGCCAGCGTCCTCGGCCGCACTGCCCGGCTCCACGTCCTGCACCACCCAGCGCCCCTGATCGGACAACGGCGCCGTCACCCCGAGGAACGGCACGCTCGTCGTATGCGTCCGCACGGTGAAGCCCGCCGCGGGGAGGATTTTCTCATAGGGGAGCGGCTCGCGGCCGCGGATGTAGCGCGTGTAGAAATCGTCCACGTCCGGCACGCCGAATTCGCGGAACAGGCCGAGCAGATCGTCGGTCGTGAACCCCCGACCCTTCTCCCCGAAGCGATGATAGAGCGCCCGCATCACGTCGTCGAGCGAATGGGCGTCGTTCGTCGCGTCCCGCATCGCCACATCGAGCAGCATGCCGGTGAGGGCGCCCTTCGGATAGTAGAGCTGCGAGCTGTTGTCGTAGAGCTCGTTGATCCAGGTCGCGATGCTCCCGTCCTCCTCGCTCCAGGGCTCGGGCGTCGTTTCCACCTGCTCGATGTCCGTCATCGTGTTGTGCAGGAACTGATCGGTCGTCCAGAGGCCCGACCGCAGCGCCGTCAGGTCCGCGTAGTAGTCCGTCACGCCCTCAGACCACCAGAGGAGCGGCGTGTACTGCTCGTGCAGGTAGTCGTAGGGCACCATCGCGGCCGGCCGGATGCGCTTCACGTTCCAGAGGTGGAAGTACTCGTGCGCCATGAGCGGCACGATGAAGTCGCCCAAGGTGCCGGTGGCGTCCGCGAAGGCGTTGGCGGGCATGATGTCGAACTGCGACGAGGCATGCTCGAGCCCGCCGCCAAACGAAATGGGCTCGCTAATCACGGTGAAGAACACCGTGTACTCGTCATACGGCGGGCCGCCCATCATCCGGTCTTCGCTCTTGGCGATCTGTTCCAACGAGCCGCGCAGGCTCCGCGCCACGGCGGGCGAATAGGATGAGGCGGGCCACACGGCGAGGCGGACCCACTTGTTCTCGACGAGTGCCGAGTCGAGGCTAAAGTGCCCGACGAAGGTCTCGGCGTCGGCGAGCTCGTGGTAGTCGGCGGCCGTGTAGGGGCCCATGCCCGTGCCGTGCAGCGCCGTCGTCACCTGCCAGCCCGGCGGCAAGGCGAAGCGCACTTCCGCCGGCCGGTCCAGGTGCCCGGGCTCGAGGAGGAACAGGTTCGTGCCGAGGAACTGCCCGAAGTCCGGCAGCAGCCGCGCCAGGGCCAGGTCGATCGTATCGGCGAGAAAATCAAACGCCACCGTTACGCTCGACTGCTTAGCGACCGCGATGCGCCAGGTCGTCTTGTCGGCGCGATCCCAGAAGAGCGCCGTGCCGTCTGGGCCCTGCGCTGTGAAGTGACGGAGGTAGCGGGCGTAGTTCTGGATCTCGTAGTTCCCAGGACTCCAGGCCGGGAGCGCCACGAATAGCGTGTCCTTGCCCACGGTCGGAAACTCGGCCTTTACGTGGTAGAGGTGGGCAAGCGCCGATGTGACTGACACTTCGTAGCGCACCGCCTGCGCGGAGGCGGTTCGAGCCCCCAAGAGCCCGGCCGCGAGGATCGCGGACGCTGGCAACGCGCGACAACGCATCACTGGCCTCCCTGATAAGACGTGCGGCCCCGACTGTGGGACGCCGGAGCCGCGGGGTGGACCTCGGAGCGGCGCGAGCTAGGGGCTGACGCGTTCGCTCGCGTCCGCCACCATGGCACGCAACTCCTTGCTGGGCTTGAAGACCGGGACCGGGCGCGCCGCGACCTCCACCGGATCCCCGGTGCGGGGGTTGCGGGCCATGCGGGTCTTGCGTTGGCGGATCTTAAACGTGCCAAACCCGCGTATCTCAATGTTATGCTGCTCCGATAGGGCCGCTTTGACCGCGTCCAGGAAGGAATCGACCACGCGGGCGCAATCTTTCTTCGAAATGAGGGGGCCAGCCGTGCGGGCGATTGTTGCGGTCACCTTCTCGACGAGATCAGCCTTCGTCATCCGTCCCCCCTTGCGGGCTCCCTCAGAGGCGGCAAGACCGGCGGCCAACATAGGAGCTTACCTATTGAGTGTCAAGGGCTTGGAGGAATTGACGAAAGTGGCCCTGGGCGTCATGGGGCCCGGGGGACGCCTCAGGATGATACTGCACGGCAAAGATGGGGTATTCGCGGTGCCTGATCCCTTCCACGGTGCCGTCATTGAGGTTGAGGTGGGTTACGACGAGCCCGGGGGCGTCGGGCACCCCGGCCGGGTCCCCCCGCACCGCGAACCCATGGTTCTGGGACGTGATAAGTACTTGTCCCGTAACGAGATCGCGGACGGGATGGTTGCCGCCCCGGTGCCCGTAGGGGAGCTTCACCGTCTCGGCGCCCATGGCGAGGCCGAGCAGTTGGTGTCCGAGGCAGATCCCGAAGATCGGGATATGTCCGTCGGCTAAGTCTCGGATCGTGTCGATCGCGTAGGTCACCGCCGCCGGGTCTCCGGGACCATTCGAAAGGAATATCCCGTCTGGCTTTAGCTCCCGAGCTCGCCCGGCCGACGTATCGGCCGGGACGACCGTGACCCGGCAGTCGTTCTGGATGAAAAGCCGGAGAATGTTGCGCTTCATTCCGTAGTCGAAGGCCACCACGTGGTAGCGCGCCGAGGGCGAGCCGACCGAGTACTCGTCGGCAATCGTGGCGCGGGTCGCTAAGTCGAGTCCGTTCATGGACGGGCTCTTGGCGAGCGCCTGCTGCACCGCGTCGCTCGGTGCCTCGCCCACGGCGACCACGCCGCGCATCGCGCCTCGTTCACGGATGTGACGCGTGAGGCGCCGCGTGTCGATCTCGGTGACGATCGGGACTTCCGCTTCTTCGAGCCACTGGGCGAGGGTCCCGGTCGACCGCCAGTTGGAGGGCGTCGCGGCGAGCTCGCGCACCACCACGCCGGCCACCCGTGGGCGGTCTGATTCCACGTCGTCGGGATTAATGCCGTAGTTGCCGATCATCGGGGCCGTCATCACGACGAGCTGGCCCAAATAGGAGGGATCGGTGAAGACCTCCTGGTAGCCCGACAGGTTCGTGGTGAAGACGACTTCGGCGTACGCCGGCTCGAACGAGAAGGGAGCGCTGCCGCGCAGCCACGTCCCGTCTTCGAGGAGTACGTAGGCCGGGTTACTGATGGACCGGAGGACTCCCGGCCGGCGGCGGCGGAACGGTCTGGATGGGAAGCGGCGCGCTCTGGATCGGCGGCGGCGCCGGGATGCTGCCCTGCAATACCGACCGCGGCGTGGCACTGCGCGACGACATCACCGCGAGCGTGAGCGCGATCGTGAGGAAGATCCCCGCGCACCACCACGTCACCCGGGTGAGCAGCGTGACGGCCTGCCGCCCGCCCATGAATACCTCTGTGCCCGCGCCGCCGCCGAGCGATGCGAGCCCGCCCCCTTGGCCAGCCTGGAGCAGGACGGCGGTGGCGAGGAGCATGGCGTCGACGAGCAGGAGAACGAGCAGGACTGAATACATCGGGCGTTATTCTACTCAGCCGGTGGGCGTCTGCACAAGTTGCGCCCACCCTTCGGGATCGAGCGAGGCGCCGCCCACGAGCACGCCGTCGAGCTCGCGCTCGGCCAAGACCTCGCCGATGTTCTTCAGGTTCACGCTGCCGCCGTAGAGGATCCGCGTGCGAGTGGCCCCGCGACCTGTGAGCCAGGCTCGGATTTCCTTGTGCACGGCGGCCGCGTCGCGCGGGGTCGCGTTCCGGCCGGTTCCGATCGCCCAGACCGGTTCGTAGGCGATCGTGATCCGCTCGAGTGTCGCGGGCGGGATCCCGCCGAGCGCACCCGAGAGCTGTCGGTTGACGATCGCGATCGTGTGACCACCTTCACGCTCGACCAAGGTCTCGCCGACGCACAGCACGGGTGCAAGCCCCGCTGCGAGGGCGGCGGTCACTTTCTTGCGCGTGTCTTCGTCGGTCTCGCCGAAGAGGTGCCGGCGCTCGGAGTGGCCTACCAGAGCGGCCTTCGCCCCCGCCTGCACCGCGATCGGGGCCGAGATCTCCCCGCAGAAGGCGCCCTTCGGTTCCCAGTAGATATCCTGGATCCCGACCGTGAGGTCACTGCGCTCGCGGACGGCCTGGGCCGCGGCTTCAATGGAAACGGCCGGCGGGAAGAACCACGTCTCGCGCCCCTCGTGACGGTGATACCGAGACCGGAAGGTCTTGAGATAGGCTCGGGCCTCGTCCGGCCCGAGGTGCATCTTCCAATTGGCTGCGAAGAGGAGGGCCCTCACGCGGGGTCGAGTGCCGCGACGCCCGGCAGCGTCTTCCCCTCGAGGAACTCAAGCGACGCGCCTCCGCCCGTCGAGACGTGCGTGAACTTGTCCTCGAGCCCCTGCACCGCGGCGGCGGAATCGCCCCCGCCCACCACCGTCACCGCGCCGCGCGCGCCGGCCTCGATCAGGGCCTCGGCCACCGCGCGCGTGCCCCCGTCGAACGGCGGCGTCTCGAAGACGCCCATGGGGCCGTTCCAGAAGACCGTTTTGGCCCCGAGCAGGTGGGCCCGGAAATCAAGGCGTGTCGCCGCATCGATGTCGAAGGCTCCGCAGTCGTCTGGAATGCGGTCCGCCGTCGCGTCTCGGGCTTCCGAGGCCCGCGCGAGACTCGGCGCCACGACCGCGCCGCGCGGCAACACGAGCTTCTTCCCGGCACGTGCCACGAGCCCCTTCGCGAGCTCCACCTTGTCGCGCTCGACGAGCGATTGACCGACGCCGAACCCGAGCGCCAAGAAAAACGTGTTCGCCATCGCGCCGCCGAGCAGGATCTCGTCCACGCGGGGCAACAGCGCCTCGATCACGTCGATCTTCCCGGAAATCTTGGCGCCACCAAGAACGGCCACGAACGGCCGCTTCGGGTGCTCGAGCGCCTCGCCCAGGTAACGCAGCTCGCGCTCGACGAGGAACCCCGCCACCGCAGGCTTGAGAATGTGGGCGACGGCCTCGGTCGATGAGTGCGCGCGGTGGGCGCTGCCGAAAGCGTCGTTGACGTAGAGATCCCCGAGGGCGGAGAACGTGCGGGCGAGCTCCGCGTCGTTCTGCTCCTCGCCCGGGAAGAACCGCACATTCTCGACCAGGGCCACGCCCCCACGCGGCAAGCGTCGCGTGGTGGCGACCCCGGCCACGGGATCGGGGATGAACTCGACCGGGCTTCCGAGCAATCCTTCCAGCGCGGGCACGACCTGTCGCAGGGACAGCGTGGGATCGGCGCCCTTCGGACGCCCGAGGTGCGAGAGCAGCACGACCCGGGCGCCTTTCGACCGCAGATACTCGATCGTCGGCAGCGAGGCGCGAAGCCGGGTCGCGTCTGCGACCTGGCCGTTCTTCAGCGGGACGTTGAAGTCGACGCGGACGAGAGCGCGTCTGCCCTCGAGGGCCTCAGGTGCGAGCGCCCGCAGGGACCGCGCGGTCACTGACGTGAGGCGATGTAGGCGAGCAGGTCAAGACAGCGCGCCGAATACCCCATTTCGTTGTCGTACCAGGACGAGACGTGGATCAGCGTGCCGTCGACCACGTTGGTGGACAAGGAGTCCACGACGCTCGAGTACAAGTTGCCGATGTAGTCCGCGGAGACGAGCGGTTCATCGGACACGTCGAGGATCCCGCGCAGCGCCCCCTGCGCCGCCCGCTTGAAGGCGGCGTTGATCTCGGGGATCGTGGTCTGTTTCTCGACCTCCGCCGTGAGATCGACGAGCGAGACGTCCGGCGTGGGCACGCGGAGCGCAATGCCATCGATCTTGCCCTTCACCTCGGGGATCACAAGGCTCGTGGCCTTGGCCGCCCCGGTGGTGGTGGGGATGATCGATAGGGCCGCCGCGCGCGCGCGCCGCAGATCCTTGTGGGGAAGGTCCTGAATCTGCTGGTCGTTCGTGTAGCTGTGCACCGTGGTCATGAAGCCCCGGCGGAACCCCCAGTTGTCGATGACCACTCGCACCACCGGGACGAGGCAGTTCGTCGTGCAGGAGGCATTCGAGATGATGTGGTGCTTTGCGGGATCGAATTTCTCGTGATTGACGCCCATGACGATCGTGATGTCCTCGCCCTTGGCCGGGGCCGAGATCACGACGGTCTTCGCCCCCGCTGCGAGGTGCTTGCAGGCCTGCTCGCGGTCGGTGAAGCGGCCGGTGCTTTCCAGCACGAGCTCGACCCCGAGTTCGCGCCACGGGAGCTTCTCGGGCTCCTTGATCGCGGTGACGCGGATCGGTTTGCCGTCGACCACCAAGCCGTCGTCCTTCACCTCGACCGGTGCGGGGAAACGGCCGTGCACGGAGTCGTATTTGAGGAGGTGCGCGAGCGTCTTCGGATCGGTGATGTCGTTCACCGCCACGAATTCCACTGCGGTCTGCTTCATCTTTTGAGCCGCGCGCACGACGTTGCGACCGATCCGCCCGAAGCCGTTGATCCCGACACGAACCGCCATGCACCACTCCTTTGCGTGAAGGCCCTGACTGCCCAATCTCTCCCCGAACTCCGTAGGCACCGCGGGGCGCGTGCCCCGCCGGTGGGGACGCCTGGGGGGTCGTCCCGCGCGACGCAATTTACCTGCCTGTGCTGAAGGGAAGCTGTGCCGCGGACGGCCTGGATCAGGCCTCGCGCGGGCCCCGCCACATTCGCTTGGCCGGAGCCTGCTGTCAACGGCGGCGCGGCTAGACGCCCGCCGTCTCGCGCGCGGGCCCGAGCGTCCGCGCCAGCGCGGCCCGCATCAGCTCGGTCGGCGCCGCCGCCTCGGGGAAAAACCGCGAGAAGGCCGCGACGCCCTGATAGAGGAGCATCTCGCGTCCGTCCTGGGCCGGGACGCCCGCCCGGTGCAGCAGCCTGACCCACGCGGTTTCCCCGGGCGCGTACACCAGATCGAGCCCGGCGCCGAGCGCGGCACTTCGCTCGGGCTCGAGCGGGAGCGGGTCCGCCTCGCGCAGGCCGAGCGGCGTGGCGTTGATCGCCAAGTCCGCGCCCACGGTGGCTGTGGCGACGTCCGCCGACACGCCGTGGCCCCGGGCCCAGGTGACGAACTGTTGCGCCCGCGCCGCATCGCGGGACCGCACGTACAGCCGGGCACCGACCCGTGTGGACGCGATCGCCACGGCGCGAGCGGACCCGCCCGTGCCGAGGAGCAGCCACTCCCGCGCGGTTGCCGCGCCGAGATGCTCGAGCGATGCAAGCACCCCGGCCACGTCGGTGTTGTCACCCACTAACACCCCGCCCTCGCTCCAGAACGTGTTACACGCCCCGACCTGGGTGCAGAGGTCTGTTTGGCGACCCACCGCTTGGGCCGCGGCTTCCTTGTAGGGCACGGTGACGTTGCCCGCGGCACCAACGGCCGCGAGTCCCTGGAGCAGGCCCACGAACGCGCCCGCCGGACAGTGGAGGGCCACATAGACCGCGTCGATTCCCAGGGCCTCAATCGCCGCGTTGTGCATGATCGGAGACAGCGAGTGGGCGACCGGGTTCCCGATCACGACGAGGAGCCGGGTCTTAGCGGTGATCTCCATGCCCTGCCTCGGCCACGATCCGCTCGACCGCGGCGGCGATCAGCTCCGCGAGCTCGGCGCACGTCTCGCGGTAGACCTCGAGGTCGCCGCCGAAGGGGTCGCTCACCTCCGCGGCATCGCCCGCGCGGCCCGCGTACTCACCCAGCACGAACACGCGCCCCTCCCCGCCGAGCTCGTCCACCCGGGCGCGGTGATGCCGCGCCATCGTCAACACGAGGTCCGACTGCTCGACCAGATCGCGGGTGACGAGGCGGGCGCGATGGCCCGACAGATCGAGCCCCTGCTCGAGTCCTACGAGGTAGGCGCCCTCGGAGACCGGCGCGCCGTCCCAGGCCCCGGTGCCGGCGGAGGAGACTTCGATCTCCGCCGCGCCCCGTGCGCCCAGGGCGCGCTCGAGCAGCGCCGCGGCGAGTGGGCTGCGGCAGATGTTGCCGGTGCAAACGAGCAGGACCTTCTTTACGGGCATTCGGACTCAGGCGCGAGTCGCGCGACCGTGCGCACGGCGGCGGCCAACGCACCGGCGCGCACGATGCGCGGCGCGGGCTCGGTGCAATCAACCACAGTAGACGGCGGCGAGTTCCCCACTGGCCCCCCGTCGAGCACGAGCAGCAGGCGCCGCGTCGCGTCAGCGAACGTCGTCATGATCTCCCTCGCGTCCCGCGCCGGCCGCGCGCCCAGCCGGTTGGCCGAGGTCGACGTCAGCGGCTCGCCGAGTGCGCTCACGAGGCGGGCCGTGCCGGCGTGCGACGTCCAGCGGACCGCGATCCCGCGGGGTCCCTGCAAGTCCGGCAGACCGCGGCCTCCGGCCAGCACGAGCGTGAGCGGCCCCGGCCAGAATGCCCGGGCGAGGGCGTCTGCCGCGTCCGTGAACGTGAGCCCCAGGGCCTCGGCCATCGCCCGGTCGTCCACGAGAAGGAGAAAAGGCTTCCCGGCCTCGCGTCCTTTCAAGTCGGCCAGTGCCCGGACTCCGTCGGCGTTCGCGCGGGACCCGAGCCCGTAGACTGTTTCGGTCGGATGCGCGAGCAGCCGGCCGCCCCTCAAATGGGCGACCGCCTCGGGCAGCGCGGCCTCGACCTCGGCCGGCGTCTGGAACGGAACGGGATTCACCGCCACTCACGGGCCAGTGCCTCTGCGATCCTGAAGTCTTCGTTTGTCGTCACCTTCACATTGCCCGTCGAGTCCGAGACGACCTCGACCGGAAACCCCGCCCGTTCGCAGAGCTCGGCGTCATCGGTGGGTGGCGGTTCGGTGCCCTTCAGGCGCCCGTAGGCTTCCTCGAGCATCGCGCGGGGGAAGCCCTGCGGCGTTTGCGCTCGCCAGAGACCGTCGCGGGCGACCGTGTGGGTGACGACGTTTGCCGTCACCTGCTTGATCGTGTCGCTCACGGGGACCGCCGCCAGGGCCCCGACCCCGGCCCGCGCCCGCGCGATCACGGCATCGATCGTCTCGCGGCTCACGAACGGCCGCGCGGCGTCGTGCACGAGTGCCACGCGCGCCTCTCGACCGAGGGCCGCGAGCCCCGCCTTCACCGAGTCCGCGCGCGTCGCCCCGCCCGCCACGAGTACCAGTCGCTCGCCCGCCAGGCGCGCGAGCCACTCGGGCGGATGCTCCGCCGTGGCTGCCGGCAGCGCCACCACGACCTCGGTCACGGCCGGATGCGACGTGAATGGACGCAGCGCCCGGAGCAGGAGCGGCACGCCCGCGATCGGCCGGAACTGCTTCGGCTCGCCCGGCCCGGCCCGTACCCCGGCCCCGGCCGCCACGATCACCACCCCGACGTCAGGCGGCGAGCCGCTCGAGCTCACCGATGCCCTCGAGACCGACGAGCGTGATCCCGTCCACCGCCGAACGCGTCCGCCGCGACAGGAACGCGCGGCGGAAGCCCTGTCGCGCGGCCTCCTGCAGCCGCCGCTCGACGCCCGCGACCGGGCGGATCTCGCCGCCCAATCCCACCTCTCCCAGGAACACGGCGTCCGCGGGCAGCGACCGATCGCGCACGCTCGACGTGAGCGCCGCCATTACGGCGAGGTCGGTCGAGGGTTCGACCAATCGGGTGCCACCGGTCACGTTCACGAAGACGTCGAGGTTCGTGAAGGCCATCCCCGCGCGCCGCTCGAGTACGGCGAGCAGCAGTGCAAGGCGCCGGTGATCGAGTCCATTCGCGATTCGCTGCGGCGTGCTGAAGCCCGTCCGGGTGGCCAGGGCCTGAATCTCGACCAGCATCGGACGGCTGCCTTCGAGCAGCGCCGCCACGGCCGAGCCAGACACCCCGGCCGACCGACCCGCGAGAAACACCGCCGTCGGGTCCGGGACGGCCACCAGGCCTTCAGCACTCATCCGGAACACGCCCACTTCGTCGACCGACCCGAACCGATGCTTCACCGCTCGCAGCACCCGGTGCTCGAGGCCCGTCGTCCCTTCGAAATAGAGCACCGTGTCCACGATGTGCTCGAGCGTCCGTGGCCCGGCGAGTCCGCCATCCTTAGTCACGTGTCCCACGAGCAGCACGGCCGTCCCCGTTTCCTTCGCGTACCGCATGAGCCGCGCGGCGCACTCCCGCACCTGCCCCACGTTCCCGGGCGCGCCCTCCAAGACCTCGGTGAAGGTCGTCTGAATCGAATCGACGATCACGACGCGCGCCGACACGCGGGCCGCCTGGACGAGCATCGCTTCGACGCACGTTTCCCCGAGCACGTGCACCGGGCCCGCGTCGTCCGTGAGCCGGTCGGCCCGCAGCCGTAGCTGGGCCGGGGCTTCCTCCCCCGAGATATAGAGCGCGGGCACGCCCGAGTGCTCGAGCCGGGCGGCGCACTGGAGCAGGAGCGTCGACTTGCCGATGCCCGGCTCGCCGCCCACGAGCGTCACGGACCCCGGGACAATCCCCCCGCCCAGCACGTAGTCGAGCTCGGTGAGCCCGGTGGGCCAGCGGACCGTGCCTTCGGCGCCCACCTGCGAAAGCCGCTGCGGCACGGCGCCTTCGCGCCGTCTCGCACTCCGCGGCCCCGCGGGTTCTTCGACCACCACGTTCCACGCCCCGCAACTCGGGCATTGGCCGCTCCACTTCGGGTGCTCGGCCCCGCAGGCCGTGCACACGTATACCGACGCTTTAGCCACGCGCCTCCTCGCTCGGCGCATCGCGCAGCGAGCGGTTGTCGAAGCGAGTGTATTCCTTCTTGAAGTAGAGCGGGACGATGCCCGTGGGTCCGTTCCGCTGCTTGCTCACGAGGAGCTCGGCCAGGCCTTCGATGGAGTTGCCCTCCTTGTCGTTGGGCCCGTCGTACATCTCCTGCCGGTAGATGAACACCACGACATCGGCGTCCTGCTCGATCGCCCCCGATTCCCGAAGATCGGAGAGCTGGGGCCTGTGGTCCCCGGTGCGCTGGTCGGGCGCCCGCGAGAGCTGGGACAAGGCGACTACCGGGATGTCGAGCTCCTTGGCGAGCGCCTTGAGAGAGCGGGAGATGTAGGAGATCTCCTGCTGGCGGCTTTCGGCGTCCGTCGGCCCGTGCATCAGCTGCAGGTAGTCGACGATGATCATCCCGATTTGGTGCTCCGCCTTGAGCCGGCGCGCCTTGGAGCGCATGGCAAGCGGCGTCAGTGCTGCGGAATCGTCGATCCAGATGGGCGCCGTGCCGAGGAGCCCTGCGGCGCGGGCGAGCTTCGGGTAGTCGTCATCCCGCAGCTGTCCGCGGCGCAGCCGCTGCGCATCGACCAGCCCCTCCGAGCAGAGCAGCCGTTGCACGAGCTGGGCCTTCGACATTTCGAGCGAGAAGATCCCGACGCCGACCGAGTGCTCGATCGCCGCGTGCTGCACGACGTTCAAGATGAATGCCGTTTTCCCCATCGACGGGCGGGCGGCGATGATGATGAGATCCGCCCGCTGGAACCCCGCCGTGAGCCGGTCCAGGTCCACGAACCCCGACGCCACGCCGGTGACCGCGCCATGGCCGCTCTGGATCTGCTCGATCCGCTCCATGGTCGGCCAAATGAGCTCCTTGAGGCGGACGAATTCCTCGCTGCGGCGCAGCTGCGCGACCTGGAACACGCGGTGCTCGGCGTTGTCCAGGATCTCGCTCGGCAGTTCGGAGCCGTCGTAGGCCTCCTGCACGATCTCGGTCGCGGCCTCGATCAAGCGCCGGAGCAGCGCCTTGTCGCGGACGATGCGCGCGTGGTACTCCACGTTCGCCGCCGTCGGGACCACGTCGACCAGAGCCCCGAGGTACTCGAGGCCGCCAGAGCGCTCCAAGTCGCCGCGCTTCCCGAGCTCGTCGCGCAGGGTCACCGGGTCGATCACGTCGCCGCGCTCGGTCAGCGCGGTCATCGCGCGGAAGAGGATCCGGTGCGATTCCCGGTAGAACATCGTGTCGTCGAGGATTTCGGCCGCCCTCAAGGCCGCGTCCTGGTCGAGGAGCATAGCCCCCAGCACGGCTTGCTCGGCCTCGTTGTTCCACGGGGCCTGGCGGCCGGCGAACGGACGGTCAGCTATCGAGGAGACGGCGGGCGATGCGGACGTCATCCCAGGTTGGTCGCTTCCAGTTCGGGTTTCGCAGCAAAGCAGCTGGGTGATAGGTAACGAGAACCGGGAAGCCGCGAAACCGGTGAACGCGGTTGCGCAGCGCCCCGAGCGACTGCTTGGTGTCGAGCAGAGTCTGCGCCGCGGTGCCGCCCATCGCGAGGATGAGCTTGGGGTGCAGGAGCTCGATCTGGCGGTGCAGGTACGGCAGGCACGCCGCGATTTCGTCATAGAGCGGCGGACGGTTTTCCGGGGGACGGCACTTCACGACATTGCAGATGAACACCTGCTCGCGCGGCAGCTGGATCGCGCCGAGGATCCGGGTGAGCAACTCGCCCGCCTTGCCGACGAACGGGCGGCCGGTCTCGTCTTCCGTGCGGCCGGGGCCCTCGCCCACGACGACGAGCCGCGCGTCCGTCGGACCCTCCCCCGGCACGGCGTGCGTCCGCCCTTCGCACAGGCGACAACGGGTGCAGGCGTGGACGAGCGTGGCCACGGCTTCGAGATCGCCCGCGCGCGCGACCGGGTGTGTGGCGAAGAGGTCGCCGGGCGGCGGATCGTAGACGAGGCCCGGCGGCGGCAGGGGGCCATCGTCCGAGGCCGTGGCGGGTGGGACGTCCGGTGCGCGGTCGGGCACGGGTTCTTCGGTCGGCGGCGCAGACGCCGCCGGCCCCGGTGCGACAACGGCGTCGCCCCCGAGCATGCGTTGTTGATCCAAGTAGGCGCGCGCCAACGCCCGCCCGTCGCTCACGCCAGAGCCCGTTCGACCTCGTCGAGGATTCGGTCAGCCACGTCGTGCTTGGACAAGAGCGGCAACGCCGTGGGCGCGCCGCTCTTTCGCACGATGGTCACGCGATTCGTGGTGACCTCGAACCCTGCGCCGGGCTCGAGCGCGTCGTTCAGGATCACCAAATCGAGCCCCTTATCCTGCAGCTTCCGGCGCGCGCGCGCAACGCCGTCGCCCGTCTCGAGGGCGAACCCCACCGTGAAGCATCGTGGCCGCTTCACCGACGCGAGGATGTCGGGCGTAGGCTCGAGCTCGACTGTGATCCGGCCCGCCCGGCGCGGCCGCTTCGTCGCGGCGCGCGTCGTCGGCCGGTAGTCGGCTGGCGCCGCGGCCATGATGAGGACATCCGCCTTGCGCACGAGGGTCGCCACGGCCCGCTGCATCTCGGCCGTCGTGACCACCCGGTGCGCCGTGACACCCACGGGCGGCGCGAGCTCGGTCGGGCCCGTCACGAGCACCACCTCCGCGCCCCGGGCGAACGCCGCTTGGGCGAGGGCGAATCCCATGCGGCCGCTCGAGGGATTCGTGAGCACGCGTACGGGATCCAGGGGTTCGCGCGTGGGGCCCGCCGTCACGAGCACCGTCTTGCCGACCAGGGGACCCCGGGGCGCCACGAGGCGTTCCGCGTAGGCGGCGATCGTGTCGGGCTCGCTCATCCGACCCGGGCGGTCGCTTGGGCCCTCGGCCAGCGCCCCGGCGTCCGGTCCGACAAACTGCCAGCCCCGCGCCGCAAGGATCTTCAAGTTGGCGCGAGTGGCGGGGTGGGCGAACATCGCGTCGTTCATGGCCGGGGCACAGAGCACGGGGCCCGTGCGGACGAGGAGCAGCGCGGTGAGGACGTCGTCCGCCAAGCCCTGGGCGGCCCGGGCGAGGAGCTGGGCCGTGGCCGGAGCGAGGATCACGAGATCCGCCTGTTTCGCGAGTTCGACGTGGGCGAGCGCGCGACCCGGGTCCCACAGCGACATGACCACGGGCTCGCCCGTCAGGGCTTCGAAGACGACCGGCCGCACGAACTCGGCGGCCGCCGCGGTGAGCACGACCTGCACGCGGGCGCCACTCTCGGTGAGCCGCCGGGCGAGGATGCAGCTCTTGTAGGAAGCGATCCCGCCCGACACGCCGAGGACGACGTGCCGGCCGGCGAGCGGCATCAGCTGTCCTGTCGGCGCCGCCGCACGAGACGGTACTTGAGGCGGCCCGCCACGAGCTCTTCCATGGCGCGCGTGGTCAGCTTCTTCTCGAGGTCCACCGACCGGTCGCGCGGGAAATCGTTGACGAACCGGGCGAACTTCGCGGCCACCAGCACGCCCAAATACTTGTTGCCGGTCTGGGCCGCGACCTCGACTGGGGTCAGGATCCGCATTACGTGCTCCTCTTGGCTTGATGCGTGAACTGCTCACCTTCGATCGCGAGCTGTCGCGCGAACCCGGCGAGCAGCGCCGCCCGCTCACTCGGCCGCTGCGCGCGCGGCCGCTCGGCGAGCGCCATCACCTCGTCTACCGCGGTGTTGAGATCGTCGTTGACGAGCACGTCGTCAAACAACCGTCCGAGCGGCGCGTCGGCCTCGGCCGCGCGCACCTCCTCCACCGCGATCGCCAGCCGTTCGGCGAGCTGTCGTTCGGACTCGGTGCGCCGCCCGCGCAGCCGCTCGATCAGCGTGGTCGGCGAGGGCGGCAGCACGAACAGGCTGAGCGACGCAGGGTGCGGGTAGCGCTCGCGCACCTGACGCGCCCCCTGCACTTCGATGTCCAGCACGACGTGGCGGTCGCGGGCGAGCACGCGGTCGACCTCACTCTTCAGCGTGCCGTACAGCGCGCCCGCATACGTGGCCCACTCCAGGAACTCCCCTGCCCTGATCCGTGCCTCGAAGGTGGCGCGCGTGAGAAAATGATACGCGACGCCGTCCTGCTCATCGCCGCGCGGGGCCCGCGTGGTGGCAGACACCGAGTAGCCGAAACGCTCGGGGGCCCGCCGGAGCAGCGCCGCTGCGATCGTGGACTTCCCGCCCCCGGAGGGCGCTGTGAGCACGATGACGCGCGCCGTCACTCCAGGTTCTCGAGCTGCTCCCGAAAGCGCTCGAGCTCGCCCTTCATCGCGATCACGGCCTGCGCGATCGGGGCGTCGTTCGCCTTGGAGCCGATCGTGTTGACCTCGCGGAGCAGCTCCTGCGCGAGAAACCCGAGCTGCTTGCCCACGCCCCCTCCCTCGCCCGGCTTCTCCCCGCCGTCGAGCAGCGCCTGGGCGGCCACGACATGGGTGCGCAGCCGCACCAGCTCTTCGCTGATATCGAGCCGTTCGGCGAGCATCGCGATCTCGACCGCCACTCGCTGCTCGTCGATCGTCACCCCGTGCGTCAGCTCCCGCACGGCCGCCGCAAGCCGGTCGCGCTCGTGCGTGAGACGCTCGGGCGCTCGCGCCGCGACCGTGTCCGCGCCGTGCGCGAGGGCGTGGAGACGCGCCGTGAGGTCCTGGGCCAATGCTTGTCCTTCGCGCGTTCGCATCGCCACCACGTCTCGGGCCGCGCGTTCGACGATCGGCGCGACTTCGGACCAGGCGACCTCGGGGGCACGCCCGTCGGCCTCGAGGGCCAGCACGTCGGGCAGGCGGGCCACGAACGCCAGGTCAGGCTCGCCTTTCAACTTGAGCTTCTTCTTGAGCTGCCGCAGGGCCGCCACGGCCTCCCGCGCGCGCGCGACGTCGACCTTGAGCTTGGCCTCGCGTTCAGGCGTCTCGACCCAGCGAGCGGAGACCGCCACGTGACCGCGCTCGAGTGCACGCCGCAGCTGGTCGCGGATCTCGGGCTCGAGCGCCGCGAGCTCGGCGGGCAACTTGATTTGCGGATTGTAGAAGCGATGGTTCACGCAGCGGATCTCGATCCGCAGGCGGCCTCCCCCGACCGCGCCCTCGGCCGAGCCGAACCCCGTCATGCTCCGCGGCACAGACTTTAAGTGTATCGCAGTCAGTAACTTAGGTCAATCCTCATCAGTTCGTGAAGTGCCACAGCACGCCGTAGACCTGGTAGTTGCTCAAGTAGTCGAGGCCCGGCACGAAGCTCATGCGTGCCGCGCGGGCGTTGCGCACGGTCCAGTAGATCGTCACGCCCGCGATGCGAATCTGGACGTTCAGATCGACGAAGGTCGCCCCGGGCAGTCCGAGCGGCGTAATCGTGCCCGTCGAATCAATGGCGAGGCCGCCCTCGCCCCCGCCGCTCCAGGACTCGCCCGCGGCCTCGATGCGGCAGGCGAAGAGGCCGCTCTTGTAGGTGCGCCAGAACTTGGAGTAGAACGTGGCCGAGTAGCGGGCGTGATGCGGTGGCTCGAAATCGCCGCCTCCCCGCACGGGGTCGAAGTACCAGGCCGAGAGCGTGAGGCCCGGGAGTGGCCGGAGGAGCGCCTGGACGCTCAGGTAGTTCGTGGGCTGCGTGGTGTTCAACGCCTGGACGGTCGAGATGCCATCGAGAAATCCGGTCGGCGGCGTGAACCCCGGGCGCCTCGCGCCGCCCACCTCGAGCGCCATCCAGGAGCGCTCGAAGCGCAGCGCGCCGTAGAGGTCCGTACCCTGTTGCGCCGTATCGGCGGGCAGGATGCTCGCGGCGAGGTCGTCTGTCCACGCGACCTCGCCGTGCGCCGAAAACCCGAGTGGCAGGCGCAGGCCGAGCGCCGCGTGCGCGCGGTCCCCGGTGCGCGCGAAGGAATAGCGCGCATGCCGGGCGTCGACGCTCAGCGTGACGAAGTCGAGCGGCATCCACCCGGCCTCGCCTTGGAGCGTGAGCGGGATCCGGGCGCCGGCCGTGGTGGCCGTGAGCTTGGCGGACGCGCGCGGTCCGGCGTCTGAGAACGCGAGGCTTGCCTGGGACAGCGTTTCGTCCGGGACGAGCGTGTCGTTCGTCACAGACGATTTGGCGAGCGTGAGATCCAGGTGCGGACCCAGGCCGTCGGTGCGCGCGGACCAGAAGAACCGCGCGATTTGGTCTTGCCGTGTGGACCCGGCCGAGTTGACGATCGGCCCGGGCGGTACCGTCGCCGAGCGGCTCCAGTCGACACTCGTGAGGGCGAAGGTCACCCCCGCGCGGGGCGTGGGGATGTACTCGCCTTGGAGCCACAGGTTGACGTCGTTGAACGACGCGGTCGACGAGCCCTGGGGGCCGGTGAGCCCGCCCCAGTCGGCGAGCAGGTTCAGGCCAAGCCCCGACTTCCAGCGCTTCAGGTAGTCGGCCAGGTACCCCGTCGTGCTGAGCGCGCCGGTCGTGATGCCGATCGAGCTCGAGGTCGCGGTGGACGATTGACGCAACGTGACCAGGTACACGCGCAGCGTCGCGGGCAGGACCACGACGTCGACGCGTTCAAGAGGGGCAATCGGGATGCGGCCGGCGTCGAGGTAGACCGAATCTCGCCCGAGCGGCAGATAGGGCACGCCGTCCCAGTACACTTCGATCGCAGCCGGGCCGCGGCCACCGTAGATCACGGCCTCGGCGCTGCCCCACTGTCCGCCGCGCACCACGTAGACCCCCGGGATGTGCGCGAGAAGGTCGGCGAGCGTGCGGGTGTCCGAGAAGGCGAAGGAATCCCTCGTGAACGAGTACCGGGTGCCGGCGGGCAGCGGTCCGATCGGGATCTGGGCAGGGGGGACCGGCAGGTAATGCGGCAGCGTGTCGCGCTTCGTCGTGTCGCGGGCGGTCGAGTCCCGGGTCGCGCTCGAATCGCGCCGGGTGTGTACCGTAGTGTCTTGTTGCGCGGCCGCGGCGCGCGTCGCGACCACGAGAACGACCGCGAGGACCGCGGCCCGGCTCACGCCCCCGCGCGCTTGAGGACGAACTCGCTGAAGAGGCGGACGCCGATGCCTGTCGGGCCCTTCGTCTGATACGGGAGGTCGCTGTCGGTATAGGCCGTGCCGGCGATGTCGAGGTGGGCCCAGGGGTAGCCCTCCGCGAACTCGCGGAGGAACCAGCCGCCCGCGATCGTGCCGGCGCCCCGGCCGCCCGCGTTCTTGATATCGGCCACGTCCGATTTGAGGAGGTCGCGGTACTCGTCCCAGAGCGGGAGCGGCCAGCACCGCTCGCCCGCGCGCTCGCCCGCGTCGCGCACCTCGCCCACGAGCGCTTCGTCCGTTCCCATGAGGCCAATCGCCTGCTGACCGAGCGCTACCACGACCGCCCCAGTCAGGGTCGCGATGTCCAGGACTGCGGCCGGCTTGAAGCGGCGCACGTACGACAGGGCGTCACACAGGATCAGGCGCCCCTCGGCGTCCGTGTTGATGATCTCGATCGTCTTCCCGGCGTGACTCCGGATCACGTCGCCCGGTTTGAACGCGGTCCCAGACGGCAGGTTCTCTGTGGCGGGGATGGCCCCGATCACGTTCACGGCCGGCTTCAGGCGGCCGAGCACCTCGAACGTGCCGAGGACCGCAGCGGCGCCGGACATGTCGAACTTCATGTCCTCCATGTTCTGCGCCGGTTTGATCGAGATGCCGCCCGAATCGAAGGTGACCCCCTTGCCGACGAGAACGACCGGCGCCGCGTCCCCGCCGCCGCGGTACTCGAGGACGATGAACCGGGGATCCTGCGCCGACCCTTGAGCCACGGCGAGGAGTGTGCGCATGCCCTCGGCGCGGAGGGCCGCGCCGTCCATGACGGTGAGCGCGAATCCATGGGTCGCCGCGACCTGCTGCGCCTGAGCCGCGAGCCACGTCGGCGTGCAGACGTTCCCGGGCTCGGCCTGGAGAACCCGGGCGAGCGCCTGGCCCGCTGCCACGGCGCTCCCGACCCGGGCGCCGGCCTCGACCTCCACGCGCTCGCGCTCCTCGCACACAATGGTGACCATGTCCAGGGTGGGCCGGGGCTCCTCAGGCTGGGTCTTGAACTCGGTGAAGGTCCACGCCCCCTGTCCCGCGCCCTCGACCGCGGCCGCGCCGAGCTCGCGCGCGGTCGTCGCCTTGCGCGCCTCCGGCGCCACCGCAAACGCGAACCGGGCGGCGCCTAGCGTCCGGGCCCGCTTGGCCGCCACGCCCGCTGCCCGCCTGAGACTCGCGCGGGTGATCTCGGAGGCCTTCCCCACGCCGACCAGCAGTGCGCGCTGCGCGCGCCCCGTGGCCGGATAGAGCAGACTCGTCTCGTCGCGCTTGCCTTTGAAGTCGCCCGTCGCGAGGGCACGCCCGAGCGCGCCGCCCGTGGCCTGGTCGAGCGCGGTGAGAGAGGGGGGGACGGTGCGCCCCTCGGGCACAGCGACCGCGAGCAGCGGGGTCTCGACCGCGGCGAGCGGTGCGGCGAGCACCTCGGCGGTCAGGCTAGACATGCTCGATTATGCATTCGGCGAATGCCGAGGTCGAGACCTCGGTCGCGCCCGGGAGCAGGCGGGCGAGATCGTAGGTCACCCGGCGCGCCCGGATGGCTCCCGCAACGCCTCGCGTGATTGCGGCCGCTACGTCCGTCCACCCGAGCTCGTCGAACATCATCGCCCCCGAGAGGACGACGCTCGAGGGGTTCACCTTGTCCTGACCGGCGTACTTGGGCGCGGTGCCGTGGGTCGCCTCGTAGACGGCATAGCCGTCGCCCACGTTGCCGCCCGGGGCGAGCCCGAGGCCGCCAACTTGTGCCGCCGCCGCATCTGACAGGAGATCACCGGTCAGGTTCGGCGCGGCGATCACCGAGTACTCATCCGGCCGCAGCACGAGCTGGGCAAACATCGCGTCCGTGATCCGGTCCTTCATTATGAGGCGCCCGCTCGTGCGCGTCGCGTCGGACTCGAGGGCGATCTGTTCCGCGAACCGCTCGCGCGCCACCTCGTAGCCCCATTCGCGGAACCCGCCCTCGGTGAACTTCATGATGTTGCCCTTGTGCACGAGCGTCACCGAATGGCGCCCCACGCGCAGCGCGTATTCGATCGCTTTCGCGACGAGCCGCTGGCTCCCGAACTTGGACATCGGCTTGATGCCAATCGCGCTGCCGGGCCGGATCTTCGCCCCGAAGCGTTCCGCGAGAAATGCGATGACCGCATCGGCCTCGGGGCTCTGCGCCCGGTACTCGATGCCCGAATACACGTCTTCAATGTTTTCGCGGAAGATCACGACATCGAGCTTCTGCGGTTCGCGCATCGGGCTCGGGACACCCTCGAAATACCGGACCGGGCGGATGCAGGCGTAGAGGTCGAGCACTTGCCGCAGCGTCACGTTGAGGGAGCGAATGCCGCCGCCCACGGGCGTGGTGAGTGGCCCCTTGATCGCGACGCGATGTCGTCTTATCGCCTCGAGCGTCTCTTCGGGGAGCCAGCTGCCGGCCTGTTTGAAGGCCTTTTCGCCAGCCAGGACCTCGAGCCACTCGACGCGACGCCGGTCGCCGAAGGCGCTCCGCACGGCCGCGTCAAAGACGCGACGCGCGGCCCGCCAGATGTCGGGGCCGGTGCCGTCGCCCTCGATGAAGGGGATGACCGGGTAGTCCGGGACCACCCAGCGGCCATCGCGGAAGTCGATGCGCTCGCCCATGCGTGCGAGGCTCCAAGGCGTTGGGGGTGATCGGGCCTGCGGAAAACCGCCGTGCAGTCTACACGCGGCTGGTGCGATTGCGCCAGCCGCGCCGTGGCCTGACCATCCTCATCCGACGCACGCACGCTTCACCAGTTACTTCCGAGGGACCATTCTGACGCGGGCAACGCTCGCTCTCGTTGGCCCTTGGTGGCTGGTACACCCGGCCCAGTAGCCACCGCTTGGCCCGGGTTTCAGGACTCGCGCTCCGGACGATTTGGTAGGAGCCTGGACGCGAGGGGTCCGGTTCGCGTGGTTCGAGATGTGCGACACGGCGCCAGGGTATAGGCCAACTCCCCGGGGCCAGAGCCCTCGGCGCTTCCTTAGCTAGTTGGCCTTGTTCACGTGCCTTTCGACCGTTATATCACCCGTCCCTAACCATCGACTCCGTGGCTCCACCGACGCGATCGCGCTCGTGCCAAAGGATTTGTCCTCTGGGACCCGCGCCGGGGACGCTGTACCGATGCGACCTGGGACTTGGCCGCGCGCTCGTGGAGCGTGGGTTCGGGTTCAAGGATCCGAGCGGGTCCTCGCGGGTGCAATAATGCGTCCCATATTGCCCCTACAATCGTGGCCAGACCTCGAGCATCCATCACCGTCGCGCTGTTCGGAGATCAAATGAGTTTGCGCCCGTGGCTCATCCTTTGTGCCGTTGCGACTCTCGGGGTTCCGTCCGTGGTCCGCGCTCAGCGCGCTTGGACCGTGGACCGGAAGGAGAGTCTCGCCTGGTGGCAGATGTCGCCCCACTTCGCGTCGTTGTGGGGCACGACCTGCCCGCAAGAGCCGTCGTGGGAGGCCGGTGAGGGCGGGAGCTCCGAGTGGCGCTCTACGCGGGTGCGACGCATGCGGGGGTATCCGGAGAAGGCCGACACCGTTCACGTGCCGCTCTACCCCCGCCATTCGGTTGAGCCGCTGTGCCGGGGCGCCGTGTCAGGGCATCTCGAACTGCCCGACACCGCGAATTGGGGCACCATCCATGGGCACGTGACGGTCGCCATGGACTCGCTCGAAATGGGATCTCGGATGCGGGACGGCTTCGCCTACGCCACGGTCTTCCAGACCGGGCGCTACCCCACGGCGCAATATCGGGTCGACAGTCTCGTCGATCTCACGTGGGAAGGCGACACGTTACTCGGCACGGCCGTGGGCAGCATTACGATCCGGGGGGTGGTGAAGCAGATGAACGCGGTCATGCGCGCGTTCCCGGACTCAGGCGGGATGCGGGTGCTCGCCAAGCTGCGCATGCCGGCGCACGCGCTCGAGGATGATTACGGCATGTCGCACATCGCGTTGAGCCTGGGCGTGGGGGCGAATCTGTGGGAGGACCTCTTCATGGGAGTGGACATGGTCCTGCGGCCGGCGGGCGCCGCCGGCAACTAGCGCTCAGTTCCGCGCACGGCCTGCGTGCGCGAGCAGGAACGCCTCGACTTCGCGGGCGTAGCGGTCGATGCCGAAGATCTCACGGGCCCGCGTCACCCCCTGCGCTCCGAGAGCGGCCCGCCGGTCTGGTCCTCGCAGCAAATCCCCGATGGCGCTCGCCAGTGCCTCCGGCTGTCGCTCGGGCACGAGCACGCCGACGTCGGACGTCACCGCCTCCTTGTTCCCGCGAATGTCGGTGGCCACGGGCACGAGCCCGCACGCCATCGCCTCAAAGAGCACGCGGGACATCCCTTCCGTGTCCTGGTGGGACGCGCTGACGAGCAGGTCTGCCGCTTGCATAAAGCGATACGGGTCCTCGCGCTGCCCGAGTAGTTGGATCGCCTCTGACACTCCGGCCGCTCGCGCCCGCGCGTTGATCTCTTCGACGATGGACGCGGGACTCGGTGTGCCGAGGACGATGAGTTGCGGCAACACTCCGCCCGCGCGCAACAGCCCGAGCGCCTCCACGATGTCGAGGATGCCCTTAGCGTGCGTCACCTGACCCACGAACAACAGCATGGGACGGTCTGCCGGAAGCCCGAGTTCCCGACGACTCGCTGCGCGGTCTGCCGGCGGGCGGAAACGCTGCAGGTCTACGCCGCCCACGATGGTGCGATATCGGGCCCGAACCCGCGCTGAGTTCGAGAACCGCCCCCGCGTGGCATCCGAGATACCGATGTACCCGTCGGCGAGGCGCTCGAGGATCGGATCAAGCCGGTCGCGGCCCGTGACGTGGACGAACCAGATCAACTTTGTCCGGGTCGCGAGTCTTGCGAGGCCCGACACGAGCACGTCGCGCGGCGAGTCGGGTGCGATCACGTCGACTTGCTCGCTCCTGAGGAGCGCGCGGATCCGGCGGACCGAACGCCAGACGTCCGGGAGTGTGCGCGGCTTGATCGGGTACAGCGGCACATGCACGACCGGACAGTGAGCAGCGCGCAGATAGTCGGTGAGTTCCCCGGGCGCCGGGCAAATCGCCACAGGCTCGACTACCGAGCGGTCGAGGTGCTCGATGAGGAGGGCCATGCTCCGCTGGCCACCCATCCGCATGTGGGAGTAGTGGCTCACGAACGCAACCCGCAGGGGGCGAGGTCCCGTCATTCGCGCGGCCGCCCACGCTCAGGGAATGTCACGGTGCGCTCCGGAACGAGGGCCCTCGACGTCCGCGGTCAGCCCGGGCCGGAACGAACTGCCCGGCGCCGGGCGTCGAGATTACACGCGGGCCAAGCGCCGCACAACACGGACCTCAGCGCCCAGGGCGGCGACGGTTCTCTTCGTTCCTTGCTCCAGGCGCATCGTCCGGCCAGCTTGAAAGGGATGATTGCGACGCCTTCTCGCGCGACGCCGCTCTTCGGGTGTGTTTCTCGGGCGATCTCGTGACTCGGGACCTTGAGGGCAAGCTCGGCTCTGAATCGCAGATGAAGTGTCCGCGGTGCGCCATTGGCATGATCTCGGGGCACACGCACGAATGCAACGTCTGCGGGTTCATGCCGGTCGGCCAGTCGGGCGACGCGCTCGCGAGCCTCGACGAGGCCACGCGGAACGCCCTCGAAGACTATCTCCGTCCCCTGGGTCTCCTACGGCGCACGGACCGCTCACTCGTGTGCTTCGCCGAGGAGCGGGAGACCGAGCGCGGCATCCTGCTCAAGGTCCTCTTTCCCGCACCGACTGAGCTGGCGCAGGTCGCGCGGCGGTTCGACCGCGAATTGACGGAGGCCGCGGCGCTCGCGCACCCGCACATCATCGCGATCAGACGGTTCGGCACGTCGACCACGGTATGCTGGTACGCCATGGATCAGGCGCCCGGGCAAACGGTGGATGAGCTCACCTACAAAACGGGCACGCTCGAGTTGCCGGAGACCCTCCAGATCGCGCACCAGGTCGCGAGCGCGCTCGACTACATGCATCGCCGGAACTTTGTGCACGGGAACCTGAAGCCGTCGAACATCATCGTCGATCCGCGCGGCGGCGTGCGAGTGGGCGACGGTGGCATCCGGCGCGTGTGGGGCATGACGCCGCCGCTGCGCGCCGAGACGGCACCGGCGGACGCGCTCGCG
Organism: Gemmatimonadales bacterium; assembly: GCA_035604455.1. Classification (GTDB taxonomy): domain Bacteria; phylum Gemmatimonadota; class Gemmatimonadetes; order Gemmatimonadales; family GWC2-71-9; genus AG25. The sequence goes on from DATNIM010000007.1 coordinate 29,268, forward strand.
TACCTCGCGCCCGAGCACTTCGACGCGCGCGGGAAGATTGGTCCCGGCGCGGATCAGTACGCGCTGGCCGCGATCGTCTTCGAGGCGCTCATCGGGGTTCCGCCGTTTCGGGGGGTCTCGTTCGAGGACTTTGCCCTAGCCCACCAAAGCGCGCCGCCGCCGAGCATCGTCACCCTGCGGCCCGACCTGCCGCCAATGTTGGGGAAAGCCCTGCAGCGCGCGCTCGCCAAGGAGCCGGGTGCGCGCTTCGCCACGATGGCCGAGTTCGCCAAGGCCTTGGCCTTGCCGTCGCAGCGCGCGTCACCGGCGCCCAACTTGGCGATGGCACTGCCTGCGGCGCACCAGGAGATCCTGCTCGTCGAACCCGCGCCGCCTCCCCCCGCGCCGCCGCGCTCGCTGTGGCGAAAGGTGCTGGTCGGGACGGCCCTGGTCGCCGTGGCGGGACTGGTCGCGGTCATGACCCTGCGCCCCGCGGCGCAACCCGAGGTGGCCGACGAGCCGCCCGCGCCGTCCGATCTCGTCTCGGATTTCAGCGGCGAGCCCGCGGACTCACTCGCGGTAGCGCCAGCCCACGTCCCGCCCGCCGCGACCCCGGCCCCGGTCGTGGCGCGGCCCGTTGCTCCGACAGCACCGCCGCCCGCCTCCGCTCAGCTCTCTGTGAACTCGACACCGTGGGCGGTGCTGACCATCGACGGCAAGGTGATCGGCAACACGCCGCAGATCGGCCTCGTGCTGCGGCCCGGCTCCCATCAGGTGCTGCTGTCGCGTGACGGCTTTCTGCCGTACACGGCGGTCGTCCGGCTCTCGCCCGGGGAGACCGCCCGCCTCACGGGCATCACCCTGCAGGCCGCGCGGTGATCCGGTGGGTCGCGTGGGCCGTGGTCCTGTCCACGGCACTCGACGTGGGCACGGGTGTGGCGCAGCGACCGGACTCCACGTTCACCCAGGCCGTGCAAGCCTACGACAACCTGGACTTCCACACCGCGAGCGTTCTCTTGCGGCGGGTTGTTGCCACGGCCCCACGGGGCCGCTCACCCGGGGAGCTTGAGCCCGCACTCGCCTATCTCGGGGCGAGTGAATGGTTCGAAGGCCTGCGCGACTCAGCGGTCGCCGCCTTCCGAACCCTCGTCATCCTCGATCCCCGCTACCGTCTGAACGAGCTCGTCTTTCCTCCCGAGCTCACGGGCGCCTTCGCCGACGTCCGGCGCGCGACCAAGGTGCTCGACGTGCAGGCGAGTCCCGATACGAGCTTCCAGGCTCGCGACGGGCGATTCACAGCGTGGCTCTTTGCGAGCTCGCCGCATCCCGTGACCGTGTCACTCTTGCGCGAGGACGGCACGACGCTGCGCACCCTGTACTTCGGGCCGGTGGGCGACAGCCTCGAAGTTCACTGGGACGGGTTGGACTCGGCGGGCGCTCCCGTCGGTCCGTGCACGCTCCTCCTCAGCGCGACGTCGCGCGGGCCCGACCTTCACCCCATTCGCACGGTCCGCGTTCAGCTCGACGTCTCGGTCATCATGCCCCAGATGTTGCCGGTCCCGCCGCCGCCCGCCGACTCGCTCTATCTCCCAGAACAGGTCGTGAAGCACGGCTCGGGTACCTCGCTCGCGGCGGGGCTCATCGACGCCGCCCTGGTCGCCATACTGCCGAGCGTGATCGCCTCGGGGACGCACCCGAGCGACGCGCGGTTCGCCATTGCGGCCGGGGTCGCGGTAGCTGGGCTCGCCGAGTTCGTGGCGCATCACGGCAGCCGACCGATCCCTGACAACATCGCTGCGAACCAGCGACTGAAGCAGGCCTGGCAGCGACGGGTCGACGCGGCGGCTCAGAGCAACACCGTGCGGCGCCGCGAGCCGGGCCTCGCCATCCACGTCGGCCCGCGGGTCGTCATTGAACAGGAGAGCTTCTGACCGCGAGACGCGTCCTCGCCGCGGTCGTCGTTGGCGTAGGGATCGGCAGCGCGTCCGCCTCTGGCCAAGGATTCAATCTCGAGGTTGGCGCGGGGGCCGCGGAGATCCGCCTCCAGAGCACCACGAGCGTAGGCAGCGGCGTCTTGAGCGGTGCCGCGCCGCTCGCGCAGGGCTCTCTCTCCGTGGGTCCGATCGCCCTCGAGGGGTCGTATCTCGACGCCACTCTTCAACCGTCGAGCGGGGCCCTCCCCCAACAGGACTTGGTCGACGGCACCGTGTTCTTGAGTGCCAAGCCCTCAGAGTTCGTCCAGTTGAAGGGCGGGATCCACGCGCGCAGCTACGTGACACCGGGCGGCACCGAACGCTGGGTTTTTTGGGAGGCGCGGGCGCATGGGGAGGTGCCACTTGGCCCGGGCGTTCGTGCGTACGTCGAGGCGTGGCGGGCGCTCGGCACCGAGAGCGTGGCATTGCCCCTCAATCAGGCACAAGGGGGCGAGGCCGGGCTCAAGGCCATCACACTTCACAACCGTGTGCGGGTGCGACTGAGCTATGCGATCGACGACGCCCAGGCGGGCGGAGGCGTGAGCCGCCAGACCGTTGAGACCTTCCTCTTGGCGATTGGCCTGCGCCTTCCGTAGGACTCCAAGGGCTGGCTAACGCTCGCGGGCGAGCGCCGAGGGTTCGCTACTGCCCGGTCGCCAGGAACGTGACCGGGTTTCCGCTGATGCCCGATGGGGACGCGGTCGCGGTCAGCGTGTTCAGGCCCGCGACTGAACCGAGTGTCCAGCCCCCGATTGCGGCGACGCCGTCGCTGCCCGTCAGGACCGGGGTCGTGCCCGAGATGGATCCCCCACCGGACGCAACCGCAAACGTCACGCTCACACCAGCCACCGGGTTGCCGTACTGATCGGTCACAACGACGGCCGGGGCCACCGTCACTGGCGTCGACACTGCCGTGCTTTCGCTGTCCCCAGCACTGACAGCGATCGTTGTCGCAGGGCCGGCGGTCCCAGTGGCCGTGAACGTGACGGGGCTGCCGGTGAGGGTGCCCGCGGTGGCGGTCAGGGTGTTGGTGCCCGCGGTGGTGCCGAGCGTCCAGCTCGTGACGGCGGCGACGCCGTTACTCCCCGTCACGACGGCCGTGGTCGGGACCACCGTCCCGCCGCCTGAGGCGACGGCAAACGTGACACTCGTCCCCGCGACCGGGTTGCTGTACTGGTCGGTGACCAACACCGCGGGAGCGACCGCCACGGCCGTCCCCACGGTCGCGCTCTGGTTGTTCCCCGTGCTCACGGCGATCGTCGTCGCGGCGCCCGCGGTGCCGGTGGCCGTGAAAGTGACGGGGCTGCCGGTGAGGGTACCCGAGGTGGCGGTGAGCGTGTTGGTGCCCGCGGTGGTCCCGAGCGTCCAGCTCGTCACCGCCGCGATCCCGTTGCTCCCGGTCGTCACGGCCGTGGTCGGGACCACCGTCCCGCCGCCTGAGCCGACGGCAAACGTGACACTGGTCCCGGATACCGGG
>DATNIM010000008.1:0-2061 GCA_035604455.1 Gemmatimonadales bacterium
AGGAAGGTCAGGCTGAACGCGTCGCCGAACCGGTTGATCCCGGCGAGATACCGGATATACAGCGGGAACACCAGGGTGACGATCTGCAGGGCCGTCCCGGCGAGGACGGCACCGGGCCAGAGCGCGCGGAAGGGCAGCCTGACGTTCGGCACCACCGCGTAGAGCACGAGGTGCATGAGCGCCGCGACCGCCCAGCCGCCCAGGAGCCCCAGCGACTGCTGGGTTGTCCACGCGGCCGGCGCCCCGGGCCCTGGCCCGGCACGGCCTCCCAGGAGCACCGCGAGGTTCGCGGCCGCGATGGACAGGACGAGGAGCGCGGAGAACGCGAGGATCATGAGGAACGCGGTGAGTCGCTGGTGCACGATCCCGCGCGGCGGGACGCTGAAGATTCGGGCGAAGCTCGTCTCGATTGCGGTGAAGAGGTTCGACCCCGCCCAGAAGAGCGACAGGAACCCGATGAGACCGAGGAGCCCCGAGTGGCTGCCGGCGGTCGTGATCACGTCGGTCATCTCTTTCGCGACCTCGGCGGGGAACGCGGCGCGCACCGCGTGCAGCAGCTCCGCCCGCGCGGCGCCGCCGCGGTAGACGTATCCCCCGATCGCGGCGAGGGAGAGTGCCAGGGGAAACAGCGCGTAGATGATGTTGAACGCGATGATCGTCGCCTGCTCGGCGACCTGATGCTCTGCCAGGCGCCCGAGGAAGCGCGTCGCCCATCGGACGGACCGCGCCTCGGCCAGGTTCACGCCCGCGCTTCCGCGTCGATTTCCGAGTTGGCCGCGTCGATCATCGTCTGGATGCTCGCCTGGAGGTCGCCGGTGAGGCGCAGGATGGTTTCCTTTCGGGTCGCGCGGTCGTCGTACCCGGCCAGGTACGGGCGGACATCAATGGGGTCCCCGACGCTGATCATTGCCGTGCGCTTCACCTTCGGCAGAAACGCCTCGCGGCCGTAGATCTCGCGTGCGAGTTTGGTCACCGTCTCGGCCATGCGCTCAGCGGTTGGACGGCTGATCAGGTAATCGTCGGCGAACGAGACGGATCGAGCCGCCGCCTGCGCCCGCCGCAGGTCCCGCCGAAGCTCCGCGGTGAGCGCCGTGCGCTCGGCCTCGGGAAGATTCTGCCGCGCGCGCAGGGTGTCCAGCGCCTCGAGTAGGTGAAGGATCAGCCGGCGCGCCCGGTCAAACGGCAGCTCGTCCCGCACCCGCTCGAGATACCGGCGCTCGAGGCTGTCGAGCAGAAACTTCTGGACGTGACGGGTGCGATCGTAGACATCCCATGTGGGATCCGAATGGATGCCCCATTCCTGCTCCCGCACGTTGAGCAGTTCGACCCCGAGCGCATACATGCGGCCGTACAGCGGGCCCGACCGGCGCTCGCCGAAGAGCGTCACCTCGAGCCCGGCCGTGACCTCGTCCAACGCGGGCGTGACGTCTTCCAGATAATGGTACTTGATCGCCACCGGGACGATGCGGACGAGACGCTCGCGCCGTCCCGCCTTGCGGTTCTCGCTGGCTACCTCCAGCGCCAGCATCGCGACGCCCGGCTTGAATTGCATCACGAGATCGTTGAGGAGATACACCTCGCCCTCGGGAAAGATCAGCAGGTCGTACTCTCTCCGTTTGACGATCTCCTTCGCAAACTGCTGGCACTTCGCGTTTCCCCCGCCCCGGTTGACGGAGAATCCGCCCATCCACTGCAGGACTAAGCCGTCCAGACCGCGGTGCACGTCGAAGGTCTCGCGGGTCGCCATGAACGTCACGAACCGGCCGGCCCGCCGCGTGAGCTCCGTCACCACCAGCGCGTCCGCGTAGTCCGAGTGGTTCGGGATGATCATCACCCCGGGGGGCAGGTTCCTCAGCTTTTCGATCTCTCGGATCTGACAGCCGAGGCGCGCCCGGGGCATCGCGTAGAACCTGTTGACCAACCGCATGATTTTGATGAAGGTCCGATTGGGCTTGGCCGGCCGAAACTGCAGAATCGACGACGGACGCTGCATGGCGTCTCCCTCCTTCACCGCGTCCTGGCGAGGGACTGGCGGAAGAATTCGATGATGCGCCGGTCATA
>DATNIM010000009.1:0-141648 GCA_035604455.1 Gemmatimonadales bacterium
TTCTCCATGTACTCCGACATGTCGAGCCGCACCATCGCACGCTCGTCGTCGAAGAGAAACTCCGCGAGCGCCCGGGCCGTCTCAGTCTTCCCTACCCCGGTGGGGCCGAGGAAGATGAATGACCCCGTGGGCCGATTGGGATCCTGGAGACCCGCCCGCGCGCGCCGCACGGCGTTCGCCACCGCGGCCAAGGCTTCGGGTTGCCCCACCACGCGCTCGGCCAATTCCGCCTCGAGCCGGGTGAGCCGCGACCGCTCGGACTCGAGCATCTTCGTCACCGGAATGCCCGTCCATTTGGCCACGATTTCGGCGATGTCCTCAGAGTCCACTTCCTCTTTCAGGTACTTCCCGGCGCGCTGGATCTCGGCGAGCCGTTTTTCGAGTTCGCCGATTTCCTTCTCGGCCCCGGGAATCGTCCCGTAGCGGATTTCGGCTGCTTTCTGCAACTCGCCGCGACGGGTCGTCTGCTCCGCCTCCCCCCGCAACTGCTCGAGCTCCGCCTTCTTCGTCCGGAGGCGGGAGATGACCTCCTTCTCCGCCTGCCACTGGGCCTTCATGACATTCGAGCGGTCGCGAAGTTCCTTGAGTTCGGACTCGAGTCGTCCGCGCCGCTCGGTCGAGGCCTGATCGCGCTCCTTGGCGAGCGCGGTCCGCTCGATATCAAGCTGGACGATCTTGCGCTCGACCTCGTCGATCTCCTGTGGCAGCGAGTCGATCTCGATCCGCAACCGGCTCGCGGCCTCGTCGACCAGGTCGATCGCCTTGTCGGGGAGAAACCGGTCCCCGATGTAGCGGTGCGACAGGGTTGCGGCGGCCACGATGGCGTTGTCCGTGATGCGAACGCCATGATGCACCTCGTAGCGCTCCTTCAACCCGCGGAGGATGGCGATCGTGTCCTCGACCGACGGCTCACCCACGTACACCGGCTGGAAGCGCCGCTCGAGGGCCGCGTCCTTCTCAATGTGCTTGCGGTACTCGTCCAGCGTCGTTGCCCCCACGACGTGCAGCTCACCGCGAGCCAGCGCGGGCTTCAGCATGTTGGATGCGTCGACCGCGCCTTCGGCTCCGCCGGCCCCCACGAGCGTGTGCAGCTCGTCGATGAACACGATGTAGCGGCCTTCGGCGCTCTCGATTTCCCGCAGCACGGACTTCAGGCGCTCTTCGAACTCGCCCCGGTACTTGGTGCCGGCGACGAGCGCGCCCAGATCGAGTGCGATCAGGTGCTTGCTCTTGAGCGACTCCGGCACGTCGCCGTTCACGATGCGCTGGGCTAGCCCTTCGACGATCGCGGTCTTGCCGACGCCGGGCTCCCCGATGAGGACTGGATTGTTCTTGGTGCGCCGGGACAGAACCTGCATGACGCGGCGGATCTCCTCGTCGCGGCCGATCACGGGGTCGAGTTTCGTCTTCCGCGCCTGCTCGGTGAGGTCGCGCGTGAACCGTTCGAGGGACTGATACTGTTGCTCGGGCTCCTGATCCGTCACGCGGTGCGAGCCGCGCACCGCCGCCAAGGCGGCCAGCAGATCGTCGCGCCCCACGCCCGATGCGGCGAGGAGCGTGTGGGCCGTCGTCCCCTTGTCCTCAACCAGGGCAAGCAGCAGGTGCTCGGTCGACACGTAGGCGTCGCCCAGCGCCTTCGCCTCGGCGTCGGCCCGGTCGAGGACCCGCGAGACCGTGCGGTCGAGCGTGGGCTCGGCCGAAACGCCCGCCTGCGTCGGGAAGCGCCCGAGCTCGCGCTCCGTCTCGGCCCGGAGCTGCGTGATGTTGAGCCCGGTCTTCTGCAAGAGGGGGGCTGCGATGCCGTCCTCCTGCATCAGAAGGGCGGCGAACAAGTGGGCGTCGTTCACGACCGGGTTGCCGCGCTCCCGCGCGAGCGTCCCGGCCTGCTGCAACGCCTCAGCGGCTTTCACCGTCAAACGTTCTGGTCGAATCATACCGGACGGGTTAGGGGCAACCTCTGTGCCTGAAAAAGGTGCCGTTCTGGCAGCGGGAGGGACTAAGCGGCTCTGCCGGAGCCTTGAGAAAGGTGCTGCTAAAACGAGGCCCCGAGCCAAGCGGCCCGGGGCGACACGCTCACCTCACCATGACCATTTTCTTCGTGTAGCGCGTCCCGTCCACGGTGAGCTGATACAGGTAGACGCCTGACGCACGCTGGGTCCCGATGCGACCAGCCGAGGGGACCCTCCCGTCCCAAGACGCCGTGTAGGTACACCCGACCGGGTCCGCACAAGCGAGCTCGAGGTTACTCAGAGCCTCGCCCGTGGCGTCGAGGAGGGGTGTGGCCACGACCTGGGCCAACACGTTGTAAATCTTGAGCGAAACGCGGGGCCGATGGCCGTTGGCGAACAGTTCGCCCCCGAGCGTGAACCCGACCGCCGTTCCCGGTCCCCGATCCGACCGGTACTCCCTTAACTCGACCGTGGGCGGCAGGGACTGCGCCGCCAGTGGCGCCACAACTCCCAGCGCCGCAACGATAACACCAAGCATTTGCCAGGCGTGGTGCTTCATCTGCCCACCTCGCGAACGAGACAAATCCCTTAGGCGGCACTCCTTATCAGTACGGGTTTCGCGGGCGCGAACGTCTTCCCGGACGACCGTAATAACTTACGAATCGGCGTTCGGCGCTGTCAATCGCATCAGCGTCCTCGCGTCCCCCAGGCGCTTCGTAATCCCTCGGCGATCAGCCCATTCGAGCAATGGAATCAAGAACTTACGACTGACCCCCAGGCGGTCCCGAAGTTCCGCCGGGGTGGCGGAGCTCTCCCCAATCGCGGCCTCAAGCGCCCCACGAAAGCGCTGGAGCGCGGCGGGGTCCGCATAGCGCTCCTGGTCCACTTGTTCGAGCGCCCCGACTCGGACGAGGTGCGCAATAAGCGGCAGAAGCTCCGGCCACCCGAAGTCGCGCTGGATCTCGGCCACGGTCGGGACCCGCCACTCGGCCGCCGCGACGAGGGCGAGGAGCCTCGTCTTGGCGTCCTCCGCTCTCGCGTCGAGCGCGGGTTGCCACGCCCGGACCCGGACCACGGCGCCGCTCACCTCGCACCTGCCGTCCCGGCAGGCCGTCTCGACCACTCGATCGAGGACGCTTGCCGGCGCGCCGTCCTTTCCCGCGTCCTGAGCGATGGCGGCGCGCATCGCCTGCAGCGACATCCCGGGATCGAGGGGGTGCTCGGCGTGAAAGCGCTCGAGTCGAGCCCGCACCTGTGTAGCCGCATCGGCCACGGCCCGCGCCGACACGACGACCGACTCGGACACTAAGAGCTCGCTCGGAGGACTGGCAATGATCTGCGTCACATGCTGCGGTGGGAGTCCGAGGCGGACGCCGAGATCGGCGATGGGCACGCCGCCAAGCCCCGCTTCCGCCGCGAACGCGCCCAACCGCTCCATCGCGCCGTCGGTGACGGCGAGGTGCCGGTGCCTGAGTCTCGGACCCGGAACAGCCGGGTATGGGTCGAGCACGACGCCGCCCCCGATCGTGGTCACCGGGGAGAACGACCGCAGCACGAAGCGGTCGTTGCCGCGGGCGACGAGCGGGGTCTCGAGCAGAAACCGCGCGCGACCGGTGGCGCCGGGCTCGATCGAGCGCACCTGAACCGCGCGGGCGAGGATTTCGGCCGTCCCCAGGTGTACCCGCACCCGGGTTCTCGTCGTGAGCGGGTGCCGGGCCGAAGGGAGGAGTTCGACCGAGGCGTCGAGGACGCGGGTCGCCCGCCATCCCGTGCCGGTGACCGCGACGTGGCCCCGGGCGAGCTCGCTCTTGTCCACGCCGACCAAAGCCAAGGCGGTACGCCGTCCCGGCACCGCGCGTGCTGCCGCATGGCCGTGCACTTCGATCGAGCGCACGCGAGCTGTGCGGCCCAACGGCAGCAGGGTGACGACCTGGCCTACCGCGACCGTCCCGCTCCAGGTTGAGCCCGTTACGACGGTGCCGGCCCCGGCCAGCGTGAACACGCGGTCAAGTGGTAGGCGAAAAACGTCCGAGACCTCGCGATCGCGCGTTTCCCGGGCCGCGCGCTCGAGCGCTCGACGGAGCGCATCGAGCCCCGCTCCGGTGACGGCCGAGACCGCGACCGGCGGGTCCCAGCGCACCCGGCTCGTGGCGAGTCGGTCCGAAACCTCGCTCCGCACGAGCCCAAGCCATTCCTCATCCACCAGATCGCACTTCGTGAGCACCGGCACGCCGCGGGCGACACCGAGGAGCTCGACGATCGCCAGGTGCTCCTCCGTCTGCGGCATGATCCCTTCGTCTGCGGCGATCACGAGGAGAGCGATATCGACGCCGGTGGCGCCGGCGAGCATGTTGCGGACGAACCCTTCATGGCCGGGCACGTCGACCATGCTGGCCTCGATCCCGTCGCCGAGTGCAAGCGGCGCGAACCCGAGGTCGATCGTGATCCCGCGGCGCTTTTCCTCTTCCCACCGGTCGGTGTCGACACCCGTCAAGGCTTTGACGAGCGCCGTCTTGCCGTGGTCGATGTGGCCGGCGGTGCCGACTACGACGCGGCGTGGCTCGCCTTGGCCCACGTGTGGCGTTCCCAGGAGTCGAGCGCGGTGAGCGCCTCACCCACATGATAGCGCACGAAGCGCGCGACGAGACGTCGGTGCGCCGCGGCGTGGGACGGATCGAGCGGCGGAAGCGCCTGTGCGCGGTCGGCCAGCGCAAGGAGCGCGTCGTAGTCCGTGGGCGGCAGCTTGGTGGGGGGCTCCCGCGGCGCGCAGCGGCCGCAGAGCACACCGCCCTCGGCGGCGCTGAAGACCACGGGGTCGCGGGGGTGGTCGATCGGGGTGCCGTCCCGCGCGCAAGCCTCGAGCGAGGGACCGAACCCGACCTCGGCCACGAGCACCCACAGGGCCCGAACGCCGGCCGCTTCGATCGCCTCGGGTGCGGCGCCGGCGAGGTCGTCGAGCAGGCCCACGAAGGCGTCGTACGCCGCTGGAAGTGGCGCGGGCGGCGCCGTCTTGAGCATGACTTCCGCGAGGGCCGCGGCCGCGCTGAAGCGGGCGACGTCGCCCGCGAGGCTCTGGCGGAGGTTCTGAACGTCGAAGGCGCCGAGCGTGTGGAGCTCGCGGCTCTCGCGGAAGTATAGCTGCGCCTCGCCTTCGGCCAGGAACTGAAGCGCCGCTCCGAAGCGGCTCTTCGGACGAAAGACGCCTTTGGCGATGGCGCTCTGGACGCCGAGCTCCCGCGTGGCGAGACGCACGACTTTGGACGTCTCGCTGTATCGGTAGGTGCGCAACACGACGGCCGGGGTGAGGACGAGAGACATGCGGGGCGCTAGGGAATGAGCACCGTCACGGCCGCTACGGGGCAGACCCCGATGGTGACGTCTGCCACCTCGCTGTAATCGGGCGGCGGGTTGAGCACGTGCAGGACCCCGGGCCCCGAGCACGTGCCCTGGTCGACCGCATACACGCGCCCCGTGGGATCAATCGTGAGAGCGACGACACCCGCGCCGTCCGGCTTGACGCCGTCGCCCGGCCCCCGGACGAGCGTACGGGTGGTCGTGTTCACTTCAAGAATCCCCTGCGTCGGCGACGCGATGAGGATGCGGCCGGTGGGGTGATACACGAGCGGCCCCGGCGAGTCGCCGAGACCGAGCAGCACGGCCTGCTCCCGCCCGGCCAGGGTGTCCACGATGGACAGCTTGCCATCGCCCTTCCCCGCTGTCCCGGCCTCGATCACGTACAGGAACCCGTCGTCGCCGAGCGTGATGAACCGGGCGTTGGTGCCGGAGAGCGGGCCCGAGTCCGGTACGACGGGCCCGACCGCGTCCGCCGACAGCTCGCTGATCCAGCTGGGGCCCGCGGGCACCCCCTTCGGGGCGTTGGCGTTCACGACGTACACCGTGTTGTTCACGACCGCCACGGCCTCGGGGTCGTTGCCGACGGCAAACGTGGCGGCCGCGCCGGATCGCACGTTGAGGCGAGTGACGGTATTCTGCGCGGGGTTCGCAACCCAGACCAAGGAGTCGTTCTCGAAGGCGACGGCACCCGTGGACACGCCGGGCGCGAGACGGAGGGTGGTGTCGGATGCCGGTCTGCCGTTGTCGAACCCGAAGACGGTGAGCGCGGCGGAATCGCCGCCCGGGACCGCGAGCAGACTGCCGAAGACAGCCACGCCCGCGGGCGTCGCCCCGGGGGGCGGCACAGCGAGCGCGGTCACAGCATGCTGCTGCACCGTGACGAGCGTGAGCGAATCGCTCCCCGCGTTCACCAGCACCACGGAGTCGCCCCTCGCCGTCGTCTGCTCGAGCGCGTCGCTGCAGGCTACCAGCGCCGCGAGCCCGGCCAGCGCCAGCATGCGCCTCGTTGCAGCATCTACCAGCACGCCCGAAAGCTAATAGCCGACGCCGAGCCGTGCCCCCACAAAGACGGTGCGTCGCCGCGCGGGAAAACCCTCGATCTCGTCGTAGGCGGCATCGAGGAGGTTCTCGACCCGCGCGGTCGCTGCAAGCTCCGGCGCGGTGCCGCGCGAGCGCACGAGCGGGATCCGCGTCGCCACGTCCACGCGTCCGAACGCCGGCAGCGTGACCCGCGTGGCCGGGAACGTCGAATAATCCTGGTCGGGCCGCGACCCGACATAGGTGACCGAAAGCCACACGCGGACGCCCCCGGGTGGGGTATAGCCCAAATCGAGACGGCCCGCGTTCGTCGGCCGGCGCACAAGCGGCTGGCCCTGGGCGAGCAGCGCGCCGCTCGTCGTGTCGAAGCCCCCGCTCGTCACCTCGGTGTGGAGATACGTGTAGCTCGCGGCGACCGATACGACGCCGGGCGTGGCCCGGGCGGAGATCTCCAAGCCATCGGCGCTCGCGCCCGCGATGTTCGTGTAGTTCGGGGCACCTGGCGCGGCGTTCGGGTCGTAGTCGATCATGTCGCGGAAGCGCTGCAGGAACCCCGTGACTTCGACGGCGGCGCGACCTCGGGCGAGCGTGCGCTCCACGCCGAGCTCCCCGGAGAACGAGTGCTCGGGCTTCAACGCCGGGTTGCCGACGGAAAACCCCGTCGAGTAGTTCTCGGCGAAGCTCGGTTCACGAAATCCCGTACCCACGCTCACGCGCACGCGGGTGTCACGAGCGACGGGATAGGCAACGCCTCCGCGGTACGTCCCATACGTGCCGAACCGCTCGTTGTCCTCGACCCGGACGCCGCCGGTGAAGGCGAGGCCGGGACCGGGCCGGGACAGCTGCAGGTAGACGGCGCTGTTGGTCCGGCTCTGATCGGTCGGCGGCGAGCTGCAGTCGGACGATGGACTTGCGGTCTGGCAGAGGTCGGACGCCTGGTCGTGCTCGGCGTCCCCGGCCACGCCCACGGTGACGATGCCCACTGGCGCGACAAGATTCGTGCGCAGGTCGACATCCACCCTCCGCTCTTTGTCCGCGCTGTTGTACAGGGTGTAGAAATTCGCGCTGTCGGGGAGGTCGTTGTACCCAGCGTCGAGGCTGTGGAACCCGACGACGAGCTGCGTTTCGACGGAGCGAGAGAAGTGGTGCCCGACACGGACGCCGATCGTCGGCCCCGTGCCGTTCGTCTGTTGGGAGCTGTCCACGGGGACACCGGCGCCGTCGGTCGGGAAGTGGTAGGTGTAGTTGTCGTAGTGGACGGTGAGTGCCAAGTCCGTCGCGGAATCGGGCGTCATGCGAAGCGTGGCCGAAAACGGCGTATTCGCATACTGGTTGTTGAACGCGTAGACCCCGGCGCTCGTGAAATGGGAGGCGGCGATCGAGTAGTGCACGACCCCGCTGCCGCCGGTCAGCGAGCCCTCCCAATCGCGGGTGTTGTACGTCCCTCCAAGGATGGACAGGTCAGCGCGTCCGGGCCCGCTTCCCGTCCGGGTGAAGATTTGCACCACGCCGGTCACGGCATCCGATCCGTAGACAACGCTCGCCGGGCCGCGCACGATTTCGATCCGCTCGACGTCATTGGTCATCAGGTTCGCGAAATCATAGGCCCCGCCAGCTTGATTCACGGGCACCCCGTCCACCAACACCTTCACGTAGTCGCTTTGCCCGCCCCGCACGAAGAGCGACGCCACGCTCCCGAAGGACCCGGCCTGGACGAGAACGCTCGCGGGCACGGCGTCGAGGGCCTGGGCGACGGTCGTGACGCCCTGCGCCACGAGGTCTGCCCCTCGGAGGACGGTCACGGGCTGCGCGAGCGCGCTGACGGGGGTGGCCAACCGGGTCGCCGTCACGACAACGGGATCAAGCGGGACCGGTGCCGAGTCGACGCGCTGCTGGGCACCGAGCGGTGCTGCGGCGAGGAGCAGCACGCCTGCAGCTCTCAACGAATGGGTCATGCGCCGTCCTTTCCCCTGCGAAGCGGAATGGCCTGGGGCCGGCCTTCGAACAACTCGATCTGGACCGGCCACGCGAAGACTTCCTCGATGACGGCGCGGGTAAGCACGTCCGGCGGGCCCGCGGCCACGGGGCGGCCCCGGGAAAGCACGAGCACCCGGTCGGCGTAGCGCGCGGCGAGGTTGACGTGATGGGTGATGACGAGAACGCCAAGCGCGTGCTCGTCGGCGAGCGAGCGGGCGAGTTCGAAGAGCTCCATCTCGTGCCGCAAATCGAGACTCGCCGTGGGCTCGTCCAACACCAACAGCTGTGGCTCCTGGGCGAGCGCGCGGGCGATCCGGACCCGCTGATACTCACCGCCCGAGAGCGTCGAGACCCAGCGGTCGGCGAGCGCGCTCAGGTCACAGCGTTCGAGGGCCCGGGAGATGGCCTGGCGGTCCGCGTCCCTGGCCGCGCGCCACGCCGAGAGGTGCGGATACCGCCCCAGGGCCACGGTATCCCGCACTCGCTGCGGGAACACGAAATCCTCGCGTTGCGGCACGACGCCCACGGTCCGCGCGAGCTCCCCGAGTGACCACGCGGCGATCGGCTTCCCGAGGAGCATCGCCGTCCCTTCGCGCGCCGCGTGCGCGCCGAGCGCCACCCGCACGAGCGTCGTCTTCCCGCTGCCGTTCGGGCCCAGCACGCCCTGCACCTCGCCGCGTCGCACGGCGAGCGTAACGCCGGACAGCGCATCCGCCGCGGTACCCGGGTAGCGGAAGGCGACACCGCTCAGTTCGAGGATCAGGCCGTCCATCGGCGCACGAGGAGGGCGAACAGCGGGACGCCGACGAGCGCGGTGACGATCCCCACGGGGAGCTCGCGGGGGGCCACGACGACCCGCGCGACGGTGTCGGCGAGCGTGAGCAACGTGCCGCCGCCGACGAACGCCGCCGGAAGAAGCGCCCGATGACGATGGCCGAACAGCGCGCGGACGCCGTGGGGCACGATCAGCCCGACGAAGCCGATCACGCCGGAGACGGCGACCGCGACCGCGGTGAGAAGCGACGCCGCCACGTAGACCCGCCGCCGCAAGGCCCCGACGTCCGTTCCCAGGTAGCGAGCCGGTTCTTCCCCCAGGGCGAGCAGATCGAGCGGCCGCGCGGCGGCGAACAGCACGGCGAGGGGAATCGGGAGATAGACCGCGACGACGACCACAGCATCCCAGGACGCCCCCGACAGTCCTCCCCACAACCACAGGAGCGCGTTGCGGAGTGCCACGGCGTCCGCGAGACTCACGACCGCGGTCGTGAGAGCCCCGGCAAACGCGCCCACTGCGACCCCGCCCAAGATCAGGCCTCGCGGATCGAGCTCGCTCCCCTGGGCGAGCGCGATCCGGTAGACGAGGGCCATCGCCGCCAGGGCGCCGGCAAATGCCGCAAGGGGCGTCGCCCATGCGCCCGGGAGGCCCGCGGCGATCGCGAGCACGGCCCCGAGCCCCGCCCCCCCGGACAACCCGAGCAGGAACGGGTCCGCGAGCGGGTTCCGCACAACGGCTTGCAAGGCGGCTCCTGCCGTCCCGAGCGCGCCGCCTACGAGAAAGGCGAGCAGCGCCCGCGGCACGCGCAGCGTGCGCACGATGGGGGAGCTCGCGAACTCGCTCCAGGGCACATGAGTTGGGCCGATGGCGACGGCGAGGATGAGGGCCGCGAGCGCAGCCAGGAGGAGACCCGCCCGCTTCATGGTCCGGCCTCGAGCAGTCGGCGGAACTCAACGACCGCCTCGCCGGCCCGCGGGGACGGCCGCCCGAACCGCGAACCGACGAGGACGATGATGCGCCCCGAGCGCACCGCGCGGATCGCCTGCCAAGCCAGGCCCTCGGGTCTCGTCCCCGCTCCACCACTGTCCGCGAAGACGACGAGGGCATCGGGATCGCGGGCGGCGATGGTCTCGAGTGACACGACGGCGGCCGGGCTCGCGAGGTCGTGGAAGACGTTCTCGGCACCGGCGAGCGCGGCGAGTTCGTCCAGGTAGCTCGCGCCTCCGATGACGGTGGGCGGGTTCTGCCAGGCGAGGATCGCAATCCGCAGCCCGAGCGCGGGGGCCTGACGCACGCTCGAAATGGCCGCGGCCACGGAGTCGCCCCGATCCGCGTGTCCGGTGAGCCGCCCCAGGATCCGCGCGTCACGAGCCAGCTCCACGAGGCGGTCTTGGCGCAGGAGGAGTGCCGCGATTCCCAAGCCGTTGAGACGGGTCGTCGCGACCATGTTCGTCGGGGAGTCGTAGAGCACAACCAGGTCCGGGTGTCGCGCGAGGATCGATTCGAGGTTCGGGCTCAGGCCGTCCCCGACGTTCGGGACCGCGCGCGCGGCGGGAGGATAGTCGCACCAGGTTGTGCGGCCCACGACTTGTACACCCGCGCCGAGTGCGAAGAGGAGCTCGGTGATCGCGGGGGAGAGCGACACGACCCGCTGGGCGGGGGCCGCGAGACGCACCGAGCGTCCCGCGTCGTCCGTGACGCCCAGGCCCTGGGCGGGCGCGCGCGTGCCGGCGCACAGCGCCACGCAGGCCGCAAGGTTGGTATATGCCAGTCGGCGCAAAGCAAAAATGCCCACCCCCGTCGGTGCGGAGATGGGCAAGCGCCTGCGCGTGGCGCGCAGCGCCACCATCCCTCCCGCGAGGGAATCTCAGGTGGCGCGAACGGAGAGGTCTCCTGGCTTCGGGCCCGCGGCTCGCCTTCCCGGTTTCCCAGTGGCGTGTAGAGCCGCGTTACAACTGATTGCCCGTTACAGTGGCGGGGCCGCGCCGGAGTTGCACCGGCTTCCGAAATTCCCCATTCGCTCTGACAACTGGGCGAGAGTCTAGCCCTTGCGTCGGCGGGGCGCAAGCTCCGGCGGCGGTCGGCGCAGCGCGACCACCAAGCCGAACAGCAGCGCGAGCCCCGCTGCGCCGACGACCTCGGGGACGAGCGTCTGGACGCGAAACGGCGGGTTCGGAAAGTCGAACTCGATCGACGTGCCGGCCGGAACGGTCATGCCGCGATAGCGCGCGAACCGATGCTGGTCGACGGCCTGCACGCCGCCCATGTCGAGCCCGGGCCCGCGCACCACGGTCGTCGTGTCCTCGAGCAAGAGATCAAGCTCGCCCGTCACCTGGTCGATGGGGAGCTCGAAGCGCCGCGTCGTGGCCGGTAGGGTATAGGTATAGCTCAACTGTTTCGGGTCGCCGGGCGGAATCGGGCCGACGACGAGCACGCTGTCGCCGCGCTCATCGACCGCGTCGGGGGGGATGTCTCCCTGCCCCACGTCGAACTGAATCGTGCCGTGCGGCAGCCCGCCGCTCCACACGGGCCGCATGGTGTCGTTCGTGATCCGGGTGGTGGTGCCGGGGTTGTGGAGCTCCACGAACTCGAGGACCGAGCGCGTACCGTCGGTCTCCTTCGGGCGCTGGATCGTGACGAGCCGCCGCGCGACCTCGATCGGCGGCCCGGTCGAGCTCGTGTCATAGACGAAGATCGGCTGCAAGGTGGCGGCGCCTCCCGTGACCGGCACCGGCTCGGAGAAGTACGCGATCCCCCGGTACCAGTTCGAGACGACGTAGAACGCGGCGGTATCCACGTGCGGGATCGCCACGTGAAACTCGCCCGCCGCACCCGTCCGCACGGAATCGACCGGGCCGCCCCGCCCCTGGGGCCGGACCGCCTCGAGCACGGCCCACGTGCCGGACAATGGGCGCCGGGTCGGGCCGTAAAGCACGTGCCCGGTGACCTCGATGCGCTGTGCGGCAAGCGGGCTCGCGGCGAGCGCGAGGAGCGCGAGCGCCCTACGGCTTGAACTTGCCGAAATCTTCAGGATCGAGGTTCTGCAGGTAGGTCTTGAGGGCGTCCGCGTCGAGCCCCGTCGGACCCGGCGACTCGGCGGGCGTGCCCCCGGTGGTGTCGACCGAGGTCAGCGCGAGGAGACTCTCGCTCGTGAAGATGGGCGCCTTGAGCCGGAGCGCGATCGCGATCGAATCCGAGGGCCGGGCATCGATCTGGATCACGGCGTCCCCACGATAGATGTGTAGCTCCGCGAAGTAGGTGTTGTCCTTGACTTGCGTGATGATCACCTTGCGCAATTCGGCGCCCAGGCCGACGATCACCTGCTTCAGGAGATCGTGGGTGAGCGGCCGAGCGAACTTCACGCCGGCGAGCTCCATGGCAATGGCGCTCGCTTCCGCGGGTCCGATCCAGATCGGCAGCACACGCTCGCCGTCCCGCTCCTGCAGGATCACGACCGGGGTGTTGGTCGTGCGATCGAGCCCGAGGTGGGCGACGTGCACTTCGATCACGGCGCGCGCATCACGTCCCTAGATCCCACGACGCGAGGTATTTCTGCTGTTCGGGAGTCAGCGTATCGATCGTCACACCCATCGCCTGCAGCTTGAGCCGGGCGATTTCCCGGTCGAGGTCGATCGGAATGCGGTGCACGGCCTTGCCCAGCGCCGCCCCCTGTTGCACGACGTACTCCGCGGCGAGCGCCTGGTTCGCGAAGCTCATGTCCATCACGCTCGCCGGGTGCCCTTCGGCCGCCGCCAGATTGATGAGCCGTCCATCCGCGAGCACGAACAGGCGCTTGCCGTCGAGGCGCCATTCCTCGACGAAGTCGCGCACGACCGTCGGGCCCGTGGCGGCCGCCTTGAGGCCCGCGAGGTCGATCTCGACGTTGAAGTGGCCGGAGTTCGCGAGCACCGCCCCGTCCTTCATCGCCCGCATGTGCTCGAGCCGGAGCACGTTCACGTTCCCCGTCAGCGTCACGAAGATATCCCCGACCCGCGCCGCCTCGGCCATCGGAACCACCCGATAGCCGTCCATCTGGGCCTCGAGCGCCTTCATCGGATCGATTTCCGTGACTAGGACGTTCGCCCCGGCGCCCCGTATCCGCATCGCAAAGCCGCGGCCGCACCACCCGTACCCCGCGACCACGACGGTGCTGCCGGCGACCAAGAGATTCGTCGCCCGCAGAATCCCGTCGAGCGTGGACTGGCCGGTCCCGTAGCGGTTGTCGAAGAGGTGTTTCGTATCGGAGTCGTTGACGGCAATGACGGGGAACTGGAGGACGCCGTCCTTCGCCATCGCCTTGAGGCGGATGACACCGGTTGTCGTTTCCTCGGTCGAGCCGAGGACACCGCTCACGAGGCTCTTGCGGTCGGCCGCCGACAGCGTTTCCACCCAGCGCCGCACCGGAGGCTCGAGGTCGTCGTGCCGGTTCAGCGCGATCATATGGAGCGCGCCGACGAGGTCCGCCCCGTCATCCATCGTGATATCCGGCCGGTGGGCGAGGGCCGCGCGAATGTGATCGTAGTAGGTGGCGTGATCCTCGCCCTTGATCGCGAAGACCTTGAGACCGTGGTCCCGGACGAGGTGCGCGGCGACGTCGTCCTGGGTCGAGAGCGGATTCGACGCGCACAGCACGACGTCCGCGCCGCCCGCCTGCAGCGTGACCATGAGGTTCGCCGTTTCCGACGTCACGTGGAGACAGGCGGCGAGCCGCTTGCCGGCGAGCGGGCGCTCCCGCCGGAAGCGCTCCCGGAGCTGCCGGAGCACGGGCATGGATCGCTCCGCCCACTCCGTGCGCCGACGGCCGCCGTCGGCGAGTCCCACGTCCCGAACGTCGTGCTGCACACCGCGTGCGGCTGTGGTCACGTCTTGGCTCCCCGCGATTCGTAGTGGCTCGACCGCTGGGCGGCCACGCGCAGGTCTTCCACGCGATTCGTCCGCTCCCAGGTGAAGAGCTCCACGTCCTTGTCGACATCGGCGTCGACGAAGCGACGGCGCTCGGGGGAACGGCCGAAATGCCCGTAGGCAGCCGTGGGCCGATAGATCGGGTTGCGCAGGTTCAAAGCCTCGATGATCGACAGGGGCCGGAGGTCGAAGACCTCCCGCACGGCCTCCTCGATCGCCGCTTCCGGCACGGCGTGGGTGCCGAAGGTTTCGATCATGACCGACACGGGCTCCGCGACGCCGATCGCGTAGGCCACTTGGGCTTCACAGCGGCGCGCGAGCTTCGCCGCGACGATGTTCTTCGCCACCCAGCGCATCGCGTAGCACGCGGAACGGTCGACCTTGGACGGATCCTTTCCGCTGAACGCCCCGCCGCCATGGCGCGCCATGCCACCGTAGGTGTCGACGATGATCTTGCGACCGGTGACGCCGGCGTCACCCTGGGGACCGCCGACCACGAAACGACCGGTCGGGTTGACGAGGATATCGGCGTCCGGCACGTCAAAGCCCGCCTCGTTGAGTACGGGCCGCACGACGAGGGCGAGGACCCCAGCCCGCAACTCCTTCGCGTCGATCACGTCCGAGTGCTGCGTCGACACGACCACCTTGCCCAAGCCGACCGGCCGATCCCCCTCGTAGATCACACTGACCTGGGTCTTGCCGTCCGGCCGCAGCCACGCCAGGTCGCCCTGTTTCCGGACGATCGCGAGCCGTTCGGCGAGGCGATGCGCCAGCACGATCGGCAGGGGCATCAGCGACGGCGTCTCGTCCGTCGCGTACCCGAACATCATGCCCTGATCGCCCGCCCCGCCCCGATCCACGCCCAGCGCGATGTCGGCCGACTGGCGGTCGATCGTCGTGAGAATCGCGCAGGTGTGCGCGTCGAACCCGAAGTTGGCGTCCGTATAGCCGATCCCGCTGATCGTGCCGCGCACGATGTCGGGGATGTGGACATAAGTCGACGTGGTGATCTCGCCCGCGACCAGGGCCATGCCCGTGGTCACGAGGGTCTCGCAGGCGACGCGGGCGGTCGGGTCGGCGGCGATGATGGCGTCCAGGACCGAGTCCGAGATCTGATCGGCGATCTTGTCCGGATGGCCCTCCGTCACCGACTCGGAGGTGAAAACGTGCCGGGTTGTGGGCATGGAATCGAGTGGACCTTCCGTTAAGGCTTGAGGCTAGCTGGAGGGCTTCAAACTAGCGGGCCGTTGGCTAGCGGGCAACCGGGCTTCGGGGTCGAGCAGCGCGATATCAACCGTTTCCGCCAGCCCCGACCGCAGTATGGCGAGGGCCTCGTCCGCGCCGCGGGCCTCGAGCGCCGCGGCCGCGGCCGTCCGCGCCTGCGGCATGCTCACCTGCCGGACGATCCACCTGATGAGCGGGAGCGCCGGGGGTGAGACCGACAGCACTGTGTAGCCCAAACCCAAGAGAAGGAACGCGTGCACGGGGTCGGACGCCATCTCCCCACACACGCTCGCGTGTTTGCCGGCAGCGCGAGCCGCGTCCGCGACCATCTTGAGGAGTCGGAGCACGCTCGGATCGTGCGATGCGAACCGGTCGGCCAAGCGCGCGTTCCCACGATCCACGACCAGCGTGTACTGCGTGAGGTCGTTGGTGCCGACGCTCACGAAATCACTTGCGGCTACGAACCGGTCGGCCAGCACCGCGGCGGCCGGCGTCTCGATCATGACGCCGATGCGGAGCTTCCGCGCGGCCGCGATCCCCTCGGCCGCCAAATGCTCGGCCTCGGCCGCGACCAGGGCCTGGGTGCGCTCAACTTCGTCGAGCCGCGTGACGAGCGGGATCATGAGCCAGATGTCGGCGCGGGCCGCGGCGCGCAGGATGGCGCGCACCTGCCCGCGGAAGAGCTCCGGCTGATCGAGACACACCCGGATCGCCCGCCACCCGAGGAACGGGTTCGCTTCCACGGGAGCGCGAAACGGGGCCGGGAGCTTGTCGCCCCCGAGATCGTAGGTGCGCACGACCACGGGCTGCCCAGGGAACGCAGCCCCGACACGCGCGAAATACGCGGCCTGCTCGTCCTCCGTGGGCATGGCGCTCCGGCCAGTGATGAAGAATTCGGTGCGCAACAGCCCCACCCCTTCGGCCCCGTGCTCCTTCACCGTCGCGATTTCGTCGGGGAGGTCGATGTTGCCCCAGAGGGTCACGCGCACCCCATCCGTCGTGACGGCGGGCTGACTGATGACCTCGCTCAGGTCCGTGTCGAGCGCCTTGCGGGCCGTCTCGCGCCGGCGGGACGCGGCGAGCTCGGGCGCGCTCGGCCGCAGGAGCACCGTGCCCTGGGTACCGTCCACGACGAGCGGCGTGCCCGGCGCGATGCGGGTGATGGCGTCGGACAGGCCCATCACGGCCGGAATGCCCATCGAATGCGCGAGGATCGCCGCATGCGACGTCCGGGTCCCCTCTTCGCTCACGAGCCCCACCACGCGGTCGCGCGGCAACTGGACCGTCAAGCCCGGCGCGATTTCCCGTGCCACGACGACGCACGGCTCGGTCACAGTGTCCCAGAGCTCATTGTGCCCGCGGTGCAAGAGGTGCTCGAGGACCCGAATCACGACGCCTTCTAGGTCGACGAGCCGCTCCTTGAGCCGCTGGCTTCCCGTGGCCGCCCAGAGATCGCGGACCTCAAGCGCCTTGAACTCATAGGCCTTCTCGGCGGTGAGGTGGCTCTGGCGGATCAGGCTCTCGACGTCGGCCAGAAAGTCGTGGTCCTCGAGCATGAGCAGCTGCGCATCGAAGATGCGGGCTTCGTCGGCGCCGGCGCGATCTGCCGCCGTCGCCTTGAGTTCGAGGAGGTGGCGCTTCACGTCGCTCACTGCCGCCTTGAGCCGGCGCACCTCCTTCCCGACTTGGGTTCGGGGCACGACCTTGCTCGGGACCTCGGGCATCGTCCAACGCACGATCAGGGCCGGCCCGATCGCGATGCCGGGCGAGACGCCGATCCCGCGCAGGAGGCGCTCGCTCACGAAGCCGCCTCCTCAGCCAGGTCGTCGTCGATCCCGCCCATCTCGTGGAACCCGTCCGCCACGAGAGCGAGGAGTGCGGCCATGGCGTCCTGCGCGTCTTCTCCATCAGCCCGAATGACAACCGAGGACCCGAATTCGGCCGCGAGCATCATCACCCCCATGATGCTTTTCCCGTTCACCGTCAGGTCGCCTTTGCGAACCTCGACGCGCGACCGGAACCGAGACGCAGTCTTCACAAACTCGGCCGCCGGCCGAGCATGCATGCCGAGGGGGTTGACGATCGGAGCGTCGCGCTCGATCACCGCCACACCCACCCAACCACAAGCGACACGGCGAGCACTCCAAGCCCGAAGCGCAGGCCGGTGAGGGCGCGCCGCCACTGCAGCAGGCCCAGACCCGCCGCGGCGATGCCGGCAACGGCGAGTCGCGCCCAGCCCGGGAACGGGCTCGCGAGGTACGCAGCCGTCAGCGGGAGTGCCGCGCCCACGGCGAGGGGGGTCGCCACGCCAAACAGCGCGTCGGCCCGCTGCAGCGCCGGCTCCCGCAAGGCCTCGACCACGCGGTGACCGCGCGACCAGCCGGCCTTGAGCGCCCAGGCGCGGAGCCAGACGTGCCCCAGATTGTAGAGGGCGAGGAACCCCACCACGGCCCACCACCCCCACCCCAGGGCCACGCCAATCAGCATCAGCGCCGCGTTCAGCGGCAGCCATTCGGCCCAGACCAGGCGGTCGCCCAGCGATCCAAGCGGCCCGCCCAGGGCGAGACGCAAGCGCTCGATCTGCGCGGGCTCGATCCCGTCGTGCTCAGCACGGGCGACCGCACCGACGGCCATCCCGCCGAGGTAGGGATGCGCGTTGAAGAGCCGGGCGCCGCGCGCGAGCGCGGCGCGGTACTCGCGCTCGCCCCTTCCACCTCCGAGATCGCGCAGCAGCGGCTCCTCGGCCACCGCGAACCCCACGCCCTGGAGGCGTTCGTAGTTCCAGGACCCCTGCAACGTGAAAAGCCGCAGGAGCACGCGGGCCAGCGGGGGACGCTTCATCGCAGCCACGCACCGAGCGTCCCGAGAACGACACCCGCCACGAGCCACGCGAAGTTCACACGGCGGCCGACCAAGTTGAGCGTGCCGTTGCTCCCCGCGGCGATCGCTGCACCGGTCGCGGCCGCGGCGACGACGATCGCCCCTCGGGCAGTCAGGGTCCCCACCATGTAGGTCCGTACGAGCGCCGCGAGGACCAGGCCGGTCGCCGTGACCAGCATGCCGCGCAGGGCATCGCGTCCGAGAGCGGTCGCGTGCACGCGCACGATGGTGTCCGGATCTCCCGCCTCGAGTCCCGCAGTGGCCCGGCGGACCGCACGGGTATTGAGTGGCCGGAGCGCCCAGTGCACGCTGATGCCGCCCACGAGCCCTGTGAACATCCCGACCACCACCCCAAGGCCCACGCCCAAGGCCCCCGCCGCGGCATGGGCCGCCGCGACTCCGGCGACCGTGGCGGGACCATACTCGGGGTAGCGCGCCGCGCCGAGCGGGAGGATGTCGAGCTGGAGGAGCTCGAACAGCATCCCGAGTCTCAGTCCCGTACCCACATCCCCGAGGATCGCCCCCGCCACCGTGCCGGCCACGAGCGGGCGCGCGATCATGACCTGCGGGACGCTCGCCAGATCGAGCCCGACGAGCGTGCCCCAGGCTTCGAGCAGGAGCGCGGGCTCCGGTCTCATGTGAATTCCTCGACCGGAACGGCCCGGGCGCTCGGGACGTCCTGCGCGCTGATTTCGACGCCCTGAGCCGCAAGCTCTCGCAGCTGCGCCGCTTCGGCATCGGACAAGTACACGTAGCGGAGCCGCTCGGCCCGACCGGTACGCTGGTGCAGCCCGCCGACGTTGATGCGCGTGACCCGACGAGTGTGCCGCGCGAGATCGGCGAGCGCGGCGATGTCCCCCGCGACGACGATCCCGGTGCGACTGTCCGCCTCCCATTCCGCGACGCGCGCCGTCGCCTCGGCCACCGAGGCGAAGAAGACTTCGATGTGCGGGGGCACGCTCATGCGATAGAGATCCTGTTCCCAGTCGTTGGCGCGCACGCCGTCGTCGACGAGCGCGATGAATCCGACGTGGAGCGGCTGGCCCCAGCCCACGACAACTTGGCCGTGGATGAGACGGTCGTCGAGGCGGTACAACTTGACCGTCATGCAGCGGGCGTGCGGATCGCCCGGGTCCCTGCGGCGGCGGCGCGCGCGGCGGCCTCGGCCGGCGAGAGCTCGCGATGAAACACGAAGTCGAGCAGCATCGCGAGGTTCACCCCGGTGACGACGCTCAACCCGGGGCGGCCCCGCGCGTAGCTCACCGCTCCCGTCAGGCACGACCCCCCCGGGAGGTCGATGAACAGCACCCCGGGCTGGTCACCTACCGCATCGCCCAGCTTTTCCGCGAGCGCGGCGCGGTCGCAGCCATCGTTGCTGACCGGAACGAGCGCGCCGGTGACGCCGGTGATCGCCTCGACGGCAGTGATCAGGGCCCGCGCCACCGCGGCGTGCGAAACGATGATGCCGCGCAGCTCACTCATAGTCTTGCTCGAGGTACTCGGCGAGCTCCCGCGGCTCGGCCGTCTGTCGCAGGAGTCGCTCGTTGAACTGCTTCGCCGAGTCGACCCCGCTGTAGCGGAGCAAATGGTTCATCGCCACCACTTCGCAGATCACGGTGAGGTTCTTCCCGGGGTTGAGCGGCACCGTGACAATGGGCAAGGGGACATCGATAATCGTCGTCTTGGCGCGGTCCAAGCCGGTGCGGTCGTACTCCTTGGACGCGTCCCAGTCCGCGAGTTGAACCACGACCTCGATCCGTTTCTGCTGGCGCACTGCTCGGATCCCGAAGAGCGCCTGGATGTCGATCAGCCCGACCCCGCGGATCTCCATATAGTGGCGCGCCAGGTCGTGGCCGCGGCCGATCAACACGTCATGCCCCAGCCGCTTGATGTGGACGATATCGTCCGCGACGAGCCGGTGCCCCCGCTCGACCAAGTCGAGCACGCATTCGCTCTTGCCGATCCCCGAGCGCCCGATGAAGAGCAGGCCAACGCCGAACACGTCGGCGAGCGATCCGTGCATGGTCGTATTCGGGGCGAATGCATCGTCCAGGAACGGCTTCAGCCGCCGATAGAACTCGGCCGTTCGGAGCTTCGTGCGGATCACCGCGATGCCCTTGGTGCGGGCGAACGCGACAAGGTCGGCGGGGGGCTCCTGTCCCTTGGTGATGACCACGCACGGCAAGTCGAACGTGAAGAACGTCTCGAGCCGCTGGCGGCGCGCCTCCTCATCGAGGGAGCCGAGGTAGGTGACCTCCGTCTGCCCGAGCACGTGGATTCGGCTCTGCGCGAAGCGCGCCGTGAACCCCGCGAGCACGAGCCCGGGGCTCGACGCCTCGGGGGTGGGCATGACGCGGTCCAAGCCCACGTCGCCGGTCAGGGCCTCGAGTTGGAGCAGATCGCCCTTTCGCTCGAGGAGATCTCGGACGCGCGGAGGCATTAGCGAGGCGCTCGGGATGCGAGCAGGCGTGAGCCGCGCGAGCGCCTGATCGGGTTTTGCATAATCAGCCTCCGCGGGCGATGATGCGTTCCAGGTGCGCCTCGGTCCCGCTCGCGGCGCGCTCCCAGGACAGGCCGGTCGCAAACGCCCGCGCGTTCCGGCCGAGGCGCTCGACCAGCGCCGGGGTCGTGGCGAGCTCGACCATGCGAGCGCCGAGGGCCGCCGCGTCGCCGTGCGGCACGAGATACCCTGTCTCCCCGTGCCGCACCGACTCGCGCAGGCCCGGGCTGTCGGACGCGAGCGCCGCAGTTCCGCACGCCGCCGCTTCTACGTTTGAGATCCCCCACCCTTCCTTGGGACTCGGGAACACCACGGCCCACGCCTGACGCATAAGGCGGCGTTTCTCCTCTTCTGACACGAAGCCGAGGAAGCGCGCGTCCTCCGCGATCCCGAGGGCGCCCGCCAAGCGTTCGAGGCGCGGGCGGTCGTCCCCGTGCCCGGCAATATCGAGCCGCGGCCGCACCCCCGCCTGCCGGGCGCGGGCGAGCGCGCGCAACGCGGTCTCCACTCCTTTATAACGCTTCAAACGCCCGACATACAAGAACGTCGGAGTGGGGGCGCGAGGCGTCGCGGGATCCGGGACGTATCGGGTCGCATCAACCCCGGGATAAATGACCTCGATCCGCTCGCGGGGCACGCCGCGGCGCACGAGGTCGTCGCGGGTGCTCTCAGAAATCGCGTGGAACCCGGCCCGCCGGTACCCCCATGCGAAGGGGCGTTCGGCGGTCCAGACGATGGTGGCCACGATCCAATTGGCCTCGGCGAAGGCCGTGGTGCCGAACAGGTGGGGCACGATGGCGCAGAACGGCAGCGGCCGGGCGAGACCGGCCAAGTAGAGCGGCAGTTTATTGATGTCCTCCACGACGATGTCGAAAGGCCCGGTCGCGAGGCGGGCCCGGACGGCGGAGCGCGCCTGCAGCGCGAAGCTGTGTCGGCCTCCCAAGCGGTGCACGTGCAAGCCGTCGAGCTCGGCGCGCGCCGGGGCTCCCGGCCAGCCGCTCGTCACCAGGTCGATCTCGTGCCCGCGCTGGGCGAGGCGCCCGAAGATCTCGTGCAGGTGGACCTCGGCACCCCCGGCCTGCGGATTCTCCCGATCATTCCAATTGACGACGAGGATCCTCACAGCACGCCCGCGTCTCGCGCCAGGGTGTCGAGCACCCCGTTGACGAAGGCGGGCGCCTTGGGCCCTGCGAACCACTGGGCGAGTTTCACCGCTTCGTCGATCACGACGCGCGGCGGCGCCTCGCCCAGCGCGAGCTCCGCCAGGGCCAACCGGAGCACGTTGCGCTCGATCACGCCGAGCCGCTCCAGACGCCAGTGCTCGGCGGCGTGCTCGACCCGCGCGTCGAACTCGGGCAGCCCGGCCACCGTCCGGTCGGCGAGCATGGCGGCGCGCGCGAACCCCGGCGGCAGGCGCCCGAACAGCCGCGCGAGGCCGATCACGACGGTTTCGAGTGGAGGGTGGCCCAACAGGTCCCACGCGTACAACAGCTGCAAGGCCCGGACGCGGCCCTTAGTCTCGAGACGCTGCACGCGTCAGCTGGGCGAGGACCCCGGCGGTGGCAAGCGCCGCCTCGGCCGCCTCGTGGCCCTTGTTGCCCGCCGCCCCGCCCGCGCGCGCAAGCGCCTGGTCGAGCGTGTCGGTCGTGAGGACGCCGAACCCCACGGGCAGTTGGTGCGTGCGGGCGACGGCGCCGAGGCCCCGCGTCGCCTCCCCGGCCACGTATTCGAAGTGCGGCGTCTCGCCGCGTACGACGCAGCCGAGTGCCACGATCGCTGCGTAGCGGTGGCTCGCGGCCGCCACCTCGGCCGCGACCGGCAGCTCGAAGGCCCCGGGTACCCAGATTACGTCCACGCGGGAGTCCGCCACCTGGTGCTCGCGCAAGCAGGCGAGCGCGCCGTCGAGCAGCCGGGCGGTGACGAGTTCGTTGAAGCGACTGACGACGACCGCGACGCGGCCGCTCGGCGCCGCGCCCGGAGTGCTCAGAATCTCGGCCACGGTCAGTGCGTCAGCAGGTGGCCGAGCTTGTCGCGCTTCACATCGAGGTACGAGCGGTTCTCGGCGGAAGCGGGCGGCACGAGCGGCACGCGCTCGACGATCTCGAGCCCGTAGCCCTCGAGGCCCACGAGCTTCATGGGGTTGTTGGTGAGAATGCGGATCGACGAGAGCCCGAGGTCGAGCAGGATCTGCGCGCCGATGCCGTAGTTGCGCAGGTCGGCCTTGAAACCGAGCTTCTCGTTCGCCGTCACCGTGTCGTGTCCGGCGTCCTGAAGCTCGTAGGCCTTGAGCTTGTTGAGCAACCCGATGCCCCGACCTTCCTGATCGAGATACACGACCACCCCGCGTCCCGCCTCGGCCACGAGCTGGAGCGCGCTGTGCAACTGCCAGCCGCAGTCGCAGCGCCCGGACCCGAAGACGTCCCCCGTGAGGCACTTCGAGTGCATCCGCACGAGGACCTGCTCTGCCCCCTCGACGTCGCCGTAGACCAGCGCCAGGTGCTCGGCCTGATCCACGTCGTTCGTATAGCCGTAAATGCGGAATTCTCCAAACGGGGTCGGCAGCCGCGCCTCGGCGGCACGGTGGACGAGGCGTTCGGTCGCGAGCCGGTAGCTGACGAGCTGCGCGACCGTGATGAACGTGAGCCCGTGCTCGCCAGCAAAGCGCTCGAGCTCGGGCCGCCGGGCCATCGTGCCGTCGGGGTTCAGGATCTCGCAGATCACGCCGGCCGGATAGCGTCCCGCGAGGCGCGCGAGATCCACGCTCGCCTCCGTCTGCCCGACCCGCTGGAGCACGCCGCCCGGCCGTGCACGCAGGGGGAAGACGTGCCCCGGTCGCCGCAGGTCGCTCGGAATCGTGTCGGCATCGATGGCCACCCGGATCGTCGTCGCCCGATCGGCGGCCGAGATTCCCGTGGTGACGCCGAAGCGGCTCGCCGCATCCACGCTCACGGTGAACGCCGTGTCGTGCGCCTCCGTGTTCTGAGGCGTCATCGGCATCAACCCGAGCGCCTGACAGCGCTCGGGCCGGAGGGTGAGGCAAATGAGCCCCCGCCCGTGCGTTGCCATGAAGTTGATCGACTCCGGGGTCGCGTGATCCGCGGCCCCGACCAAGTCGCCTTCGTTCTCGCGGTCCTCATCGTCGGCCACGATCACGAGACGGCCGGCGCGAATGTCCGCGAGCGCCTTCTCTATCGTCCCGAATGGCATAGCTCTCTCACGTACTTGCCCAAGACATCCGCCTCCACATGCACCCGGTCCCCCACCGCCAATCCCCCGAGGGTCGTGTGCGCGCGGGTGAACGGAATAAGCGCGACGCCCACGCGGTCAGGGCCCAGCCCGTTCACGGTGAGACTCACACCGTCGACCGCGATCGAGCCCTGCGGAATGGCGAGGGCACGCACCGCGGGAGGCACGCGTAGATCGACGACCCGCGCGTCAGCCTCGTCCCTGACCTCGACAACGTCGGCCACGCCATCCACGTGCCCTTGCACGAAATGGCCGCCCAACCGATCGCTAGCGCGCAGGGCCCGCTCGAGGTTGACGCGCCGACCGACGGCGTACTCGCCGAACAACGTCCGGCCGAGGGTGGTCTCGATGACGTGAACACTAAACCCGCCGGGGAGCACGCGTTCGACGGTAAGGCAGGCTCCGTTCACGGCGATGCTCTCGCCTCGCTTCAACCCCTTGAAGGGGGCGCGGATAGCGAGGGACAGGCCATCGGCCTCCTTCGCCCGGACCACACGCCCGACGGCGCCTACGATGCCGGTAAACACAATTCCCGGTCCAGAACCAACAATGTATCGGGGCCGAGCGCCCGCCGCTCCACCGCGGTCCAGCGCGGCGCCGACGCGAGCGACGTTCCCGGGACCCCGGGGAACGCCCGCACCGCGTCTTCGCCGAGCCACACGGGCGCCTGGATCCAGTAGAGCCGGTCGACGAGGCCGTCGGCGAGCAGTTTCATGCCGAGCGCGCCACCGCCCTCGCACAGGAGCGATTCGATGCCCGCGGCGCGCAGCTCGCCGAGACCCTCGGCGAGCGTCCGCGGCCGAAACACTCTGACGCCCGCTTGCTCGAGGGCCGCGACGCTCGCGGGCGGGGCCTCGAGTGAGGCGACGACCCAGGTCGGGACGGTGCGCGCCGTGCTGACGAGCGTCACGCCCGGGTTCAGCATCGCGCGCCGGTCGAAGACGACGCGCACGGGCGCCCGCCGCGGCACGACCCGGCCGCGCACGGTGAGCGCGGGGTTGTCCATGAGCGCCGTCGTGCCGCCGACTGCGATGGCGTCGAACCCGGCGCGCAACCAATGCGCGTAGTCCCGGGCCGTCTCCCCCGATATCCACCGCGACTGCCCGGCGGCGTCTGCAATCGCCCCGTCGATCGACGTGGCGAGCTTGAGCCCGACGAAGGGGCGGTCCCGATGCCTGCGTGCGAAGAGAAACGGGGCGTTCAGCGCGGCCGCTTGCTCGGCGCACAATCCAGTCGCGACCTCGACCCCGGCCGCGGCGAGGATGGCGAGTCCGCCCCCCGCGATCGGGTCGGGGTCTCGGATCGCCACGCTCACCCGCCCCAGCCCCGCCGCGAGGATCGCAGCCGTACAGGGCGGCGTCTTGCCATCGTGGCGACACGGCTCGAGCGACACGACGAGCGTGGCGCCGCGAGCGGCCGGGCCCGCCTGTGCCAGGGCTCGGACCTCCGCGTGCGGGCCGCCGAACTCCGCATGGTACCCCTCGGCGATGGCGCGCCCGTCGCGGAGAATCACGGCACCCACCATTGGATTCGGGGCCACATGGCCCCAGCCCTCGAGGGCAAGCTCAAGCGCCCGCCGCATCGCCGCCGCTTCGGGCCCTGCCACGTCAGCGTCCACCGACCCTCGGGGCGGGCCGGGCGGGCCCGAGCTTGCCGTCAGCGCTCCGAGAACCGCACACCTCGCGCCCCCGCCTGGACCTCCCCGATGAGCCAGGCGCCGATCTTCGCGCGATCGGCAGCCCGGCAGACGGCCTCGACGTCGTCCCGCGCCGCCACGGCAATCATCCCGACCCCGAGATTGAACACCCGCCGCATCTCGCCGAGCGAGATCTTGCCCGACCGCATGAGCACCCGGAACACCGTCGGCCACGGCCACGCGCCGGCGTCGATCACGGCCTGACACCCCTCGGGAAGGACGCGCACGAGGTTGCCGGCGATCCCGCCCCCCGTGACGTGGGCCAGGGCGTGCACCCACCCGAGGACCGGGGTCAGGGCCGCGGCGTAGCTCACGTGCACGTCGAGGAGCACCTCGCCCACCGTGCGCGTAGTCTCGGGAAAGAGATCCGCCACGTCGAGCTTGAGCGTGTCGAAGACGACGCGACGGGCGAGCGTGTAGCCGTTCGTGTGGAGCCCGTTGGCGGCGTACCCGATGAGCACGTCGCCCGCCCGCACGCGGTCGCCGTGCAGGGCCGCGGATTCGTCGACCACCCCGGCGATCGAGCCGGCCAGATCGTAGTGCCCGGGCTGGTAGAGGTCCGGGAGTTGCGCCGTTTCGCCGCCCGCGAGCGTCATGTCGTGGGCGCGACACCCGCGGGCCACCCCGGCCACGATCGCGGCCGTGACGTCGGGGTCGAGCGTCCCCGCCGCCACGTAGTCGAGAAAGGCAAGCGGGCGCGCGCCGTGGACCAGCACGTCGTTCACGCAGTGGTTCACGAGGTCTTCGCCGACCGTGTCATGGATCCCGGCGCGGGCGGCGACGAGCACCTTGGTCCCGACGCCGTCGGTCGAGAGCACGAGCACGGGCTTCGCGATCCCTGGGGGCACGCGGACCATCCCGGCGAAGGCCCCGACCTGACCCAAGGCGAGGTTCGTCCGCGTGGACCGCACGAGCTCCGCGATCCGTCGCTTCGCCTCGTCCGCCACGTCGAGGTGCACGCCCGCCAGTCCGTACCAGTCCGTCACGCGCCCTCGTGATCGGTCTCGAAGTGGACGAGCTCCTTAAAGCCGCGCACCCGCGCGCGCACGTCGGCCGGCTGGACATTTTCGAGACCGCGGATGCCAAACGCCTCGACCGCGAAGGACCCCATCGCGGCCCCGTACACCATGGCCCGGCGCAGGTTGCCCGGATCGACCGCGTCGGTCGCCGCGAGGTACCCCATGAACCCGCCGGCGAAGGCGTCGCCCGCGCCCGTGGGATCGAAGACTTCCTGCAAGGGATAGGCCGGCACGATGAACGTGGCCGTCGCGCTGACGAGCAGGGCGCCGTGCTCTCCCTGCTTCACGACCACGAGCCGGGGGCCGCGATCGAGAATCCAGCGCGCGGCGCGATGGATGTTCCAGTCGCCCGCAAGCTCGCGCGCCTCGGAATCATTGATCATCAGGAGGTCGATGCGCCGGAGGAGCTCAAGGAGGACGTCGCGCTTGGAGTCGATCCAGTAGTTCATCGTGTCCGCCCCGACCAGCGTCGGCAAGGCAATCTGGTCGAGCACGCCGAGCTGCAGTTCGGGATCGATGTTCCCGAGAAAGACGTAGCGGGCGGCCCGGAAGGTCTCGGGCAGCTTGGGCCGGAACGCGGCGAACACCCCGAGGCGGGTCTCCAGCGTTTCCCGGCTCGAGAGGTCGAAGGAGTATTTCCCCTTCCAGCGGAAGGACTCGCCGTCGGCCCGCTCGACGCCCGCCAGGTCGACGCCGCGCTGTTCGAGCGCGTGGAGGACGCCGAGCGGATAGTCGCTGCCCACGACCCCGACGATCTGCACCGGATGCAACACGGCGCCCGCCGCGCTGAAGAACACCGCCGAGCCCCCGGGCGCGTCCGTCGTCTCCCCGAACGGCGTCGACACCGAGTCCAGCGCGATCGATCCCACCACGAGCAGGGCCATGGCTACATCCGGTCCGGCGCGCGGATCCCGAGGATCGCGAGCCCGTTGGCCAGCACTTGTCGCACAGCGCGAGCGAGCACGAGTCGGGCCGCCTCTTCGGGCTCGCCCAAAACGCGGTACTTGTGATACCACCCGTGGGCGAGGCGCGCCAGCCCGTCGAGATAGCCCGTGAGCCGATGGGGCTCGTACACCGCGGCGGCCCGCGCCACCGTATCGGGGAACGCGGCCAGCACGTTCAAGAGCTCTTCTTCTTCGGGCGTCCGAAGCACGCCGAGCTCCACGCCATCCGCGGTCACGAGCTCGGGATCGCGCGCGGCGACGCGGAAAATCCCGCTCATCCGCGCGTGCGCCATCTGGACGTAGAACACCGGATTTTCTTCCGTCTGGCTTTTGGCGAGATCGACATCGAACACGAACTGCGAGTCGCCGCGGCGCATGAGAAAGAAGTACCGGGCCGCGTCGATGCCGGTTTCTTCGAACAGCTCGCGCAGCGTCACGAGATCCCCGGTGCGCTTCGAAAAGCGGACCTCTGTCCCGCCGCGCAGGACCCGCACGAGCTGCACGAGCTCGGCGTGGAAGAAGTCCTCCGGATAGCCCAGCGCGAGCAGCGCCGCCCGCAGGCGCGCCACATAGCCATGATGGTCCGCCCCCCAGACGTCGATGGCCCGGACGAACCCGCGCTCGCGCTTGCCCCGGTGGTAGGCGATGTCCGGGACGAGATAGGTGAAGGATCCGTCCTGCTTGCGAAGGACCCGATCCTTGTCGTCCCCGAAGGCGGTGGTCCGGAGCCACAGGGCACCGTCTTCGGTAAACGTGTAGCCGCGCGCCGCAAGCTCGGCGAGCGTCGCCGCCACGCCGTCGTCGCGGTAGGTGTCCGATTCGAATGAGACGACATCGAACCGCACGCCGAAGGCCGCGAGGTCCGCGTCCTGCTCGGCACGCTCGGCCGCAACGGCCAAGGTCCTCGCGCGCGCCACGCCTTCCTCAGTCGGAAGATCCGCGAACCCTTTGCCTTCGCGCTCGAGGAGGGCGCCGGCGAGATCCACGAGATACTCCCCTTCGTACCCACCCTCGGGCACGCTCGCCGTCCGGCCGACCGCTTGCTGGATACGAGCCCACACCGACCGCGCGAGCTTCTCGATCTGCGCCCCGGCATCGTTCACGTAAAACTCGCGCGTCACCGCAAACCCTGCCCACTCAAGGAGCGATGCGATGGCGTCGCCGAGCGCCGCGCCACGGCCGTGGCCCACGTGGAGCGGCCCCGTAGGGTTGGCGGAGACGAACTCGACGTTCACGCGGGCGTCGTGTCCCTGGTCCGAGCGGCCGTAGCGCGCGCCCGCGGCCAAGATGTCCCGCAGGACGGCGGTGAGCTGCGCTTCGGCGAGGAAGAAGTTGATGAACCCGGGTCCCGCGATCTCGACCCGCTTCACGTAGCCCGAGGGGAGGGCGAGCGCCTCAACGAGTTCGCGGGCGACGTCCCGCGGGGGGCGGCCGAGCGGCTTCGCGAGTACCAGGGCCGCGTTGGTGGCGGCGTCTCCATGCGCCTGGTCCCGCGGCGTTTCGAGCTTGAACTCAGGGGGCTCCGCCACACCGAGCCGCCGCGCGGCGTCGACGAGCGCGGCGCGCAGGGGCTCAAGGCGGGTCACTTGTCGGCGGAACCGCTCGGCTTCGGACCTTCCGGCACCTTCGCCTCGGGCTTGGACTCGGGCTTTGCCTCGGGCTTCTCACCCGCACTCCGCTTCTCGCTCTCACTCTGCTTCTCGCCCGCCCGCTTATAGTCGGTGGCATAGAACCCGGAGCCCTTGAAGACGATGGCCCCCCCGCCCGAAATCACCCGCTCCGCCATCTTGCCACAGGTCGGGCAGCGCAGCGGCCGCCCGGCGGTCATCCGCGGCGAGAACTTCTCGAACACGTGCCCGTTCGGGCAGCGGTACTCGTAGGTTGGCATCTTACAACAACTTAAGCGCGCTCAGGGCGACAGGTCAATCGGGCCGGCCCGAGCCCCGGGGAGCAGGCTTCGGGGCGTGCGCCCGCGCCCAGAGCACGAACGCCAGCACAAACGCCCAAGGCGCGACAGCGAGTGTCGCGACCACGCCGCCCACAAGGCGGCCGCGCATGGGCCCGTGGCCAAAGTAGTACGACCCGAGCATCGCCCCGAGGAGGGCGCCGAGCACGGTCGCAGCGAGCGGACCGCGCGGGCGGGCCGACCGGGGTGTGAGGAGCGCGAGGGGCACCCCGCCCGCGAGCCCCCCCACCACACCAGCCAGGCTCACAATCCAGGCGACGCCCCCCATCGCCACGACCCCGAGCATGAGCGCCCGTCCCGCGCGCAGCCGGAAGATTTCGACGTCCCCCCGGGTGGGCGTCGTCATGCGGAGCGCGGGGCAGCAACGCTCGTCTGATCGTCACGCATGAGCGTCGCCCCACACCTCGCGCAACGCGTCGCTGATCTCGCCTACCGTAACGCGCTGGCGGACCGCATCGAGAATGATCTCCATCAGCGGCGCATTCGCGCGCGCCGCGTCCCTGAGCGTCGCAACCACGCGCACGGCCTTGGCATCCCGCCGGCGACGGGCCTCGCCGACCCGCGCCCGCTGCTCGGCTTCGAGACTCGAATAGTCGGGCGCCTGGATCGTGGGCGTAGGACCGGGCGTCGTGAAGCGATTGACGCCGACGACGACGCGTTCGCCCGCCTCGATCGCCTGCTGGTCTCGGTACGCGCTCCGGGCGATCGCGTCCTGCATCGCCCCGCGTTCGATCGCGACCGCCGCCCCACCCGCGGCTTCGATGTCGTCCAGCAGCGTCTTCGCCTCGCGTTCCACCCGATCGGTCAACGCCTCCACATACCAGCTCCCGCCGAGCGGGTCCGCGACCTCGGGCACGCCCGTTTCGTAGGCCAGAACCTGCTGGGTGCGCAAGGCGAGCGCGGCGCTGCGATCGGTGGGCAGCGCCAGGGCCTCGTCGTATGCATTCGTATGCAACGACTGCGTGCCCCCGAGCACGGCGGCGAGTGCTTGCAGTGCTACGCGTACCACGTTGTTCATTGGCTGCTGCGCGGTGAGGGTCGATCCGCCCGTTTGCGTGTGAAAGCGCAGCTTGCAGCTCGCGGCGTCGAGTTGGAACTGCTCGGTGAGCACCCGCGCCCAAAGACGCCGGGCGGCCCGGAACTTGGCCACTTCCTCAAACAGGTCGCTGAAGGCGGCGAAGAAGAAGGACAGCCGGGGCGCGAGCGCAGCCGCGGCGAGCCCCGCGGCCTTGGCCCGCCGCAGGTATTCGAGCGCGTTCGCGAGTGTGAACGCGAGCTCCTGAGGGGCGGTCGCGCCCGCCTCGCGCATGTGGTAGCCCGAGACGGACATCGGATTGATGCCCGGTGCTGCGCCGACGAGAAAGCAACACAGGTCGGTGGCGAAATGCAGGGACGGCGCCATCGGATAGATGAAGGTCCCGCGCGCCGCGAATTCCTTCAGAATGTCGTTCTGCACGGTCCCCTGCAGCCGGGCGCGGGCCACTCCCCGCTCTTCCCCCAGGACGACGTACATCGCGACCAGAATCGGCGCCGTCGCGTTGATGGTCATCGAGGTCGACACCTGATCGAGCGGGATGTCCTGAAACAGGCGGCCGAGATCGTCCACCGTGTCGATCGCTACGCCGGCCCGACCAACCTCGCCTTCGGCGCGGGGGTGGTCGGAATCGAACCCCATTTGGGTGGGGAGGTCGAACGCGATCGACAGCCCCGTCTGGCCGGCGTCGAGGAGCTGGCGGAACCGGCGATTCGTCTCCTCGGGCGTCCCGTACCCGGCGTACTGCCGCATGGTCCACAGACGCGTCCGATACATGGACGGGTGGATGCCGCGTGTGTAGGGGAACGCACCGGGCAGCGAGGGGTCGCCCGGCGCGTCGGCCGGGCCGTAGTAGCCCTTGCGGGACCCCTCCGTCGGCATGACGCCTATTTCCGAAGTTCGAACGTCTTGGCCACCTTTTTCGGGACCGGCGCGTTCTTCAGCACGACGTACTGCGGCAGGCCGTTCATGTAGGGCGGATAGTCCTCGCCCTGGATCAAGGGACTGAGGTACCGGCGGCACTGCTCGGTGATGTGAAACCCGTCCGGGGTGATGAACTCGCGCGGCATTTTCCGTTCGACGTTCGCCACCTTCTCGAGCGGCGCGCTGCCCGTGGTCCAGCGGTAGGGGTTGTCCGCCTGCCGCTCGATCGTCACCATGACGCCCGAGGCGCCTTGAAGGGCGAGTTCGACCGCCGAGCGGCCGACGGCGTAGGACTGCTCGACGTCCACCTTCGCGGCGATGTGTCGCGCCGCGCGCATGAGGTAGTCCGCGATAGCGTAGTGGTACTTGTACTTGAGCTTCTCGCCCACGAGCGCGGCGAGGAGCGGCGCGAGGCCGCCGAGCTGCGCATGGCCGAAGGCGTCCTTGGTGCCCGCTTCGGACAGGAATTCGCCGCTCGGCAGCCGCAGGCCCTCGCTCGCCACGACGGCGCAGAAGCCGTTGCTCCGGACCGAGGCATCGACGGCCGCGAGGAACTTGGCTTCGTCAAACACCACTTCGGGAAACAGAATCACCTGCGGGGCCTGGCCCGGGGCCTCGGCGGCGAGCCCGCCCGCCGCCGCCGTCCAGCCCGCGTGGCGCCCGAGGACCTCGAGGATGAACACCTTGGTCGAGGTCTTGGCCATGGAGGCGACGTCAAACCCGGCTTCCCGGATCGAGACGGCCGTGTACTTCGCCACGGACCCGAACCCGGGGCAGCAGTCCGTGAGCGGCAAGTCGTTGTCCATGGTCTTGGGCACGTGAATCGCCTGGATCGGGTAGCCCAGCTTCTCGCCGAGTTGCGACATCTTGAGGCAGGTGTCCGCCGAGTCGCCCCCACCGTTGTAGAAGAAGTAGCCGATGTCGTGCGCCCGGAACACCTCGATCAGTCGCTCGTACTCGGCCATGTTCTTGTCGAACCCCTTGAGCTTGAACCGGCACGACCCGAACGCGCCGCTCGGCGTGTAGCGCAGCGCGGCGATGGCCGAGTCCGCTTCCTGCGAGGTGTCGATCAGATCCTCGAGCAGCGCGCCGATGATGCCGTTGCGCCCGGCGTACACGCGCCCGATCCGGTCGGGATGGCGGCGTGCCGTTTCGAGCACGCCCTGGGCGGAGGCGTTGATGACGGCGGTGACGCCGCCGGACTGGGCGTAAAAGGCGTTTCGTGGCATTGAGAGGTCCTTAAAAAAGCGCGCAGACGTCGCGCGCGGTCCAGGATGACGGCGCGGTAGGGGTTACAGGAGGTGCACCGGCCCGGCGCCACAGCGGGGCGCCAGCGCGACGCGGCGGAAGCCATCGAGCAGTACGACGTCGAGCTTCGCCTTCTCCTGATCGGTCTCGAGCGAGATCTCGGTGAACACCTCGCCCTGCCGGGTGGACACGTAGCGCGGGGAGAGCCGGTTGAGCGCATACACGAGGACGTCGCCGTGGCACGTCTCGCAGCCGCAAAACGCCGGCACGCGCGGCCGCAGCCGCGCGTACTCGCGCTCGACCACCTCGAACGTCACGTTCGTTACCCCAAGCAGACAAGCTCCTCGGCCGGCCGAGCCGTGAACGTCGAGCCCGTAGTGCCCGTGAGGTGGACGCGGCGATAGCTCCCGATCCAGGCGTTGGGCCCGGCGAGCAGGGCCACCTTGTTCGTGCGGGTGCGGGTCTGGAGCAGGCCGCCGCGCTTCGCCGTTCCCTCGACCAACACCTCGTGGGTCGTGCCGACGAGGCCGGCGTTCTTGCGCGCAGCGACCGCCCGGACCACCGAGATCAGTCGCTCGAGGCGCGCGGCCGCCACCGTCTCGGGCACCGCGTCGTGCAGGCGCGTCGCCGGCGTCCCCGCGCGCGGGGAGTAGCGGAACGTGTACGCGTCGTCGAACCCGGCCTCTCGCACGAGGGATTCGGTCTCCGCGAAGTCGGCCTCGGTCTCCCCCGGAAACCCAACGATCAAGTCCGTCGTGATGGCAATTCCGGGTACCGCGAGGCGCAGGGCGTCGACTACGGCGAGGTAACCGGCCCGGTCATAGCGCCGCAGCATACGACGCAGCACGCGCGATGAACCGGACTGCGCCGGAAGATGGACGTGCTCGCACACGGCCGGCGTCTCGGCCATCGCCGCGAGCACGCGGGGCGTGAAGTCCGTGGGATAGGGCGACGTGGCCCGAACGCGGCGGACCCCTGGAACCCCGCCGACCGCCCGCAGGAGGTCGGCGAAATCGTGCGCCCCGTCGTGGTAGCTGTTCACGGTCTGGCCGAGCAGGGTCACTTCGGTCGTCCCGCGCGCCGCGAGCTCCTGGACCTCGCGCACGACATCCTCGAGACGGCGGCTGCGCTCGGGCCCGCGGGTTTCGGGCACGATGCAGAACGTGCAGCGATAATCGCAGCCGCGCTGGACCGTGATGAAGGCGGACACAAGGTCGCCGCGAACCGGTGGAACATCCTCGTAGTGCTCCCAGCTCCGGAACTCGACATCGACCGTGGCACCCGCACGGGCCGCGACGAGGAGGTCGGGGAGGCTCCGGTACCCATCGGGGCCGACGACGAGATCAACCTGCGGGACGTCGGCGAGCAGCGCGGGACCCAGGCGTTGGGCCATGCACCCCACCACGCCGAGGAGCGTGTCGGCGCGCTTGTAGCGCTTGAGCTCGCCCAGGCGCCCAAGCACCCGCTGCTCCGCGTGGTCGCGCACGGCGCACGTGTTGACGAGGAGGACGTCGGCCGAGGCCGGGTCGGGCGTTTGGGCATACCCGGCCCGGCCCAGGACCCCGGCGATGAGCTCCGAGTCCGAGACGTTCATCTGACAGCCGTAAGTCTCGATGTAGACGCGCGGCATCGCTATGCGACCGTGACGGGGAAGCGACGGCGCCCGTCCCAGGCGTCCGTCGGCACGTAGACCGAAAGATAGTCTTCGGTCACGACCTCGAGGCGCCCACCGGCGTGGCCGCTCGCAACGCCGTCGGCAACGGCCCCGCGGCGCCGGGCGCGATGGGCGTGTGCGCTCGCCTCGCCCAAGGCGCGGAGTTCGGCGGCGCGCGCCCGCCGCACCGCTGGCGGCACGGCGTCGGGCAACCGGACCGCCGCGGCCCCGGGCCGGGTCGAGAACGGGAAGACGTGCAGATACGAAAACGGCAGAGCCTCAAGCAGCGCGCGCGTCGCGCGGTGATCGCCGTCCGTTTCGCCCGGGAACCCGGCGATGACATCCGCGCCGAGCCCAAACACGCTCAGGCGTCCCGCGAGCCATTCCACCCGCTCCCGGTAGGAGCGAGCCGTATACCAGTGGCGGCCCATGCGGCGCAGCACCCGATCCGAGCCTGACTGGAGCGGCGCGTGCAGGTGGGGCGCGAGCTGGCGCGGCGCTTCCACGAAGAGTCGCGCCACCCGGTCATCCACTTCGGTCGCTTCGATCGATGACAGGCGAAAGCGCACTTCGGGAACGGCGCACAAGAGGGCCTCGAGCAGGTCGGCGAGCGGGGAGGTCTGGGTGCGCCAGTCGCGGCCGTAGGTCCCGATGTGGATACCGGTGAGGACGAGTTCGGCGTGATGGGCGGCGAGCGCCTGCGCTTCCCGCACGACATCAGCGATGGGGCGCGACCGGTTAGTCCCCCGGGCGAGCACGGTCGCGCAAAACGTGCAGTGCTCGTCGCAGCCGTCCTGGATCCGGAGCCAGCCGCGGGCATGCGCGCCGAAGCGCCGCAGGGGCCCGGCCTCCGGAGCCCACCCCGCCGCGTGGAGTACGGCGAGGGCATCGCCCCCCGGCACCACGCTGCGCACGCCGGGCAGCCGCGCGAGCACGTCGGGCTCGAGCGCGGCCGCGCAGCCCATCACGATCGTCTCGAGCGCGGGCCGGCGCGCGAGTCCACGTACGTAACGACGGAGCTTCGTGTCGCTCTCCGCCGTGACGGTGCAGGAGTTCACGATGGCCAGGTCGGCCTGGTCGGGGTCTTCCACCACCACCGCGCCTTGATCCGTGAACGCCTGGCGCACGCGGGCCGTGTCGTACTGGTTGGCCCGGCAGCCGAACGTATGGAAGAAGACGTTCACGGCCGCACGGTGACGCCGACGAGCAGCGTCCAAACCTCCTCTTGCAGGCCGCTGCCGCTGCGCGAGAGGCGTTCGAGGCCGACGTCGATGACGCCGTGTCCCTTGGCGAGCGTCGTGCTCGTGCCCACGGCGACGCCGGTCTCGGTCGGCGCCGAAGTGCCCGGGCCAAATGGCAACTGGTCGCCGCGCACGCCGATGCGCAGCGGCGTCGTCCGCCCGATCTCGAGGCCCGCGGACCAGGCCATGGTGTTGAAGGCGCCGGCGCCGGTGCGCGACCAACTCTGCCAGTCCACCGAACCCGCGATCCGGAGCGTCGGCTCCGGTGTGAGCATCAGCGCGCCTCCGTAGGTCGCCGGCAGATTGTTCGTCGCCACGAGCGAGTCACCAACGTGACTGTGCAGCGCCTGGTCCTGGCGCGCGAAAACGGCGATCGCGGCGGTCGGAAGGATGCGCAGGATGGCGCCGCCGGAGATGCCCCAGCCGCTGTAGGTCACTGTGCCCGTTTGGACCACGGTCACGTAGTCCGTCGTGTCGTCGTAAATCCGCGTCGCGTTCTGGCGCGTGGACCCGGCGAGGTCGTGGAATCCCAGGCCCACGGCGAGCCGGCTGCCGATTCGCAGGGCGGCCGCCAGGCGGACGTCCGTCACCCCGCCGTCGCTCGAGATGGAGTTGTTGAACGGCTGCATGGTCCCGCGCAAGAGCTGGCTGTCGCGGGTGACGGCATCGTAGGTCTGGTCGAGATATGTGCTGAAGCTCACGCCCACGACGAGCCGGTTCGACAACGGTCCACCGAGCGACAGCACCGGGAAGCGCGTCGTCCGCAGCCAGGTGCTCGACCCCGGCGTCGACACGTCGCGGAAGCTGGCGCCTTGAGCCGCGGTCGCGGTCGCGTTCCGCAGGTCAACCAGCGCGGCGTCAGTGAACGGAGACTCCGGGTCGAACGC
The DNA here is from genome assembly GCA_035604455.1 of Gemmatimonadales bacterium. Classification (GTDB taxonomy): domain Bacteria; phylum Gemmatimonadota; class Gemmatimonadetes; order Gemmatimonadales; family GWC2-71-9; genus AG25. The sequence continues at coordinate 36,458 of DATNIM010000009.1, forward strand.
TGCGAACGCGCCGCCCGTCGAGCGGGAGCGGACGCTCTCCAGGCGGCCGGGCGTGCCGAGCCCCGCGATGCTGAACTGCGAGTCCTGTGCGCGCGCGACACCCCCGCCGCACATCGCGGCAATCACGAGGCCCATCGACCAGCGGCGCGCGCTCATCGTTGCCCGAAGGGGAACGAGGGCGAGTACGTGAGGTGCAACATTGGCCGGTACGCGGTCGTGGACGAGGCGAACATCCGCAGCTCGGCGAAGTTCCCACCTTCGGGGGCCTGGCGGAGCACGATCGCCGTGGGCGCCGTTGTGTCGGCCGCCCAGAAGCGCATCAGGTTCGTCATTTCGATCCGCACCGTGTCCATCGGCGTGATGTAGATGCGAGTCGTGTCGACGTGGATCGGGTCGAGCGCCGACTTGGCGCCGAGGTCGACCAGGACGGCCTGCGTCACGAGGTCGAAGGAATCCGACGCAACGCCCTGGGGGAGCACGGCCGGAATGAGCTCGAGCGTCGCCCGCGCGATCTGTTGGGAGTCGCGGATGATGCGCGGGAAGGTGATCCGCAGGATGCTCCGCGTCGCCGGCACGCCGCCCACGACGAGCGTCGAGTCAAGCGGCGGCGGTGGCGGATTGAAGACGAACGTGTTGAAGCTCGGCGTCCCGAACCCAAGTGGAGTCCGCCGGTGGGCCACGCCCAGCCCGAGCGAATCCACCTTCAGGTACGCGGTGATCGACGGGCCCAATCCATAATTAAGCAGCCCGCCGAGACTGAGGTCGGTGGGCTGGTCGGCGCCCACCCGGATCCCGAAGGCGAGCTTGCCCGTGTCCGGCACCGAGTAGGGGACCTGTGCTGAGTCAAAGTTGATGAGCAGCGTGACGCGGTGATATACCGTGTCGAGGATCGCGCTGTCGCCCGTCGCCGGGTTGTTGTAGGCGGGGGTAGCGAGCAGGCTGTTGACGTTGACCGTTCGGATGGGCGGCGCGGCGAAGGCCGGGGCAAGCCCGGTGAACGTCGTCGTCGAATCGATCGAGAGCGGCAACGCGTAGACGGAGAGCGCGAGGTTCGTGACAAGCGTGTCCCGCGACGTGATGGTGACGGCCAGGACGATCGAGTCGACCCCGATCACCGGCGCGGTCGTCGTGTCCTCGAGCACGAGGCGCGTGGGCAATGCCGGCATCAGCATGATCGGCCGACTGTCCTTGATCCCGGGCTCGCTGGCCGCGAGGAGGGTCAAGCTGAGGCCCGGGTTCACGTAGCCCTGGGGACGCCCGTAGGCTGAGTCGCGCGAGATGGCCGCGAGGAGCGTGTCGATCACGGTCAGGGAGCCCAGCGGACAGAACTGCGGACAGACCCCCGGCGCCGAGATGTCGTTCGTGCAGGCGAGCGCGATGAGGACGACGAGCGCGGCGGCCCGCACGGGGGGTCGGGGCATTATGCGAGCGACGCCCTATTAAAAGGATCGGGCAGGAGGGCTCCCAGGGTCCAGCGGCGTTCGCTCGCCGGGCCGGCGGCGATCACCTCGAGCTCGAGTCCGAACTCGGCGAGCACCTGGCGGCACATGCCACAGGGCGGTGCGGGCGGCTCGACCTCGGTCACCACGGCCAAGCGCTTGAATGCCCGGGCCCCGGCCGCGACGGCCGCCCCGACCGCGACCCGCTCGGCGCAGAGCGTAACCCCGTAGGATGCGTTTTCCACGTTGGTGCCCATGAACACCCTTCCATCACCCGCCTCGAGCGCCGCACCCACCCGAAAACGACTGTAGGGCGCGTAGGCGTTCGCGAGCGCTTCGCGCGCCCGTGCGACGAGCGCGGCACTCATCGCGCCGCGGCGAGGCTGGGCATGCCAAACCCCCTGGTTGGACGAGCACACAGCACAGTGCATCGGCGCAGCTCCTTCCGACCCTGATGTAACCCCGGCGCGCCGCGCCGGTGCCCGTGCGCAACGGCCGTCAGTCGTACAGCCGCGGGAGCCGCGCCCGGAGGGCGGTCAGCGCCTCGTGTTGCAACGTGTCGGTGGCAAGCGCGTACTCGTCAAGTCGAATCGCCGCGCCGTCTGCCTCCCCGAGCAGGGTCGCGACGTCCCCCACCTGCACCGCGCGCTCCGCGACATCAACCATGGCGAGGTCCATCGTCACCGCACCGACCACGGGGCAGCGCGTACCGTCAAGCAACACCGCCGCGCGGCCCCAGAGGCCAAACGACCGGCGCACCCCGTCGGCGTACCCCACCCCGAGCGTCGCCACCTGCGTCCGCCCGGCCGCGCGCCACAGCGCCCCGTAGCTCACGCCCTCGCCTGCCGCCACGTGGCGGACCGCGAGCACCCGGGCCCTCAAGCTCACCACCGGGCGCGGCTCGAGAAGCCCCGGACCTACGGTGCCTCCATAAAGGAACAAGCCCGGTCGCACGAGGTCGAGCGCATAGCGCCGTCCCCGCAGCGCCGCGGCGCTGTTCGCCACGTGCAGCAGCGGCGGCCGCCGGGGCAAGACACTCACTGCCGCAAGAAAGCGTTCCGTCTGGCGTTCGAGCGACCCGTCATCGCGCTCGGCCGAGTGGAACTGCGTGTAGCACCCTTCGAGGGCCTGGGTGTCGACGAGGTCGCGCACCTGCTCGATCTCGTCCCAGCGGACGCCGCATCGGCCCATCCCGGTGTCCACCTCGAGGTGGAACGGACGCGGACCGCGCGCCGTCCAGGCGGCGACGGCGTCCCGGTCCCCGAGCGTCGGCGTGAGCCCGCTTGCGTCCACGTCGTCGAACAGGGCGGGCGGCACCGGCATGAGCACCACGATCGGACGCGTAATCCCGACGTCGCGCAGCTCAGCGCCCTCGGCGGGCGTCGCGACCCCGTAGCCCCAGGGGTCCACGGCCTCGAGGGCCCTACATACAGCGACGGCTCCCACCCCGTAGCCATTGGCTTTCACTACCGGGAGGAGCCGCGTGCCGGCGACCCGTGCGACGGTGCGGGCGTTCTCAACCACGGCGGCGAGATCGACCTCGACCCAGGCGCGACTGCACCGCCCGCTCATTGACACGCTCACAGGCGCGCGTATGATACCCCGCCCGGAGGCTAAATGCAAGGCGATTCAGCGCTTGGGCGCGCTCTCGTCCTCGTCCGCGACCTGCGCGCGCGCTGTCCCTGGGACCGCGCGCAAACGCGCGCGACCCTCGCGCCCTACCTCATCGAAGAAGCCCTCGAGCTCGATCACGCGCTCCGTGACGTCGAGCCCCCCCCCGCGCTGCGCGACGAGCTCGGGGACCTCCTGCTCCACCTCGCCTTCCAAATCGTCATCGGCGAAGAGCGAGCCGAATTCGACGCGGAATCGGTGACCCGCGCGCTCGAAGAGAAGATGCACCACCGCCACCCGCACCTCTACGGGCTCGGGGACAAGCCGGCCTCGTGGGAGCGCGCCAAGCGGGAGCTCGAGCCCGAGCGAACGAACACGCTCGGCGGGCTGCCGCCCGCGCTGCCGCCGCTCCTTCGGGCCTACCGGCTGCAGGAGCGCGCTGCAGGCATCGGGTTCGACTGGCCCGACGCGACCGGTCCGCTCGCGAAGGTGAAGGAGGAGACGGCCGAGCTCGAGCGCGCCGTCGAAGCGGGCGACGCGGCGGCACAGGCGGACGAGCTCGGCGACCTGCTATTCACCGTCGTCAACCTCGCACGCAAGCTCGGTGTGGACCCGCGCAGTGCGCTCGACGCGGCGAACGCCAAGTTCACGCGGCGGTTCGGGGATCTCGAGGCGCTCGCGAAGACCCGAGGCATCGACGTCGGGCGCGCGGGGCTCGACGCGCTCGATCGGTTGTGGGACGAGGTGAAGCCCTAAGCCCGACTCACGGCCACAGGCGGTAGAGCGTGCGCGGAAAGGCGATCGCCTCGCGCACGTGCGGGATGCCGCAGATCCACGCCACGGTGCGCTCGATCCCGAGCCCGAACCCCGCGTGCACGAACGTGCCGTACTTGCGCAGGTCCAGGTACCACGTGTAGGCGTCCTCTGGCAGGCCCTCGGCCCGGATCCGGGCGAGCAAACGATCGTAGTCGTCCTCCCGCTGGCTGCCGCCGATGATCTCCCCGTACCCCTCGGGCGCCAACAGGTCGTTGTTGAGCACGGTCTTGGGGTCGGCCGGATCGACCTTCATATAGAAGGCCTTCACGTCCTTCGGATAGTTGTGGACGAAGACGGGCCGATCGTACTGGCGGGCGAGGAGCGTTTCGTCGTCGCCGCCCAAATCGGCGCCCCAGGTGAGATCGCTGCCGAGCTCCCTCAGTCGGGTGATCGCGTCGGTGTAGGAGATCCGTGGAAAGGGCGGCGTCACGCGTTCGAGCGGGGCGAGATCGCGCTCGAGTTCGGTGAGCTCGGCGCGGCGGCGCTCGAGGCAACGGGCCACGATCGCCGACACGAATTCCTCCTGCAGCCGCATGTTGTCGTTCGAGTCGTTCCAGGCCACCTCCGGCTCGACCATCCAGAACTCCGTCAGGTGCCGGCGGGTTTTCGATTTCTCGGCGCGAAACGTGGGGCCGAAGCAATACACCTTCCCGAGCGCCGCGGCGGCGGCCTCGACGTACAACTGCCCGGTCTGGGTCAAGTAGGCGGTGCCGAGGTCGAAGTACTGGGTTGCAAACAGGTGCCCCGCGGCCTCGCCGATCGCGCCCGTCAAGATGGGCGTGTCGACGAGCGTGAAGCCCCGATCGTAGAAGAAGTCCCGGATCGCCTGGATCGCCTCGTGCCGCACGCGGGCGATGGCCACCTGGCGCCGGCTCCGGAGCCAGAGGTGCCGGTGCTCGAACAGGTACGCGGTCCCGTGTTCCTTCGGCGTGATGGGGAACCCCTCGCTCGGTCCGAGGATCTCGAGCGCCTGGGCGTGCAGCTCGACGCCCCCCGGCGCCCGGGCGTCGCGCGCGATCCGACCCGACACGGCGACCGAGGTCTCCTGGGCGAGTTGACCGAGCGTCGCCCACACCGCCTCGGAGACGTCGTTCTTCGATACGACGACCTGCAGGTATCCCGTGCCGTCCCGCAGGGACAGAAACGCGATCTTGCCGCTGGTCCGCGCGCTCATGACCCAGGCGCGCACCGTGGCCGTCTCGCCCGCGTGCGCGGGGAGCGCTTCGATTCGCAGATTGTCGGGCATAGGCGCGGCATACTAGCCGCCGGATCGCGGTCCTCGCAAGCCGACGCTAACCGACGCGGAAGAGCTCGAGGCCGCGCTCGTAGCGCGCGAGAACGCGGGCGCGGTGCGCCGCATGCGCCGGATCGGTCAGCGTCGGATCGCGGGCGACCAGCTCAGCCGCCGCGCGACGCGCGGCTTCGAGCAGCGGGAGATCGGTCACCAAGTCCGCGTAGCGGAGCGCGAGCGCGCCGGACTGCCGCTCGCCGGCCAGCTCGCCCATGCCCCGTTCCTGCAAATCCAGCGCTGCGATCGCAAAGCCGTCGTCGGTGCCGGCGAACGCGGCGAGCCGAGGTCTGGCAGCCCGGTCGTCGAGCAGGAGAATGCAGTGGCTCGGGAGCGTCCCCCGCCCCACGCGGCCCCGGAGCTGGTGCAGTTGGGCCAGGCCGAAGCGCTCGGGGTGCTCGATCACCATCACGGTCGCGTTCGGGACATCGATGCCCACTTCGATCACGGTGGTCGCCACGAGCACGGCGATCGAACCGTCGCGAAACGCGCGCATCACGGCTTCGCGTTCGACGGCCGGCAGGCGTCCGTGCACGAGCCCGACAGAAAGCTCCGGGGCAGCCTCGCGCAGCCGGTCGGCCATGCTGGTCGCGGCCTTCAGGTCCGCGCGCTCCGAGCCGTCGATGATCGGGTAGACAACATAGGCCTGGCGGCCCGCGGCCGCCTCCGCCCGCAGAAATTCGTAGAGCTTCGGGCGCGCGGCCTCGGGGCGAAGCACCGTCTTCACCGCGGGGCGCCCGGCCGGACGCTCGCGCAGTTCGGTGACGTCCAAGTCCCCGTACCAGGTGAGGGCGAGCGAACGCGGGATCGGCGTGGCCGTCAAGAGAAGCACGTCCGGCGCGTCCCCCTTGGCGACGAGTGCCGCGCGCTGTTCGACGCCGAAGCGATGCTGCTCGTCGATCACTACGAGACCGAGCCGGTGGAACCGCACGGACTCCTGGATGAGCGCGTGAGTCCCCACCACGATCCCGGCCTCCGGGCCCGCGATGCGGGCGCGCGCCGCGGCTTTGGCCGAGCCCTTGAGCCCGCCGCTCAGCAGCACGGGGCGCACGCCCAGGGGCTCGAGGAGCCGCACAAGCGTCCGATGGTGCTGTTCGGCGAGCAGCTCGGTGGGCGCCATGAGCGCCGCCTGATACCCGTTCTCGACGGCGAGCAGCATGCCGAAGAGCGCCACGACCGTCTTGCCCGTCCCCACGTCCCCCATGAGCAGTCGATGCATCCGGAGCGGGGCCGTCATGTCGGCCGCGAGCTGCCGGACGGCGTGCCGCTGGCCCGCGGTGAGCGCAAACGGCAGCGTCGCCTTGAGGCGGGTCGTGAGGTCCTTCTTCAGCTCGAAGCGGATCCCCGCGCGGGGGCGTTTGGCGAGTGCGCGCGCACGCGCCTGCACGATCTGCTGGTCGAACAGCTCGTCGAAGGCGAGTCGCCGCCGTCCTTCCTCGGCCTGGGCGAGGCTCTCGGGGCGGTGAACCGCGGTGAGCGCCGTGCGTAGGTCAACGAGGCCGAGCGCGCGCAGGAGTGCTTGGGGATGGGGATCGACCACCGTGTCGAGGAGTGTCGGCAGGTGCTGGGCGATGAGCGTCCGGATCTGGCGGTGCGACAGGCCCTCGGTGGCGGGATAGATCGGCAGGACGAGCCCGCGCTGCGGCGTCTCACCCGCGTCGGCGAGCACGAGAAACTCGCGCGGGACGAGCTGGCGTCCCTGATAATGCCGCACGGGGCCCGTCACGAGAAGCAGCTGCCCCGGCTTGATCTGCCGCTCGAGGAACGGCTGGCCTGGCCACGCGCCCTCGAGCAGGCCGCTGGAATCGCGGAGCACCGCGCGGAACACGCGCAGTCCGCGGCGCGTGGGCAGGACACCCGTGCTGACGACGCGGCCAACGCACGTCACCTCGCGGCCGGTCGTCGCCTGCGCCAGCGGTGTCAGACTGGTGGCGTCGAGGTAGCGGTGAGGCGTGTGGTAGACGAGATCCCCGACCGTGCGGACCCCGAGCCGAGCGAGCGCTTCCGCACGCCGGGGGCCAACCCCCTTTACATACTTGACCGACGTCCCGAAGTGCAGCGGCATCGCGTCAGGGGCCGAGCAACCGGCGCGCGTAGCGGGTGGGGTCGAACGCTTCCAGGTCGTCGAGCCCCTCGCCCGTGGCGAGGAATCGCACGGGCACGGCGAGCGCACGGCGGAGGGCGACCACGCTCCCGCCTTTCGCGGTGCCGTCGAGTTTCGTCACAACGAGACCGGTGAGCGGGAGTGCGGCCGCGAACGTCCGGCCCTGCGCCACGACGTTCTGCCCCGTCGTCCCATCGAGCACGAGCAATGCCTCGTGCGGGGCCGGCGCTCCGTACACCTTGGCGCTCACCCGCACGACCTTCACGAGTTCCTGAAGGAGTTGCGCGTCGGTATGCAGCCGGCCGGCGGTGTCGATCAGCACCGTGTCCACCCCCCGCGCTCGCGCGGCGGTGATCGCGTCGAACGTCACGGCCGCGGGGTCGCCCTGTCCCGAGCCGGGCACGACGCACGGCACGCCCAGGCGTTTGGCCCAAATCTCAAGCTGCTCGACCGCTCCGGCGCGGAACGTGTCCGCCGCGCCGAGTAACGTCGATCGGCCCGCACCCTCAAGGAGGCGGGCGAGCTTGGCGACGGTGGTCGTCTTCCCGACTCCGTTGACGCCGAACACGAGCACGACCGTGGGCGGCCGGTCGGCGTGCGCGAGCGTCGTGGGGCCGGGTGCGGCGAGGATGCGCACGACCGCGCGTTCGAGTGCCGCGTGGAACTCCTGGTCCGGCGTCTGAGCGACCTCGGCGAGGATTGCGGCGGTCGCCGCGACGCCGAAATCCGCTTCGAGGAGCAGGCGCTCCGCCGCCTTCACGTCCCCTGCGCCCCGGCGGCCGAGCACCCGGGCGAGGCGCTGCCACAGGGACACTAGGGCAGACCCGAGCGCCGGCGCCACGCCCATTCGGCCGCGAACGCGGCAAGGGCGAGCCCGAAGAGCGCGCCGCGGTCGCGGGCGGACACGGTCTCCACGCGGGCGGTGGCGCGGCCGGGCTGCGCCCGGAGCGTCGGGGGCCGGGGCGGCCACTCGGGCGAGGCCGTGTCGACCGCGACGACCCCGCGTTCGGGGCCCCCGTCGAACTCGTAGGCGTAGGCGGCGGGCGGCAGCCGGACGCTGCTCTGCCCGTCCGGTCCGAACCGTAACGTGTCGGTCTGCTCGCCCGCGCTCGAGCGGAATCGCGCCACAAGGTCGTGGGGAGTCCCGGCCCCGCTCCAGCGCCAGCGAACCGGCGTCCCGTCGTCCGCAACGAGGCCCACGGGAGTCGCCCGGACGGATTGGGGCGTGTGCGCCCCGAGCAGCCAGTCCGCGAGCGCCGCCATGAGCGTGCGATAGGCCTCCTCGTTCCGGCCGCCGCGGAACGCCCAGCGATAGAGCCCTGCGCCCGCGATCGTCGCGCGCCGCACCCCACCCCGCTCGGTGAGGGCGACCACGGGTTGGGGTTCGCCCCGACGCGCGAGACGTGCGGTGAGGACCACGGCGCCGGTGTCCGCCTCGGGCTCTACGCCGACCAAGGGCGGGAGCGAGTCCCAGGCGACGCCGGCCAGAGCCGCCGCGAGCGGCGACGCGGGCGGCAGATCGACGTACCACTCCCCCGCGGACGTCGCGGGGGCGAGCCGGAGCATCGCGGGCGCGGTAATGGGGGCGCCGGGCGTCGGCGCGCCCGCCACGACGACAAGTGCGGCCGTGCGCATCGCGCGCCGGACGACGTCGGCGCTGACCGAGGCGAGGGTCGTCCCCTCCACCCAGCTCGCCTCGCTCGTGCCCCGCCGGATTTGGGCGAAGGTGCGGACCGGTCCACCGCTCAGGGCCGCGAGCGTGCGGGAGAGAAACCGGACATCCCAGTCGGGTGGTGCCGCTAGCACGACGGTCGTGGGCGCGGCGTTCACGTCCACGACGAACAGCCGGCCATCGTCCCGCGGTTCGGAGTCGCGAACGCCCTCGAGTTTGACGTCGAGGACGACCCAACCGGCGGGCAGGCTGATCGCGGGAAGCGCGAGGGGGACGGCGACGCTGCCGCTGTCGGGCAGCGTGACCGGCTGCGCCGCGACGTTGCGTCCTGCGGTCCGCGCGACGAGGGTCGCGCGCACTGGCCCGCGGGCGCGGGGGCCCGCTGTCCCGCAGACGACCGCGAGCCGGAGCGTGTCCGACGCCTCGACGCGATGCGGACCGGTGATCGAGGCGACGAAGTAATCTCGGAACTCCCCCCGGGCGAGGAGGACGACCTGCGGTGCGACGCGGAGGTCGGGCGCAATCTGGTCCCCGTCGTCGATCGCGCCGTCCGAGATCACGGCGATCGGCCCGCCGCGGCTCGCGGCCGCGACCAGGGCGGGCTTCAAGGCCGTGGTGCCGTCGGTGGGAGGCAGAGTGTCGAACGGTGCCACGCTTGCCCCAAAGCGCCAGATCGGCCCCCCCTGCGCGAGTGCCCGGGCGGAGTCCAGTGCCTCGCGCCAGCGGCCGCCGTATCCGGCCATGCTGAGCGACGCGTCGAGGAGTACGAGCGGCGGGGCGTTCGGGGCCGGGTGGGTGGTGACGGGGTTCCAGAGGAGGACGAGCAGCGCGGTCACGCCGGTGACGCGGAGCAGCGCCAGCCCGACGGTCACCCGGCGCTCGAGCGTAACGCCTCGGCGAGCGTGAACTTCTGTTCGTAGAGCGCGCGGCCCACGATCGCGCCGGCCAAGCCGGCTTGCCGGACGGCGCGGAGATCGTCGAGCGCGGCGACCCCGCCCGAGACGATGGTCTCGAGGCCGAGGGCGGCGAGGGTCTGCGCCCCGGCCACGTCCGGCCCGGCGAGCATGCCGTCCCGTTCGATGTCGGTGTAGATGACCGTCCGGGCGCCCTGATCGCGGACCCGCTCCGCGAGCGCCACGGCGGTCAGGTCGAACACCTCGGTCCATCCGCGGACGGCGACCTGGCCGCGCCGGGCATCAATCCCGACGGCCAATCGCTCGCCGTAGCGACCGAGCAGCTGCTCGACGAGCGCGGGGTCCGTGGCCGCCTTGGTTCCGATCACGACCCGGGCCGCTCCCCAGTCGAGCATTTCGACGATCGCGGCTTCGCTGCGCAACCCACCGCCCACCTGCACGGATACCTTCACGCGGGCGAGGAAGCGCTGCGCAATGTCGCGGTTGTCGCCGCGGCCGAACGCACGATCGAGATCGACGAAGTGCACCCAACGGGCGCCCGCGGCGGCGAACGCCTCCGCCACCGCGATCGGGTCATCCCCGTAGGCCGTCGCCTGCTCGGCGGCACCCTGACGCAGACGCACCACGCGCCCGCCCTGCACATCGACGGCGGGATAGAGTTCCACTTGGGGAGCGAAACCTAATCGCGCTGGGCGGCGACCATGGCGGGCGCAGTCGACTCCTGGTCGAGCGAATCGAGCGCGGCCCGAAAGCCGGTGCGCACGGAGTCGTAGCGGGCCCGCAGCGCTGCCGGGACCGGCGTCCCGGTGCCGAGGTCGCGGCCACGCGGGTTCATGGCGTGCCCCCCGACGAGGAACTCATAGTGCAGGTGGGGCCCCGTTGAGAGGCCCGTGGAGCCCACAAAGCCAATCGTCTCGCCCTGCGTGACCTGCTGGCCGACCCGCAGCCCGTGGGCGAACGCCGACAGGTGCCCGTAGCGCGTGCGGATGCCGTTTGCATGGCGGAGCTCGATGTAGTTCCCGTAGCCCCCTTCGTCCCACGCGACGACCGTCACACGCCCGTCCGCGGTGGCGCGGACCGGCGTGCCGTAGGGGGCTGCGAAATCGATGCCGTCGTGGTGGCGCCACTCGTGCAGGATGGGGTGATAGCGCTCACCGAAGCCGCTTGTGATCCGCCGAAACTGGAGCGGCGCGCGCAGAAACGTGCGCTTGAGCGACCGGCCGTCGTTGTCGTAGAACCCGGCGCCGTCCGGCGCGTTAAAGCGATAGGCAAAGTCGAGGACCCGTCCCCGCTCGACGACCGCCGCCAGGATCTGGCCCACGCGACACTCGCCCTCGGCCGACGTGCGGCGCTCGACGAGCACGCGGAAGTGATCCCCCGGACGGACGTCGCGCGTGAAGTCGATGTCCCAGTCGTAGACGTCGGCCAGGGCCCAAGCCAGGGCGCGCCGCTCCGACGGGGGGAAGACCGACTCCGAGGCCACCCGATCGAGGGCCTCGTACAGCGACGTCGCGATCACGCCCTGCAGCCCGACCCGCGATACGGCCCACGGAATCGTGTCGACTGCCTCGACCCATCCGGTCTCGCTGCGCTCGAGGCGCACGCGCCACTCGGGCGCCAGGCGGACGCTGACGCGAGTGGGCACGCTGTCGGTCACGAGGCGGCGGAAGTTCACCACGAGGCCCGCGCGCAGGCGCCGGGCCGGCAGTGCGGTGGCGGCGGCGAGGAACGCGGTGCGATCGCGCCCGACGATCCCCCGGCGAGCGAGCAGGACGGACAGCGTCTGCCGCCGGCCCAGGGTGTCGGCCGCGTCGACGTAGGCGCGGGTCACCAAAATCGGCGGAGCGGTGAGCGGGCGGCGGTGGGACCAGGCTTCCCGCGCGGTCCAGCCGCACACGACGACCGCGAGCGCGCCCGCGGCTGCGTAGCGCCGCGCCGCCCGGGTCATCAGTCCATCTGCCGCCGGATGAAGGTGGGAATCTCGAGCTCGTTCACGTCAGTGGCGGGCGCGGGCGCCGACGGGCGCTTCATGGCCACATCGACCGGCTTGGGAAACCCGGCCGGCGGTGGCGGCGTGGGCCGGCTCATGCGTTCACGGAACGGCAGGACGCCGGGCGCGGCCCGCTGCGCATCCGCGGCTGGCTGCTGTTTCTCGAAGCCCGTGGCGATCACCGTCACGCGGATCTCGCCGTGCATCGCGGGATCGTTCACCGTGCCGAAGATGATCTCGGCCTCATCGCCCGCGGCGTCCTTCACGACGTCGGAAATCTGGGTGACCTCGCCGAGCGTGAGGTCCTCGCCTCCGGTGATGTTGATGAGGACCCCGGTCGCGCCCGTGATGGACACGTTGTCGAGGAGCGGGCTCGAAATCGCCTGCTGCACAGCCTCCATGGCGCGGCTCTCGCCGCGGCCCGTGCCGGTGCCCATGATCGCGGCGCCGCCGTTCTGCATGACGGTGCGCACGTCGGCGAAATCGACGTTCACGATGCCGGTGACCGAAATCAGGGTCGAAATCCCTTGAGTCGCGTGGAGCAATACCTCGTCCGCTTTCTTGAGTGCGTCCTGGAAGGGAATGCCCTTGCCGACGACCGCGAGGAGCCGCTCATTCGGCACGACGACCATCGTGTCGACGTGTTTGCGCATCTCGGCGATGCCCATTTCGCCCTGTCGCATGCGCTTGCGACCTTCGAAGAGGAAGGGCTTCGTCACGATGCCGATGGTCAGAGCGCCCAGGTCGCGGGCCATCTGTGCGATGATCGGCGACGCACCGGTCCCCGTACCGCCGCCCATGCCGCAGGTGACGAAGACGAGATCTGCGCCGTGCAGGGCGTGGAGCACCTCGTCGCGGTTCTCCTCAATCGCCTGACGCCCGATTTCGGGGCGCGCGCCGGCGCCGAGGCCGCGGGTGAGCTTCTTGCCGATCTGGACCTTGATGTCCGCCTTGTTGTTCAGGAGCGCCTGGGCATCGGTATTGACCGAGATGAACTCCACCCCGGGCAGACCCTCGGCCACCATGCGGTTGAGCGCATTCCCGCCGCCCCCGCCGATGCCGATCACTTTCATGCGGGCGTTCTGCGAAACGGTTTCCTCAAGTTCGAAGATCATGGGTCCCTCGGGTCCTCGATCAGAAGAAGTCCTGGAGCCAACGCTTGAGCGGCGCCACCAGTTTGTCCACGGTCCCGCCTGAGCCCGCGCCTCCGCCACCCGCCTGCGCGGCGCGGCGCGCGGCGTAGACCGCGAGGCCCGCGGCCACAGCGTAGCGGGGAGCCTGCACGCTGTCCACGAGCCCCGAGATGCCCTGCTCCGGTATTCCCGCGCGCACCGGCATCGCGAACACCTCTCGTGCAAGTTCGACGCTGCCGGGCAGGTGCGCGGTCCCGCCCGTCAACACGACGCCCGCGGGCAAGCGGCCCGGCCCGAACCCCGCCCGCTCGAACTCGCGCGCCACGAGTTGAAAGATCTCATCCATACGCTGATGGATGATGTGTGACAACAACTCGCGCGACGTTTGCCGGGCGCCCTGGCCCGGGGTCGAGGGCAGGGTGATCATCTCCGACGCGTCGACCAGCGGCTGGTAGGCGACGCCGTGGCGCTCCTTCAGCCGCTCGGCGTCCGCCTGGGTCACGCCGAGCCCCTGCACCAGGTCACTCGTTACGTGCGTGCCCGCCACCTTGAGAGACGCGAGGTGGCGGATCTTCGCTTCGTGAAAGATCGCCACCCCGGTCGACCCGCCGCCCACCTCGACCAGCCCGACGCCCAGCTCCTTCTCGTCGTCCGTCAAGACCGCGTAGGAGGCGGCGAGCGGCTCAAGGACGAGGTCGGCCACCCGATAGCCTGCCCGCTGGACGCTCTTGCGCAGGTTCTGGCCGGCCGTGGACGGGATCGTCACGAGGTACATCTCGACCTCGAGCCGAGTGCCCGTCATGCCAACCGGGTCAGAGATCCCGCGCTGGTGGTCGACCGTGTACTCCTGCGGGATCCCGTGCAGGAGCTCGTGGTCCCGCCCGAGCGAAATCGCACGCGCCACCTCGTTCACGCGCTCGACATCGGTCCCGCGAATCTCTTCACTGCTCACGGCCACGACGCCCGAGGAACCGCGCGCGCTCACGTGCTCACCCGCGACCCCGCAGGTCACGGCGGGCACCTTCGCTCCGGCCATGCGCTCGGCGTCGCGCAGGGCCGCGGCGACCGAGCGCGTGGTCTCGTCGATGTCCCGGACGATCCCGCGCCGCATCCCAGCACTTTTGGCGAGGCCCACGCCGAGCACCTTGGCCGTCGGGTGCCGCGGCAGGTCCCCGGTAACCTCGGCGATCACGGCGCAGGTCTTGGTCGTCCCCAAATCAAGCCCGGCCACGAGCCGGCGGTCGCGCGTCATGCGCGACGTCCCCGCGGACGCGCGCGACTGGCGACCGCGCCGCCGCGGACGACCACCTGACCGGCGAAGCGGGCATCGAGCTCCGTGTAGGGTCGACCCCTCGCCCCAAGATCCCGGGCGACGAGCTCGACCGCCTGCACATCCGCCGTCTCGGCGTCGCGACGCAGCAGCACGTCGCGGGTCCCGAGCTCGAGCACCACATCCCCCTCCTCGAGCGCGTGCGCACTCGTCACCTGCGCGTACAGGCTCGGATCCGCCGACTGCACCACGGCCAGCACCCCGATGAGCCCGGAGTCGTCCGAGGCGGCAATCGGCAAGTCGAGCGGCCCGCGACCCGCCTCGAACGGCAGCGGATGCCCTTTCGCGTCGACCGGCGCGAGTCGCCCGTGCGGACCAGTCACGAACGCCGTGGGCTCAACCTCCGTCACGCGCACCCGCAGCGTCCCCGGCAACGCGCGCGTGACGCTTGCGTCCGCGACGCCGCCGACACCCCGCACCCGGTCGGCGAGCAGGCGGGTGTCGGTGAACACGCTCGCGTCGCGCGGCAACCGGAGCGCCGCGAGCACAGCCTCGGGCGCAAGGTGGCGCACGCCCACGAGCTCGACCTGCTGCAGCCGAAAGACCGGAAGTCTCGCGGCGACCCGGGGCACGGCCACATACCCTGCGGCTATCGTGACGCCGATGCCGAGCGCGAGCGCCGCGGGGCGCGACCGGCGGCGCCTGCTCATCCGGCTCCCCGCACCCGCGCCTCGAGCTTCGCCAACACCTCAGGGCCCACGGCCGTGATGTCCCCCGCGCCAAGCGTCAGGAGCACGTCGCCCGCGACGAGCAAGCGGAGAACTGCTCCGGTGACGTCTGCTCGGTCACGGACGCTCACTGTGGGCGCCCCGGCGCGACTTGCGGCCCGCGAGACGAGCTCCGCCGTCACCCCTGGGACCGGCGCCTCCCGCGCGCCGAACACGGGCGCGACCACGACCACATCCGCCTCGGCGAGCGCGCGACCCAACGCCTCCCCGTGCAGTGCCGTCCGGGAGAAGAGGTGCGGCTGAAATGCCGCCACGAGCCGCCGCCCCGGAAACACCTGCCGCGCCCCGTCGAGCGTCGCCGCGACTTCGGTCGGGTGGTGCGCATAGTCGTCCACGACCGTGATCCCCGCCTTGGTGCCCAGTCGCTCAAACCGACGCGCCACGCCGCTGAACCGCTCGAGCGCCTGGGCGGCAAGGTTCAGATCGACGTCCAGCGCGGCCGCCACCGCGAGTGCCACGGCGGCGTTGCGCACGTTGTGCTGACCCGGCACTCGGAGCGCGAGGCGGATCTCCCGCGCATCGGGCATCACGAGCCGCGCCTGCGATCCGGCCGGACCGAACTCGGCCGCGGCGATCCGCACATCGGCGCCCTCAGCGAACCCTACGCGCCACACCGGGACACCCGCCGCGTCCGCAACGCGGAGCGCCCCCGGGTCATCGGCGCCGACGATCAATCGCTCGGCCGGCCGCGCGAACTCGACGAACGCTGCTTCGAGCGCCGTGAGCGTACCGTAGCACTCGAGGTGGTCCGCCTCAACGTTCGTCACCACGGCGATCGTGGGCCGCAGCGAGAGGAACGCTCGATCGAACTCATCCGCCTCGGCGACGAAGAGATCGCGGCCACCGACGCGGGCGTTCCCATGCCACCCTGCGACACGGCCGCCGGCGAATCCCGTGGGGTTTCGCCCGGCGGCCGTCAACGCCTCCGTGACCATCACCGTGGTCGTGGTCTTGCCGTGGGTTCCTGCCACGGCCACCACGGTCCCGCCCGTCATGGCCTCGCCGAGGGCGTCGGCCCGCCGCACTATCGGTATCCCCTGCGCCCGAGCCCGCACGAGCTCGGGATGCTCACGACTCACCGCCGCGCTCACCACCACTGCCCGCACCCCGTCGACATGCGACGGGTCATGCCCTCCCCAGATCTCCACCCCCAGGGCTGCCAAATCGGCGGCTCCCGAGGGGTCCTTATCACAGCCTGTGACGGCGAGACCTTGGTGCTTGGCCAGGAGCGCTAACCCGCTCATCCCTGCCCCTGCCACCCCCATGAAGTGAATCGGGCGGGGGTCGCCCGCTCTAAACAAGGTCATTAGTGGAGGGCTAATATAGCGAAACTACTAAACTTGTGAAAGACTGCGCTTTTCAGGGGATGAGTGTCAATATTTTTGACGCGATGTCCCGCGCGGCGTCGGGGTGGCCTCGAGCCCGGGCGTGGGAGGCGAGCGACGCCAGTCGCGATTGGTCCGCGAGGAGCGACGTGATGGCGTGTGCCAGGGACTCAGGGGACAGATCCATTTCGCGGAGGAGCATGGCGGCCCCGGCCTCGGCGAGTGCGCGCGCGTTTGAGGTCTGATGATCGGCTGCGGCTCGAGCGAAGGGCACGAGGACGCTCGGTTTGCCGAGGGCGCACAGCTCCGCCACGGTCATCGCCCCGGCCCGCGAGACCACGAGGTCGCTTGCCCCGTAGGCCTCCGCAATGGGATCGAAGAAGTCGCGCACGACGACGCGACCTGCGACCGCGAGACGCATGAGGGCGGGCGCGTGCGCGCGCCCCGCGCCCCAGAGCACGCTCCAGTCGCTGAGGAGACCCTGCTCGAGTGCTCGTGCGAGGGCGCCGTTCAGGACGCGGGCGCCCTGGCTCCCTCCGACGACGAAGACGCACGAGCGGGCGGGATCGAGTCCGAAGGCCTGCCGGGCCGCGGCAGCGTCCGCGGACCCGGCCTGGGTTCTGATGGGGTTGCCGAACGCGAACACCTCGGTGTCACGGCCGGCGTGGATCCGCGACGCGGCCTCCGGGAACCCGAGGTGCACCTGTCGCGCGCGGCGCGCGAGCCAGCGGGTCGTGATCCCGGGAAACGCGTTCGCCTCCTGGAGCACGGTCGGCACGCGGCGCCGTTGCGCGCACCAGAGGAGCGGGCCCGCCACGTACCCGCCGGTCCCGACGACCACGGCCGGTCGCTCGATGTCGACCACGCGGTTCACGGCACGAAGGACGTCCCCGACGCGATACACCCAGCGCAGGTTGCGCCACCACGCTCCCCGGTACAGCGGCTCGAGCTCGAGGAGGTAGTAACGGTAGGAGTAGCGTGGCAGGAGGTCCGCCTCGATCCCGCGGCGCGCGCCGACGAGGACGACCTCGAGGTCTCGGCGGGCCCCGCGGAGCGCGTCCGCGATGGCGAGCGCCGGCATCAGATGGCCGCCCGTGCCGCCGCCCGCGACGAGCACCTTCACCGCGCGCGCTTCCGTCCTTCGCCGACGCTCACGAGCACGCCGGTGACGACGAGCGACATGAACAGCCCAGTGCGTCCATACGAGACGAAGGGCAGCGTGACACCGGTGGCCGGGAGAACCGCAAGCGTGACGCCGACGTGGAGGATCGCGGAGATCCCGATCAGGGCCGTGAGGCCGATCGCGAGCAGCTGGCCGAATCGATCGCTCGCCGAGCGGGCGATGCGAAATCCGAGCCACACGTAGGTCGCGAAGATGGCCAGCAGCACCGCGACCCCCAAGAACCCCCACTCCTCCCCGATGGTCGAGAAGATGAAGTCCGAGTACGCATACGGGAGGTATCCCAGCTTTTGCTGTCCCTCGCCCAGCCCGACGCCCAACAACCGCCCGGCCCCCATACCGATTAATGACTGATGCACCTGCCAGCGCGCTTCCGCCGGAGCGCTGCCGGGGTTCAGGAACGTGAGCACCCGGGCGAGCCGGTACTGGGCGCTCTCGACCGCGCCGAAGACGAGCGGCGCGCCCACCACGGCGAGCGCAAGGAAGTGCCCGATTCGCGCGCCTGCGCTGAACAGAACGACGCCCGCGAGGATGGCGACGAGCAGGGCCATGGAGAGGTTCGGCTCAAAGAAGATGAGCGCGAGAACCGGTCCCAGCACGACGAGCACGGGCACGACCCCACGGCCAAATACGCGGATCAACTCGCCTTTCTTGGCGGCGAACATCGCGGTCCACGCGACGACGGTGAACTTCGCGAGCTCGGAAGGCTGCAGGGTAAAGACGCCCAGATTGACCCACCGGCGAGCGCCGTTGATGGCGGGAGCGACGGCCCGGGTGAACGGGAGGAGCGGGACGAGCAGGAGCACGGCCGTGAGTACCAACAGGGGCCACGCGGCGCGTTGCCACCTGTGGTAATCGAGTCGGGCGACGAGTGTTGCCGCCACACCCCCGGCCAGCACGCCCACGAGTTGGCGGAGGGCGAATCCCGCACCGGCGTCGCCGTCCGGCGCCGGCACGAGGCTCGAGGCGCCGTACACTGCCACGAGTCCCACCACGACAAGGATACCGGTGAGCAAGCCGAGGAGGCGCGTCTCCCAGCGATGCTCCGTCAGAACGCTTCCACGAGGCCGCGAAACGTCGCGCCCCGCTCCTCGTAGTTCGTGAACATGTCGTAGCTCGAGCAGGCCGGGGACAGGAGGACGGCGTCGCCGGGCCGCGCGGCGGCCCGCGCCCGGCGGACCACGTCCGCAAAGTCGCTCGCGTCCGCCACGGGCACGGCGCCATCCAGGTCCCGCCGCACGAGCGGGCCCGCCTCTCCGAAGGCGATCACCAGCCGGCAGCGGGCGGCGAGGAGCGGGCCGAGCCGCGTGTAGGGCTCGCCCTTGTGTCGGCCGCCCAACAGGATCACGAACGGCCGGTCCATGGCGGCGATCGCCACGGCCGTGGACGCGACGTTGGTCGCCTTGGAGTCGTTGACCCAGCGCACGCCGCCGACCTCTCGCACGAGCTCGAGCCGGTGGGGCAGCGCGCGAAACGTCCGCAGGGCTCGCGCCACGTCCCCGAGCGCGACCCCCGCCGTCTCGGCAGCGAGGCTCGCAGCGAGGGCGTTGGCGACGTTGTGGTCACCGAGGAGCTGGAGCTCGTCGCGCGCGACGAGCGATGCGTCGCCGATCCGCAGCGTCCGAGCCGATCGATCGAACCAGCCGTCGGCGCGGCGCTCGACCGAGAACAGGCGCGAGCGGCCAGGGACGCCGCGCGCCAAGTCCTGCGCGGTCGGATCATCGCCGTTCAGGACCCAGATGGAATCCGGGGCCGCGTTGCGGAAGAGCAGCCGTTTGTCCGCGTAGTAGTCGGCGACCGAAGCGTACCGGTCGAGGTGGTCGGGGGCGAGGTTCGTGAGCACGCCCACCGCCGGGGCGAAATGCGGGCTGTCGTGGAGCTGAAAGGAGGAGACTTCGACCACGAGCCACGCGGGGCGCTCCTCGCTTGCGGCCACATCCGACAGCGGGCGTCCGATGTTCCCGGCCGCCGCGACCGCCACGCCGCCCGTCTCGAGCAGGTGGGCGGTGAGCGCCGTGGTGGTGGTCTTCCCGTTCGTGCCGGTGACCGCGATCACGTGCTGGCGCTCAAGCGCCTGGAACCCGAGGTCGAGCTCCGCCACGATCGGCACGCGCGCTTCGCGCGCCGCGGCGAGCGGGGGCGCGGTTGGGGGCACGCCGGGCGAGACCACGACGGCACGGGCCCGCCTGATGCGCGCGAGGTCGTGCCTCCCAAGCTCAACCGTCACGCGAGGCAGTCGGCCAACGTCCGCGGGCACTGCGGGGCTCGCCGCGTCACTGGCGTAGACCGCCACCCCGGCGTGCACGAGCAACCGGGTCGCCGCCACGCCGCTTCGTCCGAGTCCTACGACCGCCACTTCGCCTGCCCGCCACGACTCCGGGATCATCGCACCTTGAGCGTGGCCAGCGCGATCGCCGCGGCGAGCACGCCCAGGATGTAGAAGCGCATCACCACTTGCGGCTCTGCCCAGCCGAGTTTTTCGAAGTGATGGTGCAGCGGTGCCATGCGAAAGACCCGGTGGGCATCCGCGTACTCCCGGCCGCGGCGCCGTTTGCGCCACCGGTAGACACCGGTCTGGATGAGCACGGACCCCGCTTCCGCGACGAACACGGCTCCGGCGATGAGCAGCAGAAACTCGGCCTTGAGCATGATGGCCACGGTGCCGAGGGCCCCACCGATCGCGAGGGCCCCGGTGTCGCCCATGAACACCTGCGCCGGATGCGCGTTGAACCAGAGAAACCCGAGCGCCGCTCCGAGCAGGGCGCCGCAAAAGATCGTGAGCTCGCCCGCGCCGGGCAGGTAGTAGAGGCCCAGGTAGCGGGCCGCGTCGAAGCGCCCAAAGAGATAGGCGAAGATGGCGAAACTTCCCGCCGTGATCGCCGTGAGCCCGCTCGCTAAGCCGTCGAGCCCGTCGGTGAGGTTGACGGCATTCGAGCTGCCCGTGAGCACGATCGTGACGAACAGGACGTAGAGAGGCGGCCAGAAGGTGAGCAGGTAGTACTTGAAGAGCGGCACCTGCGTCGACGCGGCCCGGAGGGTGCCCGCGAGGGGCCAGAGCAACAGGAAGAGGCCGAGCGCGAGGCCGAGTGAGACCTGGCCGGCAAGCTTCCAGCGAGCCACCAGCCCTTGCGACTTGCCCCGAACGATTTTCAGGAAGTCGTCCACGACCCCGATCGCGCCCATCCACAACGTCGCCACCAGCGCGACGACGACGTAGCGGCTGTCCAAGCGGGCCCACAGGATGGTCGGCACGATCGTGGCGAGCAAAATGATGAGCCCGCCCATCGTAGGCGTCCCGCGCTTCCCCTGATGACTCGCCGGGCCTTCGGCGCGGATGATCTGGCCGACCTTGTGGCGTCGCAACCAATCGATGATCGGCGGCCCGAAGACGAAGGCGACGAACAGCGCGGTGACGGTGGCGGCGGCCGCGCGGAAGGTGATGTAGTTGAGGAGATTGAAGACGATGTACTTCTTGGCGAGCGGGGAGAGGAGGTAATAGAGCACGTCGGTCCCCGGGGTCCTCTCAGTTGAGGTGCGGCAGCACGCGCTCGAGCCCGACGCCCCGTGACGCCTTGAGCAGCACGACCTCATCGCCGCGGAGGGCGGCGCGCAACGGCGGCCCGAGGCTCGCGGCGTCGGGGGCCGTGAGCAAGCGCGATCCCAACTGGGGCGCGAAAGCGCCGAACGCCGTCGCAAACTCGCCCACGGCCGCGACGAGCGCTGGGGTGAGGGCCATGATTTCCGCCGCCGCGGCCGCGTGCAATCTGGCACTCTCCGCCCCCAATTCCAACATCGACCCGACCACGACGGCGAGCGGCCGCTCGCGCTGCGCGGCGAGCCACTGGGCGAACCGGAGGGCCGCCCGAAGCGAGCCGGGGTTCGCGTTGTAAGTGTCGTCGATCACGGTCAGCCGTCCCCGCTGCACGACGTTGGCCCGGCCCGGCGGCAACCGCACGGCGGCGAGGGCCCCCACCGCTTGCGCGGGGTCGGCGCCGGCCGCCCGGGCGGCGGCGAGGGCCAGCATCGCGTTGTCCACCTGATGGAATCCCACGACACCGAGGGTCACCTCGCCCCCAGCCCACCGAATGCGCGCGTAGCCCTCCGGGTCGAGCGCGGCAACGTCGGGGTGCACGTCGGCGCCCCGATCCGCGCCCGCGACGAGCGTGGGGGCGCGCCGCCGCGCCTCGACCGCGAGCTCCGGCGGCTCGAGCCCCACCACGGCGAGCGGGACGCCTTCGGTCAAGGAGACCTTCTCCGCGAGCACGCCAGCCAAGCTGCCGAAGCCCGCCACGTGCGCGTAACTCACGTTCGTCACCACGGCGATCGTGGGCTCGATGATCGCGCGGAGCCGGGCGATCTCGCCCGGGATGCTGGCACCCGCCTCGACGACGAGCGCCGTCGTCTCCTCGGGCGCTTCGAGGATCGTCAGGGGCACCCCGATCAGGTTGTTCAGGTTCCCGGTCGTGGCGTGCACGCGCCAGGCCGTGCCGAAGGCGGCCCGCAGCATTTCTTTCGTGCTCGTCTTCCCGCTCGACCCGGTGACCGCGACGACGGGGCCTGCGACTCGGCGCCGCCGCGCGCGCGCCAGACGGCCTAGGGCCTCGAGCGTATCGTCGACCTCGAAGGCAACGAGACTGGGGATCTCGGGCGTGCCCCGGCGGACGACGGCACCCAGGGCGCCCCGGGCCTTGGCCTCCGCGAGAAACGCGTGCCCATCGAACCGCGGACCCGCCAGTGCGACGAAGAGATCCCCGGGCTCGAGCGCCCGGGTGTCGGTCGAGACCCGACGGAACCGACCCGCGGCCGGGCGCGGCGTGCCGAGGGCAGCGGCGACGGCGTCCGCCGTCCACGCGGTCACGAGCCGCCGAGCTCCCGCACGACGACCCGCTCGTCGAACGGCCGCCGCTCGCCACCCACAAGCTGGTAGGTCTCGTGGCCCTTGCCGGCGAGCAGCACGACGTCGCCCGGGGACGCGAGTCCAAGCGCGAGCGCGATCGCCTCCCGGCGGTCGGCCACGCGATGGTGTCGCACTCCCATGCCCGCTTCGATCTCGTCGAGGATTTGCTCGGGGTCTTCGGTCCGAGGGTTGTCCGACGTGGCGATGGCGATGTCGGCCAGCCGCGCGGCGATCGCGCCCATGGGTGCCCGCTTGCCCCGGTCCCGGTCGCCGCCCGCCCCGAACACGACGATGACGCGACCCCGAGTGAGGCCGCGCACCGCCTCGAGCGCGCGGGCGAGTGCGTCCGGCGTATGCGCGTAGTCACGGAGCACCGTGCACGGGCGACGCGCGATGCGTTCCATACGCCCCGGCACACTCGGGGCATGGGTCAGGCGGTCGGCGACCGCGGCGAGCGGCACGCCGAGTCCGAGCGCGCACGCCGCCACCGCGAGCGCGTTGCTCACGTTGAAGCGGCCGAGCAGGGGTAGCGCGACCGGAGCGCTCGAGCCCCGAGCAACGAGGGCGAAACGCGCACCCTGGTCATCGATCGCGACGTCATGCGCCTGGACGTCGGCCGCGTCGCCGAACGTGACCCGGGGCTCCCGCGGTGGCAGCCGCGCCCACGCGGGGTCGTCCGCGTTCACGACCTCGAGTCCGTCGGGCGCGAGGTAGGTGGCGAGGCGGGCCTTGGCTTGGAAGTACGCCTCCTCGGTGCCGTGATAATCGAGGTGATCGCGCGTGAGGTTGGTGAAAATCGCCGCGCGAAACCGCAGTCCGTCGAGCCGGTGCTGATCGAGGCTGTGCGAGGACGCCTCCATCGCGACTCCGCGCGCGCCGCTTGCCACCAGGGCCGCGAGCGTGGCCTGGAGCTCGACCGGGCCCGGCGTCGTGAGGGTGCCCGCGTCGACCGCGACCGGGGCGCCGTGCGGATCGAAGGCGCCGAGCGTGCCGATCGATCCCATGGGTTCGAGCGCGCCCAGCACGTGTTGGGCGAGAGTCACGCAAGTCGTCTTACCGTTCGTCCCCGTGACGCCGACGAGATCGAGGCGACCCGCAGGCTCGCCGAAATACGTGGCGGCCGCAACGGCGGCCGCGCGCCGGCCGTCGCGCACGGGAATCTGCAACAGCTCGGCGGCTTGGGGCGTTTCCACGAGTGCGGCCGCCGCGCCCGCGTTCGCGGCGTCCCGAACGAACCGGTGACCATCGTCCGTCGTGCCGCGAACGGCGCAGAACAGCATGCCCGGCTTTACTCGCCGGCTGTCCGTCGCCACCCCGGTCAGTACAAGCGGCGCCTCGGGCGCCGGCGCGGGGAGCAGGCCCGCGCGCTCGAGGGCCGCGGTAACCAGGCGGAGCGCGGTCACGGCACGGGCGCAGCGAACACCGTGACGGCCGTGCCCGCGCGGGCCGAGTCGCCGGCGGCAGGCTCGGTGCGCCGCACGGTTCCCGAGCCGTTCAGGACGACCTCGAACCCGCGCTCGCGCAGCACGCGAACCGCGGCCCGCACGTCGCGCCCCGCCACCGCCGGGACCAACTCCTCGATCGGTACGCTCGTCGCGGAATCGTGGGGCCACGGGACGACCTGAACGTCGAGCTCCCCGTCGTCTGCGTCCGCCCCCGTCGCGAGGGCGCGCGGCGCCTCGGCGAGCCGGGCGCGCTCAAGCGGCACGTCGCGCGCGGCGAGCGCCTGTTCGAGCATCGCCCTGGTCAACGGGGCCGCCGTCTCCGCCGCGAAGTAACTCCCGGCCCGTGGGTCCTCGATCTTCACCACGATCACGAGCTGCGGGTGGTCGGCGGGGAACAGCGCGGCGAAGGACGCCGTGTAGTCCCCGGGCACGTAGCGCCCGTTCACCACCCGGCGAGCCGTGCCGGTCTTCGCCGCCACGGCGAAGTGAGCGAGCGATGCCTCGGTGCCGGTCCCGTGCTCGACCACGGCGCGAAGCAGCGCGCGGAGCGAGTCCGCTACGGCAGGCGTAACGGCTCGGCGGACAGGTTCGGGGAGGTGGCGATACAACGCCGTGCCGTCCGGTCCCCGGACTTCTCGGATCAAGGTCGGTGTCATCAGAACGCCCCCCGCGGCGAGCGCCGCATAGGCGGCTGCCACCTGGATCGGCGTGACCGCGAGCTCGTACCCCATGGCCAAGCTCGCCTGGCTCGTCCCACGCCACAGGCTCGGAAGACGCAACCGCCCACCCGCCTCGCCCGGAAACTCGACCCCGGTCGGTATGCCGAAACCGAAGTCGCGAAGCGTCGTGTACTGCGCGGCCGGGGAGAGGCGGTCGGCAAACTGCACGATGGCGATGTTGCTCGATACCCGGATGGCATCGGCGAGGGTGAGCGCGTCGAGCGGCTCTTCGTCCACGATCAGACGATGCCCGACCCGCCAGCGCCCGCCTTCACCCGACACGCGCTCCGTGGGGCTCACGAGCCCGCGCTCGATGAGGGCCGCCGCCGCGAAGATCTTTACGATCGAGCCCGGTTCGAAGGCGTCCGTGAACGCGCTCGGGCGCTCGGGTCCGTCGCGGCGCTCGGACGCCGCGGCGAGCACTTCGCCGGTCGCGGGGTCGAGCATGATGACGTCGCCGCCATCGGCCTGCGTGCGCGCGAGCGCCGCGTCCAAGGCCCGCTGCGCAATGTCTTGGAGCTCTGCGTCCAGGGTGAGGAACACGTCGTTGCCACTCACGGGCTGCGCGAGGACACGGGCGGGCGAAACGTATTGTCGGCCTTCGCGATCCTTCAGCACGACCGCGGCCCCGGGCCGCCCGGCGAGCACGCTATCAAGGGCGAGCTCAAGCCCCGTGGTCCCCCGACCCTCATCCGAAACCCGGCCGATGACGCTCGCCGCCAGGTCGACGCGCGGATAGAAACGGTTGAGCACGGGCTCGAGGTGGACGCCCCGAAGCGCGCGGAGGGGCTGCACGTCGACGGAGCTGTACGGCCCGGCGAAGTAGGCATACCGCTCGCGCAAGGCCGCTCGCACGGTCGCGGCCGGCACGTGCAGCTGTGCAGCGATGAGCCCAGCATCGTGGTCGGGATCCCGCAGTTCGTTGGGCGCGAGGCCGACGTGATAGGTCTCTTCCGTGACGGCGAGCGGCGTGCCCTTGCGATCGAGCAGCGCCCCGCGACGAGCGGGCAGGGCGACCCGCTCGGTGCGTTGGGCCTGCGCCTCGGCTGCCCAGCGTCCCCCTTGCACGAGCTGGACGTCGGCCGCCCGAGCGAGCAGACCCGCGAGTCCAAGGAAAATGGCCGCGGCGACGACCTGGAGACGCACGGTGGGCTTGGCCATCGGCCTAGCGCGGTGCGGCGGGCATCGGGAGCAGGATCATCTCCGTGTCGGCGGGCAGGTGCAGACCCCGCGCCACGGCCCGCGGGACAAGCTCGGTCCGGCCCTCAGCTTCCCGGATCCGCCGCTCGAGGTCGGCGCGATGCCCCTCCAGCGCTGCTCGCTCTTCCCGGAGCGCCGCGAGCTCTCGCGCGGCGCGGATCGCGGCGGTTTGGCGGGCGATCACCACCCAGGCCGCGCCGAGAAAGGCAACGAGCCAGAGCGCGACCCAGTGCCGGCCCTTAAGCGCCATCGGTCGCCTCGAACGCGCGGAAGCGCGCGGCGCGCGCCCGCGGGTTCTGTTCCACTTCCGCCGCGGCGGGCCGGATCGGTCGCGGTGTGAGCACGCGGCCGAGCGGGCGACCGCGACACGTGCAGACGGGCTGTCCTGGGGGACAGACGCACGCGCGAGCCCACTCGCGGAACGCGTGCTTCACGATCCGGTCTTCTCCCGAATGGTAGCTGATGACGCCCAGGCGACCGCCGGGCACGAGCGCGCTTCGCAGCGCGGGGAGCGCGTGCTCGAGCTGGTCCAGCTCCCCGTTCACGGCGATACGCAGGGCCTGAAACAGGCGCGCGAACTCAGAGGGGCCTGACCGCGGCCCGAGCGTCGCGCGAATGGCGTTGACCAGGTGGTCACTCGTGGCAAACGGCTCGCGCGCCCGCCTTCGCACGACCTCTCGGGCAAGCCGCCGGGCCCGTCCGGGAGCGAGGTCCGCGAACTCGGCGAAGGCGTGCGCGAGCCGTTCTTCTGGCGAGGTATTGAGCAGGTCCGCCGCGGTGGGCCCGCGGGGCTCCATGCGCATGTCGAGCGGCGCGCCCCGGCGAAAACTGAAGCCGCGCTCGGACTGATCGAGCTGATGTGAAGAGACTCCGAGGTCGAGGAGGATCCGGTCGGGCTGGAAGCGGGCGATTTCGCTCAAGGCTACGGGCGCCGCGAACGCGGCGGTGCGGTAGGTAATCCCCGCATCACCCAGCCGGCTGCGGGCCACAGCGACCGCGTCTGGATCGCGGTCGAACGCGAGCACCGCGGCACCCGCGGCCTGGAGGAGGGCCGCGTGGCCCCCGCCGCCCAGCGTCCCGTCCACCGCGCGCGTCCCGCCCATTGCCCAGGCCCGCACGGCGTCAACGAGCGCGGGGTCATGATAGGTCGGCGTTGGCGTTCCTCCCGCGTGGACGACGGCCCCGCCTGCAGAGCAGACGGGGCCGGGTTTCTCATCCCGCGACGCGGGTTCAGGCGGGGCTGACGGGGCTCGAACCCGCGACCTCCGGTGTGACAGACCGGCACTCTAACCAGCTGAGCTACAGCCCCTTGCGACGGAAAGATCGAATATAGGCCGCCGGAAAACCCAATTCAATGGCTCAGAAGTTGGTGCACTGAAACTGCCCTTTCACCTTGGGCATCACCGCTTCGAATTTCCCGAGCGTCTGGAGCATCTGGTTCACGAAGTTCGGCTCCACGCGCGCGCCGGTAATCAGCGCGTCTTTCGTCCGCACGATCCGCTCGTTCAAGGCCGCCGCATTGGTGCAGCTCTTCGCCTTCACCATATCGGCGTAGGGGCCGGCGAGCGAGGCCACGGACGCAATCCCGAACCAGAAGTTCGCCTGCACACGCACCTGCTCGCGCGCCCCGAGCGTGTCGGCGGGGCTCCGTGGCGCCACGATGGCGAGCGTCTGGGTGAGCCAGTCATAGGCCCGCGCGTAGGCGCCGGCCTGCGCGAGCCTCGAGCCGCCCGTGAGGAGCAGCACCGCCGCCGACAGACGCTGCGTCGAATCACCGTTGAGGGCCGGCGCGAGTGCTGCGCGGGCGCTGTCCATCCGGGTGGCGAACGAATCGCGCAGGGCGCGCAGCCCAACGGTGTCGGGCTTGAGGCGATTCGCAGCCGCGGTGTCGTACATGGTCACATCGACCAGCGTCTTCGCGAGCAACAGCGCGGCATTGGCATCGCCGGGCTCGAGGGCGACCGCGTGACGGTCCGCGGCAAGTGCGGAATCGGCCTCGCCCCGGCCCAGGAACGCTGAGCCGAGCACCTTCCAGAACTCAGGCGACTTGGGGAACGCGTGCACGGCAGCGTGGCCGAAAAAGAGAAGCTCCGTGGTGTCCCCGAGCTGCTGCGCCGCCCCCAACGCCGCCTTCAGGAAGGCCGAGTCGGCGAGCCGCGTCGAGTCGGAGCCCGCCTGCACGACGAAGCCGTCGAGCGTGCAGCGCCAGAGCTGCCCCTCGATGCAGATCGACTGCTTCAGAGCGAGCAGGTGCGGCTCGCCGGGATTGCCGGCGAGCCCCTCGTCGAGGATGCTGACCGCGCGTTGATACTGTTTCTGCTGGCGGAGGAGGTCCGCGACGCCGAGCCGTAGCTGCTGGTTCTGCGGGTCGCCCGCGAGCTCGCGCGTAAACGCGTCGATGGCCAGCAGCGTGTCGCCCTTCGTCTGGTAGAGGTGGGCGAGCGCGTCCCACGCGGACGCGTTGAGCGTGTCCCCACGCGTGGCCCGCTGCGTCGCGGCGATGAGGCTGTCGGCCGGCATCCGGCGCGCCTCGTAGATCGTCTCAATGCACAGATGGGCCGCCGGAAGATCGGGCTCGAGCGCGAGTGCCTTGTGGGCCGCGTCCATGGCGCCGTTCAAATCACTTTTCTCCCGCCTCTCGCCGCACTCGCGCGCGTCGTCTCCGGCCCGGATCACCGCGTTCAGCCGCTGCGCGATGGCGTCGCCCAGCGACGCCGACGCCGACCCTGCGGAGTCGGCGACCGTGAATAGGGACGAGTACCCCGAGGACCCCATGTCGACGACACGCACGCGCGCCGTGAGCTGGCCGCCCGTGCGCTCGAGCTGACCCGTGGTGTAGGCCTGAACACTCAGGAACCGCGCGAGAAGTCGGGCTGATGTGGGATCGAGCAGAATGTCGCAGGTGAAGCCGGAAACCTTCAGAGCCTCGCACAGCTTGTCCTTCGGCACGACGTAGACGCGGGAGTGCGCGAGGTTCTCGATCCGCAGGCGTGCGGCGTCGCTCACCGCGATGCTCGTGACCGAGTCGGCCGCGGTGCCGACGGTCAGCGGCAGGACGAGGAACCGGGGCGCCTGCTCGGCTCCTTGTGCGTACCCGGTCCGGGCGAGCATGAGGAGCAGCGCGCCCGCGAGCAGCGGCAGTCTCAGGCGGCGAGCGCCCATGGACGGCGGGTCCTCACAGTGGGCGAAGAGGGATTCGAACCCCCGACTTCCTGCGTGTAAGGCAGGCGCTCTGAACCAACTGAGCTATTCGCCCGTGGCACGGAGTCGAGTTAGAGGGCCAAGCCTACCGGAAAGAAAACGCAATACCCCAAGACGAGTAGGAGCGGCGCGACCGCGGTCGAGCCACGGGACAGGAGCCAGTACCCCAGGACGAGCGACACGGCCGCCGCGGCGAGCAGTGCCGAGTTCTTCGAGCCAAACTGCAGTCGCGAATGCGGCGTTCCAGCGTCTGGCATGGCGCGGAGTCTATCCGCCATCGTGAGGGCCGTCAAGCATCTGGGCCATCATCAGGCATCTCCGCGTCGGGTACTACCCAATCCTCGTCGAGTCGCGCCCGCCGTTCGGCGTCCCGGCGCCGACGCGCGCGCACCAGCACCACGAGTAACACCGCGAGGAGCGTCCAGAAGAGCCCCACCGCCTCTGCCCAGGACAGCAATCCGTAGCGCGAGGCGAGGTCGCGCTCCCAGCGCGTCTCGAAGTCCCCTTCGGTCACGTGGTAGGTCGTTCGCAACGCGTCGTCAAAGCTCGGCGCGGTGGCGAGTGCGGCGATCAGGGGCGCGAGGCCCCGTTCCTGACCCCAGCGCTGCAGGAGAAGCACCGCCGTGGTCGCGAGGGCGTAGGCGGTCTCGGCACCGGGCTCGTCTGAGCGGAGCGCCTGGTCGACGTCGTCCAGCCCCGGGCGGATGCCGCGGGCGAGCGCCCAGTTGAGGCGCAGCGCCTCGAGCCGATCCCATTCGCCAGCGGCGAGCGTCGCGTACCCCTCGTCGAACCAGAGCGGCGGGTCGTGCCCGTCGAGGCGCCAGTGGAGCGCGAGGTGGGCGAGCTCGTGACGCAACGCGTCCTGCAAGTGATCGAAGCGCTCGCTGGCAAGGAGGACAATGGTGCCGCGGGTGGGCGCGGCCATCCCCACGCTCCAGGGCGGCAGGCGGCCGTGCGTGAGCGAATCGAACTGCGCGCGGGTGGGCGCGAGGATCAGCGTGATGGGGCGGTCGGGCAGCGGCCCGATCCCCGGAAATGGCGGGGTCCGCGCGGCGGCTTCGGCGAGGGCCACGGCAAGGGCCTCCTCGCCGGGCCAAGCGACCGCCGTCACGCGCCCGACCACGACCGCCTGCGGGCCCTGCAACAGGAGCAGCAGGGCTAGCTGCGCGGCGGCTCCTCCCCCTGGCGGACGAGGTCGACCATTTCCTGACACCGCTTGCCCCACGGATTGAACTTGTTGGCCTTGAAGCCTTGCTCCCAGGTACGCTGGGCCTCGTCGTGGTGCCCGGCAAACCAGTGGGACCGGCCGAGCTCGTAGTAGGCCTCGATCAGATTGGGCCCGAGCTTGAGCGTCTTCTCGAAGAACGTCTGCGCATCCTCATACATCTCGCGATGGAGGTACACGAGGCCGAGGTAGAAATGGGCGTACAGGGTGGCCTTCTTGTCGTTGTCGAGGCGGATGGCCTTCGAGAGATGCTCGATCGCCTCGCCGAAGATCTGCTTCTTGAGGCAGATGTAGCCCACGTTGATCCGAGCGAGCGAATTTGCCGGTTCCTTCATTAGGACCTTTTGAAAGGTCTGCAGCGCGTCATCGTAGTCCTCGTGCAGCATCTGGGCCCACCCGAGCAGCGACTCGGCGTGCGTCTCGCCGGGGGACAGCTGCAGCGCCTTCTCGAGCGCCTGAATGGCACCGGCATGATCGCCGAGCGAGATGAGGCTCCACCCTTTTTCGATGAACGTCGAGGCGCCGATGTGGTCCTGATGCACGGCCGGGCGGACGCCCGAGAACTCCGGTGCCGGAGTGCCGGGACTCGTGGCCGGGAGCTGCTTGAAGCGGTCGACGAGCTTGCGGATCTCCGCCTTCAGCTCGGAGAGCTCCGTGATCATCGCATCTACGTGTTTGAAATACGCGATGATCTCCCGCTTCACGGCCTCGCGTTCGGCGCCGGCCGGCGCCGCGTCAAGCCGGCGTGCGATCTCGGCGTACTGCGCCTTCAGCGCGGCGATCGGCGCGTCGCTCACAGCGCGGGCGCCTCGGGCCGGACGGCGGCGTCGAGCGCGAGACGC
The DNA here is from genome assembly GCA_035604455.1 of Gemmatimonadales bacterium. Taxonomy (GTDB): domain Bacteria; phylum Gemmatimonadota; class Gemmatimonadetes; order Gemmatimonadales; family GWC2-71-9; genus AG25. Next base: position 67,517 of record DATNIM010000009.1, read on the forward strand.
TCGGTCGCGCTCAGGAGCTGCCCCGGGTTGAAGACGATCGTCGTCCGCCCGCCCCGGACGACGAGCCCGGCGATGTACTCGGCGGCGAGGCCTTTGACGATCTTGGGCGGCGGGGTGATTTCGTTCGCGCCCACCTGCATCACCTCGGTCACCGTGTCGACCACGACGCCCACCCGCCCGCCCTCCCATTCGAGCACCATCGTGCGCGTCTCTTCCGCGATCGGGGCGGCCACGTTCAGGCGCTTGCGCAAATCGATGAGCGGCACCGCGGCGCCCTGATACTCGAGTACGCCCTCGAGGAAGTCCGGGGCCTTGGGCAGGGGCGCGGGGCTCGAGTACCGGAGGATGCGCTCGACCTGGAAGATGTTGAACGCGAAGTCCTGGCCGCCGACCCGAAAAGCGACAAGCTGTACTTCATCCCCAACGCTCATGGGATGCGACTCTCCAACCGCGTGCAATCAAGGATCGGCACGAGCGCCCCGGCGCGTTGCACCACCCCCGCCGCGAACGGGAGGGATTCGCCCGGCGGCACGGGCAACACGGGGTCCCGCACAACTTCGTCCGCGTCATCCACCTCGAACGCCAGCACGCGGCCGCCGCCGCTCAGGTCGACGAGGACCGCCGCCCGGCCGCGCTCGGCCGGGGGGGCGCGGTTGCCGAGCAGCGCGCCGAGATGTACGAGCGGCACCAGGCGGCCGCGGCGCGGCATGAGACCTCGCACGGCGGCAACGACGTGCGGGACCGCGAGCACCTCGCCCATGTCGTCCACCGCCACCACGCGGCCCAGCGGGAGCCCGTAGGCGCGGCCGTCGACCCGGACGAGCAACACCCCGTCGCTCACGCCATCGACCCGGCCCGTGCGCTCCGGCGTGCGAGCTCGAGCGCCACGCGACCCGCCATGTCCCCCAGGGGAAGCACGGCGTCGGCTCCCCCCGCCTGCACCGCCGCGACGGGCATCCCCGCGACCACGGCCGACTCCCGATCCTGCGCGAGCCCGGTGCCGCCCGCGTCGTGAATGGCGCGCAGGCCATCCGCCCCGTCGCGCCCCATCCCCGTGAGCACGACTCCAACGCCGTTCGCCCCGAACACACTCGCCACCGAGCGGAACAGCGGATCTGCTGCCGGCCGGACGCCCCACATCGGCGGACTCTGGTCGAGCACGATGTGCACGCCGTCGGGCCCAGCGGCGACGCGCATATGATAATCCCCCGGCGCCACGTACGCCGTGTCGACCGTGACCGGCGTGCCGTGAGCGCCCTCGACGACGCGGAGCGCGCTCATCGAGTCGAGTCGCTCGGCGAGGCTCCGGGTGAAGTTGGGGGGCATGTGCTGCGCCACGAACACGGCCGCGCCGCGTCCCGTGGGCAGGCGCGGGATGAGCTCGGCGAGCGCCCGAGGGCCCCCGGTGGACGCGGCGACTGCCACGGCGAGCCGCGCCCGCGGCCGGAGGGTCGTCTCCACCGCGTGCGCCACCGCGGCCGGAGGCCGCGCCATCACCGCGATGTGCGAGACGTCCGCCGCCAGCGCACGGCCGAGCGCCTCGCGCAAGGCGGGCCCCAGCCGCTCGAGCGAGGTACGGGTGGCGTCGGGCGGCTTCGCCACGATCTCGACCGCGCCGAGCTCGAGCGCGCGGATCGCCGCGGCCGTGCCCGGGCCCGCGTGCGCGCTCACCACGACAATCGGGCGGGGAACCTCCGACATGATGTACCCGATCGCCGCGAGCCCGTCGAGCTCGGGCATCTCGAGGTCCATCGTGACGACGTCCGGCGCGTATTGATGCACCTTGCGCACGGCGTCGAACCCGTCGCGCGCCGTGGCCACGACGCGGAACTCGCCCGGCGCGTGCAACACGTCCGTCAGCACGCGGCGCATCAACGCGCTGTCGTCCACCACGAGGACGGTCCGTCGACCCTCAGATGAGGCAGCCACTGGTCCCCACTGAGCGGACCTCCACCCGCCCGTCCTCGACGTAGAAGCGCACCGAGCGCCCGGCACCGCCCCCCACCGCCTCGGCGACGACCGGAATGGCGGCCGCGCGCAGCGCGCTGCGGGCCGCCGCCACATTGCGTTCGCCCATCTGGATCGACCCTGGTGCGGTGAGCTGCGCGAACATGCTCGCGCCACCGACGAGTTTCGCCACCAGCCGACGCGGGTCCGCATCAAGCTCCCGCAGCTGCGCGACCAGGAACGGCACCGCAGTCTCCGGGAACTTGGCGAGGTTGCTCGAATCGCGAGCGAGGCTGCGCGACGGCAGGAGCACGTGCGCCATTGCGCCCGCCCGGGCGACGGCGTCGTGCAGCATGATCGCGACGCACGACCCGAGGCCGAGGGTGACCAGCACGTGCTCGCCCCGCCCAGCCGCCCAGTCCGCGACCCGCACAACCGACTCGCGGTCCCCGCTGTCGATCATCGCGGCCTGCGGTAGATGCGTTCGCGGGGATCTTCCAGCGTGAGCCGCTCGCGCGCGAGGCCAAAGAGGGTTTCGACCTTGCCGAGCACGAGCACGCCCTCGGGCGCGAGCGCCTCGGCAAACATCAGGAACAGCCGCTCCTGCATCGGGCGATCGAAGTAGATCACCACGTTGCGGCAGACGATCAGGTCGTAGGGGGGCACGGGCGGCGGCTCGTGCGTGAGGTCGTGCCGCCGGACGCGCACCAGCTCGCGGAGCACGGGGAGCGGCCGCCGCGGCGGGCCCGGAAAGTAGTGACGGGCCAGCTCCACTGGCATCTCGGCGAACGCGCCGTCGGGATACTCGGCCGCCGTCGCGCGGGCGAGACTCTCGGTGTCCACGTCCGTCGCGTCGATCCGGGCGCGGTTCAAGCGGTCGGGTTCGCGCGCCGCCCGCGCCGTTTCGGCGAGGAGCACGGCGATCGTGTAGGGCTCTTCGCCCGACGCGCAGCCGGCCGACCACACCCGCACCGCCCCGAGGCGCGCCCGCCACAGGTCCGCGAGATACGGGTCGGCGAGCGCTCGCCAGGTCTCCGCGTTCCGCCAGAACTTGGTGACGTTGATCGTCAGCGCATCGAGGAGCCGGTCGTACTCGGCCGCGTCGGTGTCCAGGAGGTGGCTGTACGCTTCGAACGTGTGCACCCCCCGCGCGCGCATCCGCACGGCCACGCGCCGGCGCAGGCACTTGGACTTGTAGGCCTCGCACCGCACGCCGCGGGCGCGGGAAACCTTGTCCGTGAGGGCCCGAAACGCGGGGTCGTCGGCCTCGACGGTCAGGAAACCGCCTTCAGGGTCTCGAGATTCGCTTTCACGAGTTCGTGTTTGGGATTCAGCGCGAGCGCACGGCGCCACAGCTGGGCGGCGAGCTCCCGATCGGCGCGCTTGTAGGCGATGTTGCCGAGCTTGAAGTACACGTCGTCGCCCAAATCGGGGGAGAGCTCGATCGCCCGCTGGTAGGCGTCCCACGCGTCATCGTAGCGGGACGCGCGGTAGGCGAGATCCCCTGAATTCTTCGAGAGCTGTGGCAGCGACGGCTCGTTCTGGCGCGCCGCGCGCACGAGTTCCTCGGCCGGGCCGAGCTCGCCGGCGAGCTCCTTCAGGACGGCCAGGTTGTTCTGCAGTACGGCCTGCGTGGGATAGACGCTCACTCCGCGCGTCCCGAGCGTCTCGGCGAGCTCGAACTCCCCGGCCGAGGCCGCGGTGAGCGTGCGCGCCCAGAACCAGGCGGGCGGCGGCTCGACGCCAAACAGCTCCTGCGCGCGGTCCAGGCGAGCGGCGGCGGCGGCGAGGTCGCCGCGCTTCAACGCGACAATGCCCCAGCCCAGATGGATCCGGGCGTCCGTCTTCGCCCGGGCCGCGGCCTCGGCTCCCGTCGCTTCGGCGTCGTCGAGCCGGCCGAGCTGCTCGTAGGCCAGGGCCAGGTTGTGGAGGATCGTGGGCCGGCTGCCGCCCTTCTCGGCCGCGAGCCGGAATGCGTCTACGGCGTCCCGCCACTGGGCGTGCCGCAGGGCGACGAGGCCCAAGTAGAAGTGCGCCCCGCCATCGCTCGGCCGGAGCTCCGCGACGCGACGGAATTCGCGCGCGGCCTCGTCGTACATGGCCGTCTTGTAGAAGGCAACGCCCAAGTTCCGGTGCTCCTCGACCCGGGCATCGGTCACCTGCACGTCCACGGGCGACGGACTCCGACCCGCGCGGTGCACGAACCCCGCGGTGATCAACCCGTAGAGCGCCTTGCCGACCTCAAACTCGCTCAGCCCCGTATCCTCAACGACTTGATTCACGTCCCGCGTCCCGTCGAGGACCGCCAGCGCGCGCGTCTGCGAATCGGTGAGCTGCCCCTCGGCGATCGCGAGGCGGTCACGGTCCACGATGAAGATGAGGTCGAAGGACGGGATCTTCTTCTCGATCAGGCTCCATTCATCGACCCGGCGGGCCCCCTCGAGGAGCAGCGATTCCGGGTTAATCGACACCAGGAAGTCCTGCCGCTCGGGAGCGACGTCGGTTTCGAAGTGGAAGGTCCCTTGGGTCCACGTGAACAGGAAATAGACCGACTCCTCGATCTGGACCCGCATGTAGCGTTCGAGGTCTTGCTGCGAAATGACGGCCTGCGCGACCAGGATTTGGCCGAGCTTCTTGTCGCGTTCCAACGCCTGGCGCTCGATCGCGGCGTCGAGCTGCTCCTGCGTGATCGTGCCGTGCTTGACGAGGATGTCCCCCAGCCGGTCTCGGCGGTTGACGATCGAGGCGTAGCAGATGCGCCCTTTCTCGAAGTAGATGCAGCCGAAGTTCGATCGGTCGGCGATCGAGAGGCATCCGGTCTTCTGCCCGAGGGCAAGGAGCTGCAAGACGTCGGGCAGCGAGGCTTCCTTGAGCGACCCCTTGATCGCCATCAGCGCAGATCCTCGATCAACCGATCGCCGGGATCCGGCCAATCCCAGGCCATTTTCTCCCGGCTCCGGATCCCACCCAGGCTTGAGACCACGATGCCGCTCGTGCGAAACCCGCTCGAGCGCCGACCCGGCTCCGCCTGGCCTTCCAGGACCTCGCGCGCAAGTCCCGCACTGACCGGCCGGTCGCGCTGGGACGCGGCGCCGAGCACCCGCTGCACGAGCGCCACGACTTCGCGCACCGACTCGGCGGGCCGGTCGGCCAAGTAGTCGAGCAGGGCCGGGTCCGCCGTGACGCCAGCCTCCGGGAGCAAGCGCTCGGCCGCGGCGCGCCGCACCGCGCGGTCCGAAGGGGCGAGCGCCACGACGAGGCCCCCCTCGAGGCGCGAGACGAGCCGCTGCTCCACTCCCACGAGCTTGCTCGGGGGCTCGGGCGTCGTAAAGACGAGCTGCCGCTCCTCGTCGTGCAGGCGGTTGAAGAGATTGAACAGCTCTTCCTGCGAGCGTTCCTTGGCGGCGACGAGATGGATGTCGTCGAGCAAGAGCGCGGTCGCGCGCCGGTAGCGGCGGCGCCACCACTCGACCCGATCGGCCTCGATCGCCGCGATGAGCTCGTCGATGAACGCCTGAGCGGACAGACAGGCGACGATCCCTTTGGGATCGGACTCGGCGAGGGCGAGGCCCAGCGCGTGGAGCAGGTGCGTCTTCCCCACCCCGCTCGGCCCCGTGAGCACGAGCGGATTGTAGCGCCGGCCGGGCGCGTCGAGGACGGCCCGCACGGCCCGCGCGGCCTCCTCGTTCGATGGCCCGACGGCGAACATGGCGAGGGGGAATGCGGGGGAAGGCGCGGGCGGCGGGGTCGCCCCGGCGCGGGCTTCTTCGACTAGCGCCTGCGCCTCGGCCAGGCGTTCGGGATCGCGAAACACGCTCTGCCCGGCCGCCTGCGGGTCGAGCGACGCGACCTCGGCCTCGAGGATCTTCAGTTGATCGACGTCGGCCGCGAAATGCGCAATCGCCTCCTCGATCGCCCCGGGTGAGTCCGCTTGGAGCAGCGCCTCGAGGCGCTCGGTCCGGTACCCTTCGCCTTCGAACCGCAGCACCGCTTCCGCGACGCGCGCGCGCCACGTCTCGACCGCCCTGCCGACCGTGACAGTGACGTCGCGCAGGAACGCCCCGAATTCATCACCCGTCCCACCCCCACTCGCTCTCGCCGCAGCCGGGGCTGCGGTACTGGCGGAGGCCTGCGCGTCCGGGGTTCCGATCCCGAGCAACGCGCGCACATCGTCGGGCGCGAGCGGCGCCTCGTTCACGGCCTGGTGCGCGATGAGCCGGTTGAGCACGCCGAGGAGCTCGCGGACGTTGTGGAACTCGTTCGACGCGGCCGCCTCGAGCACACCGGGCTGGAACTTCGCCCCCCGTTCCTCCGCCTTGCGCCGCAGGATGGCGACCCGCGTCTCGTAGTCGGGCGCACCGATGTCCACAACGAGCCCGCCCGAGAAGCGCGAGATCAGACGCTCGTCCAGATCGGCGATCTCGGCCGGAGGCCGGTCGCTGGTCAGCACGATCTGGTGCCCTGCGGTCTGCAGGGCCTCGGTGAGACGGAGGAGCTCGGCTTGCATCTCGCGGCGGTTGGCGAGGAACTGCACGTCGTCCACGAGCAGGAGATCCACGTTCTGAAAGCGGCGACGGAACGCGTCGCCCTGGCCCGCGGCCACGGCGGCGTGAAAGGCCTCGACGTACTCGTCCAGTGTCAGGTATTCAATCGTGAGGTGGGGCAAGAGCTTCTTCGCCCCCTGCCCAATGGCCATCAGGAGGTGGGTCTTGCCGAGCCCCGAACTGCTGTAGACGAAGAGCGGGTTGTACGCGGCGGCGGGGTTCTCGGCGACCGCCCGCCCGGCGGTGACCGCGAGGCGATTTGCCGCACCCGTGACGAGCGTCTCGAAGGAGAAGCGCGGATTGAGCGTGGTCGTCATGCCACTGTCCCCGCCGCAAGCCGGCGGAGCACCCGCTCCGACACCGCCTTCAGGGTCTCAAAGACCCCCTGCCCGTGCAGGGCGTCCGCGCCGAAGCTCGGGACGTCCCGGAAGTTGAGGGCGTCGTCGAGCTCGGGCGGGGCGAGGATGAGCTCGCTTGGAAGATCCTGCTTGTTGTACTGGAGGACGAGCGGGAGTGTGCGAATGTCGATCCCGTGCTCGCGAAGGTTCGAGTGGAGGTTCTGGAGACTCTCGAGGTTCTCATCGAGCTGGCGGGCCTGGCTGTCGGCCACAAAGACGACGCCGTCGGCGCCCTGGAGCACGAGCCGGCGTGTCGCGTTGTAGTAGACCTGGCCGGGCACGGTGTAGAGCTGGAAGCGCGTCGCGAAGCCCGAGATCTGTCCGAGATCGATGGGCAGGAAGTCGAAGAAGAGCGTCCGGTCGGTCTGCGTGGCGAGCGAGACCATGCGCCCGCGTCGGGTTTCCGGGACGCGCCCGTAGATGTAATGAAGGTTCGTGGTCTTGCCGGACCGCCCGGGGCCGTAATAGACGATTTTGCAGGTGATTTCGCGCGTCGTGAAATTGACGAGGGACACCGGCCTATCTCCCGAACAGGAGGTTCAGGCTGTCGCTCAATTCACGCTCGAAATCCACAGCCAAGACCTGCTTGCGCGGCGCCACGGCGGGACTTGCCGTGAGCAGGTCCGTGACGAGCTGCTCGAAGAATAACTGCACCAACCCGATCGACGAAACGTCGAGGTCGTAAACGACGAGGGCCACGATCCCGCCCTGGCTCGTCGTCAACGCGGAGAGGAAAATGCCCTGTCGCTCGCCCTGATGGGTGAGCGCGGCGAACGGAGGCTGCTCGAGCTGGCGGGCGATTTCGGTGGTCGACGCCACGATGGCGGTGCCGAGCGCCGCGGCCGCCATGACGTCGACGGCTCGAGCGAACCCGTGCTGCGCCATCACCTGACCGGCCGGCGTCATGAGCAGCACGAGGCGCGCGGCGGCTTCCCCGACGAACCGACGCAGCGGTTCGAGCGTCCAAGACTCGACGGCTCGGGTCGTCACGCGAGCGCCTCCGTGGCTCGGAGTAGCTCGAGGCGGACGAGCCCCACGTTCACACCGGGCTCGGCCACGGCGACGACGAGCGTGCCCGACGCGGCGGGCACAGCGAGCAGCGCGCCCTCGGCGCACTGGAGGTGCCAGAACACGCCCGCGCCGACGCCCGCGGCCTGCATCGCGCGACCGAACCGCGCGGCGAGGCTCGCGGCGAGCGCCGCCACGGCAGGGCCCTTGAGGCCTTCGATCAACTGCTCGGCCACGACCAGGCCGTCACCCCCCGAGACGATGAGCGCGCCCCGCACCCCCGGCACCCGAGTGACGAGGTCGAGCGCCCGGCTGAAGGTGGCGGCGGTCACGTGTGCGTCTCGAGCCAGCGGCGCGCCGCTTGCGCCGCGCGCTCGGCGATGATGGCCAGTCGTCCCATGGGCACGGCGCGGTCCCGCACGACGAGCAAGAGCGCGTCGGGCCCCGGCTGCGCCAGATGGGCGTGGCCCCGTTCCCCTTCGGCTGCAAGGCCGGTCCAGGCCCCGAGACCAAGGAGCTTCGCCGTGCGAGCGGCTTCCTGCGAGACGCCGGCGAGGTAGGCCGCCACGCGCTCGGTCACGTCCGCCCCGCCTGGGTCCCGAAGGGCGCCGCCCAACACTCGACCCGCCGAGTCGAGGAGGAGCAGACCCTCGTCCGCTCCCTCAAGCCCCGCAAACACGCGGCCCTCGCTGAGCGGGGCCACGGCCGTCGGCGTCGCTTCCGGGACGGGGGTCCGTCGCGGAACAGGCGGCGGGGCTGGGGGCGCGGGTGGCGGAGGGGCCGGAGCCGCACCGAGCACGACGGCTGCCGAGCGCCGGTCTCCGTCGGCAAGGCGCACGGCGGCCTGACGCAACGTCGGGTCGTCGGGAGCGGCTCGCTGCGCGGCCGCCAAGTGGGCCTCGGCCTGCGCGACGTCCCCCACCTTGAAATAGAGGTAGGCGAGGCCCTTGAGCGCCCCGATATGCGTGGGGGCGATCCGCAGTGCCATGTCCCACTCGTCGAACGCGCGTTCGTAGTCACGCTTGTCGGTGAGGACGCGAGCGCAGAGGTCGTGCGCGTCGGCGAGGTGGGGGTGCCGCCCGAGGCCGCTCAACGCGACCCGGTGCGCGGCATCGAGCTGCCCGCGTTGGCGCAAGAGCTCGCCCAAGCGCAGAAAGACCAGGCTGTCGGGGTCTTGAGCGAGCTCGGTCGAGAGCGTCTTGACGTCGTCAGCCATCAAGCCCATCGCCCGCGGCTCGCACCTCGGCGAGTGTCTGGGCAGCGAGTCTCGCGCGATGCACGTCGGGTAGGCGCACGAGCTCCGCTTCGGAATCCTGCGCGAGACGCTCCCACTGGTCCCAAACCTCGACCGCTTCCGTAAAGCGACCCGCGGCCGCGAGCGCGTGCCCGAGCAAGCGGTGCGCGGGGACGAGCAGCGGGTCGAGCCGGAGCGCGCGGCGGAACGCCCCCGCCGCGTCGCCCGGTCGGGCGGCGGCGAGGTGGGCACGACCGAGGAGCACGTGCGCTCCCGGATCGTGCGGGAACAGGTTGGCCGCCCGCTCGGCCGCGGCGCGCGCCTCTTCGGGTTCGCGCCGCGTGAGGGCATCCTCGACCCGCGCCGTCAGCTCGACGAGCTGCGCCGAGCCCGCCGAGTCGCTCCGCGCGGGGCCCGGGTCCCGCAGCGTCACGACACCCGCGCTCTCGAGTCCGAAGAGGGTTTTCGCGACCTCGAACTCCGAGTGCCCCAGGGCCTGCGCCATGGCCCGCACGTCGTGCTCGCCGTCCACGAGTGTCAGGACTTCCCATTCCGCAGGGAGCAAGTCCAGCGTACCGGCGCTCGACCCGGGCTCGGGGGGCGGGGCGAGCGTCGCCACGGTCCCGAGGTGGGGTACCCGCTTCTCGATCCGCGACCACTCGTCGATGCGCCGGGCGCCCTCCATCAAGAGCACTTCCGTGGGGATCCGGACCTTGGCCTCGGTCGGCACGTCCGTGACCGGTTCCTCGGTAAAGGAAAAGAATCCCTCATGCCAGCTCATCATCTCGAACACCACCTCTTCGACCTGGAACCGCACCTGGCGTTCCACGTCCCGCGGCGTGAGCGCCCCGATCGCGACGAGGACCTGCCCCAGTCGTCGCTTGTCCCCGCGGGTCTGCATGTCCCGAGCGCGGTCGAGGTCCGCTTGGGTGATCTTACCGCTCCGCACGAGCATCGACCCGAGCAGGTGGGGGTTGCTCTGGATGGTGGCGAAGATCACCGCACCGTCGTCGAAATACACGCTGCCGGCGTTGTGCCGCAGCTCGGAAGTGACGCGCAGGACGCCGGTCTTGCGGCTCAGGTCGAGCAGCTGGAAGACGTCGTGGATGCCGAGTTCGCGAAGCGGTCCCTCGATGGCCATGGCTTAGGCGGCGTGGGCCGCGAAGATGCTCTGCAGGTCGAGCGCCGTCCGGGCATGCTGGCGAGCGCGGGGCGCGAAGGGTCCGCTCGGGTCGAGCCGCGTGACCTTCTCCCAGGCCGAGACCGCCTCACCGTAGCGCTGCAGGCGCCCGAGGGTGACACCGAGCTGAAAGAGGGCCTCGACGTGCTGCGGGTCGAATTTGAGGACCCGCCGGAACGCTTCGACCGCCGCGTCGGGGCGCTGCGCGTCGAGCAACGCGCGCCCGAGCAAGAGGAGTGCTTTGAACTCGTAGGGGTCCTGCTCGAGGAGCGTCACGAGCCGCGTGATGGCCTGCTGCACCCGCCCCGTGCGGCGGGAGAGATCGGCGAGCGCCAGGGCCGCCTCATAAAAGGTAGGGAGCACCTCGAGCGCGCGTTCGTAGGCCTGCCCGGCGGCGCCCCAGTCCTCCCTTGCCTCCTCCAGGCGCCCGAGGTCGAGCCACGCCTGCACGTACCCGGGATCGAGCTCAAGCGCCGCCTTGTAGGCCGCGTGGGCGCCCGTCCGGTCCCCGATCTTCAGCGCGACGTCCCCCTGGAGCCTGTGGAGGTCGGCCCGATTCGGGGCGCGGACCTGGGCGCGCTGGAGCGCGGTGAGCGCCCCGGCGGCGTCCCCCGCCGCGGCACGACCCTTGGCTACGGCGACGAGCGCGTCGACGTCGTCCGGCGTCAGCGTCACGAGTTCCTCGGCGAGCGCGTGCGATTGGGCGACGCGCCCGAGCGCCAAGAGGGCCCGGACCTCGCCGAGGAGGGCGTCCGGCCGTTTGCCGTTCTGGACGCGGGCCTCCTGGTAACGCTCCAGCGCCTCGCCGTGGAGGCCCCGCTTCGCGAAGGTGTCGCCGAGCAGCACGGCGGCATCGCCACGGTCGGCGCCGCGCTGGACCGCCCGGGTCGCCTCGGCGGCGGCGAGCTCCATCAGGCCCTTGCTCACGTAATCGCGGGCGAGCGCAAGTGGGTCTTCGCGCTCGGGGCGCGTGGGTTGCGCGGCGGGCGGCGCGAGCTCCTGGAAGATGTTGTCGAGCAGGCGCTGGTCGAAGGAGAAGCTCTCGCCGAGCGTCTCGGTCGGCACGTCGGCCGAGATCTCGGGCGCGATACCGATCGTGCTGCTCTCAAACTGGAGGTCGATCGCGAGCGCAAACTTCTGGGCGACGTAGTACGGATCGAGCTCAAGCGCGCGCTTGGTCGCGCGCAGGGCCCCTTCGTAGTCCCCAAGGTTCGAGAGCGTAAAGCTCAGGTTGTAATGCGCCCCCGCGTGGGCCGGGTCCGCCTCGACCGCGCGGACGAAGGCGTTGCGTGCGTCGGTGAAGCGCTTGAGCTCGACTAGCACGAGACCGACTCCGTTCCAGGCGGCCCCCGAGCGCGGATCGTCGCTCAGGACCTGCCGGTAGGCCTCGAGCGCGAGCTGAAAGCGCCGCAACTGATAGAGGAGGAGCGCGAGGTTGAGCCGGGCCGGAGCGAAGCGACCCTGGAGCTGGAGGGCGGTGCGGAACGCGCCGATCGCGTCGTCAGAAGCCGTGCGGTGCGCGAGCAGGACGCCGAGGTTGTTCCAGGCGAGCGCGTACTTCGGATCGACCTCGGTCGCTCGCCGGTAGGACGCCTCCGCGTCCTCCGGGCGCCCGGCCTGGTGCAGCACGACCCCGCGCTCGTTCCAGAGTTTCGGGGCGTCGGGGAGCTCGCGCAGCAACGTCTCGTACAGCTCGAGCGCCGCGCCGAAATCGCGGCGCAGCAACTGCACCTCGGCCATCGCCTGCAGCGTCAGACGGCGGTCTTCGCCGCGCTCGAGGCCCAGGCGGTACTCGCGCAGCGCTTCGTTGTAGTAGCCCTTTTGGCGGAACGCGAGCCCGAGGTTGTAGTGGGCGAGCGCCTGGCCCTCCGCCTCGCTTGGGTCGGGCACGCGGACCTCGCGGCTCCGGCGCTCGGATTCCGCGCGTTCGATCGTGAGGTTCGTCTGCGCCCGCGCGAGCGGCGGGTTCAGCTGGATCGCGCGGCGTGAGGCCGCCCGGGCCTCGTCGTGGCGGCCCATGTCCCCGAGCACGAAGGCCATGAGGTAATGCGCGTTCGCATTGTCCGGACTCAGCTGCACGGCGCGCTCGAGCGCGGCGAGTGCCTCGGTGTTCAGGCCGCGGCTGTAATACGCCTCGGCGACGTAGAGCTGGACCACGCTGCTCTCCGGATCACGCTCCGCCGCGCGGAGCAACCATTCGGTCGCCGCCTCGCCGCGCCCCCGGTTCTTTTCGGCCACGCCAAGCTGGATGATCGCCCCGATGTCGTCCGGCCGCCGCGCGAGGAGCTCCTCGAACTCGGTGATCGCCTCGGCGTGCTGGCCGAGGCTCGCGTAGGCCCGCGCCAGTTCCCAGCGCGCGTCGCGGTCGTCGGGAGCCTGGCGCAGCCGTTCGCCGAGCTCCGCCACGCGGCGATCGTAGTAGCCCGAGTCGCGGTAGGCGATCTCGAGGTTGCGCTGGGCGATCTGCATCTTGGGGTCAAGCTCGAGCGCGCGAGCCAACTCGGCGATCGCCTCGACCACCAGGCCGCGCCGGTAGTAGACCACACCCAGGTTGTTATGCGCGTCGGCGTCGGAGGGATCGATCCGGCGGGCGAACGATCGGAGTGCGGCAAGGTCGCGATCGGGAAGCGCCGGCGCCGTCACGGCTCAGCTCAAGCGAATGGCGTCGAAGATGGCCTGGAGCGACGCCAGGTCGGGTAGCAGGAGGAAATGGCCGCGGAGTCCCTCGTCGTCGAGGTTGAAGGCGGTCTCGACGCACAACACGTAGTCGCGGTCGTGCCCGAAGTTCAGGCACGCAGTCGTGAGCACTGCGCCGCACAGGTCGACGACCAAACTCGGCACCGACGGCAGCAAGAGCATCCCCATGAAGTCCGAGAGCGCGTTCATATAGGCGCCCGCCAGGATGTTCCCCGCCTCCTTCAAGCAGGACTGTTCCAGGGCGTCGTAGCTCGTCGTGGCGCCTGCCGGCCGCCGCAACAGGATGTCGCACAGCCGCCGCCCGACGGCCTCGGGGAACAAGAGCAGCGTGCGACCCGTCAGGTCGCCGAGCATGTGCATGAGCACCGCCGCAACCACGTCCTGCGGATGCCCGAGCAGCTCGGGTACTTCCTCGAGCGGTGCGACCGCGATCTGCGGCACGCTGATCATGATGCGCCGGTTCGTCATCTGCGAAAGGGCGGTCGCCGCGTGCCCAGCACCGATGTTGGCGACTTCGCGCAGCGCGTCGAGCTGCAGGGCCTTGAGGTCTCGGATGTCCGGCATCGCGCCTCTCCTAGACCAGCTCGCCCGCGTCGAGGATCAGCGCAGGCAGGCCATCGCTCATGATCGTGGCCCCGCTGAAGAGCGCCAGGGTGCCCTGGGGCGTGTCGAAGCTCTTCACCACGATCTCCTGCTGGCCGAGCATCGCGTCCACGACGACCCCCGCGCGCCGCTCGCCCATCTCGAGCACGATGATCGGCCGCCGCGGCGGGGCGCCTTCCTCGCCGACGTCGAGCAGGCGGCGGAGCGGCACGAGCGGCACGACCCGATCGCGCAACACGATCGCGTCGCGCCCCTCAACGGTCGTCCGCGGCGCCTGGCTGAACTCGACGGTTTCCGACACGTACGTCAGCGGCAAGGCGTAGCGCTCGGAACCCACGCTCGTGATCAGCGCACGCACGATGGCGAGCGTGACGGGGAGCCGCAACACGAACGTCGTACCGGCTCCGAGCTCGGACCGCACCTCCACGGTGCCCCCGAGCGCGCGGACCCGCGTCAGGGCGACGTCGATCCCGACACCCCGGCCGGACACGCTGGTCACCGTCGTGGCCGTCGTGAACCCGGGCCGCGCGAGCACGCGCAGCAGCTGGTCGTTGGTCAGCGACTCGGTGTGCGGCTCGACCAGGCCGTCGCGTTTGGCGATCGCGAGGACACGGGCGCGGTCGATCCCCCGCCCGTCATCGCTGATGGTGATCGTCACACGGCTGCGCTCGCGCGCGGCCGCGAGCACCACCTCGCCTTCGGGCTTCTTACCAGCGGCACGGCGCTCGTCCGGCGGCTCGATCCCGTGGTCCACCGCGTTGCGGAGGAGATGCACCAGGGGATCACCGAGTTCGTCGAGGATCGCGCGGTCGAGCTCGATCTCCTTCCCCTCGACCCGGAGCGCGACTTGCTTGCCGAGCTCGCGCGCGCTGTCGCGCACGAGACGGGGGAAGCGGTCGAAGACCTGCCACACCGGCGTCATCCGTGCTTCGACAATCTCCCCTTGCAGTTCGGTCGAGAGCCGTGAGATGTGGGAGGCGAGGTCATCGAGCGCCGCGTCATGGCGGGCGCCGGCGAGCTCGTCCAGACGGCCCCGCGCCGTGAGCAGCTCGCCGATCAGGTTCATCAGCGTGTCGAGGCGGCGCAGGTCGACCCGGATATGGCGGGTCGGGCCGCTGCCCGCGTCCGGGGTCGCCTCGGCGCGGCGAAGCTCGTCCTCGGGCAGCGCAACCTGGTCGACGTCTCCCGCGCTCATGACGGCGGCCACGATGTCCGCCGCGGCGGCGTCTGAGACCAGGCGGAAGCTGAACCGGCCGTCGAAGTCCTCGACCTCGAAGGCGGTGAGCGGGGGAGAGACGCTGTGGATCCGCCCGAGGCGCTCGACCTTGCGGAGGGCGACGAGCGCCCGGCCGCCCTTCAGAGCCGCTTCGGCGCGGAGCGCCACCTGCACGAGCCGGCCAGCCGCCGCACGCTCGGGCACGGGCGAGCTCGCGGGCTCGGGCACGGCCGAGCTCGTGGGCTCGGGCACGGCCGGGCCAGCCCGCGGGGCCGCCCGCTCGAGCTCGCCCAGGAGTTCGGCCACGTCGAGCTCCCGCTCGCGGCCCGCCGCCGAGAGGGCCACCGCCCGTTCGAGCGCGTCGACCGTTCGGAACAGGAGCTCGAGCAGGGCGTCGGTCGGCCGTCGTCCCCTGTGGCGCAAGGGCTCGAGGAGACTCTCCGCCCGATGGGCGAGGTCCGCGACCGCCGCATAGCCCATCGTGCCGGCCATGCCCTTGATCGTGTGAAAGGCGCGAAACAGGCCGTCGACCGGACCGCGGGCGGCCGGGTCGCGTTCCCACTCGAGCAGCAACTGGTTGCAGCTGCTGAGATGCTCTCGGCTCTCGGCGAGAAACAGCTCGGCGTACTGCGAGAGGTCCATTAGCCGAGCACTCGCTGCACGGCCTCGAGCACTCGCGAAGGTTGGAACGGCTTGACGACGAAGTCCTTGGCGCCCGCCTGAATGGCTTCCACCACGAGCGCCTGCTGGCCCATGGCGCTGCACATCAGGATCTTCGCGTCGGGGTCCTGCTTGACGATCTCGCGGACCGCGTCGATCCCGCCCATGTCGGGCATGACGATGTCCATCGTGACCAGCTCGGGCTTCAGCTGGCGGTACTTCGCGACCGCCTGGGAGCCGGTCTCCGCCTCCCCGACCACCTCGAAGCCCGCCTGCGTGAGGATGTCGCTGATCATCGTCCGCATGAAGATGGCGTCGTCGCAGACGAGGACCGTGTGGCTCACACACCCTCCCTAGGAGGTGAACATCGGGGCTAGCAACGCGTCGGTGTCGAGGACCACGAAGAGCTGCCCGGCACGCCGGCCGACGGCTCGCACGAGCGTCGCATCGATGCCGGCCAGGGCGAGCCCAGGTTCGAGCGTCGCGCCAGCCACCGAGAGGAGGTCGATCACTTCGTCGACCGCCAAGCCGACCACCCGCCGGCCCGCGAGCTCGAGAAGAATCGTGGTCCCGTCCGGCTGGTCGGTCTCGGGCCGGGGCTGCTTGAGCGCCCGCCACCCAGCCACGACCGTGACCAGACTCCCGCGCACGTTCGCAAGACCCGAGATCACAGGGGGCGCACCCGGAATCCGCGTCAGCACGAGGCGCGGGAGGATCTCGCGCACGATCGCCGCATCGGCCGCGCAGGCGAGCGTGCCCACCCGGAAGACAAGCAGCCGGACGATCTCGTCACTCATCCGACGCGAAGAACCCAAAATACTGCAAGGGGTTGCGCTGAGCAAGCAAGTTCGTGTCCTCAGCCGCCGCGGCGAGGGTGGGCAGGAGGCCGGCCGGCCATTCCGAGCGCAGCGAAATGAGAGCGCCCGTCACGGGGTGTGCAAACCGCAACTCCGCCGCGTGCAACGCCTGGCGGGGGGCAAGCACCTCGATCCGCTCGGCGGCCTGGCGTTTGGACGGCGTCACCCCGCGGCTGCCGCCGAGCGCGTATTCCCGGTCGCCCACGACGGGGTGGCCGACGTGCGCGAGGTGCACACGGATCTGGTGGGTGCGGCCCGTGTCGAGCTCGAGGCGGAGCAAGTCCACGTGGGCAAAGCGCGCGACGACCGTGGCGTGGGTCACGGCATGGCGCCCGCCGGCGAGCACCGTCATGCGCTGGCGGTCCTGGGGGTGCCGCGTAATCGGCGCATCGATCGTCACCGGGCTGGACGCGAGATGGCCCCAGGCAAGCGCCGCGTACACCCGCTCGATGTGGCGCTGCTCGAGCGCCCGAGCGAGCCGGCGATGGGCGAGCTCGGTCTTGGCAATGAGAAGCAGGCCCGAGGTGTCGCGGTCCAGGCGGTGGACGATCCCGGGCCGTCCCTCGCCCGTCCCCTGGGCGAGCTCGGTGCCCCGCCCCATGAGGACGTTGACCAGCGTGTCGTCCCAGTGGCCCGGGCCGGGATGCACGACTAGCCCGGCCGGCTTGTCGATGACCGCGAGGTGTTCGTCCTCGTAGGCGAAGTCGAGCTCGCGGTGAGCGGGCGCGTATGTCCGGGGAGGAGCTTCTTCGGGCAACGTGACGGTGACCACCGTCCCGGCCCGGAGCTGAGCGGACGCCCGCAGGGGTCGCCCGTCTGCCACGACGCACTTCTCGGCCACGAGGCGGGCCGCGGCGGTGCGCGATAGCGAGAGTTGTTCGGCGAGGTACCGATCCAGGCGCTCGGTCTCAGGCACGGCCACACAGAAGGTGACCACGGTCCCGCTCACGGCCCCGTGACCTGCGCCTCCTTCTCATCGTGCTCCCGACCCTCGAGCCAGAGCGAAATGGCGAGCACGACGGCCCCGACGGTGATGGCCGAGTCGGCCACATTGAACGTCGGCCAGCGCGCCGACCCGATCCCCACGTCGACGAAGTCCACGACGCCCATCGCGCTCCGCACGCGGTCGATCACGTTCCCGACGGCGCCGGCGCAGACGAGCGCGAGGGCCACGATGCGGACGCGGTCGCCCGGGCGGGTCGAGCGGACCATGGACCCGAGGACGGCGAGCGCGACGAGGGCGAGGCCGAAGAAGATCCACCGCGAGTACTCGCCGATGCACAGTCCGAACGCGGCGCACTGGTTGTAGACGAGCCGGAGCTGCACGACGTCGCCCACCACCCGGATCGGGACGCGCCGCGCGAGGTGGTTCTCGGCGAGGAGCTTCGTGACGACGTCCGCCACGACCACCGCCGCGGCCGTCGACCAGAACAGGCGGCGCTCAGCGACGCTTGCCATCCTCTTCCTTCGCCTTGCACCGGATGCAGAGCCGGGCGTGCGGCAGCGCGTCGAGTCGCTCGAACGTGATGTCCTCGCCGCACTGTTCGCATTTCCCGAACTTCTCCGGCGCCTGATAGAGGCGCCGCAGCGCCTGGTTCACGTGCCACAAGTAGCGGCCTTCCTGGGAGGCGAACAGGAACGCCTTCTCGCGCTCCATCGCATCGGTGCCCTGGTCCGCCATGTGGAAGGAGTAACTCGAGAGATCGCCATCGGAGGCCTGGAGGCTCGAATTGAAGGACTCGTCATAATAGCCGAGCTCCTTTTGGACGCGGGCGCGCTCTTCCAGGAGTCGCTTCTCGAGGTGGGCGAGCTGCTTCTTGCCCAGCCCTTTGCTCTTCACCTTCGATTTCATCGGCATTATCGGGTCCCGCCCTTTCGTCCGTCGTGGCGTCGGAGTGCGATGGTAACGCGGTGCCCCTCGATATCGACGTCGCGGCTCAAGTCTGGCTCGACGAGCGGAGCGCCCAGCACGGTCTTGCGCGCGAGCGTTTCGCCCTCGATGACGCTTTGAAAGGCCGCGGCGGCCGCCAGGATCTCGGCCGCCCCGGTGATGCTCACCTCGATGCGCGTCGTGAACTCGTAGCCCGCATCCCGGCGCAGCCGCTGAATGCGATTCACGAGTTCGCGCGCGAGGCCCTCTTCGACGAGGTCCGGCGTGAGGCGCGGGTCGAGCGCCACCACGTACGGCCCGTCGGCTTGCACGATCCAGTCGGTCGCGACCTCGCGGGTGACGGCGACGTCGGCGGGAGTGAAGTCCCACTCCCCGCAGCGTACGTCCAGGCCGCGCTCCAGCGTCATCAGGTCCTCTGGCGTGAGCGTCGCCACGGCCGCCGCCGCGGCCTGGGTCCTGTTGCGATAGCGCTTCCCGAGACTCCGGAAATTCGGAGTCCCCTTGAGGGTCACGAGATCGTGATCGGACGCGACCACTTCGTAGTCCTTGGCGTTCACTTCGGCAGCCAGAATATCTAACAGGTCGCGGAAGATGGGGCCCTTGACCGCGGCCGGGACGGCGAGCTGGATCCTGGCGACCGGCTGTCGGACCGGGATCGCCCGGGCCTCGCGCGCCGCCCGGCCGAGCGAGGCGAGGCGCCGCACGGCCGCCATCGCCGCGAGAAGCTCCGGCGCGCGACGCCCGCGATCGACGGGGAACGCCGCGCGATGGACCGAGGTCCCGACGAGCGCTCGATGGAGCCAGTCTGCGAAGAAGGGCGCGGCCGGCGCAAGCAGCCGGGCCACGGCGACGAGCGTCTCGTGCAGCGTTTCGAGCGCCACGGGATCGGTCGCGCGGTCCGGGGCCCAGAAGCGGGGCCGGTTGCGCCGCACGTACCAGCGCGAGATGTCCTCCCCCACGAAGTCCATCAGGACGCGGACGCCGGCCGTGGTGTCGTAGGCGGACCACGCCTCGCGGACGCCCGCAACCACCTCGTCCAACCGCGCGAGCAGCCAACGGTCGGCGAGGGGCCGGTTCGCAAGCGGGGTCGCGGCGTCCTCGTCAGGCGGCCGCCAGTCCTCTGCATACTGCGCGAAGAAGTCGTAAGTGTTCCTGAGGGCGTTTAAAAACCCGCCCACGACCTTCGGGATCTGCTCGGCGTCGAAGCGCTTGGGCACCCAGACCTGACTCTGGCACAGGAGGTAGAGGCGCACTGCGTCGGACCCGTGGAGGGCGAGCACCTGCCACGGGTTGACGACGTTCCCGCGGCTCTTCGACATCTTCTGGCCCTGCGGGTCGAGCACGAGCTCGTTGACGATCACGTGCTTGTAGACGACCGAGTCGAACGCACCCACGCCGATCGCAAGCAGCGAGTAGAACCAGCCCCGGGTCTGATCGACGCCCTCACAGATGAAATCCGCCGGAAAGTGGGCGGCGAACTCCGCCTGATGCTCAAAGGGGTAATGCCACTGGGCGTACGGCATCGCGCCCGAGTCGAACCAGGCGTCGATCACCTCGGGCAGCCGGCGCATCGTCCCCGGGCAGGCGCGGCACGTCCAGGTATAGGTGTCGATGAAGGGCCGATGCGGATCGAACTCATGCGGCAGCGCCCCACCCCACCGCTCAGCGAGCTCGGCGTAGGACCCGATGACCTCGCGGTGCCCCGCGTCGCGGTCGCACTGCCAGACGTTGAGTGGCGTCCCCCAATAGCGGTCGCGGGACAGCGCCCAATCGACGTTGTTCTCGAGCCAGCTGCCGAAGCGGCCCGCGCCGACCTCGGGGGGATGCCAGGCCACCTGACTGTTGACCTCGAGCAGCCGCGCCTTGAGCGCGGTGGTCCGCACAAACCAGGAATCCCGGGCGTAGTAGATGAGCGCCGATTCGCAGCGCCAGCAGAACGGGTAGCTGTGCTCGTACGGCCGCGTCTCGAGCCACCGCCCCTCACGCTTCAACCGCTCGATGATCAGCTTGTTCGTGGCCTTGTCGGTCACGAGCAAGCCGTTGAGCTCGGGCCAGCCGGTTCCCTGGAACGTGCCGTCCTGGGCCACGGGGTTCACGACCGCGAGGCCGTGCTGCTGGGCAGCCTGGTAGTCATCGGCTCCGAAGGCCGGGGCCACATGCACAAGCCCGCTGCCCTCCTCGGCCGACACAAACGCGGCCGCGACGATGACGCCGTGCTTCCCCTCGGGCGGCATCGGCACGACTTCGAGCGGCCGGTGATAGCGCTCGCCCACCAAGGCCCGCCCCGTCACGGTGCCCACGCGCGGCGCGGCCGCGAGCGGCCGCCCGCCAACGTGCACGTCGCCCGCGCGCGCGGCGGCGACGACGAACCGCGTCCCCTCCACCTCGTACTCGCCGTACTCGAGGTCGGGGTGGACCGCAAGCGCGACGTTCGACACGAGGGTCCAGGGCGTCGTGGTCCACACGACGAATTGCCGCCGCGGGTTCTCCGCCGAGGGAAACGCGACGTAGACCGAGTTCGTCGAGACCGTCTCATAGCCGAGCGCGAGCTCGTGCGAGCTCAGCGCCGTCCCGCAGCGGGGACAGTAGGGCAGCACCTTGTGCCCGCGGAACAGGAGCGACTTGTCGTAGAGCCGTTTGAGCAGCCACCAGACGGTCTCGATGTAGGAGTTCGTGTAGGTGACGTAGGCATGCTCGTAATCGAGCCAGTAGCCGATCCGCTCCGAGAGCGCCTCCCAGTCGGTCTTATAGGTGAACACGCTCTCGCGACAGAGGCGGTTGAACTTGTCGATGCCGTAGGCCTCGATCTGCTTCTTCCCGCTGATCCCAAGCGCCCGCTCGATCTCGATTTCGACGGGGAGCCCGTGGGTGTCCCACCCCGCGATGCGCGTGACCCCGCGGCCGAGCATCGTGTGGTAGCGGCAGACGAGGTCCTTGATGGTGCGGGCAAACACGTGGTGAATGCCCGGCCGCCCGTTCGCCGTCGGCGGCCCCTCGAAGAACACGAACGGCGGGCCGTAGCGAGAAGCTTGCTGGGTTTGTTCGAAGAGGCGCTCGTGCTTCCAGGTCGCGAGCAGCTGTTTTTCGAGCGCGTCCGCCGAGAGCTCGGAATCGACGCGGGGGAACGGCATCAGTTCAGCCGCTCGAGCACCCCGCAGACCAGCTGCGTGAGGCGCGGCTCGGCCTCGTTCGCCACGGCGATGATCCGGTCGAGCGACGTCGGGGCGAGGGTGTCGGGAAAACAGAGGTCGGTGATGATCGAAACGCCGAGGACCCGCATGCCGCGCGCCACCGCCGTGATGACCTCGGGCACGGTGCTCATCCCCACGACGTCGGCCCCGAGCGTGCGGAGCATCCGGTATTCCGCCCGGGTCTCAAGATTGGGGCCCGCCACCGCGACGTAGACGCCCTCGCGGAGGGTGACCGCAAGCGCGCGAGCGACGTCCTGGGCGAGCGCGCGCAGGCTGGCATCGTAGGCCGCGGAGAGATCGGGGAACTGGGGGCCGTCGGAGGCGCCCACCAGGGGGTTGTCGCCGAGCAAGTTGATGTGGTCGGCGATGAGCATCAGGTCGCCCGCCTGCCACGCGGGGTTCATCCCGCCGCAGGCGTTCGACACGACGAGGACCCGTGCGCCCAGGGCGTGGAGCACCCCCACGGGAAACGCGGCCTCGGCGAGCGTGTAGCCCTCGTAGCGGTGAAACCGGCCCCGCATGGCGGCGACCCGCCGGCCAGCCAGGGTTCCGAGCAGGAGCTCCCCCGGATGGCTTTCGACCGTGGAGAGCGGGAAGCCCGGAAGCTCGGCGTAGGGGACGCGCGTCTCGACCTGCATCCGCTCGGCTAGCGCCGACAGTCCGGTCCCGAGGATCACGGCCACATCAGGCGTGAGGGCGGAGCGCGCCTCGATCGCCCGCACCGCGTCCGCAATCACCCGCGCTGGGATCCGTCCAGGGCTCGCAGCTCGGCGGCCTGGCGCTCGAGCAGCGCCCGGAAGCCGCCGACGTACGCCTGAAACTGGCGCTCCGCTTCGGCCAGCTGCCGGCGCACGTCGCTCTCGGCGCCGCGTGCGTCCTCGACGAGTTTCCGGCCCTCGGCCTGCGCGGCGCGGACGATCGCGTCGGCCTCGCGCTCGGCCGCGAGTCGCGTGTCTTCGCGCAGCTCCTGGGCCGCGACGAGCGCCTCGTTCATGGCCCGTTCGCGCTCGCGGAACGTGCGCACCTGCTCGGTCAGCGAGGCCAACCGCTCGTCGAGAATCGCCCGCTCGCGCACGAGCCGTTCGAGCTCCTCGGCGACCCGCGCGCGAAAGTCGTCCACACCCCTCGGCTCGTATCCGCGCAGCGTCCGGCGGAACTCCTGCTTGCGGATGTCGAGCGGGGTCAGGTGGAACGCGTCTTCGGTCATGTCGGTCTCGGGCCGAACAGGGCGGTACCCAATCGGAGCACCGTCGCCCCCTCCTCGGCTGCTACGCCGAAATCGCCGGACATCCCCATCGACAGCGCCGGTAGCCATAGGCCCTCCTCCCGCAAGGCATCGCGCAGAGCGCGCAGGGCCCGGAACGTCGCCCGCGGCACCGCCTCGTCGTCGGTCAGCGGCGCGATGGTCATGAGGCCCTCGAGCGCCAGGTGCGGCAGCGCGGCCACGGCGCGCGCGAGGCCGCCGAGCTCGTCGGGGCGGCACCCGCTCTTCTGCGGCTCCCTCGCCACGTTCACCTGCAGCAAGACCCGAAGCCGGACACCGCGGTCGGCGGCGCGATGATCGAGCTCCGTCGCGAGCGCCGCCGTGTCGATCGAGTGAACCGCGGCGAACCGCCCGGGCACCAACTTCGCCTTGTTCCGCTGCAGGTGGCCGATCAAGTGCCACGTGGCCCGCGCGCCTGCAGCAGTATCGATCTTGGTGATGGCCTCTTGGACACGGTTTTCGCCGAGTTCCGCGAGGCCCGTCGCCAGCGCCGCCTCCACCGCCTCGAGACCGAACCCTTTGGTGACCGCGACGAGCGTCACCGGGTGCGTCCACCCGCCCAGCGCCTGGCGGCGGGCGATGTCCGCACGCACCAGGGCCAGCCGCTCGGGCAGGGCCCGAAAGTCCATAAGCTGGAAACCTTAGCGGCGCGGCGCTGGCGGGACAATCCTCGCCAGCGGCGTCAGTGGGCCGAGGCTACGAGGCGCTCGCCCCCTTCGAGGTGGGAAATGGCCCCCGACAAGAGATCCCGGACCTGTTGGGGGGTCAGCGGTCGGTGGAGGACCCCGTGACTCGCGACGGAGATGGTCGAGGTCTCCTCGGACACAACGAGGACCGTCGCGTCCGTTTCTTCTGACAAGCCGATCGCCGCCCGATGCCGGGTGCCGAGGGACTTGTCTGTCACCTTGAATTGGGTGAGTGGGAGCACGCATCCGGCGCCGATGATTCGGTCGCCCCGGATGAGCACGGCGCCGTCGTGCAACGGGGAGTACGGGGTGAAGATCGTGGTCAGGAGATCGGCCGAGACCTTCGCTTCCATCGGCACCCCGGAGGAAATGAACTCTTCGAGGCCGATGTCGCCCTCTACGGCGATGATGGCGCCGGTACCCGCGCGGGAAAGACGGTCGAGCGCCTCGGCGATCTCCTCAGCAACCGACTGGCGGTCGCCCTGCGAGAACCGCCGCATGAACCGCGACTGCCCGAGACGCGCCAGGGCGTTCCGCAGCTCGGGCTGGAACACGACGACCGCGGCAAAGGCGCCGTACGTGAACACCACGCCGAGGAGGAAGCTGATCATCTGGAACTTCGCCACGAGCGCCGCGAAGTAGGCGATCGAGAGGATCATCACGCCCACGACGATCTGAATCGCGCGCGTCCCGACCAGGAAGAGGAGGAACCGATAAATCACGAACGCCACGAGGAGGATCTCGACGACGTCGGGCCAGAGGCGGGGGACGAGGAACCGGTAGGACTCCAAGCTCACCTTGGGCTCGCGGTCGCCCTCGCGACCGCGAGCGCTTCGCGGGCGATAGCGACGTCGTGGACGCGGAACAAGCGCGCGCCCCGCTCCCAGGCGAGCGCGCAGGCCACGGCGGTGGCGCGGTCCCGGTCTTCGACCGGCCGGCCAGTAGCGTGGCCGAGGAACCGCTTGCGCGACGGTCCGACCGCCACAGGATAGCCCAGGCCGACGACGGCCGCCAGATCGTCGAGCAGCCGGAAATTCTGGACCGCGGTCTTCGCGAACCCGAACCCGGGGTCCAGCACGATGCGCGTCCGCGCGATGCCCCGCTCTTCGGCCCGCGCCGCCAGGGCTGCGAGCTCGCCTGCGACTTCGGCCGCCACGTGTCCGTAGCTCGCGAGGCTGTCCATGGTCGCCGGCGTGCCACGCATGTGCATGAGGATGACGCCGACGCCCGTCTGCGCCACGACGTCGAGGAGCGCGGGGTCGAATGTGCCGCCCGAGACGTCATTCACGATGGCGGCCCCCGCGTCGACCGCCGCCTGCGCGACCTCGCCACGGCGGGTATCGACCGACACGGGCCCAAGGCCCCGGCCCACGAGCGCGCTCACGACGGGCACAACGCGTGCGCGTTCTTCGACGGCCGACACCGGTCCCGCGCCCGGCCGCGTGGACTCGCCGCCGACGTCTACCACGTCGGCGCCGGCCGCCTTCAGGCGCTCGGCCTGCGCGAGCGCGGCCTCGGCGTCCTGAAACCGCCCCCCGTCGGAGAAGGAGTCCGGGGTGACATTGAGAATGCCGATAAAACGGGGGTCATCAAGCCCGACGCTGCCCGTGCCAAGGTCCCACGTGCGAGCGGGCTCGGCGTAGGCGGCCAAGACGCGCGCGATCGCGGCGCACAGGCCCTCAAGGTCTGCCGGGGCGCGGTCGGGTCTGGCGAGCGGGGCGAGGCGGCTTGCGGGGCCATGAACGAGCGCCCAATCAGAACCGGTGAGGACATCGGTGCCCGCGTGGGTACTCCAGCGGACTAGCGCTTCGCGCTCGGTCGGGGAGATAGCATCGATGACCACGGCGAGACACTCAAGCCCCGTCGCCGCGGCCCAGGCCGGTTCGTCTTGCCAACCGCGGGCGGATAGCACCGCGCGCACCGCCTCGCGACTGTGGGCGGCGAGCGCGGTCAGCGTCACGCCCCGGCGGGTTCGGGCGGTGGGCTGCCGAGCACTGGGCCGATCGGCTGCGGCACGGGCGCGGGACGCTCTCGCGCGGGCGCGGCCGAGCTTCCGGTCGGCGAGGGCGGCGGCACGGGGGGCAGCGGCTGCCCGGCCAGCACGAGCTCGATCTCCTCGCGGTCGAGCGTTTCGCGGTCGAGGAGCGCGGCCGCGATGCGGTCGAGCGCCGGGCGGTTCTCTAAGAGGATCTGCTTCGCCCGCTCGTAGGCCTCGCCGAGCAGGCGCTTGAGTTCGGTGTCGACGAGCTCCGCCGTGCGCTCGGAGATCTCGTGGCGCTGCACGACTTCGCGCCCCAGGAAGATCTCGGCTTCGCGGTCCCCGACGGCGATCGGCCCCACGACGTCGCTCATGCCGTACTGCGTAACCATACGGCGGGCCATCTCGGTCGCCTGCTGAATGTCCTGGGTCGCCCCGGTCGTCACCTTGTCGGCACCGAAGATGAGCTCTTCGGCGACCCGGCCGCCGTACGCCATCGCGAGCCGTCCCAGGATGTACTGCTTCGTGTAGTTGTGCCGGTCTTGCTCGGGCAAGGAGAACGTGAGCCCGAGCGCGCGGCCCCGCGGCACGATCGTGACCTTATGAATCGGATCGAGCCCGGGCACCTTGAGGCTGACGAGCGCGTGGCCCGCTTCGTGATAGGCGGTGAGGCGGCGCTCCTCCTCGGTCAGCACCATGCTCTTGCGTTCGAGGCCGAGCATGACCTTGTCCTTCGCGTCCTCGAGGTCGCTCATGTCGACCGCGCCCTTGTTCCGGCGGGCCGCGAGCAGGGCCGCTTCGTTCACCACGTTCGACAATTCCGCCCCCGAGAGGCCGGGCGTGCCCTTGGCGATCCGCTCGAGGTTCACGAGCGCGGCGAGCGGAATCTTGCGCGTGTGGACCCGCAGAATCTGCTCCCGGCCCTTCACATCGGGCATGTCGACCACGATCTGGCGGTCGAAGCGGCCGGGACGCAGCAGCGCGGGGTCCAGGATGTCGGGACGGTTCGTCGCGGCGAGCAGGATGACGCCCTCGTTGGACTCGAAGCCGTCCATTTCGACGAGCAACTGATTGAGCGTCTGCTCGCGCTCGTCGTGACCGCCGCCGAGGCCCGCACCCCGATGCCGACCGACGGCGTCGATCTCGTCGATGAAGATGATGCAGGGGGCGTGTGTCTTGCCCTGCTCAAACAGGTCACGGACGCGCGAGGCCCCGACCCCTACGAACATCTCGACGAAATCCGACCCCGACATCGAGAAGAACGGACGCCCAGCTTCGCCGGCCACGGCCTTGGCGAGGAGGGTCTTCCCCGTGCCCGGCGGTCCGATGAGCAGCGCGCCCTTCGGGAGGCGACCGCCGAGGCGCTGGAACTTCTGCGGATCCTTGAGGAAGTCGATGATCTCCTCAAGCTCTTGCTTCGCCTCGTCGGCACCGGCGACGTCGGCGAAGGTGACCTTCGGCGTGTCGCCCGAGAGGAGCTTCGCCTTGGACTTGCCGAACGCGAAGGCGCGGTTCCCGCCCTGCTGCATCTGGCGCAACATGAAGATGATGAGGCCGAGAATGAACAGGTACGGCAGGAAGCTGAAGAGGAACACGCCGAACGACTGCTTCTCCTCGCGCGCGCGTACGTCGACCCCACGCTGGCGCAGCGTCCCTACCCACGTGTCGCTCGACTCGAACGGCAAGAGCGTCGTGAAGTGGTCCGCGCTGTGATGCCCGATCGTGATCGCCGTCTTGAAGTCGCCGCGGATCTGCTGGCGCTCCGTGATCTCGACGGACCCGATGTTGCCGGCGTCGAGCTGCTCGGTAAACTGGGAGTAGGAGATGTCAACGGCGTCCTGCCGGCGACTCGAGGCAAACTGCACGAGCGCAATCGAGCCCACGATGAGGAGGGCCCAAAACGACAGGGTCCGCAGCGTGCGACCCCAATTGAACTCCCGCGGGGGTGGGACCCGATTGGCCATTACGTCAGACTCGCGATATAGGGAAGGTTACGGTAGTCCTCGGCGTGGTCCAAACCGTACCCCACGAGAAACGTCGCCGGCGCGTCAAAGCCCACGAAGGCGGGCTCGAGCTCAAGAGCGGTCGCCACATGCTTGTGCAGCAAGGTGCACACGCTGAGGCTCCGCATCCCCCGCCCGCGTAACATCTTCACAATCCGGTTCACGGTGTGCCCAGAGTCAATGATATCCTCGACCAACAAGACGTGCCTGCCTTCCATAATCATCTCGGGCGCATACAGCAACCGGACATCGCCGCTCGATTCGGTCTCCGCGCCGTAGCTTGCCGCCACGATAAAATCCACTTGGAGGGGACGCTCGATCCGCCGCACCAGGTCACTCAGGAAAATGAAGCTCCCCTTCAAGAGCCCGAGCGCCAAGAGGTCCCCATCGGGGAACGCGGCCGTGATCTCCCGACCCAAGGCGTGCACCCGCCCCGCGATCGTCGCTTCATCGAACACGACGGGGCGGACGGGGCGATCACCGGGCTGCGCCATCCCCTCGTCGGATAACATCAAGGCGCACGGCCGGGGTTCCCGGCGCGGGTACGTCGAAGGCGCTGCGGCACAGGCCCGGCACCCACACCACTGCGTCGCCGTGGGTCACCACCGGGTACCCTTCACGCGCCCCGCGCGGTACGCGCGCTTCCATCAGCAGGCGCCGCACAGGTCGGTGCCCAACGCCGCCGAGCGGAAGCAACCGGTCGCCCGTTTGGTGGGCGCGCATCGCCCAACCTGGCCCGACCCACGTCGTCCACCCTGCGCGGTCCAGCGCGGGAGGCGCGGGCGCTTCATCCCAGCGCACGACGAAGGCGCCGAAAACAGACTCGCCTCGAGGGCCGGGCGTCGCCAGGCGCTCGGGGCGAGGGGCTGGACTCTTCTTGTATACCCGCAACCGGTCAAAAGCGACCTCGGCCGTGTACCCTCCGGGAAGGGCGAGGCGTCGGCCCGACGGAAGCCCGGCCAGTGCCACGACCTTGCGAGCACGCGCGGCCCCGAGCACGCACCCGATCCGACGCGCCGCCGCGACGAGGACGGCCGCGGACACCGCGGGATCATAGCCTGCGACGGGAGCCCGAGCAACGTCGAAGGCGTCGTCGGTGACGCGAAGCGCAAGCCCAGGAAGCAAATCGAGGGCGTGATCCCACGCCCGGCGATCCGCGGCCGCCTGGCGCGCCAGGCGCAAGAGGTTCTCCGTCGCCGTCGAGCCCAGCCGCTCCTTCAGCACCGGTAAAATCGCGTGCCGAACCCACGACCGGAGGTGACGTGGGTCGCGGTTCGCCGGGTCATCGTAGGGGGCGAGACCGCGGGCAGCGACGTGTGCCGCGAGCTCGTCGCGCCCGAACACGAGCAGCGGCCGCACGAGCCCACCTGGTCCCTTGCGCGGGATTCCGGCGAGACCCGCCGGGCCGCTGCCCTGCAGCGCGCGCAGCAACACCGTCTCTACTTGATCGTCGCGCTGGTGCGCCGTGACCAGGTAGCGCGCTCCCCGCGTCTTCTGGACCGCCCGGAGCCAATGGTAGCGAGCCGCTCGGGCCACTGTCTCGCTCGCCCCCGGTCCGAGCCCGAGCCGGCCCAGTTCGAAGGGACACCCATACCGCGTCGTGACTTCGCCCACGTCTCGCGCCACTTGGCCGCTCGCCGGATGGATTTGATGGTCGGCGTGCGCCGCGACGAGCGTCAGGCCCAAGGCTGGTGCCTCGGCGTGAAGCAGGTCCAGGAGGGCGAGCGAGTCGACACCGCCCGAGACCGCCACGATCGCCACTCCGGGCGCGGGGAAGCAACCGGTGCGCGAAATGTGGGCGTGAAAGCGCTCAAGCAGCGTCATATAGATTAAGTAATAGAATGGGCCCCGACGCGATCTACCAGCTGCTCCGGAACCTCACGTCGCCGGTGGTCGCCATCACGTCGCTCCGAGACCCGAAGCGCAACGGTCTCATTACGGACAGCGCCCTTCGGGCGTCGATCGTCCCCGCAGTGCCGCGCGTCGTGATCTTCATTCACAAGTTCAACTTGAGCCACGACCTGATCTTCGACACGGGGCGCTTCGTGCTCCACCTCTTACGCGAAGACCAGATGGACATCGTCCACCGGCTCGGGTTCGTGAGCGGCCGGACGCGCGACAAGCTGGCCGACATTCCTCATCGGCTAGGCGAGCTCGGAGCGCCGGTGCTCGAGGAGTGTTACGCGCACTTCGAGTGCGCCGTCGTCAACGCCATGGACGCCGGAAGCTCGACGTGTTTTCTCGGCGATGTCAGGGCGGTCGGGCACGGCGCGGGCACGAAGCCGCGGGGGCTCGTGATGACGGCTGCATATTTCCGGGCGAACATGCCGGTCGAGTGGCGAGCCGAGTATGAGGAACACTTGGGCGCGGCGCAGCGGCGAGCAGCCGAGCAGGCGCGCGACCTACGGCCCCTCACGTGGCGCGGCCTCAAGACCTGACGATGACCCACGCCCCGCGCTCGCCCGCGGCGAGAGGCGCCGCGTGACGAAACTGCTCGCCTTCCTCGTCGCCACCGGCGGTGGCTGGATCGGCTGGGCGCTCGGTGCCCGGGTAGGGATCATGACGGCTTTCATTCTCAGCATGGTGGGAACGAGCGTCGGGATCCTCGGCGGGCGGCCGCGCGGCCGTCCTCAGCTAGGCCGCCCGGAAGGCGGGCCAGCCTCAAAATCCCGAGGTTAGTCTTGGTGCCAGGCCTCCCAATAGAGCGCCGGGAAGTCCCGCTTGAGATTCTTCACCTTCGGCGCGTCGTTGTAGACGATGTAGGGCGCGTTCGGGTGCCGCTGCATGTAGTGCTGGTGATACCCTTCGGCCGGGTAGAACGCTCCCAACGAGTCAACCTCCGTCACGATGGGCGCCCCGTACACCTTGCGGCTCGTGAGGTCTGCGATGAAGGCAGACGCCGCGCGATGCTGCACGCTGTCGCGGTAGAAGACGATCGAGCGGTATTGCGTCCCGACGTCCGGCCCCTGTCGGTTCAGCTCGGTCGGATCCAGGGCCACAGCGAAGAACACCTGGAGAAGTTGCTCGTAGGAAACCTGCGACGGGTCGTAGACCACGCGGACCGATTCCGCGTGCCCCGTCGTGCCGCTCGACACCCGCTCATAGGAGGGGTTCTGCACTGAACCACCCGCGTATCCCGGCGTCGCAGACGTCACGCCCTTCACGTGCTCGAACACCCCTTCAATCCCCCAGAAGCACCCGCCGGCGAACGCCGCCGTATCGGCGGGGCTTTGGGCAAGGACGCGGCTCCCGAGACCGAGCGATGCTAGAGTGACGAATCCGAAACCACGAAGTAGTGTATTCATATCTCTCCAAACACCCCGGGGGGCGGAGCGAGTTCCGCGGCTGTGCTCGCATGACAGCCGCCGCGCTCCGACGGAACCGGGGGCAGCGTGGGTGTCATCGAGTATGAAAAAGACTCTCATTCTTCTTCTCTCCCTGGGCGGCTGCTTGACGCCCGTACACCCTGACGTGGCGCTCGAGCCGGGCGTGTCGCTCAAAGGCTATCGCGTTTTTGTAGTCGAGCCGGTGGCCGATCGCACCGGCGCCCCGTTTGATTTGAACGTCACGGATTCCCTGCGCGCACAGCTCGGGGACCGGCTTCGGTCTCACGGGCTGACGGTGGTCGCGAAGATCCCCGAGGACACGACGAGCGGCGTGCTCGTCATCCGGAGCACCCTCGAGGCGTTCCGGGGAATGTCGATTCAGATGGAGCTCCCGGGCCCGGGCGGATCGGACACGATGTGCCGGTTGCGGAGCGAGCTGCGGGACGCTCGAACGGGTCGGCATCTCGGTGAGATCATCGCCTCGGACATGGGGGGCCGTCGGCCGATGATCGTGCTCAACGAGTGCGCCCACGATACGGGGGACGAGATCTACCGGCAGCAGCGGTGAGTCTCCGCGGCTACGGCGCCCGGCCCTGGTATTTGTCGGCGGCCTTCTCGATCGCGCGAACGAGGCGCGTCGCGAGCCATAGGACGTAAATCACCACAACCAGGCAGACCAGGCCGCCCACCACGCCCCGCCCGTGGTGGCGTCGGTGCATGGCCCAGTTGGGGGCGGGCGTGCTAGCGGTGTCGACGCCGCCCGCGATGACGGCGGGCATGACGGCGTTCAGCGATCCTTTAGTAGGCATGCGCCTCAGCTCCTCTCGCCCGGGTCTAGTGCCGACCGCACGCGGCCGCGACTCGCGTGGTGTCTGACGGAATGTAGATCGCGATCGCGCGCCCGCTGTTCAAGCTCGTGCTCTCGCTCGAAAGGTTCCCGAGCAACAGGATCACCCCGTTCGCGCCGAGCTTGGCGGCGGTGTTGCGTTGAGATTGAAAAATCGCGTCTTCATCCGGGAACAGGAAAGATCCCCGCGAGCTCAGGGTCGCGATCCGTGTGTACTGCTTGTGTATCTGCGTGGAGTCCGGGTACACCGCCACGCCGGCCGGGCAAATGGGCGGGAGTGGCGTCGAATCAAACGAGCGGACGACGTGCGTCGATGCGCAACTGGCAGCGGCGAGGGCTATCAAGAACGTCCAGCGCATCAAATGCCTCCTGAGGAAGGCTGGCGAACAACGTACGCGCCGTCGCCAACGAGGGAAGGGTCGGCACGGTCGCCTCGGCCGAGGGGCAAACGCACCCGACGGCGTCTGTAGTGTTCTCCAATAGCGGGGGTGGGATTTGAACCCACGACCAACGGCTTATGAGTCCGCTGCTCTACCACTGAGCTACCCCGCCCTGCGGCGACGCCCTCGCGCGCCCACCGAGTGACTCTAATGTACCGCGTGAGGACGACCGGGAGCGAGCTGCCCGGCGTCGCTCCACTCAGCTCGGCCGGGCCGGGCGTTCGCTGTCCAAGGTGCTCATCGCGGGTGTCGTAAAGGGTGCCCGCTACGGGCATCGCGGCGACGATTCCGTCGCGATGCTCTCGCGCTCGGCCCGTACGTGCCCGACCTCCCCATCCATCCGAGGCCGAGCGTCGAGACGAGGGGACCCGACGCGCCGAGGCGTGGCGTCTGCAAGCGTTCTCTCTCCGGACTGCGGCGCGGGGTGCCCCGCGGCTAGCCTACGCCGACGCGCCGCGCGCGCGCATGGCAGCCACGGCGGCGGTGAGCCCGCCGGGGTCCAGCACGTCGCACATCACGCCGATTTGCTCGTCCCAAACCGTGGCCGGGATTTGCTCCCGGATCGCCGGTTCGAGTATGTGAAAGACGGCGAGCCCTAACTGGGCTCCGGCCAATGGACCTGCGTATGACGGATCACCGAGCACGACCGTTTCCGCCGCGATCTCGGCACTCTCCGGATCAGGCGCGCCAAGCAGAACGAGGAGCTTGCCCGCGCCGTGCTGGGCCGCCAGGCTACGAATTGCCTCCTGGCTCTGCACGTCCATGGCTCCCGACGCCGTTCAGACGAAGCACTCCGTGGCGATGAACGCGACCGAGGCGCCGGCCGCCGTCGCACACGCGGCGATGGCGGGGCCTGAAATGCCGTCTCGTTCGCCGAGTGCGATGATCAGCCTGTCGGCTAGCTTGGCCACTAGCGTACCTCCCCTTGGGCGAGTGTGTCGAGCGACGCGTCCAGCCACTCTGTGAGACGCGCCGCCGTGAGATCCGGAGCCGCGAGGCGACCGATCTCGCGACCGTCCTGAAACAACAGGAACGCGGGCAACCCCATAACGCGCAGCTCCATGCACAACCGCCGCGCCTTCGAGCTGTCCAGCTTCACCGCGCGGACGTCCGACCGCGCGGCGGCGAGCCGTTCCACATCGGGCATCAACGCGAGGCACGGCCCGCACTGCGGTCCCCAAACGTCCACCAGGACCACGCCCTCGGCCACGAGCTCCCGAAAGTTCTCCTTCGTCGCTTCCGCCAACCCTGCTGTCACGATCACCCTCCTCGTGCATTCCGCTCGAGCAACAGGGACATGCCGTCCGACAGTTGACACATGCGGCCCAGAAACAGACTCCCCTTGGCGATCAGCATGACCCGCTCGGCGCCGCCGCTCGTCAGGCGTCGCAGGGCATGCGGAAGATAGCAGAGGGCGGACGCGAGATGCCCCTGGGTCGGGGCGAAACCGGGCATGCCACGACCCCGCACGAACTGGTCGAGCTCGTCGCGCGCGATGTCCCCCCGGCGCACGGCGAGTGCGGCAAGCGTGCGGTAATTGCGATCCGGCACGTCGCCCGCCCCTGCGGTTTCCGTGATCTCCGGATTGTGCAGCTCGGTCGCGTAGTCGTCCACGGCGGTCAGGGGCAGACCGAGGCCTTCGAGCGGTTCCACGGCCAGGGCGGTCATGATCTGGGGGTTCGACCCGCCCGCGGCGACCCGGTGTCGACCAACCGCGTCCAGCCGGATCCGCGGAGCGACCCCGTTGTCGGCTTCGACGAGCGCGGCCGCACCGCCGATGACGTCCTCGAGCACCGGCAGGCTGCGGGCGAGGTGGCCTTGGAACTTCATCCCGAGCTTGGGCAGCGATCCCCCGGCCACGACCGCCACGCGCCGGAACACGCCCGCCGTCACGAGACTGGCCGCTATGACGAGGGCAGGCACCGGGGCCGCGCAAAAGTCCTTCACATCGGCCCCGGACGCTTGCGTGAGTCCGGCCGCTTGGGCGACCGCCTTGGCAAGGTTCCCGCCGCCGCGTTGGTAGCGGTCGCCGATCGCTTCCTCCCCGCAGCCGAGCACGTAGTCGATGGATGCCGGGTCGATCTGGTGCCGCTCAAGAAGGGTGAGCAACGCGAGCGTGGCCGTGGCCTTCCCGGCCAGGTTTTCAAGCAGCACACCCGCGGCGAGCGAGTCGTCCTGATCGTGGGCGCGCTGGATCGCACCCACGGCACGGCCGCCGGCCGACAGCTCCAGGGCGCCCGGACCGCTGTGCACAGCCGTCGCTTTCGCGAGACGGTCGAGCTGGAGCCGCGACGCGAGGGGATGAGCGCTGAGAGCGCCCGCCGCCTCGTCCGCGCACTCGCGGGTGAGCGAGAGGAGCCCGAACTCGTCGACGGTCGTGAGCAGCCCGAGAAACTCCACCTCGGGCATGAGCTCGCCGTCGGGTCCGAAGCGCGACCCGCCGTTCTCGGTGCCCGTCCAGGGCCGCGGCGGGAGCTCGCGCGGATGGATCGCGCCGAGATAGGCCTGGTGGGGCGCATACCCCACGGCCTCCGCGAACCCGCGCAGGGCGCTTGAGAACGCCCGGTCGACAGCGGGGTCCTTGGGGAGCTCGCGCGCGGGCTTCGAGCCATGGCGCGCGAGCCCCGGCGTGTGGGCGAGCACTTGGCTCGCCGCCGACACGACCACGCCCCTCACGTCAGGGTGCGGTTGGGCCGGCGAACACGGTCGGCCCCGTGACGGGTGTGGTAACCGCGCGCAGGGCGCGCTCCAAGAGTTCGCGTCGCCAGGCGCGCTCCTCCGCGGGCGGGAGCGCCGGGTCGCCGCTCGGATAGGGGATCCCGCGCGTGGGCACAATGCGCGGCGCGCCCACGCGTTCCGCCACCGAGACGAGGTTGCAGAGAAGCGCGGTCGGGATCCCCGCTCGCTCCAGTTCCTTGGCCAGCGTTGACCCGCAACGCGTTCCGGTTCCTCACGTGGCTGTGAGGATCGCGGCCTGGATCCCCGCGCGCCGGAGCTCCGCGGCCCATTCGACGCCGAACCGACGCGCCGTCGGCACGGTGGTGCCGTTGCCGGTCGTGGCGAAGTACTCCGTGTGGAGCGCGCCGATCGCCCCTTCGCGCTCGAGGTCGCGGGCGACGTCGAGCGGCAACAGGCGGTGCGGGTCTTCGTTGGCCCAGGTTGTCGAGAACCCGCCGTGCACCGAGGCGTACTGCCCGCTCGGCGCCGCGGACTTTCCGGCGATCGAGTACCTGAGCCAGCGCGTGGCCCGCGCGGATTCCAGCCGGTCGGGATTTCCCACCGGTACAAGCCCGCCTTCGGTGAGGAGCGCGACCGTCGCATGTCCGAGGTCTTCGACCGGCGGTGCCGGGGTCACGCTGTCGAACCGAGGGAGCGGCACCTCGGCGGCGGCCGGGCGTCCCTCTAGTCGCGCTAGGAGAAGGTCCACCGCGCGGGCGGCGGCCACCCGGTCGCTCCGCACATTTTTCCGCGCCACCTTCCCGATCCGCCCGTCGGCCGCCGTGAGAAGCTCGCCCGCGAGCCGTCGCCTCGCCGCCCCAGCCAGGCGCTCGAGGGCCTGGCCCATGTCCCGGACGGAGGCGCCGCTCGCGATGACCGCGCCCGCGGGCGCGTCTTCGAGGCCTGGGTTGTCGGGGTGCATGGCCGCGATCGCCGGGATCCCGGCGGCGGTCGCCGCCGCGACAACTCGCGCGCAAGCGACACCGTAGCGGCCGCTGCCGAACGCGGGCCCGGCGAGCAAGAGGTCTGGCCGTTCGGCCGCAACCAGGGCGAGGACCGCCGCGATCGCCTCGGGGTTCGCCGCCGCGCGATCGTCACCGCAATAGACCGTGGCGACGATCTCGTGTCCCGAGCCTAGGAGCTCCTGGAGCTTGCGCCCGGGGCCGACGGCGCCGCGCTTCACGCCGGGCTCGACGTTCGCTGCGTCCTCGCCACCGAGCCCGGCGAAGAACTGGTTCAGGTAAAAGACGACCCGGCTCACCCGACCTCCTCGCACCGCAGCCGGCCGGCGCCGATGGGTGAGAGGGCGGCGTAGAGCACGGCAGTGGGGACCTCGAGGGCCGCGTCGGCCGCTGCGCCCGCGACGTCCACGCGGGATCCGCCCAGCGCCCGCGCGACCGCCGGGAGCCGGACGATCTCGTCGTAGTTGCCCGTGCTGATCATGTCCGTACCCCGCTCGGGAGGCACGACGACCGGCGGGGCCGTACCCTCGGCCCCCGACATCTCAGCGAACAGCCCCACCGCGGGAATGCCGAGATCGGCCAGAGCGTCAATCTTGAGCGAGATGTCGGCATCCGCGTTGCCGCCCCCCTCCTTGGTCACCACGACCCCGTCGAGTCGCGCCGTGGCGCACAACCGCGCGGCATGTGCCGCGACCAGCTCCTTCTGCGCGGCCTCGACGGGCTCGGGCGCAAGCACGAGCCCCGCGAACTGGAGCTCACGTCCGTGGCGCGCGCGCAGCTCGCGCACGACGGGATGGTTCTGATAGAGGTATGTCGGGTTCTTGAGGGCCGGGTGGCCGAACTGGCCGCTTACGACCGCGCCGTCGTCCAGCTCGTTCGGGTCAATGAACGTCGGCAGCGCGCCCGCGAAGCTGCGACCGTAAACGAACACGTCCTTGAAGGTCCCTTGGGTCTGCAAGTTCGTGATCGCGCCGATGCGCGGCAGGGCGCCGCTGACTTCGGACCCGAGTCCGTCAACGGTCTCCTGGTCGTCGGGCGGAGCGCCGAGGGTCGCGTCGGCAAGCAAGCGGGCGAGCTCGAGCAAACCGCGCCGCACCGCCACATCGACGCGCTCCCACGGCGCACCGGGCGCCTGCGCGAACTCCACGACCAGGTTGTGGGTGCCGCCAAAGGGCGAGAGCAGCGCTCCAGGACCCGACATGTCGAGCACCGCCTCCTGCGCGCGCGGCAGGTAGCCCGCGGCCATGACCGCCACGCCGCGCACGACGTGCGTCTCGCCGCGACCTTGCGCCTTGGCCGGTCCGAGGAAGCCCGGGAACACACCGCCACCGCCTCGGGCCTTGGTCCGCGGCTCGACCGTGTCGAGCAGCTTGACCACGCGCGCCGAGTCGCCCGGCGAAACCCACGAGGCGCGTACCTGCACGAGCGCATCGTCGGCGAACGCGCCGCGCACGTCCTGCTCGGAAACGGCGAGCGTCCCGCCGTCATAGCGGGTCTCTGATCCTAGGGACACAGCCTGCACGCGATGAGAGACGAGCTGCAGGACCGATCGAGCGCCGGTTGCTGCGTGTGTGCCGGTTCGCACGGGCTCGCAACATACCAAGCGCTTTAGGCCCCGGCAACGGCGTCGACGCACGGAATCATGGAGCGCCTCCGCCAACGGGTTTCGTCTGCACGTAGAAATTGGGGTCGACACGAAAATCGGAGGCGCTCCGTAGGTGCGCCGGAATCGTTTGCCATGCGGCCGTGGGACGGATGAGCGCATACCCGCCGGCTTCGTCGAGCGTCACGCGGACCGGCATCGCGAACCCTTCGACGACATGCGTCCACCGGTAGGTGAGTGTGGTCGGGCTGAGCGCGTACTCGAGCACGGGGATGTCGGTCGTCGTGAGGTACTGTGCGAATACCGGGTGCAGGTCGATCCCCGCTTCCCTGCTCACGTAGTCGATAATCTGCGCGCCCCAGACCGTCTGGTGCCGGAACGTCGCGTTCGCTCCCCGCAGGATACGCCGCCACGTCGCGTCATCGTCAATGATCTGTCGCACGGTGTGGAGCATGTTCGCGCCCTTGTAGTAGCGATCCTGGGAGTCGGGCACATCGTCCACCCCGTACCGCCCGATGATCGGCTCGTCGTTCCTGATGTGCCCGCGCAGGCCGACGAAGTACCGCGTTTCCGCGTCCTTCCCCTGCTGGCACTCGGTGTAGAGGCCTTCGGCGTACATCGCAAACCCCTCGTGCAGCCACATATCGGCGTGATCGCGGGCGCTGATGCTGTTGCCCCACCATTCGTGTGCGCTCTCGTGGATGATGATGTAGTCCCAGAGCAAACCGACGCCGGTGCCCGAGAGATCGCGGCCCAGATATCCGGGCAGGTAGCGGTTCCCGTACGCGATGCCGCTCTGGTGCTCCATGCCGAGGAAGGGCGCTTCGATCAGCTGATAGCCGTCGGCGTACCACGGATAGGGTCCGAACCACCCCTCGAAGCACGCGAACATCGATCGCGTCTGGCGGAACTGCGCCTTCGCGGTGTCGACGTGGTAGGCGAGCGGCCAGAAGGTGAGGCTGAGACGCCCGCCTTCGCCGTCGTAGCTGTCGTCGAAGCGGGCGTAGTTCCGGTCGGCGTTGATCGCGACGTCATAGCTGTTGATCGGCTCGGTGACGAACCACTCGTAGGTGGTCGTGCCGTCCTCGTTGTGACGGGTGCTCCGCAGCCGGCCGTTCGAGACCTCGACCATCGGGTCCGGCACGGTGATCGCGATGCGCTGGCTGTCGGGCTCGTCGGCGGCGAAGTCCTTGAGCGGCCACCAGCTGCTTGCGCCGAGCGGCTCGTCCGACGTGGCGATCCACGGGGCCCCGAGGCTGTCGGTGGTCCAGTAGAACGGGCTCGAGTCCCCTGCCCTCCAGCGTCCGTGATAGTGCACGGTGACGGTGCGTTCCTCGCCGATTCCTTGAGGAAGCGGCGGAGCGACGAAGTAGGCCGCTCCGTCTCGCCTGACGGCGAGCGCGCGTCCGCCTTCCTCGGCGCGGTCG
The DNA here is from genome assembly GCA_035604455.1 of Gemmatimonadales bacterium. Lineage (GTDB taxonomy): Bacteria > Gemmatimonadota > Gemmatimonadetes > Gemmatimonadales > GWC2-71-9 > AG25. Next base: position 106,197 of record DATNIM010000009.1, read on the forward strand.
AGTTCGAGGGGCGGCTGGAGATCGATCTGGAGTTCCCGCGCGGGGCCGAGCACGCGGTAGGTGACTGCGTTTGATCCGCGAATACTCGAGTCGGCCGGGTTCACCTGCACGTGGAGGTCGTAGAAGATCACATCCCACCACGCCCGCTCGGGCGTATCGCTGCCCCGCAGCGTGTCGGCGTGGGTGAATCGAGGTCGCTGCGCGGAGAGACCCGTGGCCATGAGCGCGAGCGCCGTGCTGGCGACGGCGAGCCGGGCTCGAGCGAGCAAACGAGTCAAGAGAGAGTCACGGAGGGCGCTGGCGCGCCGTGCCGCAGGCTAGGGGTGTTACCGCCTGCGCCCTGGCCCGAGAGGGGACCGAGGGCGAGACCTTACTTCAGCTTGTCGAAGCCCGGTACCCGCAGGCACTTCGCGTCGGCGATGTCGACGTGGGGACGGCGGGCGAGCACCGTGTAGGTGAGGGTACGCGCACCGAGGGTCGCGGTCGCGTCGACAACTTCCATCTTCAGGTCACGCGTGTCGTAGTGCCCGCTGCCGCAGTCGGTGCCGGCCTTGGCGAGTGCGACGTTCAGCATGCGGTGGCGTCCGAATTCGACCCGGGCCCAGGCGAGGTGGGTCGGCCAGCCGTTACGTTCGAGCAGCCAGATGTAGAACGAGGACGGTAAGGAATCCGGCAGAGCCGCGATCGCCATATCGAGCGCCGAGAACGGCAGCGTCCCCGGGGGGACCCGTCCCACGCGTCGGCTCCACGCCGAATCCGACACCAGCGTGTCGGCCGCAATGCGGAGATCGTACCCGTTCGCATCCGCTCGGCTGCCCACGGCCGTCCGCTGGAAGAACACTTGAGCGCCCGGCGGGCTCCCGAGCCGCACCACGGTGCGGAGCTCGTCTTGGAACCACACGCCCGTCTTCGCGCCGAGCCACGCATCGCCTGACTGCCACCACAGAGCCGTCACGTGGCTTTCGACGGTCCCCGCCCCGGTCGGCATGCGACCCAGCGTGTAGTCGCTGACGGACGTCACGCGAACCCCGTTGTCGGAGGACTCGGTCGCGAGCTGCACGCCGTCCATGACGCTCCAATCGACTCCGAGCGACTCGTTGACCACACGGGGCACGGCCGATACGGAGGGCACGGCGGACGCCGAGTCGAGCGCGAGGGCCCCGGTCGAGGGGGTAACCGTAGGTACGCTCGCCGCGTCCCCCGAGCCCGCGTTGCGGTAAGCCATCTGCTGCAAGGGGGTGGGCGTACGGTCGCCCACGAGCGCCACCTGACCACGCAAGTAATTGATTGGCAGCGCAAAATTCAGGTCCTCGGCGCCCTCAACTTCCACCCCGCGGACGACGATCCCCACCACCTGGCCGTCCTCGGTCAACACCGGACCGCCACTCGAGCCGGGTGACACCGGTATGGAGATCTGGAAGACGCGGGTGCCCTGAATGACGCGGATCCCGCTCAGCAGGCCGTCTGAGACCGTGGCGTCGAACCCGAGCGGCGCGCCGATGGCGAGCAGACGTTGTCCAACCTGGACGCTGTCCGAGTTCCCGAGCGCCGTGCTCGGAAGTCCGAACCCGGCGATGCGGACGAGCGCGAAGTCGCGGTCCTCGTCGATCGCGGCCACGCCCTGCACCTCAAAGGTCTCCCCGGACTGCAGCTTTACGGTGGCCGAGCGCGCCCCCCGGATGACGTGCGCCGCGGTGGCAACGAGACCCTGGGAAGTGAGAATGAAGCCGCTGCCCGCGGCCGAGCCGTCCGGCTGAATGGCCTCGACGGTGACCGTGGCCTGGCGGACGCGCGCGATGGTCTCGGTGGCCTGCGCGGCGCTGCCGCGGCCCGGATGCTGCGCCGCAAGCGCGGCCGGGCAGACGAGACCCCACAGGGCACCGTATGGCAGACGCATAGGTCGTGATCTAGGGTTGGACGCCTAGAAGATGGGGTCTCGAACGGCCAACGTCCAGCGCACCCGGGATTCCGTGACATTCCGGGCCGCTGCGACGAGACAGGAGAGCGGGGCCGCCTCGGACTGCAGCCCACGGGCCGGTGCTAGCGGGAGGTATCCCCGGGTACGAGACGGTAGAGGAATTCCCCGGTGCGGATCATCCCGAAGCGTTCGCGGGCGGCTCGTTCTTGAGCGGACGGATCGGTCTCGAGGGCTTGCGCGAGCCGCGCCAGGGAATCGAGCGTGCCGTGGAGATCGCGCAGCGCGCGTCGTTCCGTGTGCACCTGGCGCACGAGCGTGAGCCAGTCCGCCGTACTGTACTCGCCTCCGAAGACCACGACCCAGCCGAGCAGCGCACCCGCCGCGATCGCCGCCCATCGCCCCAGGGTCACAGCGGGTAGAGATCCCGGCCTGGGTAGTAGGCGACGTCCCCCAACTCTTCCGCGATGCGCAGCAGCTGGTTGTACTTGGCAACCCGGTCGGTACGCGAGGCGCTCCCGGTCTTGATCTGGCCGACGCCGCTCGCCACCGCCAGATCCGCGATGAAGGTGTCCTCCGTCTCACCGGAGCGATGCGAGATCACGGCGCCGTAGCCGTTCGAGCGCGCCCGGGTCACGCATTCCATCGTCTCGGTCAGCGTGCCGATCTGGTTCAGCTTGATGAGGATGGCGTTGGCCACACCTTCTTCGATCCCCCGCGCGAGCAGCTCGAGGTTCGTACAAAAGATGTCGTCCCCCACGAGCTGTACTCGAGAGCCGAGCGTCTCGGTGAGGGTCGCCCACCCGCTCCAATCGTTCTCAGCCAAGCCGTCTTCGATCGACACGATGGGATAGCGATCGAGCCAACCGGTGTAGAGGGCGATCATCTCGTCGGTGGAGCGGCGCGCCCCGCCGCTCTTCGTGAAGACATAGCTCCCGTCATGGTAGAGCTCGGACGCGGCCGGGTCGAGGGCAATGGCCACGTCGCGACCCGCCTCGTACCCGGCAGCGGCGATAGCCCCCATGATCACCTCCAGCGCCGCTTCGTCGTTCGGGAGGTTGGGCGCGAATCCGCCTTCGTCTCCCACGGCGATCGACAGGCCCCGCTTCGCGAGGACACGCTTCAGCGCGTGGAACACTTCGACCCCGATCCGGAGCCCCTCGGCGAAGCTGTCGGCGCCGATTGGCACGACCATGAACTCCTGGAAGTCGAGCGTGTTCGCCGCGTGGGCGCCGCCGTTCAGAATGTTCATCATCGGGACCGGGAGGACGTGACTCACGGGCCCGCCCAGGTACCGGTACAGGGACAGTCCCGCATCCTCAGCGGCCGCGCGCGCGACCGCGAGCGACACGGCGAGGATCGCGTTCGCGCCCAAGTGCCCCTTGTTCGGCGTGCCGTCGAGCTCGAGCATGGCGAAGTCGACCGCGACCTGGTCCTCCGCCGCCATGCCCTCGAGCCGGGGCCCGATCACGTCGTTGACGTTCTTCACAGCCTCGAGCACACCCTTGCCGCCGAAGCGCTTTTCGTCGCCGTCGCGCAACTCGACCGCCTCGTGCTCTCCCGTCGACGCGCCGCTCGGCACGCCCGCGCGCCCCGCGGCACCGCTCGCCAGCGTGACATCGGCCTCGACCGTGGGATTGCCGCGACTGTCCAAGATTTCACGCGCGTGTACGGAGATGATCGTGCTCATGGTGGCCCCTACCCTAGCGGGACCGTGCCGTGACGTCAACGCGGGCTTTGAGCTGTTCGATCGCCTCGCGCACGCGGTCGCGCAGCGCCTCGCGGTCGTCAGGCTCGAGTCCAGCGGTGGGTATGGGCTCGCCCACCGTCAGCCGAATCGGCATCGGCCGCAACCGAAACGACCCTTTGGGCAGGATGCGGTGGGTGTCGGCCACGTATACCGGGACGATGGGTACCTGGGCGGCGATCGCGAGCGCGAAGGGCGCGTTCTTGAAGGGGAGCAAGTCCCCCGTGCGACTGCGGGTGCCTTCGGGGAAGACGATGGCCGAGATGCCGCCGCGGATCGTCGCCCCGGCTTGCCGGTACGCATCGAACGCCCGTGCGCGATTCGTGCGGTCGATGAAGATGTGGCCGGCGCCAACCATCGCCCGCCCCACGAGAGGAACACGCCGTAGTTCCTGTTTAGCCACGAAGCGGGTGGAGCCGGGCAGCGTGGCCGCCAACGCCCAGATGTCGAACATCGACGTGTGGTTCGAAGCATAGACGACCGGCCCTTCCGGCACCCGCTCCAACCCGGTCGCCTCGACCGGCGTGCCAGCCACGCGGAGGACCTGGCGCGACCAGTCCACGGTGCCCCAGTCGTAGACGCCGCCCGGACGTCGTTTCACGCCGAGCAGCGCCGCGACGATCACGGCGAGGGCGTGCACGGCGGTCGAGGGGAGCACGATCAGCGTAACCCACAGCAGGCGGATCATGGGGCGAAGTGATCGAACCCGCGGGGCACGGGCAGGGTATGCCCGCGATCGGTCACCCGCACGCCCGCGCCCTCGATGCACCGCCCGATGCAGGTGAGCCGAAGCCCCATGGCCCGGGCGAACGCGCGCGCTTGTCGCGGCCCAAACGGCGGCGGGAGGACGGCGAGGAGCTCGTATTCATCGCCGCTCGCGGCGGCCGCGGTTGGCCCGACGCCGGGCCAGCACGGGAGGAGCCCGAGATCGATCTCGACGGCGAGGCCCGAGGCCGCCGCGATATGCGCCGCGTCGGCAGCGAGGCCGTCTGAGACGTCGATCATCGCGCGGGCGCCGTGCGCCGCGAGCCAGCGTCCCGCGGCGAGCCGCGGCTCGGGGCGGGCGAATCGGCGCCATAACGAGCCGCGCGGCGACCGGCCCGCGCTGAGGAGTGCAAGCGCGCGACCTGAGCCGCCGAGCGTCCCGGTGACCCACACTCCATCCCCCGGGCGCGCGCCGCGGCGGCGGACCGGCCGCGGCGCGACACCGAGCACGCAGACGTCCACCAGGTATCGAGCGGAGCGCACGAGATCTCCGCCAACCACGCGCGCCCCAGCGTCGAGCGCCGCGCGCCCGACGCCCGCCATGATTTCCGCTCCGGGGTCGCGGCCACCACGCCGACGCGGCAGACCGACTGACACGAGCACGGCGAGGGGCCGGGCGCCACACGCCGCGAGATCAGACAGGGCGGCGTTGGTTGCGCGCCGGCCGATGTCGCGAAAGGAGAGCCAGGCAGTGCGGAAGTGCACGCCCTCGAGGCTCAAATCCACACTCGCCGCGAGCGTAGTCCCGCCCACTCGGATGAACGCGGCGTCGTCACCCAAGCCGCTCCCTGCGCGGCCCAGTGCCGTGAAGATGGCCCGGATCCGGTCGAACTCGGCTCCGGGCCCGAGTGCACCCCGCTGCCTGCCCTTCACTCGGTATCCGGCGCCTCCAGCACGACCGCTGCCGGCGGCCCGACCGGCGTCGTCTCGCTCCACGCGCGCCAGATGTCAGGCAGCGCCGCCAGGACGTCCGCCGGCCGCAGCGAGCGCGCGGTCCAGAGCCGGGCGCCTTGCTCGGCCGCCCGGCCGAGCGCATGGGCGCCGAGCGCCGCCGCCTCGACCGGGACCCCGCCCCGAGCGAGGAACGCGCCAATGAAGCCCGCCAACAGATCGCCCGACCCGCCTGTGGCGAGACCTGGATTGCCGCTCGCCACAACGTGCTGCGGCCCGCGGACGTCGGCGATTACGGTCGGGACGCCTTTCAAGAGCACCGTACCCCGCACGGCATGCGCCGCCTTGGCCGCCGCCGCCCAGCGATCGTTCGCCACCTCATCGGCCAAGCGGTCGCCGGCGAGCGCGCGGAACTCGCCCAAATGCGGCGTGAAAACGATGGGACGCTCGGCGGTTCCGCGAAACAGCATGAGGGCGTCGGCGTCGAGCACGGTGGGACGCGGACGCCGCGCGAGGAGCGCCTCGAGAAACGCCGACCGCACCGGTTCGCGACCGAGTCCGGGCCCCACCACCAACGCATCGGCCCACTCGAGTGCTTCCCCGACCTGATCCTCGAGCTCGCCCGTGAGCGCGGACTCGACCGTGAGTACGTCGGGAAGGCTCGCGCGCGCCGCCGCGAGTGTTTCGCCCGACGCCACCAGCTTGACGAGTCCCGCGCCCGCGGCGAGTGCCGCGCGCGCGGCGTGCAGGGCGGCGCCACTCATCCCCGCTTGGCCCCCAACGACCGTGACGCGCCCGCGATCGCCCTTATGCATGGTGGGGCTGAGCCGCGGCAGGCGCGTCCCCGCCCAGACATCCGTGATCAGAATGGGCCACCCCGGGTCGACCGGCGGCAGCCCGATGTCCACGACCACGATGCGGCCGCACCACTCACGCGCGAGCAGGTGGCCGCGCCGCACGCCGCCAAACGTGACGCTCGTGTGGGCGCGAACTGGCCCGTGCGCCTCGCCGCTCGAGAGGTCGAGACCGGTGGGCCCGTCCACGGCGAGGACCGGCGCGCCATAGGCGACGACCCGTTGCGCGAGGGCCAAGACCTCTCCGCGAGCGGGCCCGGCGGCGCCCGTTCCGAGCAAGGCGTCCACGACCACCGCCACCGCGGGCCAAGGCTCTTCGCGCGACAACTCGCGCACGCCATCGAGGCGCGCGAGCGCCCGGTTGTCGATCGCGTCGTCGGTCTTGGGATCGAGCCCAACCACCCAGACGGGCAAGCCTGCGGCATGCAGGGCCCGCGCCACTACCCATCCGTCGCCACCGTTGTTGCCGGCGCCCGCGGCGACGAGCGCCCCTCGAGTGACAGCGTCGGGGAAGTGCGCGCGGAGAACCTGAGCGACGGCGCGGCCGGCTGTCTCCATGAGCACGCGGCTCGGGATGCGGTATTGAGTCCGCGCCACGCTATCCCAGGCGGCGGCCTCACCCGCAGAGAGGACAGGAATCGGGTTCACGCGGTCAACTGCCCCGACCGGCCCGCGCGCCGTCCGCGACGCGACCGCCATGGCAGCGATAATCGGGGCACGTTGTTGGGAGGGGCCCGGCCCCGGCGCGGCGCAGCACCTACTTCAGGCTCTGGCCGATTGTGCGCCCGAAGGAGATCTCGCCGTTATCGATGCGAATGTTGAACCCGCAATCGGGGTTGGAGCACACCCATGCCTTGTAAGTGATCGGGGCGCCGTCGCGCCCGTAGTCCGACAACGGAATCAGGAGTCCTTGCTGGCATTTCCGACAGGTGGGCCATTCCTTCGATGCTTCCACACGACACCCCCTCACCCCATCGCGCTCCCTAAGCGCGCCGACCTTCCCCGCCCTGGGATCCTCCTCCCTCGCCACTCCCGCCCTCACCTCGACCGCCGACGCCGGGCCAGCGGTATCCTTCGCGGAACACCTCGGCGAACTCGTAGACCCCCTGAAAGTCCTCCGGGCGGTCCTTGTCCTGGCGTGCCAGGAGCCCGACGTCGATCAACGTGAACACGATACGACCGAGGTCCTCGGTCGCGTTGACGCCCCAGTAGTTGAGGACGCTCGGCGCGAGCAGTCCGAACTGCTCGAGCGCCAAGTCGCGGCACGCCCAGGCCAGCTCGCCGCCGCTCAAATGACGGCGCGTGGGGAGGCGGCTCTGGGCGTATTCGAGCGCCGCGAGCACGAACAGGTATCCGCGCTCGTGGTAGCGTCCGTCGCGCTCACGGATCAACGCAAACGCCTGTTCGAGGGGGGCGAGCTCGCTCACGGGTTCGCGCGCCGACTCTGGCTGACGGCGCTGACGCGCACCGGCACAGGACGGATGGGTTTCGGCTCGAGGAGGGCCGCAGCCAAGACCTCGTCGAGCGTGTCCACAAACCGGATGTCGAGCGAGTCCTTCACCTCGTCCGGAACCTCCGTGACGTCGTTGCGGTTGCGCGCGGGCACGAGCACCGTCTTCACCCCGGCCCGTACCGCCGCCGTAAGCTTCTCCTTCAGGCCGCCCACCGGCAACACCCGCCCCCGCAGCGTCAGCTCCCCCGTCATCGCGACATCGTGCCGCGCCGGCCGCCGGCACAAGAGCGAGGCCAGGGCCGTGGCGATCGTGATGCCCGCGGACGGCCCGTCCTTCGGGACCGCGCCAGCGGGCACGTGCAGGTGGACATCGGCCTGCGCGAAGGCATCGCCCGGGATCCCGAGCGCCGCCGCGCGGGCCCGCAGCAGACTCCACGCCGCCTGCGCCGATTCCTTCATCACGTCGCCCAGCTGGCCGGTCAGGGTGATTTGTCCCCGCCCGGGCATCTGGATCGCCTCCACGAACATGATCTCGCCGCCCACGGGCGTCCATGCGAGCCCGGTGGCGACCCCGACCTCAGGGCTCCGGCCGGCCACCTCGCTCTGGACCTTGGGCTGGCTTGCGTACTTCTCGAGGTTCTTGGCCGAGATGCGCACCGGGCGGGCCCGCCCCTCGACCACTTCAAGCGCGGCGCGGCGGAGCACCCCTTGGATCTCGCGCTCGAGCTGGCGGACGCCGGCCTCGCGGGTGTACTCGGCGATGAGCCGCTCGAGCGCGCTGTCGGCGACGCTCGCCCGCGTCGCGTCGAGACCGGTCTCGCGCCGCTGGCGCGGGAGGAGATAACGCTTCGCGATGGCGAGTTTTTCCCCCGGAGCGTAGCCAGGCAACGTCAACACTTCCATCCGGTCGAGCAAGGGGTCGGGGATGGGCGCGAGACTGTTCGCCGTCGCGATGAACATCACCCCCGACAGGTCGAACGGCACCTCGAGATAATGGTCGACGAACGTCGAGTTCTGCGCCGGATCAAGCACTTCGAGGAGCGCCGCCGTGGGGTCGCCGCGGACATCCGCCCCCATCTTGTCGACCTCGTCGAGCATGAGGAGCGGATTGCGCGTCTCGCACCGCTCGAGCGCGTGAATGATGCGGCCCGGAAGCGCGCCGACGTACGTCCGCCGGTGCCCGCGGATTTCGGCCTCGTCCCGGACGCCGCCCAGCGACACGCGGGTGAAGCGGCGCCCCAAGGCTTCCGCGATGCTTTGCCCGAGCGACGTCTTGCCGACGCCGGGCGGCCCGACGAAGCACAGGATGCTGCCCCGCGCGTCCGGATTGAGCGTGCGGACCGCGAGGTACTCGAGGATCCGCTCTTTGACGGTGTTCAAGTCGAAGTGGTCGCGGTCGAGGATCTGGCGCCCAGCCTTGAGATCGATGCGGTGTTCGCTGACCCGCGTCCAGGGAAGGGCCGCGAGGACCTCGAGGTACGTGCGGGCGACGTGGTACTCGGCCGACTGCGGGGACATCTGGCGGAGCCGACGCAGCTCCCGATCGGCGACCTTGCGCGGCTCGGGCGGGAGACCCACGGTGTCAAGGCGCGTGGTGAGCTCGTTGAGATCGTCGTCCTCCGCGTCTTCGCCGAGTTCTTGCCGGATGACGCGGAGTTGCTCGCGGAGAACGTACTCGCGCTGGTTCGCATCGAGCCGCGTCTTGACCTTCTCCTGAATCTGACTCCCCACCTCGAGCACCTGGAGCTCCTGCCCGAGGAGCTCGCTCAGGCGCTCGAGGCGACGGTGGACGTTCGGAATGGCGAGCAGCTCGGCCTTTCCCGGCAGGGCGAGGTCGAGGTTCGCGGCGACGAAGTCGGCGAGCTTGCCGGCGTCGCTGATCCCGGCGAGCACCTCGTGCAGCTCGGAGCCGAGATAGGGGGCGATGTCGATGGCGCGCGAGAACTGGGAGTGAACCGTCCGCTTCAGGGCCTCCGTGCGCGCGTCGTCGACCAGTTCATCGGGGAGCGATTCGAACCGGGCGGTGAGCCAGTGCTCACCCGGTTGGATGTCCACGAGGCGCGCGCGATCGAGACCCTGCACCATGATCCGCACCGAGCCGTCGCCGGGCTTGAGCATCCGCACGAGCAGTCCGAGCGTTCCGACGTCGTAGAGCTCGTCGGCGCGCGCGCCCATGAGGGGACCCTCGCCCGGCTCCATGCCCCCGACGGGCTTCACCACCGCCAAGAGCAGCCGCTTGTTCCCCTGCACCGCGTCGTCGATCAACTGGACGGCGCGCGTATCGTCGATCGCCAGCGGAAGCACCACGTGGGGATAGACCACGAGCTGCCCGAGGGGCAGCACGGGCAGGCGCTCGGGATCGCTCATCGCACCTTGACCGAGTGCGGCGCCGAGACCCTGGGCTCGAGCTTGCGGAGTCGCACCTCGAGGAACCCCGCGTCGTAATTCGCTTGAACGGACTGAGGGTCGACGGGCGTCGGCACACGGAGGCGGCGCTCGAACGGCCCGATCTGAACTTCGAGGGCGTGGTAGTGGCGCTTCCCCGCGGGCGCGGGCGGGCGCTCCCCGCCGATCGTGAGGATCCCGTTCGCAAGCTCCACGCGGAAGTCCTCGGAGCGCATCCCTGCGATTTCCATGTGCACGACGAGGGCGTCGTCGGTCTCGTACACGTCGGTGGGCGGCTTCCACTTGGGCGACGCGACGAACCCCACGGGGCGCCCGTGGGCCATCTCGTTGAAATAGACCTCGAGCTCCTCGGCGAGATGGACCGTGAAGCTTCCAGACCCGCGTGAGGGGCGGTGAGGATCGGTCATGAGATGCGACTCGAGCGCCTCAAACAGGCACCGCAGCCGCGGACGCGTTGAGGTAGAGAGGGAATCCCGCCGTCAGGTCGCGGACGCGCCGCTGGACCTGGCCGATCGTGGCGTGGTCCTTGCGCGTGAGCACGGTGTCGATGAGTTCGGCGACGAGCTCCATTTCCGGCTCGCGAAATCCCCGCGTGGTGACGGCCGGCGTGCCGAGGCGAATGCCGCTTGTCACGAACGCCTTCTGCGGGTCGCCCGGAATCGTGTTCTTGTTCACCGTGATGTTCGCCTGGTCGAGGAGCTGCTGGGCTTCCTTGCCGGTCACCTGCTTGAGCCGAAGGTCGACCAGCATGAGGTGCGTATCCGTGCCGCCGGATACGATGGCGTACCCGCGCCCGACGAGCGCGGCTGCGAGCGCCTGCGCGTTCCGCACGACCTGCGCCGCGTAGACCTTGAACTCCGGGTGCAACGCCTCGCCGAGCGCGACCGCCTTGGCGGCGATCACGTGCTCAAGGGGGCCGCCCTGAATCCCGGGGAACACCTGCTTGTCGACGTCCTTGGCGAACGCAGCCTCGCAGAAGATGATGCCACCCCGGGGACCGCGCAGCGTCTTGTGGGTCGTGGTGGTGACGATCTGGGCATGCGGCACGGGGGAGGGATGCACCCCGCCCGCGACGAGGCCGGCGAAGTGCGCCATGTCCACCACGAGGAGCGCCCCGACTTCGTCGGCGATGCTGCGGAGCGCCGCGAAGTCGATGATGCGCGCGTAGGCGCTCCCGCCGCCGATGAGCAGGCGGGGGCGGTCGTGGCGCGCTACCTCCCGAACCTGGTCGTAGTCGATGCGCCCGGTATCCTCGCGGACCCCGTAGGAACTCGCCTGAAAGAGGGTGCCTGAGAAATTCACGGGTGAGCCGTGCGTGAGATGCCCCCCGTGGGGCAACGCGAGGCCCAGCAGCCGGTCACCGGGCTTGGCGACCGCGAGATACGCCGCCATGTTCGCCTGGGCACCCGAATGGGGTTGGACGTTCGCGTGCGCTGCCCCGAACAAGGCGAGGGCCCGGTCGATGGCGAGTTGCTCGACCGCGTCCACGACCTCGCAGCCCCCGTAATAGCGCTTCCCCGGGAGCCCTTCGGCATACTTGTTCGTGAGGGCGGTGCCCATGGCCTCGAGCACGGCCAGGGACACGAAGTTCTCGCTCGCGATCAGCTCGAGCCCGTGCTCCTGGCGTTCCACTTCGCGTCGAATGAGCGCGTGGACCACAGGGTCGGCCTGGGCCAAGTGGGCGAGGCGGCTCACGGGTGTCGAGGAGTCTTCATGACCGTCGGATGATAGCGTGCGGGGGCCGGTCCGTGCAAAGCGGCGGCGCCGCTGTGGACGCATAACGCGCTCGTCATCCCGTTGCGGCGTCGCGATCCGCGTAGAGGTGGCGAGCAATGATGAGGCGCTGGATCTCGCTCGTGCCCTCGTAGATCTCCGTGGCCTTCGCGTCCCGGAACAGCTTTTCGACCGGGAAGTCCCGCATGTAGCCGTACCCCCCGAAGAGCTGCACGGCGTGGGTCGTCACCCACATGGCGGTCTCTGAGCAGAACAGCTTGGCCATGCTGGCCTGCGCCCCGAACGGCTGCCCGTCGTCGCGCGCGCGGGCCGCGGCGAGAACGAGCCCGCGCCCGGCTTCAACGCGCGTCGCCATATCGGCCAGCCTGAACTGCACCGCCTCGAACGCTCGCAGGGGTCGATCGAACTGCCGACGCTCAGCGCAATAGCCGACGGCCTGCTCGAGCGCCCCGCGGGCCAGTCCGACTGCCTGCGCGGCCGTGCCAAGGCGGCCAAGCTCCAAGGCCTCCATCGCGTAGCGAAACCCCTGGCCACGCGCGCCCACGAGATGGACGGCGGGTAACCGGACGCGATCCAAATCGACGCGCACGGCGGCAAGTGCCCGCAGGCCCATAGTGTCGCCCTTGGGCTGCGGCGCATACCCCGACGCGGTCGTCGGGATCACGAACGCCGAGAGGCCCCGCGAGGGCGCACCCGGCGTGGTGTCGGTGCGGGCGAAGGCGATAACGAGGTCGGCGCGGGACCCGTTCGTCACCCACGCCTTGGTGCCCGACAATACCCAGGTGTCGCCATCGGCCACGGCCTCAGTGCGCAGTGCCGCGGCGTCTGATCCGGCTTCGGGCTCAGACAACGCGAAGGCGGCGAGCAGCTCCCCCCGAGCCATCGGCCGCAGCCACCGGGCCTTTTGCTCGTCGGTCCCGTGACGCGCGAGGACGCTCGTGGCGACGGCCGCGTGAATGTTCACCGTGACCGCGACGCTCGCGTCCGCGCAAGCCAGCTCCTCGAGCGCGAGGGCGTAGGTGACGGTGTCCAGGCCGAGACCGTCGTGCGCCTCGGGTGCGAGCATGCCGAGAAACCCGAGCTCGCCAAGGGCCGCTACGATGTCGCGCGGCAGTTCGCCCGAGCGGTCCCAGGCGGCAGCGTGGGGAGCCACGCGCGCGCGGGCGAACTCGCGCGCGAGTTCCACGACCTGTCGCTGTGTGTCGGTCAGCGCTCGATCAATCGCTGTAGGCATAGAAGCCGTGCTTACTCTTGCGCCCCAGGCGCCCGGCGGCGACGAGCTGTCTGAGGAGCGGTGCCGGCCGGTACTTGTCGTCGCCCAGGTCGCGATGCAGCACCTCGAGGATCGCAAGACAGACGTCGAGTCCGATGAGATCGGCGAGGGCGAGCGGCCCGAGCGGATGGTTCATCCCGAGCTTCATCACCGTGTCGACGGCTTCCGGCGACGCGACGCCCTCCATCACGCAGAAGATCGCCTCGTTGATCATCGGCATGAGGACGCGATTCGAGACGAACCCGGGGGCGTCGCGGACCTCGACGGGGGTCTTGTCGAGACCCCGCGCGATCGCTAGCGCGCGTTCGAGCGTGGCCGGGGACGTCTCGAGACCCCGGATCACCTCGACGAGCCGCATCACGGGCACTGGATTCATGAAGTGCATTCCGACGACTCGGTCGGCGCGACGGGTGGCCGCGGCCATGGCGGTGATCGAGATCGACGACGTGTTGCTCGCGAAGAGCGCGCCCGCCGGGGCCACCCGATCGAGCTCCTGGAACACGGCGATCTTGACGTCAGGCTGCTCGCTCACCGCTTCCACGACGACGTCCGCGTCCCGGGCGGCCTCGTGGCCCGCCATGACGCGGAGGCGTTCGAGCGTGGCGTTCAGCGCCTCCGGCGTCATCGCGCCCTTGGCGAGCTGACGCTCGAGGTTCGCGCGCACCGACGCGAACGCCTCGTGCGCGCGCTCGGGGACGACGTCCGACAGGGTCGTGCTCCAGCCGTGCAGCGCGAAGACCTGCGCGATCCCGCGGCCCATGGTGCCGGCGCCCACTACGAACACCCGGCCAGCGCTGTTCACGTGAGCCACGCCTTCGGCCGCGCGAGCCGCGGCCCGACGAACGCGGCCACGCCGACCATGAACGCAAGCGTCGCCGCGACACCCCCTTCGGGGCCGAACGCGCCCCCGTCCACCCACGGCCGCACACCGGTCGCATACGAAAGCCGCGCCGCGCCGAGCGCGATCCCGCTGACGGGCGCGCCGAACACGAGCCCGAGTCCCGCGTTCCAGCCGAAGTGCACGCCCCACGCGAGCGGCATGCCGCCCTTGGACCAGAATGCGATCGACAAGAGCACCGCGGCGAGGGCGATGTTCGCCGTCCCGAGGAGGGTGGCGCTCGGATTGCGCAGGTGCGCAATGCCGAACCCGACTGCCCCGAGCAGCGTCGCGGGCCAGCGCCCTACGGCCTGTGCCAGCAGTACGAGGGGCGCACCGCGAAACACGAGCTCTTCGAAGAGTGCCGCCGCAACTAGGGCCACCACGAGGGGCGCGAGCGTGGCGGTCGGCCCTACTCGCGCTCGCAAGGTGGCGCCCGACCCGGGCAGCGCGATGCCCAAGGCGACCGCAGCGAGCAGGGCACCGGTTGCGGCGCCCAGCGCGAACCATGTCGCCCGGCCTCCCGGGGGCCGCCACCCGAGCTCCTCCCAGCTGAGCCCGCCCACTCGGTGCGCGAGCAGGCCGTTTGACACGAAGAGCGCGCTCGCGAGAACCGTGGCGTGCCAGGCGAATCGCGCCGAGGCGTCGCTGGGCGACGGGACCGTGTGCAACACGACGAACGCGAGCCCCGCGCCCGCGGCGAGGAGCCCGAGCGCCCGGGCGGCGGCGGCGAGCAGCGGCAGCGGCCGCGGACGCGCGGTCACACGAGCTCCACGCCGAGGGCCACGGCGTTTCCGCCGCCCAGGCAAAGCGTCACGAGCCCCGAGGCACGCCCTCGGGCCCGTAGCGCGTACAGCAGCGTCGTGAGGATCCGGGTGCCGGACGCGCCGATCGGGTGGCCGAGCGCGATGGCGCCCCCGTTCACGTTGACACGGTCCCAGTCCCAGCCGAGCGCGCGACCGTCGACGAGCATCTGGACAGCAAAGGCCTCGTTGGCCTCAATGAGGTCGTAGTCCCCAATCTGGGTGCGGGTCTTCTTGAGGAGCGCCTGCACGGCGCCGATGGGAGCGAAGAAAATGTCCTTCGGATCGCCGCCGCCCGCGGCGTAGGCCGTGATCCGCGCGAGCGGGGCGAGGCCGTGAGCGCGCGCAAAACCCACAGACGAGACGACAACGGCACTCGCTCCGTCGCTCAAGCCGGGCGCGTTGCCCGCGGTCACCGTACCTCCCTCCACAAACGCCGGCCGCAACCGCCCGAGGGCCTCAAGGGAGGTGTCCGGACGGGGGCCTTCGTCCCGCCTAAGGACAACGGGCTCGCCCTTGCCCGGCACCGAGACGGCCAGTGTCTCGGCCTCAAACCGGCACGCGGTCATGGCGGCCACGGCCTTCTGGTGGCTCGCGAGCGCCAACTCATCCTGCGCCTCTCGGGTGACGCCCGAGCGCCGGGCCGTGTCTTCGGCGAGCGCTCCCATATGGAGGTTACCGAAGGAGTCCCAGAGTCCGTCGTGGACCGCGCCGTCGACGAGCTCTGCGTCACCGGCCTTGATCCCGGAGCGGAGGCCCCGCAGGTAGTGCGGCGCGTTCGACATCGACTCCATCCCGCCCGCTACCACGCAGTGCGCGTCGCCAGTGCGGATGGCCTGGGCGGCGAGCATGACGGCCTTCAGTCCCGAGCCGCAGACCTTGTTGATGGTAAGCGCTGGCACGCTCGGCGGCACGCCGCCGTGGATCGCCGCTTGCCGCGCCGGAGCTTGCCCCACACCACCCTGCAGGACTTGGCCGATGATGACTTCGTCGATCGTTTCGGCGGGCACGCCCGAGCGGCGGACGGCTTCGCGCACCGTGAGGGCGCCAAGGGCCGGGGCGGTGAGGGGAGCGAGCCCTCCCAAGTAGCGCCCGATGGGCGTGCGGACCGCGCTGAGGACGACGGGAATGGCGTCGTCGGACATTCGTACCTCCCCCACTCAGATGAGCGGCACGCGCGAGCGCGTGCGAACCTCCTCTGAGAGCAGTCGCGCGAACTCCTCGACGGGGAGCACGACCTGTTTCTTCCCCTCACCCCGTGCTCGCACCGCCACCGTGCCCGCCGCAGCTTCGCGCTCCCCGACGACCGCCATGTAGGGGACCTTGTGAGTCTCGGCGTCGCGGATCTTGTAGTTGAGCGTCTGAGTCCGCGCGTCGACGTGCGCGCGGAGACCGGCCGCCCGCAGGCGCTGCGCCGCGGCCGAGGCCGACTCCCCCTGCACGTCGGAGATCGGCAACACGCGCACCTGTTCGGGCGACAGCCACAAGGGAAAGGCACCCGCGAAGTGCTCGATCAGGAACCCGCAAAAGCGCTCGAGGGTGCCGAAGATCGCCCGATGGATCATGACGGGCCGATGGGGTCGGTTGTCCTCGCCCGTGTACTCCAGTGCGAAGCGCTCCGGGAGCTGGAAGTCGAGCTGGATCGTAGCCCCCTGCCATTCGCGGCCAATCGCGTCGTTGAACTTGACGTCGATTTTTGGACCGTAGAACGCCCCGCCTCCGCTGTCGAGGCGGTAGGTGGCGCCGCGGCGCTTGAGCGCCGCTTCGAGCGCCGCTTCGGCGTGGTCCCAGGTGGCGTCGTCGCCGAGCTTGTCCGCCGGGCGGGTGGCCAGATCGAGGCGATAGGAGAGTCCGAACGTCTGGCCGAGAACGAATTCGACGGTGTCCAAGACGCCGAAGATCTCGTCTTCGATCTGATCGGGGCGCAGGAAGATGTGCGCGTCGTCCATCGTCAAGCCGCGGACCCGCAACATGCCGTGCAGCGTCCCGGAGCGCTCGTTGCGGTACACGCTCGCCACCTCGGCCAAGCGTACCGGAAGCTCGCGATAGCTACGCTGCTGGGATGCGTAAATGAGGATGTGCATCGGGCAGTTCATCGGTTTCACCCGGTAATGCACGTTCTCCGCCTCCCCCTCCCCTGCTCCCATGGCAGGAAACTGGTTCTCGGCGTAGAGCGGCAGGTGGCCCGACCGGATGAACAGTTGCTCGCGCGTGACGTGCGGCGTGTAGACGAGCTGGTAGCCGCGCTCCAGCACGACATCCTCAATGAAGCGGCGCAGCTGGAACTGGATCATGGCGCCGTTGGGGTGCCAGAAAATGAGCCCCGGACCGACGTCCTCTTGGATAGAGAACAGGTCGAGCTGCTTGCCGAGGATGCGGTGGTCGCGCTTGCGGGCCTCGTCGAGCCGGCGGAGGTAGGCGTCGAGGGCGTCCTGCGTGAACCAGGCGGTCCCGTAAATGCGCTGGAGCATCTGGCGTCGCTCGTCGCCGCGCCAGTAGGCGCCGGCGGCGTGCAACAGCTTGAAGTGCTTCACGCGTCCCGTGCTGGGCACGTGGGGGCCGCGGCAGAGATCGACGAACGGACCGTCCGTGTAGACCGAGATGACCTCGTCGTCGGCCAAGTCGGCGATCCGTTCGAGCTTGAGCGGGTCGTCGGCGAACCGACGCTGCGCCTCGGCGCGATCGACTTCCTCCCGAGCGAAGGGGTAATCCGCCTTCACGACCTCGCGCATCCTCGCCTCGATGCGCTCCAAATCCTCCGGTGTGAACGGCGTCGGGACCTGGAAATCGTAGTAGAACCCGTCTTCGATCGGCGGACCAAACCCGATCTGGGCGTGCGGGAACAGCTGCCGCACCGCAGTTGCGAGCACGTGGGCGGACGAGTGTCGCAGCACGTCCAGCGCCTGGACGTCCTTCTCCGTGAGAATTGCCACACGGCTTCGATCCGGGAGGGGGCGCGACAGGTCCCAGATTTGGTCGTTGACGCGAATCGCGAGCGCCGCCTTGGCGAGGCCGGGTCCGATGGCCCGGGCCAACGCGGCGCCGGTCGTCCCGACCGCGAGCGCTTTCTCGCTCCCGTCCGGTAACGTGACGACGATATCTGCCGGCACCGTGGTCATCGAGCGGAGTCGACCGGCGCGGTCGCGGTCAGCGGAGCGACCTGGAGGCCGGTGCGGAAGTAAAGGACGAGTCCGAGCAGAAGGAGCAGCGCGATCACGGTCCAGCGCACGAGGCGACCGAGCGGCAACGCATTCGCATCGTCGGGCATGGACCCTAATCTAGTATAATGAAGAATGGTGCCGAGCTTCGACCTGCCGCCGCAGTACGAGCCCGGGGAGGTCGAGCGGCGCTGGTCGCAACAGTGGGAGCGGGCGCGGAGCTTCGAGGCGCGGGTGAACGCGCCGGCCCAGCCCTACGTGATCGTTATGCCCCCGCCGAACGTCACAGCCGTGCTCCACATGGGGCACGGGCTCACCTGCGTCATTCAGGACGTGTTGATCCGCTGCGCCCGGATGCGAGGCCGGGAAGCCTTGTACCTCCCCGGGACCGACCATGCCGGAATCGCGACCCAGAACGTCGTCGAGCGCCAGCTCGCCGAAGAGGGGAAGACCCGCTTCGATCTCGGCCGGGACGCGTTCGTCGAGCGCGTCTGGGCGTTCGTGCGGCAAACCGGGAGCACCATCATCGAGCAGCTCAAGATCATCGGCTGCTCGTGCGACTGGACCAGAGCGCGCTTCACGCTCGACGCCGAATACTCACGCGCCGTGCGGGAGGTCTTCGTGCGACTCTGGGAAGCGGGCCTCATCTACCGCGGACACCGCGTGATCCACTGGTGCTCGCGCTGCCGCACTGCGCTCTCGGACGAGGAGGCCGAGTTCGAGGAGGAAACCGGCCAGCTCTACTACATCCGCTATCCCGTGGACGGCGGGTCAACCCTCACCGTAGCGACGACCCGCCCCGAAACGATGCTGGGCGACACGGCGGTCGCCGTGCATCCCGACGATGCCCGCTACCGCGGCCTCGTGGGCAAGACGGTTCGGCTCCCGATCGTGGGGCTCGCGATCCCCATCATCGCGGACCGGACGGTAGACCCCGCGTTCGGCACCGGGGCCGTGAAGGTGACCCCCGCCCATGACGCAAACGACTTCGAGATCGGGGCCCGCCACGACCTCGGCACGCCGCTCATCCTGACGGAGGAGGGCCGCTTGGGCGAGCCGGCAGGCGGGGCGGGTCGCGTGCCACCCGATCTCCGCGGGCTCGACCGCTTCGCTGCCCGGGAGCGCATCGTCGCACGGCTCGGTGAGGCCGGGCTGCTGGCCAAGGTCGAGCCGCACCGGCACGCGGTGCGCCACTGCTACCGGTGCGACACCGTGGTCGAGCCACGGCTGTCGGATCAGTGGTTCGTGGCTATGAAACCCCTCGCCGAGCCCGCCCTCGCCGCCGAGCAGGACGGGGTCATCCGGCTTGTGCCGGACCGCTGGACTTCGACGTACCGCGAATGGCTGACGAACATCCGAGACTGGAACATCTCTCGGCAGCTGTGGTGGGGGCACCGAATCCCCGTCTACACCTGCGGTCAGGGCCACACGTGGGCGGCGCGGGAAACGCCGCGCGACTGCCCCAACTGCGGGGCCACGGAAATCACGCAGGACCCAGACGTCTTAGACACGTGGTTTTCATCCTGGCTGTGGCCGTTCGCCACGCTCGGCTGGCCCAGCCGGACCGACGACCTGGCGCGGTTCTATCCGGGGGACACGCTCGTTACCGCGCCCGACATCCTCTTCTTCTGGGTCACCCGGATGATCATGGCGGGCACCTACTGCTTCCCGACCGGGCCGCTCCAAGACCGGGTGCCCTTCCATACGGTGTACCTGCACGGCGTGGTGCGGGACACCGCGCACCGCAAGATGTCCAAATCGCTGGGCAACGGGATCGACCCCCTCGTGGTCGTGGAGCGGTTCGGGGCGGACGCGCTCCGCTGGACGTGCGTGGCCAACACCGCGCTCGGGCAGGACGTGATCCTCGATCCCGCCGACCTCGAGACGACGTTCGCGCCGGGACGCAACTTCGCGAACAAGCTGTGGAACATCGGGCGCTTCGTGCTGGCCCAGCTTCCGGCGGCGCCGGACGCCGTCGACTCAGGTGCCTTGACGCTCGCCGATCGCTGGATCCTGTCGCGTCTGCAGACCACCATTCGCGAAGTGACGACCTCGTTCGAGCAGTTCCGCCTCGACGAAGGCGCGAAGCGCTGCTACGACTTTGTGTGGAAGGAGCTCGCCGACTGGTACGTCGAGGCCGTGAAGCCGCGCCTTGGGCAGGGCGAGCTCGAGCGGCGGTCGCCCGAGCAGGACGCCGCGCGCTGGGTGCTCGCCCGGTGCTTCGATGCCGCCCTGCGGCTCTTGCACCCCGTCGTGCCGTTCATCACCGAGGAGTTGTGGCAGCGCCTACCGGGACGGACGCCCGGTGCATTGCTCGCCGTCGCCCCCTGGCCTGAACCCGACCTCTCGTTTGAGGATCCTGTAGCCGAGGGTCGGTTCGACCGCGTGAGACAGGCGATCGAAAAGATCCGCGCCCTGCGCGCGGATTACCGGGTGCCGCCGAACGCGCGGCTCGCGGCCACGGTCGTCACCCGGGGTAGCGATGACCCGAGCGCCTTTACCGGCGAGCGGGAGACCATCCAGCGGCTGGCGCACCTCGGCTCGCTCACGTTCGACGGGGAGTCGCGGAAGCTCGGGGCCCATGCGACCTTCGGCGACGGGAGCGAGGTGTTCGTCGCGCTCGAGGGGGCCATCGATCTGGGTCAGGAGTGTGGCCGCCTCTCGACCGAACGCGCGCGGCTCGATGCGCAGCTCACCGGGCTCGCCGCCAAGCTCGCCAACCCAAACTTCGTCGCCCGCGCGCCTGCCGAAGTGGTGGCCCGGGAGCGCACCAAGGAGCGCGAGTGGCAAGTCCAACGGGACGTGCTCGATGCCAAGCTGAAAGCGCTGGGCTGCTCGTAGCCATCGCCTTGGGGGCCTGCGCCAACATGGCCGTGCCGCCCGGCGGTCCACCCGACTCCCTTCCCCCCCACATCGTTGTGGTCCGCCCCGAGTCGGGAGCCGTGGTACCCAACTTCGGGGGCGAGGCGGTGATTCAGTTCGATAAGGTGATCGACGAGATGGCGAGCGAGGGGGGTGCCGCTGCACGTGGGACCGCGCCTCCGGTGGCGGGGATTGGCCGCCAGATCGTGTTGTCCCCGGTCGGGGGTCGGGTTGAGGTGTCCTGGCATCGCAGCGCGATCATGGTGAAGCCCGCGGAGGGCTGGCGGCCCGGTCGGGTGTACCACCTGCAGCTTTTGCCCGGCGTCTTGGACCTCAACCGGAACGTCATGAAAACCGGCGCGCTCGTGATTTTTTCGACGGGTCCGGCGCTGCCGCGCGCGCGGCTCACCGGGACCGCGCTTCAGTGGGTCGAGCAACACGCGCTGTCCCGAGCCGTCATTCGTGCCACCCTGCTCCCCGATACGGTGGCGTACGTCGTCCTGAGCGATTCGGGCGGCAGGTTCACGCTCGACGGAATCCCCCCCGGTCGCTACCGGGTCATGGCCATCCAGGACGCAAACGGCAATCGCGCCCTCGACCATGGCGAAGCATTCGACACCGCCACGGTATCCGTGGATTCGAGCGCCCGCGTGGTCCTCTGGACGTTCGTCCACGACACGGCGGGCCCGCGGCTCCACGGCGTCGAGCCCGTCGACTCGGCGGCATTCCGGCTCATCTTCTCCGCCGCGCTTGCCCTGGACCCGCCGCTCGACACGGCTCACGTGCACGTGTTCGCGCTCCCCGACACGACGCCTGTGGCACTGGACAACGTGTGGACGAGTGCGCGCTACGACTCGATTCAGGCGCGTGCCCGAGCGGTGGCCGACTCGCTGAAGCAATTGTCCGATACGACGCACCATGCGGGCGCGTCGCCTGACACGGCACGCCAGGCCCCCCGATCCGGACCCGCGCTCGGACGGCCGCGTGCAAACGGCCTCGGCCCCGACACGGGCAAGGCGTCCATTGACACCGCTTTGATCCGGACGCTGCTCCGCACGCGGCCCGTGCCAACCGACCGCTACGTTGCGCGAGCGGCGCAGCCGTTCACGCCGGGCGCCAAGTATCTCGTGCGCGTTCGCGGGGCGACGAACCTGAACGGGAGCACGGCCAACGGTCAGGGGCTCCTGGTCATTGCGCCCCCCAAGCCACCGCCCGCGCGTCGCGACTCGACCGCAAACAAAAAGGCCAAACCGTGAGCGACCCGCGCCGCACGCTCCCGGCCGTTGACGCGCTGCTCACCGAACCCGCCGTCGCCGCGCTGCTCGCGCGTCTTCCCCGCTCGGTCGTCGTTCGCGCCATCAGAGAGACGCTCGAGGACGCGCGCCGCGCCGGGGGAAGCGCCCTGGCGGGAGGCTGGCCGAGCGCGGTCGCTGCCCGCGCGGCTCGGATCAGTACGCCATCGCTCGCGCGGGTGGTCAACGCAACGGGCGTCGTCCTCCACACGAACCTGGGTCGCGCCGTGTTGGCGGACCAGGCCATCGAGGCCCTGGCGCGGGTGGCCGGGGGCTACACGGCGCTCGAGTATGACCTCGAGCAGGGCACCCGAGGCTCCCGCTCCGCGCTGTGCCGCGACGTCTTGATCGAGCTGACCGGGGCCGAGGACGCCCTCATCGTGAACAACGCGGCTGCGGCCCTGCTTCTCGCCCTCAGCGCGCTCGCCCGGGGCGCCGAGGCGATCGTGTCGCGCGGGGAACTCATCGAGATCGGCGGACAGTTTCGGATTCCCGACATCCTCGCCCGCTCGGGGGCGACGCTCGTCGAAGTGGGCACGACGAACCGCACCCACGCGGACGACTACCGTCGCGCGCTTGGCCCGGCGACGCGGCTGCTGCTCAAGGTGCATCGCTCGAATTTCCGGATCACAGGGTTCACAACCGAGGTCAGTGCGGCCGAACTCGCCGCGCTGGCACACCACGATGGCCGCGCCGCGCTCTACGATCTCGGCAGCGGGCTGCTGATCGACCTCACGCCCTGGGGCCTGAGCGGGGAACCGGGCGTCGGCGAGGCGCTCAAGTCGGGCGTCGACGTCGTCGTCTTCAGCGGGGACAAACTGCTCGGGGGTCCGCAAGCCGGCATCATCCTCGGCACACGCGCGGCGGTGGCGAGTTGTCGTAGCGATCCGCTCGCCCGCGCGGTGCGCGCCGACAAATTCACGCTGGCCGCACTCGAGGCCACGCTTGCGCTGTACCGTGATCCCGCCGCCGCGCGGCGCGATATTCCGGTGCTGCGAATGCTCACCACCCAGCCCGACGAGCTGCGCGCGCGCGCGGAGGCCCTCGCAGGCGCGTTGCCCGCGGGTGCGCGCGCCCGGGTCGTAGCTGGTAAATCCGAGGTCGGCGGAGGCGCGTTCGCCGAGGCCGGTCTGGCAACGTTCCTCGTCGAACTGCTGACCGACGCACCTCGGACCAACGAGCTCGCGGCGCGGCTGCGTCACGCCGACCCGCCCGTGATCGCTCGCATCGAGGAGGATCACGTCGCCCTCGACCCGCGCACCATCTTCCCTTCCGAGGAGGCCGCGGTCGTCCGCGCGGTCGCCGCGGCGCTCGATGCCTGAGCGCGCCGCCGCCTTTCTCGATCGCGACGGGACGATTCTCGAGGACCCCGGATACCTCCACGACGCCACCGGCGCGCGGCTCCTCCCGGGAGCGGCGGAGGGCGTGCGGCGCTTGAACGAGGCGGGTTTCCTGGTAATCACGGTGAGCAACCAATCGGGGATTGCCCGTGGCCTCTATCCCGAAAGCGCCTACACCGCGGTCCAGCAAAGGCTCGGGGAGTTGCTCGCCGCCGCCGGCGCGCACCTCGACGCTTCCTACTTCTGCCCCCACCACCCCGAGGTGACCGGCCCCTGCGAGTGCCGGAAGCCCGGGCTGCTGCTGTTTCAGCAGGCGCAGGCCGCCTGGGGAGTCGACTTTGCAAGGTCGTTCTGGGTGGGCGATCGGCTGAGCGACGTTGAACCCGCAAGAGAGCTCGGCGGGCGCGCTGTCTTGGTCGAGACCGGCCACGGCGCGGAACATCGTGCGCAAGCGCGCGTGCTGGGCGTGCCGGTCGTCCCGGACCTCGCGGCCGCGGCCAACGAGATTGTGCGCCGCGGGTGAGGCGCGCAGATTCTCGCCGCGCGACGTATGCGAGTGCCCGCGCGGCACGACAACGCGACTTGGGAGGTGGACACCATTATGACTGCACCGACGCAGCTTGCGGTGCTCGTGTCCGGTCGCGGCACGAACCTCCAAGCCCTGCTCGAAGGGCTTTCCCCCACGGGACCCGCGAAGGTTGCCCGGGTGATCTCGAGTCACGTGGGCGCCGAAGCGCTTGAGCGAGCCAGCGGCGCCGGCATTCCGACGAGCATTCTGGCCAATTCGGCCGACGCGGACGAGGTCGCGGCGGCGCTGGGCGACCCGGATCTCGTCGTGCTCGCCGGATACGTGAAGCGCGTGCCGAGCGCCGTGGTGCGTCGGTTCTTCCTGCGCATGATTAATATCCACCCGGCCTTGCTCCCGGCCTTCGGAGGAGTGGGCATGTACGGGGCGCGGGTCCACGAGAGCGTCCTCGCGAGCGGGGCCACGATCTCGGGTGCCACCGTCCACTACGTCGACGAGGAATACGACCATGGCCCCGTCATCGCGCAGTGGCCGGTGCCCGTGCGACAGGGCGACACCGCGGCCTCGCTCGGCGCCCGGGTGCTTGCGGTCGAGCACCGATTGCTCCCGCTGGTGGTGACGGCGCTCGCCCGTCTCGGGGTCCCGAGGACACCGGTGCGGCTGTTCCCGCTAGGCACGGCGTTCCACGCGGGAGAGGGGATTGCGATCGCTGCCGCGGAGTAACGGCGTGCAAGCTTGGGCTCGCGCGGCTCTAGTCGCCGGGGTCCTCACCGGCCGGGCCGGAGCGCAAGCCCCTCCCCTCGATTCCCTGGTTGTTCGCCTCGCCGCGATGTCCGCCGTGTCAGGCTATGAACAGGCCCTGGGCGACTCGCTCGTGACCCTCTTGCCCTCGAGCACCCGCGACGCGGCGGGCAACGTCATCCTGGTCCTGGGCGCAGGGGCGCCCCGCCGTCTACTCACGTGTGCGATGGACGAGGTCGGGTATGTCGTGGGAGGGATCACCCCGAGCGGGTATCTCACCCTGCGTCGGGTCGGCCGGGCTCCCACGCCGCTGTTCGACGAACAGCTCGAGGGACAGCTCGTCACGGTCTTCGGGAGGCGCGGACCCGTGCCCGGCGTCGTGGCCGTCCGCTCGATTCATCTCACGCGTGACCGAACGACGCGGCCCGAGGCACCGTTTGTCGTCGACGATGCGTTCGTCGACGTGGGTGCGCACGATCGCGCGGACGTCGCATCGCTCGGGATCGGCGTGCTGGCACCGGTGACACGGACCAAGCAACCGGTGCGTTACGGCAGCGGGCTGCTCGCGGCACCTGCCGCGGGCCGGCGGGCCGCATGCGCCGCGGTCCTCGCCGCGGCGCGGAGCGCCCAGCGCGTGAAGGGCACGGTGGTCGTGGCGTTCGTCGTGCAGAGCATCTACGGCGAGCGCGCCGGTCTGCACGCCCTCGAGACGCTCCGGGGTCCCTTCACCGAGGTCAACGAGCCCACGCTCCCCGTTCGCTTCGCAGATACGCCGGTCGAGACCGTGTCCCTCGCAAGCATCGCGGCGCTCGAGCACGCCCTCGAACAATGGGTGCGAGGCTCGTGAGCAGGCGCCAAAATCGTGCACGCCGGGCCGTCGGGGGCGCACTCGTACTGCTCGGGCTCGCGCTCCCCCTCATGGCGCAAGACTCTAGCGGCGCGGCCGAAGCGGCCGCCGTCGTGGAACCGTTGATCGAAACCTACGGCGTGTCTGGCGCCGAGCAGCGGGTCAGCGACGAGGTGCGACGCCTCCTGCCGACGTGGGCGGCTCCGGTGACCGATTCCGCGGGGAACCTGTGGCTTGAGGTGGGTCAGGGCGACCCGGTCGTGGTCTTCATCGCGCATCAGGACGAGATCGGCTTCCGCGTGACCGCGATCAATGACGATGGGACTCTCAATCTCGAGGCGCGCGGCGGGTTCTTCACCTCGCTCTACGAGGCCGAAGCCGCCTTGGTGCACACCGACCGCGGCGATGTGCCAGGCGTCTTCATGCCGCGCGACACGGGATTCTCGCGCCGCGAGCCACCGCCCTTGCACGTAAACCTGGGCGTCAGCGCGCGCTCCGCGGCCGCGGCCCTCGGCGTACAGGTCGGCAACACCGTCACCATGCCAAAACAGTTCGTGAGGCTTGCCGGTACGCGGGCGTCGGGACGATCCGCGGACGACCGGGTCGGGTGCGCCGCGCTCATCCTCGCCCTCCGGCACCTCGACCGCACCCGCCTGAGGCACGAGGTCGTGTTCATCTGGAGTGCGCGCGAGGAGACCGGGCTCGAGGGTGCCGCGGTCGCGGCCGCACGCCTCGGCGCGACGACACGGCGGGTCCATGCGATTGACCAGTTCGTGACGAGCGATTCGCCGGTCGAGCCCGAGAACTACGCCGACGCGCCCCTCGGTCTTGGGCCCGTGGCCCGCGCCCTCGACAATTCGGCCGTGTCGCCACCGGCGGAGCTCGACTCGCTCGAGGCGCTCGCGCGCGCACGCGGCATCCCGCTGCAGGTCGGGGCCACCGGGGGTGGCAACGACGGATCCGTCTTCACACCGTACGGGGCGCCCGACGTCGCGATCGGGTGGCCCACGCGGAACGCGCACTCGCCCGTCGAGGTGTTCGACCTGGCGGATGTCGCACATCTCGCCGATCTCGTCCAAGCGATCGCGGAGGACTGGTGAGAGCGCTGCTCTCGGTGTCAGACAAACGGGGCGTGGTCGAGTTCGCCCGCGCGCTAAGCGCGCTCGGATGGGAACTCGTATCCACGGGGGGCACCGCGAGTGCGCTCAGCGCCGCGGGGCTCCCCGTGATCCCAGTGGAAAAGGTGACCGGGATGCCCGAACTCATGGACGGGCGCGTGAAGACGCTCCATCCCGCGGTGCACGGCGGCCTCCTCGCCCGGCGCGATCACGCAGGGGACCGCGCGGCGCTCGAAGCGCATGGCATTGTCCCGATCGACCTGGTAGCGGTCAATCTCTATCCCTTCGGGGCCACGGTCGCCCGGTCGGACACAACCTTCGCGCAGGCGATCGAGCAGATCGATATCGGCGGGCCGTCGATGCTGCGCTCGGCGGCCAAGAACCATGCCTACGTCATCCCGGTCGTGGATCCCGAGGATTACGACACCGTGATCGCCGAGTTGCGGGCGGGCGGCGTGAGTCCGACGCGCCGGCGGGCGCTCGCGGCCAAGGTGTTTGAGCACACGGCGGCATACGACGCCGCCATCGGCGAGTATCTCGGGCGCGACGAGGCGCTCCCCCACTGGCTTACCCTCGTGCTCGAGCGCCGGCAGAGCCTCCGCTATGGCGAGAACCCCGACCAACTCGCGGCGCTCTACGCGACCGACGAGCCCGGCATCCGCGACCTGCAGCAGCTTCACGGGAAAGAGCTCTCCTTCAACAACCTTCTCGACATCGACGCGGCCGTCGCCGCCGCGTCGCTGTGGCGCACGCGGACCGCGTGCGTGATCGTGAAGCACACGACGCCGTGCGGGATCGCGCTCGGGGCAACACCGGCCGCAGCCTACGAGCGGGCGCTGGCCACGGACCGCACGTCCGCCTTCGGCTCGGTGATCGCGTTCAACACCGAAGTCGACGGAGCAGCCGCCGAAGCGATGCATGCGCTCTTCGTGGAGGTGGTCGTGGGGCCGAGCTTCCACGCCGACGCGCTGCGGCGGTTTCGCGACAAGAAGAACCTCCGGGTCGTGACGCTCCCCTTCACCGTCGACGCGAGCCGGGATTTCAAGCGCATCCGCGGCGGGTTCTTGGCCCAGGACCGGCCGCGGCCGGACCTCGCGCGCGACGAAAGCAGCTGGCAGATCGCCACCCGGCGGACGCCGACCGACGCGGAGTGGAACGACCTGCGCTTCGCGTGGGCGGCCATCGGCCCGGTCAAATCGAACGCGATCCTGCTCGCGCGCGACGAAGCCGCGATCGGGATCGGCGCGGGCCAGATGAGTCGCGTGGATGCCTCGTTTCTTGCGGTCCACAAGGCGCGCCAAGCCGGTCACGACCCGGTGGGCGCCGTGTTAGCTTCCGACGCGTTCTTCCCGTTCCCCGACGGCGTGGAGGAGGCGGCGCGGGCGGGCGTGCGGGCGATCATCCAGCCGGGAGGTTCGGTGAACGATGCTGCGGTGATCGCAACCGCCGATCGCCACGAGATGGCGATGGTCCTCACGCACCGGCGCCAGTTTCGCCACTAACCCCAACCGGCACCTATGAACGACACCGCGCAGGAGAAGCCGCCGTATGTGGGCGCCGGCCTCGTCACGATCGGCGCCCTCGCCGTGTATGTGGCCACGCTGGCCCCCACGACGCAGTTCTGGGACACCTCGGAGTACATCGCGGCGGCCCGCGTCCTCGGGATTCCGCACCCGCCGGGGAACCCGCTCTTCGTGCTCATGGCCCACGTCTGGGGTCTCGTGCCGTGGGCGAGCGCGTACGCCGTGCGCGTCAATCTGTTCGCGGCGGCGACGAGCGCCGTCGCCGCAGGATGCTGGTTCTTGATCGGCGAGCGGTGGCTCCGACCGATTGTCCCGGTTCGCGGACCGCGACGGCTCGCGGCGGCGGCCGGGGCCCTGACCGCGGCGAGCGCCTTCACGGTCTGGAACCAGTCGGTCGTGAACGAAAAGGTCTACACGGTGAGCCTGCTCTCGATCGCTCTCGTGCTCTGGCTCGCGGTGCGGTGGGGCGATCAGGTGAGCGAAGACCGACGCGATCACTACTTGCTGGTCATCGTCTATCTCCTGGGCCTGACCGCGACGAACCATCTCATGGGGCTGCTCGTGGGGCCCGCGGTGCTGGTGTACGTGCTGTACACGGACCCCAAAGTCCTCCTGAACCCGCGGTTCCTCGTGGCCGCGCTGGTCGTGGGCCTCGTCGGGGTGAGCGTGTGGGTATTCCTCCCGATCCGCTCGCATTTCTATCCGGCGATCAACGAGGGCGAACCGACGACCTGGGACGCGCTGAAGGCCGTGCTGAACCGCGAACAGTACGGCAAGCCGCCGGTCACGGAGCGCCAGGCCACCTACGTCGCGCAACTCGGCATGTGGCTCCAGTACTTCAGCTGGCAATGGGGGCGCGACTGGAGCGCCGCCGCCCAGCGCGCGCTCGCTGGCGTGTTCGGCGCGCTCGGCCTGCTCGGCGCCTGGCGTCACTGGAAGGCCGATCGGCGATCGGCCGCCGCGATGACCGCGCTGATGGTCACGCTCACCTTCATCCTGATCTTCTATCTCAACTTCAAGTACGGCTTCTCGCAGTATCCCGATCGCACCCAGTTGGCGCGGGAGGTCCGCGAGCGCGACTATTTCTTCATCGCGTCGTATGCGCTGTGGGGTCTCTGGGTCGGGCTGGGGTTGGCCACGCTCATGGAGTGGGTCCAGGCGTCCTTCACCGCGCGAGAGATGAGCGAAGAACGCCGCTGGCTGTTCGCGACCCCGGTGCTCCTGCTCGCGTTCATCCCCATCTTCGGGAATCACCTGACCGCCTCGCGAGCGCACGAAACCCTCGCCCGAGATTTCGCGTGGGACATGCTCGAGTCGGTCGAACCCTACGGCGTGCTGGTCACCGCCGGCGACAACGACACGTTCCCCCTCTGGTACGCTCAGGAGGTGGAAGACGTCCGGAAGGACGTGGTCGTGCTGAACCTGTCACTCGGTAACACCGACTGGTATCTGCGGCAGATGCAGCGACGGCCGGTGTACCCGTTTGACTCAGCCGGGGCCCCGGCCGTCTACCAGGGCCGCTCCTGGCCGCAACCGACCGGACCGGTGCTCAATCTCACCGCGGAGCAACTCGCCGGCCTTCAACCCTACTACGTGCTCGAGCAGAAGACGGCCGTCCGACTCGGCGAGATCGTGACGACGCTCGACCCGCAGGTGCTCGGCCGCGAGTACCTCGAGCGCGCGGATGTCGTGGTGCTGCAAGCGATCAAGGACCAGGAAGGCAAGCGCCCGATCTACTTCTCGCGCACGGTCGGCCTCTATGCCGATCAGCTGGGGCTCACGCCCTACCTCGAGGGGCAAGGGTTCGTTCGGAAGCTGCACTACGCACCGCTCGAGTCGTCAGACAGCATCCAGCTGGTAGGCCAGCTCGGGTGGGTGAACCTGCCGCGGACGGACGCGCTGCTCTTCGACGTCTACCACTCCAAGAGCGCCGGCCGGTCCCGCCCCCGGGGCTGGCTTGATCGCCCGAGCGAGGGGATCCCGGCGCTGTACGGCCTGATCTACCAGGCCATGGTTCCGGTGCTCAAGCCGCGGGACGCCAAGCTCTCGGCCCGCGCCGAAGCCCTCGCCGATTCAGTGTTCCAGGCCACGGCCTACAGCGAACCTGCGGCCGTGGATCGCGAAAGCGCGCCCTAGAAGTCCGCGCGCCTGAGAGGGCTCCGGAGACTGCGGCGCGCGTCACCGCCTGCCTCGGTCCCCGAGTGTAGAAACACCGGCGTATGTAGATGCCATCTCGACCCGCGTCGCCCGCCGGGGTGGAGCGTCGGGGCACGCCTTCACCCGTCACCTTGACAACTCGTTGCGGCAGGCCACGATTCGTCACGTCGTCGGGTCTAGCGGCGCCCGACGCGCCTGGCGCCCGTGGCCGATGCTCTGGCTCACCCGTCGTGCTGCTCAAGGCGAGACCCGTCCCAACGTCTACCGACCGATGACCGATCTCCTCGCCACGCTCCAGCAGACGCTTGGGGACCGCTACGTGCTCGAGCGGGAGCTGGGCGGCGGCGGCATGAGCCGCGTATTCGTGGCGCAGGAGCGAGGCCTCCCCCGTCGGGTCGCCCTCAAGGTGCTCCCACCCGAGCTTCACGGGGGCGTGAGCGTCGATCGGTTCCGCCGAGAGATCCAACTCGTCGCGTCGCTCCACCATCCGCATATCGTCCCGCTGCTCGCGGCCGGCGAAGCGGGAGAATTCCTCTTCTACACGATGCCCTTCGTGGAGGGGGAGACGTTGCGGGCTCGCCTCGCGCGCGAAAAGCGACTGGATACGGGCGAGGCGCTCGGCATCCTCGACGATGTCCTCGACGCCTTAGCGTACGCACATCGCCACGGCGTCCTGCACCGCGATATCAAGCCTGAGAACATCCTGCTCGTCGACGGGCACGCCCTCGTCACGGACTTTGGCGTGGCGAAGGCCCTGACGGAGGCCACCGACACGTCTCTGCTTACGTCCGCCGGCCTGGCCATCGGCACGCCTGCATACATGGCGCCCGAGCAAGCCGCCGCCGACCCCGATGCGGATCAGCGCAGCGACCTCTACGCCACGGGCGTGCTGGCCTACGAAATGCTCGGCGGACGTCCGCCGTTCGAGGGCGGCGCGCAGCGGGTGCTCGCGGCACAGGTCCTCGAACGCCCGACGCCCATCGGCGCGCTGCGCCCTGACGTCTCCCGTGCAACCGCTGCATGCGTGATGCGGTGCCTCGAGAAGGAGCCCGCCCATCGGTGGGCATCGGCGGACGACTTGCGCCGCGAGTTTCAAAAGTCCGAGGCTCCCGGCAGGACGGGACGCCGCATCACGTGGCCGGTGGGCGTGCTGGTGGGTTTGGCGGCGGTCGGGCTCGTGGCCTGGGTTGTGTCGCGAAACCGCGGGCCCCATGCCGTGTCATCGAGTCTCGTGGCCGTGCTCCCGTTTTCAGTTCGTGGCGGGTCGGACGCGAGCTACCTGAGCGACGGCCTAGTGAGCCTCCTCAGCACAAGCCTCGACGGAGCCGGAGACCTGCATACCGTCGACCCCCGGGCAGTGATGACAACGCTCCGGCCCGGCGGCGAGAGCGTCGCGCTTGATCCGGCCGGCGCGGCCACCGTGGCCGAGCGTCTCGGCGCGGGCCTTTACGTCCTCGGAGACGCCGTCGAGGCGGGCGGGCGAGTTCAGATTTCGGCCTCCCTGTATCGACGCGCGCAGGCGCCCGCTGCGTTAGCCCGCGGCACTGTCGAAGGGAACAGTGCGGACGTCTTTACGCTGGTCGACGGTCTGACCACACAGCTCCTCGCCGGGACCGCAACTGGACCGATCGGCCGCGTGACGCGCATTGCCTCGGTTACCACGGCATCACTACCTGCCTACAAGGCGTACCTGGCTGGGGACGCAGCGTTACGTGTCGGACGCGCGGACTCGGCGCTGGTCGCCTTCCAACAGGCGATCGCCCTCGATACCGCGTTCGCGTTGGCCTATTACCGACTGAGCGTGGCGGCGGAATGGGCCCAGAACGCCACCTTGGCTGGTCGCGCGGCCCAACAAGCCGTCGAGCGGAGCGCACGCCTGTCCGACCACGATCGCCTGCTGCTCCGAGCGCTCCTCGCGACGAGGCGCGGAGCTGCCGTCGAGGCGGAAGGTCTGTATCGGAGCATTCTGGGCAGCTATCCGGACGACCTGGATGCCTGGAGCCAGCTCGGGGAGGTCTTGTTTCACTACGGCCCTGAACTAGGCCGCCCCATCGGTGACGCACGAATGCCCTTCGAGCGGGTGCTGTATTTCGATCCGATGTACATCAGCCCGATGATTCATTTGGCCCGGATCGCCGCCGTCGAGAAGCGGAGCGGCGAGGTGGATTCGCTCGTGGCCACGATCGACCGCCTTAGCCCGGCCAGCGATCGGAATCTCGAGATGGAGGCGCTTCGCGCCTACACGCTGCGCGATCCGGCGGCCGAACAGCGTGTGCTGACGGCCATGAGCGGCGCAGCGGACGCGACGGTGACCCTGCCGATCTGGGACGTCGCGGCCTACGTCGGGGACCTGGACGGCGCTGCCGCCATCGCCCGACTGCTTACGGACTCTTCGCGCTCGGCTGGCGCGCAATCGATGGGACACCTCGCCCTCGGGTACTTGGCGCTGGCCCGCGGCCGGCTCGCCCGAGCCCGATCAGAGATCGCAAGAGCCGCGCTCACCGACTCGGTGCGTGCGCTCGAGTACGGCACGCTGCTCGAGCTGACGCCGTACTTGACCCCGAGCCGGCCGATACTAGAACAGGCGAGAGACGCTCTTCAACGGCTGGACCCGACGCGCCTCCGCCCGAGCGCTCAGGCCTCAGTGCTCTTCAGCGCTCACGACGTGCTCCACGCCATCATCCGCGAGTACCTGCTTGGGCTTGTCAACGTCGACCTGGGCGACCTCCCGGCGGCCCAGCAATTCGCCACGGTCCTCGAACGAGAGACGGGTCCCCCGACCGCTTCCACACTCCCGCGTGACTTCGGGCTCGAAATCCGAGCTGCCGCGGCGGAGCGGGCCCATGAACCGACCGCGGCTCTCGGGTTCCTGCGCCGGACCGAGAACTATTCGTGGTACGAGTATCAGATCGCATCCCCGGTGCTGACGGCGTCACGCCAGCGGTACTTGCGCGCGGGCCTAGAGGCGGAAGCGGGAGACACAGCGCAGGCCATCTTGCTCTTCGGCGCGTTCGAGAACTTTTCGCGCTACGATCTCATCTACGCGGGTCCAGGGCATCTGCATCGCGCCGCCCTATACGAACGACGGGGCAACACGCAAGCGGCGGTCGCCGAATACAATCGGTTCCTCGAACTGTGGCAGGACTGCGACGCGGACTTTCGCCCGCTTGTGGACAGTGCCCGGGCCGGTCTGGCACGGCTTGCCCCATCACACCCAACCGCGGTCAGCATGTTTCCAGCCAACGCCGCTTCCCCGTAGAAGGGCGACTCGGAGCGGGCCCTAACACCAGGGCTGTCATGGCCGGGCGCCCGTGTAGCGCGCCATGGCGAACCCCCGATGGAAAGCCGGTGACGCGACTCGATTCCTGACGCCGTCGCGGACCTTTACTCCGCGCTGGCGCGGAGCTCGCCGCTTGGTACGGCACGCTTGTGGTGGTCTGCGCCGATGAACATGTACATCGCCGGCACCACGAACAGCGTAAAGAGCGTTCCGATCGAGAGTCCGGTGAAAATCACGAGCCCCATGGCGCGTCGCCCGGCCGCGCCGGCGCCCGAGGCGATGACGAGCGGGAGCACACCGAACACCATCGCCGCCGTTGTCATGAGGATCGGCCGCAATCGAACCCGGACCGCATGCTCAATCGCCTCGCGCTTGCTCTTCCCCGCGATCTGCGTGTGGTTTGCGACGTCGACGATGAGAATCCCGTGCTTGCTGATCAGTCCCATGAGCGTCACCATCCCGACCTCCGTGTAGATGTTCAAGGAGGTGAAGCCGAGGAAGATGAAGACCACGGCGCCAAAGAGCGCAAGCGGCACCGATACGAGGATCACGACGGGATCGCGAAAGCTCTCGAACTGTGCGGCGAGTGCCAGAAACACGATGAGGACGGCGAACAACATGGTCACCAGGAACCCGCCCGACTCCTGGACGAACTGGCGCGACGGGCCCGCGTAGTCCACGTAGTAGCCGCTCGGCGCAACCGCCTGCACCGCGGTGCGCAATATGCCCAGGGCCTGGTCCTGCGACGCGCCCGAGACGCCTGAGATCGTCACCGAGTTGAGCTGTTGGAACCGACTGATCGCCTCGGGCACGACGTCATACTGCAGGTGCGCGACGGTGCTCACCGGAATCAAGCCGGCCTGGGGCGTTTTGATGTAGAAGTCGAGCACGCTCGCGGGGTTGAGTCGGTCAACCTGAAGCACCTGCGGGATCACTTTGTAGGAGCGGCCGGCGATCGAGAAATAGTTGACATACCCGCCGCCCAGACCGGCGCCGAGGGCGTTGCCCACGTCCTGTTCCGTCATCCCGAGCGCGGCGATCTTGTCCCGGTCGACGACGACGGTGGCCTGCGGCTGGTCGAGCTTCAGATCCGTGTCCAGGAAATAGAACTTCCCGGACGCCTGCGCCCGGCCCAGCACCTGCAGCGCGACGTTGTAGAGGTTCTCGAACGGCTCCGTCGTGGTGATCACGAACTGCACCGGGAGGCCCTGGGCGCCCGGCAGGGGAGGAAACTGGAAGGCCGCGACGCGCGCGCCCGCAATCTTGTTCCACTGCGCCTGGAGGTCGAGCTGGATCTGGTGGGCGCTCAAGTGGCGTTCGGCCCACGGCTTGAGGAGGACGCCGCCGATCCCGGCGTGGACCGTCGGGACCCCCGTGATCTGGAACATCTGGCTGTATTCAGGCAGGCGCTTCGCCACCTGAAAGACCTGCCCGGCATACGTCAGCATCTGGTCCGACGTCGCCGTCGGCGCGCCCACCACCTGCGCCAGCACGATGCCCTGATCTTCCTCAGGCGCCAACTCGGATTGCGACATCTTGAACATCAG
This sequence comes from Gemmatimonadales bacterium, assembly GCA_035604455.1. Taxonomy (GTDB): domain Bacteria; phylum Gemmatimonadota; class Gemmatimonadetes; order Gemmatimonadales; family GWC2-71-9; genus AG25. The sequence continues at coordinate 141,306 of DATNIM010000009.1, forward strand.
GGTCAGCAGCAGGCTCACCACCACACCCATGACGACGAGCACCTGCCACGTGTCGAGCAGCGAGTGGACCGTCCGACTGTAGCTCGTTTGGATGGCCCCGAACACCCGCCCGATGGCTTTCGCCAGACGGCCTTCGTCCTGGCTCGCTTTGAAGATCCGGGAGCACATCATGGGCGATAGCGTTAGCGCAACCACCGCCGACACCGCCACGGCTCCGGCGAGGGCCATCGCGAACTGGGTGAATAGGGCTCCGGTGAGGCCGCCCTGGAACCCGATGGGGACATACACAGCGATGAGCACCACCGTCATCGCCAAGATCGGGGTCGCCAGTTCGCGAGCCGCG
>DATNIM010000010.1:0-2843 GCA_035604455.1 Gemmatimonadales bacterium
GGCCACGGGCCCCGCGGTACGCGAGGCGGTACCCACCGGCTGAGCCGTCGCCCCGGGACTCGGGCGCCCCGGCATTGGACAAAGACGGGCTGGCCGTCGCGCACCTCCGCCCGTACCGTCATGCGGCGCGTCGCTCGGCCCCGACCGATTGAGACAGGGCCATGCCGAGCATGTGGCTGGCCCTGCCCTCCGCCCAGCGTTGCGTCCCGGGCGGCTCCGAGACCTGTCCCCGGGCTTGACGACCGGGGAAGCCCCCGGGAGAACGGTGAGGCCGCCGGAGACGTGCAGGAACCCGATCGCATGGTAGGAATCCAGGCAGGAAGACGTGTCCGGATCGTCCGGCCCATCCCCGGACTCCAGGACACCCGGGCGGCACGTCCAACGACCAGGTGCACAGGTGCACCGAAGACGAGATCGAGGAGCCAACATGACAGTCGGGCTGAATCCGCGACGAGAGGCAGACGACAATGTCTAGTATCAGGAGAACCCGCGCTGCCCGTCCCGAGCGCACCAACGCCGAGCGAGTCGTCAGGCTGGCGTGGTTGAGCATTTGCGCCGCGGTGGGTGCGTTGGTCGCCGTTCTTGCTGATCTCATGCAAAAGTCTGAGGCATCCGCAGTACTGAAAATGGCCAGCATCATCAGCACGGCCTTTCGAATTGGGTTCTCTCCCGTGTATGCGGTGCTGTTGCTGATGGCGCTGGCCGTCGTCTTGTCCTTCGTCTTTGAGGCGGAGACCGGCAAGAAATCATTCTATGTTGGAGCAAGCATCCTCTCGATCGTCATGCTCATGACCCCCTATCAGGCACCGCCAAGCCTGTCAACGACCCCTCAGGCCGGCAGGCTTCCACCGACGGCCCCGACGGCATTTGAATGGCCCTGGGGCACTCCAATCGCCCTCGCAGCGCCAACCGGCGTCTCCCACACGGTGCCACTCACGGTGAGTCTTCGCACCGCGGACGGCAAACCCATACCGCAAGCGACGGTGACGCTCGAGAACGCTGACACCCACGCGGTCGTTGGTCAATCGGTATTCACCAAGAGCCAATTCACCGTCTACGAAGCGCCGGGGCCCTACACGTTAACCATCGCGGTGGAAGGGTACCGCGTGGAGGAACGGCAACTATCGTTGGCGCAACAACCAACCTCGGTGTCCGTCACGCTCACGCCAACGTGGGTTCCCGTCACGTTTCAGCGGATGCTGCGGGGGGTGTGGAAGTAGGGATTCGGCGCCACGCGCCGTGTCTCGCGATCAGACGCGCGGCGGAAACAGGGCGAGGGCCACGCGCCCGAAGATCAATGCGCGATCCTCTTCGCTCCTCGACGCGAACTCTGCAAGGGTCAAGCGAAGCGCGTTTCGGTACCCCTCGCGAGCGCTCACGGGTGGATAGTCGCTGCCCCACATCATCCGGTTCGCGCCGAACGCCTGATACGCGAGGTCGAGGAGTGGAGGGATCGGACGTTCGAACGGAAACGGCTCGACCACGGGGAGGCGACGACGGCAGAATTCCCCGAGTCCATGCACTTTGATGGAGACATTCGGGAACCGTGCCAATTCGAACACGCGCCGGCGGTCCTCCCAAGAATCGGCGCCGGGGTTGTTGCGACCGCCGAGATGCTCCAACACGATCCGCAGGTTCGGAAGGGCGTGCACAAGCTCCGCAAATTGTCGGCGCGCAAACTCCTCGGTCGAACCGCCACAGCTCACCGTGAGGCCGAGGTCTGAGGCCGTTCGCCACACGGCGAGCGCGTCATCTCCCGGCGACCTGATGGTCGGTGCGAGACGGACGCCGCTGATCCCGCGATCGGCAAGGCGTCTCAGTTGGTCGCAGGCCCCGGGTTCGTCCGCCTGAAACCACACGACCGACGCAAACCGGTCCGGGAACAACCGCATCACCTCGAACTGGTACGCGTTATCGGCCTGGCCGTTCATCTGGACCAGCACGGCGCGTTCCACGCCGTTGCGATCCATCTGAAACAGCAGACTCTCAACCGGCTCGTACCAGCACGGCGACACGTGACAGTGGCTGTCGACCATCACCACGCTCTGGGTCACCCCATCTTCCGCGGATGTTATCCTGTACGGCGCTCGTCGAACGCCCTCCTGCCCCTCATTCGAGGAGGGAAGCGCAGTGGCCTCGTGCGGGACCGCACGCACGGACTCGCCCGTGTTCCGGGCTCGAATTACAGCAGAGCCGTCGTGCGCTGCGTGGCATCGCTGGTGGAGCAGGATCGGTGTGCCGGCTCAGGCGTGGGTGGCTGAATCCGGAGGGCGGCCGGAAGCGCTGGCGCGGCGAGCGTCTCTTGCCACTGAGGACGGGGGAACGACGCGGGTCGACCCCGCGTGCCGTCCCCCGCCTCGGTGCGTTATCGACGTGAAGATGAACTGCAGCGGCGCCTTAACCATGTCTTAACATTTCCTTTGCCTTATGTTGCAAGCGCCATCACGCTTGTTTCAGTCCTAAGGACTAGACTCGACGTTGAGGGATACTAATGGGCGCTACGTCCACGTCAGCGGCCCTGGTGGGTGGGACTCCGTTCGGCCCACAGATAGTATTGCGGCGACATCGAGATGAGACCGTGAAACGCATCGACCAACATACCCACGCGACGTCGTCGAACACGTTCCCATTCGCCACCCGAACCGTGCGCCGGTTTGTCGTCAGGCACGCCGGCTGCACGCGGGGGTGTCGTGCTCGTCGAGCCCCTTCATGCGGCGCAAGCGTGGGCCTTGCATGACCGCATGGGGCGGCACGCCTACCACCTCGGCCACGTTGATCCAGATGGAATTCGCGCCAGGGAGGACAGCCGGCAAGGGTCGACGCAGATCGATCTGCGCTGGCGT
>DATNIM010000011.1:0-3556 GCA_035604455.1 Gemmatimonadales bacterium
AACGAGCGCCTCGGCGAGGCCCTCGCCAGGCTCGCCGCTGCGGGGGCCGTCCGTCGGCTCGGCGATCGATGGGTCGTTCCCGATTCCCATTCCCCCTCACGCTAGACACACCCGGGAACGGGAACCGGAATCCGTGCTCGACGACGAGGCGGGGCGAGCGCTGCCGGCATGCTCCGCCCCGGCCCGGCGGGCGTCGCCCACCTCCCCTCCGCCGCACTCGACCGACCCGCCTCGGCTTCGAGCCCGCGACGGCCCTCCGCCTCCCTCTACGCGCTGACTCCCTCCGGCGCGTACTTCCACGTCCCCACCCGTGCCCGGGACGAACTCACTCGTGCAGTGCGGGGCGGTACACGGGGGTCGCCCAACGCGTCTCGACCGCCACGCCCAGAAGCGCGCGAAACCGCGTCGGTGTCAGGCGACCACGGTCGCGGGCTTCACGATGACGAGCGCGTCCGCCCATCGCGACCACACGCGCGAGACGGCGACCCAGAAGGCGCGATCGATGGGGCGAAGGGGCGGGCGCGGCCGGCAGCGTTTGAGCACCGCCAGCTGTTGGCGCAGCACGAGGATCTCGCCGACGAGGCTCGCCCGGGAGCGAAACGCGCCGGTGACCGCGGAGAGCAGCGCCAAGACGATGTCGAGCACCGGGGAAAAGGTGACGCCGATCTCTCCGACGGTCACCGGCGAATCGTCGCTGCGGATCGAGTAGAATCCACGGCGCCGCGATGCGTTTTCAGTCACTACAGCATCTGACAAAACGATTGGACTCTCGGAAAGGCGGCATACGACTTCATTCCCAACCCCGTAGGGACCAGCAGCACGCCATGCTCGTCCAACGACGATTGTCAGGCCATTGACCCGGACCCGGTGACCGGGCAGGCGTCGATGTTTTGCGCTCAGAGCACCAGCAATCTGCCGCCCGGGGCCATGCCCAACACCTGCCTGAGGCCGACCTACTATTCGATATGCAGTATGAACCCACCCGTCCCGCAGCAGCGCGAGCTCCAAACGTACGACTTCGCGAGCGTTGCGGGGTCGGCATTCCCGGATGGCGTGGACAACCAGCCGGATCTGGGCATGGTCACCTCGTTCAGTTGGGCTCAAACTCCATCCCCCAGCGATGCCTATGACTACACCGGCCTCTACGCCGTCGTGGTCCTCGACCAGTACGGGCTCGGTCAGGCGCTCAACTGGACGACCGTGAGCGGGACGGTGTTTGGCCTCGGGGGCTGCACCACGGCGACCTTTCCACAGGGCACGATGCTCTACACCAGCGTTCAAGCCGGCACGTGCGCGAACTCCGCGCCTTCGGCGAACCCCACATACCCGAACGTGACCTGGCCGGGCCTTTGCCCGAACGCGGCGACCATCGGTAGCGGAGGCGCCGGCGACAGCACCGCCAACTTCACGGATGAGTCCAACAGTCTCGATATCGTCACTGGGCTCCCCGTCACCAACCCTTCGCCGCTCGCCTACTCGACGGAAAACAAGTTCCTGGAGACGCACTATCTCGCGTCCGCCGACGGCACCTGCGTGAGCAACCCGGGCCGCGTCTACGTGATGGACAACGCGCAGGACCGGGGCTCGACGCCGTCGAACCTGGGGGATCAGCCCTACTGGGAGAGCCCCGACATCATCGTGGTGCCGTCCGGAACGGCCGTCACCAAGGATACCTTGCCCACGGATCCGCTCGTGGTGGCGGGAAACAACTACGACATCTGGGTGCGGGTGCACAACGAGTTCTCGTGTGCAGCCGTGAACGACGTTCGCGCCCGCGTGTGGTGGGGCGACGCTGCCGTGTCGCAACCGAACTGGCAGAACGTGATCACCGCGGGCCCCGATCCTTCGAATCCCAACTGGTCGGCCACGAAAAGCATTGCCGCCGCAAGCTACGATGTCATCGGCCCCGTTCACTGGACCGCCCCGGGCACGAACGTGAACCCCCACGAGTGCTTGCTCGTCAACATTCGGGCGGACCAAGAGCAAGAGTTGCCGCCGACGAACTTCTCGGATACCCCCGATAATTTTCAGGTTGCGCAGCGAAATGTAGAGATAGGCGGTCAGTGCACCTGGGCGCTCGACAACGGGACCTCGACGAGCCAGCTGGGCGTCTCGCTTACCACGACCTACGCGAGCACCGACCAGGTGAACGCCGGCCAGCTCTATCCAGTGGGCAAGTCCGACACCGTGAAGGTGGTCTTCGATGATCCGGGTTTGCTGCTGTACGCGGCGTGGAACGCCAACTCTCCGTCGGGCTGCACCTTGACGACACAGCCGAACGGCGGCACCACGGGGACCGGGAGCACCACGATCACCATGAACCCGGGTTACAGTCAGGCCGCGGTGTCGGGAGCCACGCTGGCCGCCTCCGAGTCACTCAACGTGAACGCTACGGTGAACCCTGCGCTCTACTCCGGGACCACGATTGATCTCGCGGTTACGGCCAGGCTTTCGGCGCCGGGTGCAACGAGCTTCACTCCCAGCGGCGCAACGTGCGCCATGACGGTCTCTCAAGAGGTCCTGCAGTGAAGGCACTGCTTGCGCGTGGACTTTGCGCGCCGACGCTCTAGTTTGGGGGGGTCACCATGCGTACGCCATGGCCGGTTTGGGGCGCGGTCGCCTTGGCGGCATGCGGCGGCCGGTCGGTAAGCGGGAATCGGGCCGACGCTTCGCCCCTCGACGTAGCATCGGCGCCTGGCGCCACAGGAGACGGCGGGAAGTCGGCCTGCGCATCTGCGGCGTTGGGTGCGCCTACCTCGTACGCGACGACTTTTCCGCCATCGGGTCTGCTCGTGTACTCGCCGAGCGGCGGGGTGCCCAACGTCATCGCGCTCGAACCGGACGCGCCACCCCCGTCGCTCGCGCTTTTTGTAAATCGTGGCAACGGGAGCTTCGCCTCTGGCACTTTTCAGGGGTCGACAGCACAGGACTTCTATGACGCCGTCACGGCGGACTTCGACGGTGACGGGCTCGCGGACATTGCCAGCGAGAATACCATCCGGGGAGACGGCGGGCTCGAGGGCGCGCTGCAGATCGACACAGGCACGGGCGGCGGCGCGTTCGCCACGCAGCTGACGACGTACCCTATCCCGCAGTTGTCGGGATCGCTCGCGCCAGGTGATTTCAATAAAGACGGACATCAGGATATCGCGATAGCGGGCGCAACGCTCATACGGCGGAGCGACGGAATCAACGTCGTCACGTCGGGGCTTGACGTTTTTTTCAATGACGGTCACGGCTCGTTTGGCAGCCCCGTACTCTATCCTGACAACCAAGGCGATCTTCCGGACAGCATCGCGGCTGCGGATTTCGACGGTGACGGAAGCCTGGACCTTGCTCTTTTTCCCGATGGTCTCTTCCTCAACACGGGCACGGGAACGTTCCGCGCGGAGCTGCCCCTACCGGCCCTTCCGGGCGACGCGGGGTCGTCATTCGTGCCGTACTGGGCAGTGGGCGACCTCAACCGCGACGGCAAGTCGGATCTCGTCGCCTCCGTCGGGCCCACCGAGATCGCAGTTCTGCTCGCTGTCGGCGGAGGCTCGTTTGCACCCGCCGT
>DATNIM010000012.1:0-3228 GCA_035604455.1 Gemmatimonadales bacterium
AGCCGTTAGAGGGCACTCGCGAACATGACGCGCGACCGAACGCCGCCCTCTGCACCGCCGGCACCCACGCAGACGGATCTTGTCGCGAGCGCGGCGTCGTTCGGACCCCAACTGCGACCGCACGGGAAACGAGCGTTTGCCGTGCAGGGGGCGTCGACGACCACTCCCTGTCGAACGTCCAGGTTCGCTTCAACGGAAACGGTGCACGCAAACCCCCGGCGGAGCGAACCCCACGGGCCGCGGGTAACCGGTGCTAGGGCGGCGGACGCTGCATGTCAACACCAGGCATCCCCTTTCCTCAAAGGTGGAGCTGCGTAGCTGCGTTGTCCTCCCACGCGTCGTCGAGGCGTATGTAGGTGCCGACCGAGGCAAGCGAGCGGTGCCGCGTCTGGCGGGCGATCGCCCGATCGGAGATGCCGAGCCGATGGGCGTAGGTGACGAAGCCAGCCCGCAGGCTGTGGGCTGAGTAGCCCTCAGGGTCGAGCCCACCGCGAGCCACCGCCCGCTGAACCAGCATGTTCGCCGACCCGGCATTCAGCCGACGTCCGACGATCCGATTTCCGCGACTTACTGGTCGCAATAGCGGGCCGGGTGTCGCTCCGCACGCCTCGCTCCACGCCTGCAGCGCGCGGACCGGACAGTGCGCCGCTCGCTCTACGCGAGGGAGCACCACGAGCTCCGGCTCGACGCCGAGCTGGTTGGTCTTTGAGCGCCCGATCGACAACACGACTCCGTTCGGGTGCGCGACCACGTCGTCGACATCCAGCCCCACCAGCTCGCTGCGGCGCAACGCTCCCACGAAGCCAATGAGCAGCAGAGCCCGGTCCCGAAGACCGGCAAAGTCCGGCTCGCTCGGCCGACCCGCGCTCTTCCACCTCCGTTCGATTGGGCACGCGTCAAGGACCTCCCACAGATCCGGCGGGCCGAGTGGTTTCGCCTGCTCGGGCGGCGCGCCGTGGGTCCGGCGGATCCCCTCCCACACCGCGACTACCCGGGCGTGGTCGGTCGGATCCGGGAGGTCACGTAGGCGATGGGCGAAGCGGATCGCAGAGAGTCGTCGGGCCATGGTTCCTACGCGCGCGCCATGGCCAGCGAGGAAGGCCAGGTAGCGCGAGATCGACGCAGGATCGGCCCGTAGCTCCACGCTCCCGTCCCGGAGCGCCCAGGCGCTCCACTCCGCCCAGTCCGACCGGTAGCCGCGGAGGGTGTTCTCGGCCCGGGCCGCGGCGACGTAGCCGGCTTCCTCCTCGCTCAGCCGCTCCGTAGCCGCGAGCTCCAGGGCGTCCGACGACGCCGGCAGCTCTCGAGTCATGCCCCGTCGATCGTGGGCCGGGCGAGCAGACGGTCGCTCAACTCGACCGTCGCCAGGTACCACCAGAACAGCCAGTCGAGGAATGCGGGGTCGTAGGTGCGCCGGGATAAACCGGCATGGAGGAGGAGATGGAAGAGCTCTACATCGAAGGGTTAGCGACCCACGATGACCCCGAGCCGTGCGTCAGCGCTCGCAAGGGCGTTGGCGAAGCGTCGGTAGGGGCACGTGCAGGCCGGGCTATTGAGCCGCGTAATCACGGAATCCGGGGTGCCGACGTGGTCTACGGAAACGGAAGGCAACACCGCCAGCAGCGTTATCGCGAGTTGTTGGCGGGCCCCGCGCGGTCAGAGAACCATGGCATGCACGGAACCTCCATGCGCGAGAACCGGGAGATCCCGCGCTCGCCCGTCGGGTTGATCACCGGGCGGGCCGCTCAGGAAAGGCCGAGGCCGCAAGCCTGAGATGCACGAACGCGGGAAGTCAGACAACCCTGTAGTACCTGCGAAGCCGCCGAACAAGGCCGGGGGACCGGCTGCGGAGGTGGTGGAGGGAAGGGGGTTGGCCAAGGGGAACACGGACAGTTCGACATGCCCCGGACGCAGCGCCGGGCAAGGCGTGCCAAGCGGGCTGGACCGTGTGCGCGAGGTAGCACGGAAGGACAAGGAAGCACGGTTCACTGCACTGCTGCACCACGTCGACCTGCCTCGGCTCTGGGCGGCCTACGCGGCGATCAACCCGAAGGCTGCATCAGGTGTCGATCAGGTGACGTGGGACGCCTACGGGCAGAACCTTCGAGCCAACCTCGAAGACCTGCTCGGCCGTGTTCACAGCGGTGCGTACCGGGCGAGCCCTTCTCGGAGGGTGTACATCCCGAAGCCGGACGGGCGGCAACGCCCGCTCGGTATCGCCACGTTGGAGGACAAGATCGTCCAACGGGCGGTGGTCGAGGTGCTCAACGCCATCTACGGTGCGCCGGGATAAACCGGCAGGGAGAAGGAGATGAGAACGCTCTACGTCGAAGGGCCAGCGACCCACGACGGCCCCGAGTCATGCGTCGGCGCCCGTGAGGGCGCAGGCGAAGCATTGACAGGGGTACACGCAGGCCGGGCTATTGAGCCCCGTAATGCCGATCCGGGGTGCCGACGCTGTCGTAGAAGCGGAAGGCAACATCGCCAGCAGCGCCACCGCGAGCTGCTGACGGACCCCGCGGGGTCTGAGAACCAGGGCATGCGTGGAGTCTCTCTGCGCGAGAACCGGGAGATCTCGTGCTCGCCCGTCCGGTCGATCACCGGGCGGGCCGCTCAGGGAAGGCCAAGGCCGCACTCCTGAGATGCACGAGCACGAGAAGTCAGACGGGCTGGTAGTACCTGCGAAGCTGCCGAACAAGACCGGTGCGCCGGTGGCGGAGGCGGTGGAGGGAAGCGGCCCGGCCAAGGGGAACACGGACAGCCGAACACGTCCCGGACCCAGTGCCGGTGAAGGCGTGACAAGCGGGCTGGACCGTGTGCGTCTGGCAGCAAGAAGGGACAAGGACACACGGTTCACGGCACTGCTGCACCACGTCGATCTGGCCCGCCTCTGGGCGGCCTATGTGGCGATCAACCCGAAGGCTGCAACTGGCGTGGACAAGGTGACGTGGGACGACTACGGGCAGAACTTGAGGGACAATCTTCAGGACCTGCTCGTTCGAGTCCACAGTGGTGCCTACCGGGCAAGACCGTCTCGCAGGGCCTACATCCCGAAGCCGGATGGGCGCATGCGCCCGCTCGGCGTCGCCGCCCTGGAGGACAAGATCCTCCAACGGGCGGTGGTCGAGGTGCTGAACGCCGTATACGGTGCGCCGGGATAAACCGGCAGGGAGAAGGAGATGAGAACGCTCTACGTCGAAGGGCCAGCGACCCACGACGGCCCCGAGT
>DATNIM010000013.1:0-8253 GCA_035604455.1 Gemmatimonadales bacterium
CCAAGGCCTCCGTCGGAAAGATTTCCTTCGAGGCGATGCAGGGCATCGAGCTCAAGGTGGGCGACAACTCGATCACGATCGATCCCACCGGGGTGACGATCAAGGGGATGATGGTCTCCGTGCAGGGGGAGGTGCAGACGGAGCTCAAGGGCGTGATGACAAGCGTCGGGGGCGACGGCATGCTCACGCTCAAGGGTGGCATCACCATGATCAACTAGCGATGCCGGGACCGACGACAGTACTCAACTCCGGCAAGACGCTGGGCGAGATCTGTCAGGTTGCCAACCTGCCGGATGAGGCCCGCGCGATGCTCGGCAACGATACCGACGGACCGGGGTTCGTCGGGCAGCTCATCGCCCAGGCTCGCCATCGGGATGCGGTCCGCTTCCTGGCGCACGCGCTCCCCACCCGCCCGGCCGTGTGGTGGGCGTGGTACTGCGCCCGACAGGCCCACGGCGCGGCGCCAGACCCCAAAGCCCAGGCGGCGCTCGACGCGACGCAGCGCTGGATCGCGCAACCCGCCGACGAGAACCGGCGCGCCGCGATGGAGAGCGCCGAGATAGCAGAGTTTGGCACGCCGGCCGGGTGCGCGGGGTTGGCGGCGTTCTTCGCGGGCGACTCGATCGGGCCGGCCGATCGAGATCCAGTCCCGCCCCCGCCCAATATGACCGCGAAGATCATCAGTAGCTGCATCGCGCTCGCGGCGGTGTTCGACGAGCCAAAGAGCGCTACCGAGAACTTCAAGGAGTTCCTGAAACAGGGCCTCGAGGTGGCGGAAAAGACCCGTCTGTGGACCGCGCCCGAGGGCCGCGGCCGGTGATCGCACCACGGCGCGGGCGCCCACGCTGGGGCCCAACCCCGAGGTTCAGGTCCAAGCACCCGTAAGGGAGGTACCCATGGGGATGCCAGCAGCCCGAGCCGGTGACATGCACATGTGCCCGATGATGACGCCAGGGGTACCGCCGATCCCCCACGTGGGCGGTCCGATCCTGCCCCCTGGGTGCCCGACCGTGCTCATCAGCGGTATGCCGGCCGCGCGCGCGACCGATATGGCAGTCTGCGTCGGGCCCCCCGATGTCATCGCCCTCGGATCGGTCACGGTCCTGATCGGCAGCATGCCGGCGGCGCGACTCGGGGACATGACAGCGCACGGCGGCTCGATCATCCTGGGCTGCCCGACCGTCCTGATCGGCTGAGCGGCGCCGCGACCCTTGGCCACCGCCGAGTACGCTGTCTCTCTCGAGGAGTTAGTGGGGCCGCAGGCGCAGTTGGCGGCCACAACGGTGGACGCGTTTGCCCACCCTGGGGAGTCGACCCGAGTGCTCCTCACGCACAACGGCCAGATCGTGCCGGGCGGGCAATTCTCAAGCGGCGAGAATCATGCCGAATATGAGATGCTCCGCTCGGACGCGTGGGCACGCACGCTCGCCGCCGTAGGTCGCGCGGGCACGGCCGCGCACCGAGTCGCGGTCGTCATCAATCGCACGCCGTGCCATTTCGTCTTCGGCAGCCGCCCCTGGATGGACGAAGCCCCCGCTACGTTTTTTGCGGGGCTCGAGGCGCGGATCCCCGCCGCCCGCGTGGATCGCCCCTGGTGTGGGTGTTCGATGAAGCTCGCGAGCGCCCTCAAGGCGTTCTGGACCACCTACCCCGACGCGCGAAGGAACGCCTCGCTGGAGTTCGTACTGGCGTGCCGCGGGTACTACGATGGGCGCCGCACGACGCCTCTCGCCTACCGCAAGCAACAGGCGCCGACCACGACATTTGATCTGGGCTGCTTAGTCGAGGCCGGGTGGCGAGTCCGCGCCCTGTCGGTCGGCAAGACGCTGAGCGGCCGCGGGCAGGCCTTGGCGGACGTCCTACCCCGCGTGGAGGCCTGGGTCGCCGGGGGCCGCTGAGCCTGAAGGCTCGCCGTACTCGACGTTCCAGTATCCCCGCTCGATCCCGAGCGCTATCAGCTTTACAGAATCCTCGACCCGGAAGGCCTCGGGCATCTCACCGGAGTCCCGCACGCTCCGGTAGGCCGCTTCCAGCGTGCGCGATCCGTCCAAGCGCGCCACCAATTCGAACATCCAGGGATCGATCTGCGTGCGGGCGGCGAAAGGCCAATCGGCGATGAGCACGACGTTCTCCCGTACCAGCCCCGCCGCCCCGGGGGCATAGGCCATTTCCACGCGCAGATGGGGCGCAGGCCGGGGACGCTGACCGACCAACGCGGCGGTCAAGTCCCCCCCCCGTTCATGGGCGTCCAACCAGTGCAACCGCTCGAAGAGCACCGGGAAGGCCATGGCGTCGGTGAGGACAGACAGGCGCACGCGCCGCGTGACCGGGCGCCTCGACCCGACTGTGCCGGCCGGAGCCCGCGCCAGGACAAGCGCGCCATACACGTTCTGTTCCAGCTCGGCCTCGTTGAAGAGCTGCTGCCACCGGCTGGGAAGCGCGTGGTCCCCTTGACCATGCTTCGCTGCGTCTGAAGCGACCTCGGCCGCCGGAGTACCCGACTGCAAAGCAAAGAGCACATCAAACTCAGCCGCGCTGCTCCCGAGCCAGGCGCGGACCCGGTCCTCAAAGGGCGCGTTCTTGGCGTCCCACGCGGCACAGACCATGTGGAACACACCGCCGGGTCGCAGCGCGCCAGGCAGCCCCGCGATCACCCTGCGGATGATTTCTTCGCCCGTTACGCCGCCATCGCGATAGATGTGGGTGATCGACTGGGAAGGCACATAGGGTGGGTGCGCGACGATCACATCGAACGTCTGGCCAGGGACCGCCTCGTAGAGGTCCCCCTGCGCCACCTCCACGTTGAGGCGCCGGTTCAGCAGGCGGTTGAATGCGCAAAAGTGCATGGCGCGAGGCGTAATGTCCGAGGCCACCGCGCGACGGGCGTGCCGGCTGAGCACAAACGCTGCTACCCCGCTGCCCGAGCAGAGGTCAAGCGCATCGTCCGCTCTCCCGGGCGGGAGCAGATGGAGAAAACGCTGCGTCCCGTGAAATAGCGCGGGGAAGACCACGTCGGGCGGAGGCTTCCAATCGTCCCCCGAACCCGGCGCATGCCGATCCGACGTGATGAACACGCCCTCCACCGGGTAGAGAAAGACGGTGGCGGCATAGGCGTTGGGGCCGTCGACCGGCGCCCGACGCACGAGGTCCAGCGCGAGCAGCACCGCTCGGACACCTGGATCGACGAGGCGCTCCACATCCGAGGCGGCGACCGACTCGCCCGCGATAAACAACCGGATGAGCAACGCGAGCAGGGGAGGCTCAGCCGAGGCCAGCCGACTCGGCTCGCGCAGCGCACCGCCCAGAAGCTTCAGGTTCGGGATCTTCATGGCGAGACAAACACCTTCCTCGTCAAACCCCGCCTGGCGCAAGAACGACTCGAGTTGCGCGAATTCGTCACGCGTGCCGATGCGGAGGGGGAACAGATCGGTCGACGAGGAAGCGGTCATGACAAGCCTCGACTAGTTGAGTGTGCGCAGGGTCCCACCGCCACGGGAACCGGGGCCCCCGCTCGCAGACACAGTCTCACGGGCTGTTCAGGCGCCTGAACACAGAAGCCCGATGCCCGATGTGCCCCTGTCTCTGATCGCCCTCGAAGTCGTGAATCGCTTCGAATCTTCTCGCCCGCCCTCTTGCTAGGATACACGGGCATCGACCGTGTGCCCAAAGGTCCAGAGGGCTTGGAACGGCACCATGACTTCGTAGTCTTCCACGAAATCGCCGACGAGCAGGATCGTCTTGGCCATGGGGGCACCTCCTTCGACACTCGTGCATCACGGCCGCGGAGATCCCTATTCTTCCCGCCCGCCACCGGCTGTCAACCGCCAAGCCGGGAGCCGTGCCCCGCTTCAGGAACCGCGCCGCCTACGGCGTCACAAGCAGCGCTTTGAGGACGTAGTCGAGCTTGGGAAAATCGCGCTCGAGGTAGGCATTACCCTCGCTCTCGACCCGCCCTTGGTCGGGACCGGTTCCTTCGGGGGGACCGTCACCGTAGCCCGCGTACAGATGGTCCACGACGTCCATACCTTCGACGACCTGACCGAACGGCGAGAACCCCTGCGGGTCCAAGCCGTGGTTGTCGCCATAGTTGATGAAGAGCTGCGTCGTGCGCGTGTTGGGGCCGGCGGTGGCGAAGGTCACCATACCGCGGGTGTTGCTCTGACGCACTGGGTCGTCGGGAATCGAGCGGGTGCGCCAGGCGCTCGCCACCTTGGGATCCCCTGAGATCCCGAACTGCGCCATGAATCCCGCGATGACGCGGAAGAAGCGGACCCCGTCGAAAAATCCGCTCTTCGTGAGCGCGTAAAACCGATCCGCACCCTGCGGCGCCCAGTCGCGGTGAACCTCGACGACGAAGGTGCCCTTGCTCGTTTCAAAACGCGTGCGGAACGTGGCGGGCGCGGCGCTCTGCCCGCCCTGCGGCATGCGCACCGCTGCCCGCGCGTATTCAGTGGTCGATAGGAGCGCCGCGGTCGTCATCAGAGATCGGAACACGATGGCCCGCATTCTCATCAAGTAGCTCCGCAGGGATTGAGGAAACCGGAAGGTAATCGAGGCGCCGGTGCCCGGCGTCTCCCCATCTGGGGGGCTAGATTAGGCACGCCGTGACCGACGCGATTGTCGAAATCCGCCGCTCGCCCTGCCCCGCGACCCCGGCCGGGGAGAGCTCATGACGCCCGGCGTCCGGGGCCTGCTCATAGCCAACGTCGTCGTGTACCTCCTCACCACGGCGTACCCCGGCATCGTGCCGGCGCTGATGCTCGTCCCCGTCCTGATCCCGGTGCGCCCGTGGACCGTCGTGACTTACATGTTCCTCCACGCGGGCCTGTGGCACTTGGTGTTCAACATGTTGGCCCTGTACTTCTTCGGTCCGCGAGTCGAGGGGCGGATCGGGACACAGCAGTTCTTCGGGCTTTACGGTGTCAGTGGTCTCCTCGGTGCCATCACATCGCTCGCCACACCGTCGGCCGCGATCGTCGGCGCCTCCGCGGCCATTTTCGGCGTCATGTTCGCCTATGCGCGCTACTGGCCGCGCGACCTCATCCTTGTCTGGGGGATCGTGCCGATCCAGGCCCGATGGTTCGTCATCGGCATGACGGCACTGTCGCTGTACGCGGGGTTTGGCGGCGCGCAGGCGGGCGTGGCCCACTTCGCCCACCTCGGCGGATTCCTTGGCGGCTGGCTCTATGTGCGGTGGCTTGAGCATCGGTCGGGCCGCGTCCGCGGCGGGGCCGGGTGGCCAGTCTTGAGCCGGGCCCAGCCACCTGGCGCCGCCCTCGCACGCTGGCAAGCGATCCCGCTCGACCGACTGCACCCGGTGAACCGCGAGGAGGTGAGCCGGCTGCTACAGAAGGCCGCTGAGGGCGGCACGCTCACCCCGGAGGAGCAGGCCGTTCTCGATCGGTTCGTCCCTTAAGATGGTCCGAGGCCGTACCGCGCGTCGGATCATCATCCACCATTCCGAGACCATGCATGCCTGCACAGAGCGAAGCGTCGGTGCCCTCGACGACGGCTGTAATCGACCGCTTCAACGAGACGTTCAACCGCCACGATGCCGAGGGACTGGCCCTCCTTCTGACGGACGACACGGTCTTCGAGGATACATCGCCGCCCCCCGACGGCCGTCGGATTGAAGGGAAGGAGGCGGTGGTCGAGTTCTGGCGAGCCTGGTTCGCACGGAATCCGGATGCCGCATTTGACGCCGAGGAAGTGATCATCAGCGGCGATCGCGCGGTCGTCCGGTGGCGATATCACAAACTGCGTGGTGGACAGCCGTGGCACATTCGCGGGATCGACGTCTTCACGGTCCGCGACGGCAAGGTCGCCGCCAAGTTGGCCTATGTGAAGGGCTGACCAGCCTGGGTGTCAGAGCCGGCTAGCCTGGCCGGCACTCACAAACGCACAAAGCGGCGTTCCAGAGCGGCCCGGCCCCGGCCATCCTTGACAAGCGACCATCTATGGGCATTCTGCGTTGGAGCGCTAGGTTGGGTTAGTGGACCCGCACGCTGCGCCAGGCGCCTAATACGAGATTGCACCCTCAGGACCTCCGGCCCCGGCGGACGCGCCGGGGCAGTCGCCGTGCTCCTAACTGGGCAACCCCGAAAGGGCATCTGGTCGGAGTCGTCATGAGGAGTTCGATCATGACGATGGGCTGCCTCGTCGCGTGCATTAGCCCAAGTGACCCTCCGCCATCCTGCCCTCCCCCCACGACGGTCTCGATGGGCCAGACCACGCAGGTCACTTCACAAGCCGTGTGCGATGCGGCCGAGCTTGCCGCGGACCCACCCCCGGAGCGGTGGATCCTCACGTATGGCGGAAGTGCACGGGCACCGGGACGATCGACCTACGCGATCCGTGATTTCACTCGCCTCGCCGCGGTATTCGATTCCGCCGGCGCACCTGAGCTCTGGCTCTCGAGCGGTGCGATCTGCCTCCAGCTCTTTGCCCCTTCAGGCCGGGTCTTCGAGCCTGCGCTTGCTGGCCCTCCGGCGGACGGCTCGGATTGGTCGGCGTATTTGGACTCTCTCTTCAGCAAGGGCGGCATCTTGCAGCGGCTCGACTCGGGAGTTGCGATCGCCTCAGCGACCATCGGGCCGCCGCCGACCCCGTATCAGGTATCCGTCATGATTCCCTACCCCGACTCGCGCGATTCGGGGTTCGCATTCGAGGGCGCGGTTTACCAGCTCTGGAACGCAGCCGATCGGCGGGACGTCACGCTCGCGTACGTTGCGGAGGTGAAGCGCCGGTTTGAGACCGAGCGTCTCGCTCACCTGTCGCTCAACGGTTTCTACTGGAGCCACGAGCTGATGCCGGACTCGGATAGCGCCCTGGTCACTGCGGTTGGGAACGCAGTGCACCAGGAGAATCTCCGGCTGCTGTGGATTCCCTACTACGATGCCGAGGGATGGGATCGCTGGTGGGTGTGGTTTGATGAAGCCTGGCTCCAGCCGAACTACTTCTTTGATCTAACCGTCCCGGCGACGCGTCTCGACTCCGCTGCGGCCCACGCGGTGGGAGCGGAAATGGGGCTGGAAATCGAGTTTGACGGCCGGGTATTCGACGACCCGCAGTTCGGCGACCGCCTCGGACCCTACCTCTCGACCCTCGCGTCGAACCCCGAACTCCGGGACCGCTCAATCGCGATCTACGATGGCCAAGGGGCCCTTGTGAGCCTTTCTAGAAGCACGGCGGCGCCGCTCGAGGCGCTCTACCGCCAGATGTGGATGGCGCTTGTCCCTTGACCTCCGCCCGCACGAGAGCTCGGCTTGCCTCGCGCGCGGGCCAGTCTGACGGCGGTTCCCAGTGACTGCCCCCTTTACAGGAACTTGCAAATGAAACTGACCAAGAACTTCGGAATGCTGTTGTTAGGTATCTGGCTCATCGGGAGCGGGCTCATACCCCTGCTCAACCTCAGTTTCTCGGGACTGGGCACTGTGATGGCGATCGTTGCCATCGCAGCGGGCGCCTCGATCCTTGTGGGTCGGTAAAGGCGCCAGCGTCCTGATATACGGTCACGAATAGCGCCGCGTCGCGCAGGGAGACGCACATTGGAAATCCGTGCGTCCTTTTGCGAAGAGCACGCCCCTTTGATCCGGAGGCCAAACGCATGTCGCTGCCGTACCCGCGATTCATCAGGCTCGGTCTTGTGATGTCTACCCTATTGGCGGTGCCACCCGCCCCGGGAAGCGCACAGTCCGGACCCGACACAAAATTGGCGAACCGTGCTCAGCGTGCCGGCGAAATCGTGGCGGAACTGGTGCGTGAGGCTGATCATGCCCCGCCCCAGTCGCTGTTGAGCAAGGCGATCTGCGTGGCGTCCGTGCCGGAGGTCGTGCAGGTCGGACTGGAGGTCGGGGGGAAAGTCGGATTCGGCCTCGCCAGCTGCCGCACTGCCGACGGGTGGAGTCTGCCGACCTTCATGGCGCTGAAAGGTGCCACGTTCGGGCTTCAGATCGGGGTACAGTCGGCCGATGTGGTGCTCGTCTTCCTCAACGAGAACGCTCCCCGCCTCATCGGCTCCACGTCGTTCGATCTCGGAGGCCAAGTCTCAGCCGCGGCTGGACCCGTGGGGCGCAACCTGTCGGCCGAGACCGACTACAAGTTGACGGCCGAAATCTATTCGTACTCAAGGACCAAAGGCTTGTTCGCGGGGATCAACCTTGCGGGCACGAAGTGGGAAATTGACTCGGATGCGAACAAAGCCGTATACGGCGAGGCGCGGGCCCGCGACGTGCCCGACCTGCTCCACACCGG
>DATNIM010000014.1:0-55747 GCA_035604455.1 Gemmatimonadales bacterium
GGGCCCGACGCCGTCGAGGGGGCTCAGGCGACCTCCGAGCACATGGTAGCGGCCTCGGAAGCCCGCCGCGCGCTCGATGGCCGTGACGTCAGACGCTTGTTCCACCACGCACAGGATCGTCGCGTCGCGCCGTGGGTCGGCGCAGATCGCACACAGCGCTTCGTCGGTGAGGTTACCGCACGCCGGACACGTCGTCACCCGCTCCCGCGCCCGGCGGATCGCGTCCGCCAAACGCCCGGCGGCGTCCGGCGGCAGGTTCAGCAGGTGAAACGTGAGCCGCTGGGCCGTCTTGCGTCCGATCCCGGGGAGCTTGGCCAGCTCCGTCACGAGATCATCGATGGCCGCCACGGCGACCTACAACGGCAATTGCAGTGGAAACGGAAGACCGGACGCGAGCTTGCGCACTTCCGCCTGGTAGAGCTCCGCGGCGCGCTTTTGGGCTTCCGCAACCGCGGCGAGGACGAGATCCTCCAACATCTCCACGTCCCCAGGGTTCACGGCCTGGGGATCGATCTTGATCGCGCGAATTTGGCCGCGGCCGTCGGCCGTCGCCTCCACCATTCCCCCACCGGCCGAACACGTCACGGTCTGCTGCGCCAGCTGGGATTGGATCTCGGAGAGCCGCCACTGCATCTGCTGCCCCAGCTGGAGCAGGCTGGATAAATCCGCCATGGATCGAAAGTTAACCGCTCGGCCGCCGGTCGCAAGCTACTCGAGCAACTCGAGATCCAGCGCTTCGACGGCGGCGTTCAGGCTCGGGTCGGCGGCACGCATCTGGGCGAGTCGGTCCGCGCGAACCGCCTCGGGTGTGAGCCGCGCCGCGCGCGGGGTCGCGCCGCCGGCGCCTGCGGGGGCGACGACGACGCGGAGCGGCGCCGTCACATACCGGCCCAAGAGCTCCGCGATGACCTCCCGCTGCCGCTCGAGTCCGTCGGCATGGGTGGCGTTGGCGCCGAGCAAGCGGATCGATACGGTGTTCTCGTCCGCCGACGCCACCTCAGTTTGCGCGAGGAGGGTACCGAGCATCGGACTCCGGGCCCGCGCATCGACGACGAGTTGTGGCCAGAGCGCGCGGAACCGCTCGAGCGACGCCGGGCCGCGCGACTGGGGCGCCGAGGGCGTGGACGGGACGACCGGGCCGGCGCTTGCCGCCGGGGGTGCCGGCGTGGGCGCGGCGGCTGGCGCGACAGTTGGCGCGGCGGGCCCGAGCGGCGCCGAGCGCGCTGGACCCGAGCCCTTCAACGCCGCGATTACCTCGGTGAGCTCGACGGTCCGACTCATGAGCGCCCAGCGCAAGAGTAGAACCTCGACCGCGAGCCGGGCGTGCCCCGTGCCTCGTAGCTGGCTTTCCGAGTCGCCGAGCACCGTGAGCAGACGGAGTGCGTCGCCCGGCGGCAGATGCGGGGCGTAGCGGCGCACGTGGACGGTCAACCCCTCCGTGAACCCTTCCGGCGTTCCGCCGAGGCCCACGAGCAGCACGGCGCGCAGGACCTCCCCTGCGCCCGCCGCGAATTCGCCGAGGTCGGCTCCGCCCTCAACCAAGCGCTCGACCAGCGGAAACACGGCGCGCGCGTCGCGCTCCGCCACGAGTCGCAGCATCTCGCCATAGACGTCGTCGGGAATGAGCCCGAGCACCTCGCGGACCGTTGCCGCGGTCACCACGCCGTCGCCGAACGACAGAACCTGATCGAGGAGCGAGAGGCCGTCGCGCATGCCCCCATCGGCGCACTGGGCGATGAGGCGTACGGCGTCCGGCGTGGCCGAGAGCCCTTCCGCGGCGAGCACTTGCTCGAGCCGAGCGGCGATCGCGTGGGGGCCGATGCGGCGGAAATCGAAGCGCTGCAGTCGCGAGAGAATCGGAGCCGCCGTCTGCGCAATCTTTTGGGGCTCGGTCGTCGCGAACACGAACACCACCCGGGGGGGCGGTTCCTCGAGAATCTTCAGGAGCGCATTCCACGCCTCGCGCGTCAGCATGTGCGCTTCGTCGACGATGTAGACCTTGTAGCCCGCCTCCCCGCTCGCGGCATACATGGCCCGCTCGCGCAGATCTCGGGCGTCGTCCACGCCGCGGTTCGAGGCGGCGTCGAGCTCGACGACGTCGAGGCTCACCGCGCCCCCCCAGATGCGCTGGCAGGACGCGCACGCGCCGCAGGGCTCGCCCGTGTCGGAGCGGGCGCTGCAGTTCAGGGCCATCGCGAGGATGCGCGCGGCCGTGGTCTTCCCCACGCCGCGCGGGCCCGCGAAGAGGTAGCCGTGCGCCACCCGCTGCTGCGCCACGGCGCCGCGCAGGGCAGCGGCCACGTGGTCTTGCACGAGGAGCTCGGCGAACTGCTTGGGCCGGTACTTGCGAGCGAGAGCGATCATCGGCGCCAACGAGGAACGAGACGGTTACGAGGCTGAAACGGGCGCCGTGCCGCGAGGAACACCCGCCCTTATCGCGTCACGCGCAAACGGTCAGCGCACCCAGAGAAAGTGAAATGCCCCAGGCACCCCGCAGCGACTCCCGACCTCGCTGAGCGCTGCTCCCTGCGGGGGCCTGACGCGGTTCACGAGCGAAAGACCTGCGGACCTGGGGCACCGGAAGTTATCGCCGCACCTCTCGGCCGCCAAGGTGGGCGGCTGAGGATCAAGGGGAGGCGAGGACCTCGGCAGTGATCGCGGCGGCCCGCGTCACGTCGGCGCGGTTCACGTCCAAGTGCGTTACCGCACGTAGCCGTCGCAGCCCGAAGGGCGCCAGGCGCACGCCGGCGCGCTCGAGCGCCACCGCCGCACTCGCCGCGTCCGCCCCCTCCGGCGCGAGGTCGATCATCACGATGTTCGACTCGGGGCTCGACACCCGGACGCCTCGACAAGCGGCAAGACCCGTGGCGAAGAACCGCGCGTTGGCGTGGTCCTCCGCGAGACGATTCACGTTGCGCTCGAGTGCCCACAGCCCCGCTGCTGCGAGCACGCCGGACTGCCGCATCCCGCCGCCCAGACGCTTGCGCAGCTCCCACGCCCGCGCCCGATCGCGCGCGCGCAATCCGAGACAGGCGCCCACCGGGCAACCGAGACCCTTCGACAGACTCACCATGACCGTGTCCGCGCCCGCGGCCAGGCGCGCCACCGGAACGCCCAATGCGACCGCCGCGTTCCACAGCCGAGCGCCGTCGAGGTGAATCGGTAACCCCGCGGTGCGGGCGGCGTCGATGACCCCGCGCAGCGTCTCAACCGACATCACCCGGCCGCCGGCCGCGTTGTGAGTATTCTCGATCGCGAGCGCCCCGGGCCGCGGGAGGTAGGGCGACCGCGGGCGAATCGCGGCCGCGAGACACGCGGCCGTGAGCAGGCCGTCCGGGGTCGCGACCGGCCGAATCTGAATGCCCCAGTTCGCGGCCACGCCTGCGAGCTCGTAGTGGACGAGGTGCGCGTCGGCCTCGACGAGGAGCTCCGTGCCCGCGCTCGCGAGGAGCGCCACGCCAACCTGGTTCGCCTGCGTGCCCGAAGGGAACAGGAGCGCGTCCTCGGTCCCCAGCAGCTCGGCAACCCGCTGCTCCAGTCGGCGCGTCGTGGGGTCGCCATCCAGCACGTCGTCGCCCACCTCGGCGTCCGCCATGGCCCGCCGCATCTCCGGACTCGGACGCGTCACAGTGTCCGAGCGCAGGTCGATCGGAATCATCGCAGCTCCACGCGCTGCGCGCGCCGCATCAGAACGAGGTCGAAGGTCTCGGCCACCTCGCCGCCCAGCAAGAAGAGGCACGCGGTGCTGTAGATCCACAGCAGGAAGAGGAATAACGCGACGACGTTCGCATCCGAGGTGAGGCGGTCGAGCGTCACGAACCGCGTGACGTAGAGGGTATACAGCCGCTTGGCCACTTCGAATCCCAGGGAACAGAACACGGCGGCGACGAGCGCCGTGCGCCACCCGATGCGGCGACTCGGAAGGAGCTTGAAGACCACGAAGAACATGAGGACGCCGAGGGCCCACGCGCTCAGCTCGATGCTCAGGCGCCAGACCCAGGTCAGCAGGAAGTTCCCCGTGAGAACGTTCGAGTTCGCGGCCTGAAACGCGCTGACGAGCCCGTTGGCCACGACGAACAGGCCGGTGATGAACACCATCAGCAGATCGAGCATCTTGGCGAGCGGCCAGGACCGGCTTTCGTCGGTGTCGAAGACCTCGTTCAAGGCCGCGCGCAGGCCGCCGAACAGGCGCGTCGAGAACCACAGGAACAGGGGAAGGCCGAGGAGCGTGAGGCGCCCGCGTCGCTCGAGCGCGGCGATGAGTGTCCGTTCGACACCGCGAAAGCCCTCGCCCGCTTTGCCGGCCGTCGTCGGCAGGAGCCGCGCGAGGAGCTCGTGCAGGCTGATCTGGTGTGTCGTGATTTGGTGATGCACGAGGTACCCGACCGCGGCCAGCAACAGCGCGACGAACGGAATCGTCGTCAGGAGGAGGTCAAACGATAGCGCGCTCGCGAGGAAGGGGATGTTGTCCTCAAAGGTCGCCTGCAGCGTGCGGCGCACAATTCCGGGAAGCGAGGCGTGCCACCCGCTGTCCCGCCTCACGCGTCCGGCTCGTCCTCCTCGGCGACCTGATCCACCACGCGATCGCGTACTCGGGTGAGGCGCCGGCCCAACTTCCCGCGGAGTTCCTCGCCCGCTTCCGGGGCGAACAAGAGCCCCAAGACAACGCCCACCGCGACGCCCATAACGAACGACCCGTACCGGGAGTTCTCGCTCACTCCCCCGCCTCGATATCGTCCGGGGCTGCCACGGCGACCGCGCGCGGCGCGGCGTGCGAGTCGATCGGCGGGCGGATGTAGCGATCGACCACCGCCCGAGTCCCTGCCACCCGCAGCTTCTCGAACAGAAAGAGGAAGGTCTTCTCGAGATCGGCGCCGATCGCCCCGCGGACGTCGTCGGGAAGGTCCCACATCCGGCGCTTGAACGGCCCGATCGCCTTCTTGCGGCTCTTGTAGAAGAACTGCTCCTCGGTGTCCCCCTTCTTCCACTCGTCCTTGCACTCGGTCTTCACCCACTCGACGATCTCCTTGCGGAGATCCTTAGGGAGCTTGGGATGGTCGAAGACCATGCTCTGATAGTTCGTCGCGAGATGGATCTCGATCGCCTGACATTCCGGGAAACTGCCGAACGCTTCGGGGGGGAGCGTCGACGCGCCGTGCTGGACGGCCCCGCCGATCCGCCACGTCGTGCGCGCCGCGTGCGACAGCGCCTTCAGCGCGGCGAGGTCGATCTGGACGCGGGCGATGGAACCGTCGGGAAGCACGACCCCGCCGTGGCTCGTCCCGGTCTGCACGGAGATCTTGCTGATGCCGATGTAGGAGCCGAGGCGCTTGAGCGTGCGCGCATAGCCCTCCATGAACGCGTCGAGCTCGTGGACGTCGCTGTTCTTCCCGCCGACCTCCCCGATCTCTGCCCCGACCGAGACCGTGACAGCGTCCGGCTCGTGGTCCCGGATGTACTGCGTCAGCTCGGCCGCCCGCTCGTAGTTCGTTCGCTGCTGCTCGTCGAGGGTGCTCTTCGACAGGTCGACGAGCGTCGAGGTGTCGACGTCGATGTTGTAGAGGCCCGCGTGGAGCTCCTCGTCGACCAGCGCCCGGATCGCGGCGAGCTCGGCCTCGGGGTCGACGGCATACTTCTTCGCGTTGACCTGGACGTGGTCGCCCTGGACAAACACGGGGCCCACGTAGCCCTCGCGCAGCGCCGCGGCGATCATCACCGTGACGTATTCCGGTGGCCGCTGCCCGGTGTAGGCAATTTCGCTGCGCGCGATCTCGGTGATGACGGCGCCGACATCGAGCTTCTTCGCGGCGCGGAACACCGCGCGGGCGGCGTCGTACGCCAGGACGCGGATGTTGATGGCGGGCGTCGTGAAGACCGGCGTCTCGCCGCGACCGGCGGCGAGGTACAGCTCGTGAATCGACGCCGGCCGCACCCCGGCCCGCTGCCCGATCTCCCAAATCAGCCAGCGCGCTTCGTCGCGTTCCGCGGCTGTGTCGCCGAAGGCCACCTGCCGGATGAGCGCATCCATCTCGGCGCTCTGCCGACGGGCGGGCGAATCGAATAGGCGTAGCTGCTGCTCGAGGGGACCGGGCATGAACCGACTCCTTGAAGGGAAGAATTTTCGCCGGAATTTAGGCCGCGCCGACCTCAATGGCCAGCCCGTCGTACGCCGGCGCGACGCCCGATGGCATGCGCGCGAGCAGTTCCGCGTGCGGCGTCTCGTGCGTGAGGTGCGTGAGGAACGTTTGTCGCGCGCCGATCGCCTGTGCCGCGCCTACGGCTTCGGGGATGGACAGATGGAGCGGGTGCGGCCGCGACAAAAGACCGTTCAACACGAGGACGTCGAGGCCCTCGAGCTGGGCGCGCACCTCATCGGGGATCGCCTTGGCGTCGGTGACGTAGGCGAGCGCGCCGATGCGATACCCGAAGACGCAACCCGGCCCGTGCGGCAAGCGCAGCGCCCGAACGACCATCCCGGCGATCTCGCACTCGCAATC
This sequence comes from Gemmatimonadales bacterium, assembly GCA_035604455.1. GTDB lineage: Bacteria > Gemmatimonadota > Gemmatimonadetes > Gemmatimonadales > GWC2-71-9 > AG25. The sequence goes on from DATNIM010000014.1 coordinate 6,498, forward strand.
CGCCTCGAGCGGGTGCGCGCGGAGTTCGGGCTTCGTGGTCCCGGGGTGCGCGACTACGGCCGGATCGAAGATGTAGGAGAAGCGACGGGCGAGCTCGGCGAGGGCATCCGCCGGGCCGTAGACCGCGAGGCCGCCGGGCACCTTCACCGAGAGCGCGCGCAGGTCGTCGATCCCATGCACATGATCCGCGTGCGCGTGCGTGAACAGGACGGCGTCGATCGCCGGTACGGCCGCCGCCACGAGCTGCAACCGCAACTCAGGCGGCGTGTCGATCAAAAGTCGCCGACCGTCCGCTTCGATCAGGACCGCCGCGCGCGTACGCTTGTCGCGCGGGTCGGGCGAGGTGCAGGTCCGGCACCCGCACCCTACCTGGGGCACTCCAAACGACGTGCCCGTCCCGAGAAACGTGAGGCGCACCTCAGACCTCTTCAACCTTGAGCAGGTTCGTCGCCCCCGAGACGCCCCACGGCACGCCGGCCGTCATCACGATGCGATCGCGCGGCTTCGCGTACCCACGCTTGAGGATGAGATCCCGCACCACCGTGAGCATCGCGTCGTAGCCCGGTACCTGATCCACACGCAGCGGGGTGACGCCCCACACCAACGCGAGCTGTCGGTAGGTCGCGGCTTCCGTCGTGACCGCGAGGATGGGCACGGGGGGTCGCTGGGCGGCCACCTTGCGGGCGGTGAAGCCGCCTTTCGTGAGCGTCACGATGAGCGGCGTCTTGAGCATCCGCGCCACCGCACTCGTGCCCAGGGCGATCGCGTCTTCCACCGACACGCCGTCGCTGACCTGACTCATGCGCCGCTCGAGACGCACCGGACCCTCGCGCTCCATTTCGCGGATGATGCGGTCCATGGCTCGGACCGACTCGACCGGGTATGCGCCCACCGCCGTCTCGGCCGAGAGCATGACGGCGTCCGTACCGTCCAAGATCGCGTTGGCCACGTCTGAGGCCTCGGCCCGCGTGGGCCGGGGATGGTGCACCATGGACTCGAGCATCTGCGTCGCCGTGATGACCGGCTTGCCGCGCTGATTCGCCTCCCAAATCAGCCGTTTCTGGACGATCGGCACGCGCTCAAACGGGAGCTCGACCCCCAAGTCCCCGCGGGCCACCATCACCGCGTCGCACGCCCCTAGGATCTGGGCCAACTCGGTCAGCGCCGCGGCCTTCTCGATTTTCGCCACGAGCCGCATCGTGGGAGGCACGAGGCGACGGAGCTCGAGCAGATCGGCCGCGCGCCGCACGAAGGACAGCGCGAGGTAATCCGCCCCGTGTCGCACGGCGTGCGTGACGTCTTCCCGGTCCTTCTCGGTCAGGGCGGGCGCGCTGACGTGCAGCCCGGGCAAGTTCATGCCCTTGTGGGCCGTCAGGGTCCCACCGTCTACGACGCGCCCCTCGACCCGCGGTGGCGTGATCCGCACGACCTGGACCGACAACAGCCCGTCGTCGAGGAGGATCCGCGCCCCGACGCGCGCGTCCTTGGCCAGGTCGTCGTAGGTCGTGGGAATCTCCTCGGGCGCGGCGACCTCCTCCGGAGCAAAGGTGACGGCCTGGCCCGCCGCGAGTTCGCGGGGCGCTGGCAGGTCCCCGACGCGGATGCGTGGGCCCTGCAGGTCGACGAGAATCGCGACCGGTTGGCCCAGCCGGTCCGCCACACAGCGCACTGTGTCGATCCACTGCCCGCGCAGCTCGGGGGTCCCATGGGAGGCGTTGATCCGAATCACGTTCGCGCCGGCCTCGATGAGCTCCGCGATCATGTCTTCAGTCCCGGTGCTCGGACCGATCGTGGCCACGATCTTCGTACGACGAATCAAGGCGCCTTCCCCTCCGCCGGAGCGTAAAGTGCTTCGATCTCAGCCGGGGCCCCCGAAAACCGATCAACACCCCGTCCTCCACATTCGGCGTATCCACACCGATGTGGAAAGTGGAAAAATCCAACCGCCAAGCTAGCCCTCAGGACAGCGAAACGAGCAGACCGGCCCTGGTCCTAAACATACCGCGGGTAGCAGGGCGTTCCCGATGTGTCTAGGCGACGATGTGGATCTCGCGCTCATCGACACGCTGGCGGAGCTGCACAAGGAGCTGCACGGCCCGGCCGATCGCCGAGGCCGGAAGACCCGCGATCGCCCGCGCCGCGAGTCGTCGCTCGAGCTGCCCGGCCCGCAAGAGGACCTCGAGCCCGCGGTGCGAGAGGGTGACCCGGACGCCCCGATCGTCTGCGGGATCGGGCGTCGTCTCGAGGAACCCCTTGGCCTCGAGCCGTTGTATGAACGTGGTCGCCGCCGCTCGCGACACTCCCAGCTCGGCCGCGGCGTCCTTGGGCCGCACGCCGTGGGGCCCCGCGCCGTCCACAGCGCACAGCACCGCGTGCGCCCGGCGGGACAGGCCGTAGGTGCGCAGGGCGTGATCCCCGGCTCGTTGCAAGGCCCGGTAGGCGCCGCCGACCGCGTCCGCGAGCTCGAGGGCGAGTTCGGACCGATCGGTCACGGCTGGAAGTTAGCTAACATGTTGACGATTAATATATCAACGACACAACAGTGCAGACAAGCAACGAGTCAGCACGTCTCCGACCAGTCGACGGGGGAGCTCGCCCCGCACTGGACGCACGTCAGTGTCGCCGGGTTGCCGGCGTAATCCTGGCGCTGCTGGCAATGGGGGCAGACGGCGTAGTGCGTGACGACCTCCTTACCCTGCCCCCCGAGCGTCGGCCGGAGGACGCCCGTGCGCACCACCACACTCCAGCGTTCCGGGGGGTCGCGCCGCACGAGCACGTCCGTGACCGACACGCGCACCCGACGCCCTCGTACGTCGAGCTCGACCGTCCCTTCGGAGGGTTCGGCCGTGATCGGGTACCAGGCCCCCCGTCGCAGCACGTCGGCCGTGCCCGGAGCCGAGCGCGCCCAGCCCAGTGTCGTCATCGGTCGCGTTTGGATGATAGCACGTTTCGCTAGATTGCGTTATGCGCGTGCTGGGACCGATCGTCCGCTTACAAATCCAGCGCTGGCCGCTGAAGACGGGCACGCGCGGGGACCGCGTCTACAACCCCGCACCGATCCTCGCGGTCGATCGTCTCGCGGTCGCGCCCGACGGCGTCTTTGGCCTCGACCCGGCGCAGGGCTGGATCGTGGACGTGCACCACCGGGCCCATCCCGACACACGGAACGCCGACGGGCGGCACGCGTTGTCCCTCGGCTTCACCGGGCACTACGCCGCCATCGAGGAGCACTTCAGCCGGTCGGTCCCGCTCGGATGCGCGGGCGAGAACATCATCGTGGACGCCGCGGGACGCTTCATGTTGGAAGACCTGGCGCCGGGGGTCGCCGTGCTCGCGCCAGACGGCACCGAGCGGCTCCGCTTGGAGGTCCCGGCCGTGGCGCACCCGTGCCGCCCGTTCACGGGCTGGCTCTCGGGCGGGATCTCCGAGGCCGAAGTCCTAAAGGAGAAGCTGCAGTTTTTGGACGACGGGATGCGCGGCTTTCGGCTCGCGGGCGAAGCGGCGGGATTTGTGGCGGTCGGAGACCGGGTGGCGGTCCTCGAGACTCAGAGCGCGGCGGGTGCCGCGCCCGGTTAACTCATCTCATCCCAGGCGAGCGGCGCCGCGACGTGGCACCGATCGCAGGCCAACTCCCGCGAGTCGCCGTTGAACGCCTGCCGATGGCGGCAGCGCGGGCAGACGGCATAGGTCAGCGGGAACGTGCGGCCGAGGCGCTCGATCTCGCGGGGCTCGCACCGTACCACGCTCCACCGCTCGGGCGGATGGTAGCGGATCTCGAGGAAACGCCGGTCGACGGGCACGTTGCGCCGGTTCACATCCAGGACGACGATCTGGCTTGAGGAAATGCGCACCACGGGATACCAAGCGCCGCGGCGCAGCAGGTGGGCGCCGGTCTTCCCCACTCGGGCCCACCCCTTCGCCTGCAGCCGGGTGGGCGCTACCGAAGGCGAACTGGACGAGTTAGCCACGCCTATAAGATATTGACAAACCGGCGGCCCGCGGAGTGACAGGGGTCACAGGGTCTCATCCGCATTCCGAGTACCCGCACACGTGACACTTCGCACATCCCTCCACGAAGGCGAGTTGCGACCCGCAATCCGGGCACGCCCCCATGAACTCCTGTTCGACCCCCGTAGCCCGCACCGCGAGTTCGCCCCTCGGGCCCGCGATGACCTCGCGGGCGCTCGGGCCGGCGGGCACGGTGTCGCCCAGGAGCTCCTGCTGCACACCCTGCTTCTCCTGCATCCATTTCTCGATCGCGATTCCGATCGCGTCCGGCACGGACGCCACCTTCAGGAGCCCGAGGCCGATCTGGCGGTCGCTCGAGATCCCGCGCAACTGCCGGTAGATCTCCTGGATCGGAATCCCCGAGCGCAACGCCAGCGAGATCAGCCGGCCGACGGCCTCGACGTCCGCCATCAGCGCGCCGCCCGCCTTGCCGAGCGAGATGAACATCTCGAACGGTTGGCCCCTGTCATCCTCGGTGATCGTGACATACATCGTGCCCAACGGCGTGTCGATCCGGCGCGTCGTCCCCCGCAGAAGGTCGGGACGGGAGCGCTTGGACCGGCGCTGGAGGTTCTCGGCCTCGGCGTCGTGGAGCCGGGTGCGCGTGCGGGCGAGCTCCGCTTCGACTTCCGCGACGCGGCCCAGCGCCTCGCCCAGCTGGTGTTGCACCTGGTCCGAGGGCGGTGCGGCGCTCGGCCCCGCCGCCGCCTCCTGCACCTCTTTCGCCGTCGCCCCGGTCGAGAGCACCTGCATCGCGCGCGAGGCGTCGCGATAGACCGTGACCCCCTTGCACCCGAGGCGGTAGGCGAACTCGTAGATCTCTTCCACGTCGCGCTCGGTCGCCTCGCGCGGGAAGTTGCAGGTCTTCGAGATCGCGGAATCCGTGAACTCCTGAAAGGCCGCCTGCATGCGGATGTGCCACGCCGGCGTTACGTCGTGCGCCGTGACAAACACCCGCTGCCATTTCTCCGGGACTTCCGGGAAGTGGATGTGCCCGGCCTCAGCGATGCGCTGGAGTAAGGCGCTCGAGTACCAGCCTTCCTGTTTCGCGATCGCCACGAAGTCCTCGTTCACGTCCGGCATGAGGACCCCGGCCTGGTTGCGCATGAACGCGACCGCAAACAGGGGTTCGATCCCCGACGAGCACCCGGCGATGATTGAGATCGTCCCGGTCGGCGCCACGGTGGTGAGGTTGCAATTGCGGAGCCGACGAATTGGCCGGATGCGCTCCCCCCCCGGGCCCCGGGCGCAGGAGGCGTCCGGGCCCCAGATCGAGCGCTCCCACTCGGGGAAGACACCGCGCTGTTCGGCGAGCTTCTCGGCGGCGCGCTTGGACTCCTCGTCCACGAACTGCCACAGCTTGCGGGCCAGGGCCACGCCCGCTTCGGAGTCGTAGGGGATCCCGAGCCGCACGAGCAGGTCCGCCCACCCCATGACCCCGAGCCCGATGCGCCGGATGCGCTTCGCGAGGCTATCGATCTCGGGGAGCGGATACTTGTTCGCGTCGATCACGTTGTCGAGGAAATGCGTGCAGACGTGCACCGCCGTGGCGAGGCGCGCCCAGTCGACGTCGCCGTTCTTCACGAACAGCCCGACGTTGATCGACCCGAGATTGCAGACGTCGTACGGAAGCAGGGGCTGCTCGCCGCAGGGGTTGGTTGCCTCGTAGCTGCCGAGGTGCGGGACCGGATTGAAGTGATTCGCCCGGTCGATGAAATACACGCCCGGCTCCCCAGTCTTCCACGCTCCGTGGACGATCTTGCCAAACACCTCGCGGGCATCGAGCTGTCCCAGCACGGCCCCGGTGCGGGGATGGATGAGGTCATAGCTGGTGCCCGCTTCGACCGCCCGCATGAAGGCGTCGGTCACCGCGACGGAGATGTTGAAGTTCGTCACCTGGGTGAGGTCGTCCTTACAGGTGATGAACTCGAGGATGTCGGGGTGGTCGACCCGCAGGATCCCCATGTTCGCGCCGCGGCGCGTTCCCCCCTGCTTCACCACATCGGTCGATGCGTCGTAGAGCTTCATGAACGACACGGGGCCCGAAGCCACGCCCATCGTGGATCGCACCACGTCGTTCTTGGGACGCAGGCGGGAGAACGAGAACCCGGTCCCGCCACCCGACTGGTGCACCAGCGCCATGGCGCGCAGGGTGTCGTAGATGCCGCTTTGGCCGTTCGACAGACTGTCGTCGACGGGGAGGACGAAGCAAGCCGAGAGTTGGCCGAGCGGCCGGCCCGCGTTCATGAGGGTGGGGGAATTGGGCATCCACACCCGGCTGACCATGAGCTCGAAGAAGGTCTCGGCTAGGCCCTCGACCGCCTTCTCCGACGCCCCGTAGGCCGCATCCGCGGCCGCGATAGTCCGGGCGACACGCCAGAAGAGGTCGTCCGGCCCCTCGACGGGGCGTCCGGCGTCGTCCTTCATGAGGTAGCGGCGCTCGAGGATGGTAATGGCGTTCGGGGTCAACGCGGCCGAGGCCTCGGAGCCGGAAACAGTCATAGAGCCAAGTCCCTCAAGGTAGGAGCGCCGTCACGACGCCGGGCAGCACGGTTCGAACCAGGTAAGCGCGTGGGGGGCCAAGGTAGAAATGCCCGGAGGCACCGGCAACGGTCGAGAAATCGCAATAGCTGCGCCACGTTCGGATATGCACATCACAAACTTGCTCGTGCCAACGGGAAGGCACCACTGCGGTGGCGTTCGGCGTGCTCGATGTAGTGCTCCCAGGTCGCCTGGATGCGGGCCCGGAGTGCGTCGTCCACGGGACGGGTCACCCGCCCCGGGACACCGACCACGAGGGACCCGGGCGGCACCCGGAACCCTTCGGGCAGCACGGCGCCCGCGGCAATCACGCTCCCCGTCCCCACCGACACGCCGTTCAGCAGCACGCTCCCCATGCCGATCAGGCAGTCGTCCTCGATCGTGCAGCCGTGGAGGATGACGCGGTGGCCGATGCCCACCCGCGCCCCGATCGTCGCCGGCACGCCGGCGTCGACGTGGATGACGGTTCCGTCTTGGACGTTCGTGGCTTCGCCGACCTGGATCGGGGCCACGTCGCCCCGTACGACCGCATGGTACCACACACTCGAGCGGGCCCCGAGGGTCACCTCGCCGCACACCACGGCGCCCGGGGCGATGAACGCCGTGGGGTGAATCTTGATTTATGACCTCACGGGCTTAAACGGCCACTGCACCCACGCGTCCACCGGATCGCCATTCTTTTCGGCGGGGTTCCAGCGCAGGCTCTTGGCAACGTCGAGGGCCTGATCGTTGAAGGTGTCGACGTTCGAACGGACGAAGATACGGACCTCGAGCGTCTCGCCGCCTTTCGAGACATGGAAGAGGAGGATGACCTCGCGCGGAAAGATGGGCGCGTCGGCTGGGATCGGAATCAAGGTCGAGGACAGGGGCAGCGGTCTCGTATCGAAGCAGACGTTGTCCTGATTGTAGGCCGGGCCGTACTGGTCGCAGGGGCCGCCTCCGCTCGCTTCGTCGCCGTCGGACGAGGTCTGTAGATCCACCCTGACGGTGCTCGAGGCGCCGGGGGTGATGACGACCTGCCGCTCGAAGGGCTCATACCCGAGCGCCTTGACGGAGAGCTTGTACACGCCGGGCGGTACGTCGAGCTGGGACCCTTTGACCGGCTGCCCGGCGAGGAACACTTTGGCGCCGAGCGGTACGCCGGCGAGCGTGAGCTTCCCCGGGGTCCCCGGCGCCGGCGCGGCGGCGTGGGTCGTGTCGTGCGCGGGCTTGCTCGAATCGCTCGCTGTGCTCTCGGCCGGGCCGGCCGAGTCGACGCGCAACGCGGTGTCGCGCGCAGCGAGCGTCGTGTCGGGCCGGATCGGAGCGGTGGAGGCGAGGAGCCACCCTCGCTTGTAGGCGTAGAACCCCCCGCCGCCGACGACGGATGTAACGATCAAGAGCCACAGACCGACCGTAGCCGCGACCGAATGCCCTGCCTCGGGCGCCGCGGGCTGCGCGGCCGTCGCCCGAGGCAACGGCGTGGTCGGGGCGTTCGTCATCCGGCCGCCGAGCGAGGGAATCGTGCGGGTCGGGGCGCTCGCCAAGTGGATCGGCGTGGCGCCCCCCCCGCCCTCAATCACCGTGACCAGTTCGTCCGCGTTCTGAAACCGCTCGTCCGGGGACTTCGCCATCATGGTCCGGATGACCTCGAACAACTCCCGCTTCTCCGGCGTATCGAGCGGTGGGGTCGGCACCTCCTCCATGATGTGCTTGTAGCCGATCGAGAAGGAGTCTTCCCCGTCGAACGGCACCGTGCCGACGAGGCACTGATAGGCCACGACGCCCAGCGAGTAGATGTCGCTCCGGCCGTCCAGCTGCTGCGCGCGGGCCTGCTCCGGGCTCATGTAGTGCGGTGTGCCGATCGACATCCCGGTCCCGGTGAGCTTACCGCCGCTCGCGGCCTTGGCGATGCCGAAGTCCGTGACCACCGCCTGCCCGTGCTCGTCAAACATGATGTTGTCGGGCTTGATGTCGCGGTGGACGATGTTGCTCTTGTGCGCGTAGGCGAGGGCGCGACCTACCTGGGAGAGCACATGCCGGATCTCGGGCGGCGCCAATGTCCCCCGCGCCGCGAGCACGTTGGACAGCGGCTTGCCGCGCAGGAACTTCATCACGAAGTAGATCACGCGTCCCGATTTGCCGACGCGGTAGATCGGGATGATGTTGGGGTGCTCGAGCTGCGCGGCCGTCCGTGCTTCACGCTGGAACCGCTCGACGAACTCCTTGTCGAAGGCGAGGGAAAACGGCAGGACCTTGATCGCCACGTCCCGCTCGAGCTCGCGCTCGCGGGCCTTCAGCACGATCGCCATGCCGCCGCGACCGAGCTCGTCGATAATGTCGTACTCTGCCTTGAGTTCCTGGCGGACTAGCTCGACTTCGGAGAGTTCCGCCTCGCCCTTGACGGGCGTGGCCTGCAGGTCGAGACCGCACGACCTGCAGAATTTCGAGGAGTCTTCGTTGGCCGTGCCACAGCGGGAGCAATACATCCGTACTCCGAGGCGTCGGCCTAACTTAGGGACCGGCACGACGGCTGCCAAGGGCGCGGGCGTCTCAGAAGCCCTCGCGCGCGCTCGCGGACGACAACGACGTCGTCACAAACGCGTGATATGCCGATACAAGCGCCCTCCTGGGGTTGGTTGAACGCCCGCGCGCGCAGGCATCGCTCCTGCCTCGTCGCAGCCGGCGCAGCTTACGAGCTGTCTGTTTGCCCAATAGATTGGCATGCCGTAACTTCTGCGCCTGTGGAGCGCTTCCCCCAGTGACCGCGTGCGCCTACTGCGGCCGTGCCAACGACGCGGGCGCGCAGTTCTGCATGGATTGCGGCAAACCCCTCGCGGCACCGGCCGGCGGCGTGCGTACGACGGCCGCGGCGCCGCCACCGGCGACCACTCGCAGCTTCACACCCGTGGCGTCAGGTCCCGTGTCCCAGGCGCCAGGCTGTCCCTTTTGCGGCGGCGCGATCGAGGGACCGCTCGCCTTTTGCCCGCATTGCGGACGGCGCCTTCGCGCCCCGGGCTCAGGGCCGAGCTGCGCGCGCTGCGGCGCGCCAGCGGCTGCGGGCGCCGTGTTCTGCGCGACGTGCGGGGCGCCTCTTTCGTCCGGCGCGGGCCAGCGCCTCGCCGATGGCGGTCCGCCCGACACCCCGCTGCCGCTGAGCTTGGTGCTGCTCAGCGAAGCGGGGGTTGTCCAGGAGCGCTTCGACCACGAGGGCCCCGAGGTGACGGTGGGCCGGCAAAACGGCGACGTCCATTTCCCCGATGACCCCTTCATGTCCCCGCTACACGCCCGGATCTCGCGCACGCCCGACCAGATGCTCGTGCGCGATCTCGGCAGCCGCAACGGGACGTGGGTGTTCCTGGAAGCCCCTCATCGCCTAGTGGACGGCGACCTGGTGCTCATCGGATCCCAGATGCTCCGCTTCCGGCGCCTCGGCTACCCCGGCCCGCACGCCCCGGACGCTGACGCGACCAAGCGCATGGGGAGTCTGACGCCGAGCGCCGACATCGCGAGCCTCACCCAGCTGCGCTCCGACGGCAGCGCGCGCGACGTGATTCAGCTGTCCCCGGGTCGCGATGTGCTCATCGGCCGGGAGCGGGGTGACTGGACGTTTCCGTATGACCCCTCGATGAGCGCGACCCACGCCTCGGTGCGGTCCGAGGACGCGGACTTCGTGCTGATCGACGCCAACAGCCGGAATGGCGTTGCCGTGGCCGCGCGGGGGGACGTGCCCGTGCGCCACGGCTCGCGTATTCTCGTCGGCGACAAGGTGCTGCGCGTGGAGCTTCCGTCGTCATGAAGATCTGTCCGGTCTGCGCGACCGAGTACCCCGATGACGTCAAGTTCTGCCCTAACGACGGGCAAACGCTGCGGGCCGCCGCGCCGGCGAGCGACCTGGTGGGTCAGGTCGTCGCCGATCGCTACCACGTCTTGAAGAAACTCGGCGAGGGCGGCATGGGTCAGGTGTACCTGGCCGAGCACGTGAAGATGGGGCGGCGCAGCGCGATCAAGGTGATGAATCCGTCGATGGTGCACGATCCGGACGCCGTGTCGCGATTCAATCGCGAGGCCGCGAACGCGAGCCGCATCACCCATCCCAATGTCTGCGCGATCTACGACTTCGGTGAGACGCCGGAGGGCCTGATCTACCTGGCCATGGAGTTCATTGAGGGCGAGCCGCTCACGGAGTTGTTGCGCCGGGAGGACGCGCTCCCCGCCGCACGGGCCGCCCACATCTTTATCCAGGTGGCCGATGCGCTGCAGGCCGCGCACGACCTCGGAATCGTCCACCGCGATCTCAAGCCGGACAACATCATGCTCACGCGCGGGCGGGACGGGTCCGACGTCGTGAAGGTGGTGGACTTCGGCATCGCCAAGGCCATGGGCGGCGACGACACGCAGAAGGTGACGAAGACAGGGCTCGTCGTGGGAACCCCGGAATTCATGAGTCCCGAGCAGTTGGCCGGGGACAAGGTCGATGGGCGGAGCGACACGTATTCCCTTGCCCTCGTGTTTTTCCGGATGCTCACGGGCAAGCTGCCGTTCGAGGCGTCGACGGTGCAGGAAACGATGATCAAGCGGCTCACCGACGAGCCGACGACGCTCGCGGCGGCGCGCCCGGATCTCGATTTCCCGGCCGGCCTCCAAGCGACGCTGGACGCTGCACTAACCCGCAATCCCGTCGAGCGCTACCAGACGGTCGCGAAGTTCGCAAGCGACGTGGCGCAGGTCGTGGGGGTCGGGAGCGCGGCACCCATCGTGCCGCTGCCCGCGACGCGCGCCGACGCGGCCGGCCAGACCGAGGTGCTCGCGAGCGGCCCGCGGGGTCCGGCGGCCGTGCAGCGCGCGGCCGGTACGCGAAAACCGCGGGCGCTGGTGCCGGTCGCGATCGGCGCCGTGGCACTGGTCGGCGCGGGAGGGTTCTACCTCATGGCCGGGCACCGCGGCGCCGCGGCGATCCCGCAGCCCGTGGCCACAGCGGCACCCGCCGCGCCGACGCCTGTGAGCACGGGCGCCCCGTCTGCCACCCCTTCGGGTGCAACGGCGGCGCCCACGCGGGCGCCCGCGCCGGACAGCGCGGCCCACACCGCGCGCCCCGCCGTTGACCCGACGCACGCGAGCGCGCTTTTAAACGGGTGGTTCGACCGGATCGACGACATGGACGGCGCCACGCTTCGCGACTCGGCCAAGGCGATCTACAATCTGGGCGGCGTCGCAACGCCCGATCGCGCGCTCGCCGCGTATCTCGTGGCGAACGCGTACGCCAAGCTCGAGGACCGCGGCCACGGCTGCGAGTGGGCCCGCCACGCCGCGAGCCTCGATCCGGCGACGCGATCCTACCCCGCCCTCGTGCAGTCGCTCTGTAACCCGTGATGGGCATGTTCGGACGCGATCGGAAGACCATTCACATCCGGGTCTTTGGCAAGACGGACCTGGGTCGGACGCGCGACCACAACGAGGACCGGTTCCTCGTCGCCGATCTCACGCGCCGCGACGCGTCGCTCCAGCCCGACGTGCGGGAGCACCTGGTAGGCGAGCGCGGGTCCCTGCTCGTGGTCGCTGATGGCATGGGCGGCGCCGCCGCGGGCGAAGTGGCGAGCGAGATGGCGACGGAGACCATCTACTCGCGACTCCTCGATGCCTGGGGCAACGATGACGAGGCGAGCGCCCAGCGCTTCGCCTATTGGCTAAAGGACGCGGTCGAGACCGCGAACGCCGAGATCCACACCTACGCCAAAGCCCACCCTGAGGTCCGCGGCATGGGCACGACGACGACGGCCGTCGGGGTGCTCGGCGACCACGTGTTCCTGTCACAGGTCGGGGACAGCCGCGCGTACCTGGTGCGGGACGGGGTCGCCCATCAGCTCACAAAGGATCAGTCCCTGATGCAACGACTGGTCGAAGCGGGCGAGATCACCGAAGAGGAGGCTGCCCACAGCGAGCGCCGCAACATCATCCTCCAGGCCTTGGGGCCCGACCCGAAGGTGAAAGTCGACCTGACGCATCAGGAGCTCCGCAAAGGGGACGCGCTCGTGCTGTGCTCCGACGGGCTCTCGGGACAGGTGAAGAAAGACGAGATCGCGCGGATCGTGAGCTCGACGTCGGACCTCCAGACCGCCTGCGGCGAGTTGATCGCGCTCGCGAACGAGCGCGGTGGCCCCGACAACATCACGGTCATCGTCGCCCTCTTCGACGGCGACGGGCTCCAGGAGGGCGACGCCGACGCCGAGGTCGGGCATCAGGTCTACCCGCTCATCGACACCGAGACGAATACGGAGCCGGTTCCCGTTTACAAGGGCAGCAAGCCGCCGCAGCCGGTGAAGCGGAAGCGCTGGCGCCTCCTCGCGGTGTTGGGGGCGGCCGTGCTCGTCGGACTCGGTCTCTACCTCTTCGCCCGGGGCTCGTGAAAGCGCAGCTTCGCTACCTGTCCGGCGCTCGCACCGGCCAGGTAGACGTGTTCACGAAGGCCTACATCGCGCTCGGTCGGCACCCCTTGTCCGACGCTCGCTTCGACGCCGACCGCGACCTCGAGGTGTCCTCGCAGCACGCCGCGATCCTCCGCCAGGGCGACCACTTTGTCCTCCGCGACCTCGGCAGCCGCAACGGCACGTTCGTGAACGGCCAGCCCGTGTCGGGCGACGTGGCGCTCGCGGACGGCGCGGTCATCGCGTTCGGCCGCAAAGGCCCGTCGGTGGAGTTCCGGATCCTCGAGGCCGAGGCGCCAGCGTCCGACCAGATCTCGGACGGGGTCCGTGCCTCGGCACAGCACATCGCGGCGCCACGCGAGCAGATCCGGGCCGTGAGCACCCCAATCACGAGCGCCGGCCGGCCAGCGGCGAGTCCGAGCACCTCGGTCCGGATCGCCGCGGAGGTGCACCGCCAGACCCGTCAGCTCCGCGTGACGACGAAGGTTCTCCTCGGGCTGCTGCTCGCGAGCGCGGCGGGGTTCGGCTGGATCGAGTGGAACGATCAGCGCAGCGCCCGCGATGTCGCCGCCCTGCAGGCCCGCGCCGACAGCCTCAACCGCGCGGCGCAACAGCTGCTGACGCGCTTCCAGTCGGAGCTCCAGAGCGTGCGTCAGGCGCTCCAGGAGTCGCAGGCCGAGGCCGCCCGGCTGCGAAACGACCTCGAGATCGCGGGCTCGAGCGGTGACCCCGCCGCCGTCGCGCGGGTGCGCAGCCAGCTCGATTCGGTCGAGGCCCGCCAGCGGGGTCTCAGCGACGTGGCCGCGGTGGATTACCGAGCCATTTCCCAGCGCAACGCGGATGCCGTGGCGCTCGTCGTCGTCAAATTCTCGGACGTCGAGGTGTTCAGCGGGACCGCGTTCGCCATCGACTCGCAAGGCACGCTCGTCACCAACAAGCACGTCCTCGCTGGAGAGGACGGCACGCGGCGGCCGCTCGGCATCGCGGTCAAGTTCTCCGGCAGCGAGCAGTGGTTCCAGGGCCGCATGCTTGGGGTGGCGGATTCCGCGGACGTCGGCGTGTTGAAGGTCGATATCCACGGCGGCACGCCGCGAGTTTTGGGGTTCGCCCCCGCGACCGGGCCGCTCGAGCGCGGCGATCCGGTGGCCGTCATGGGCTATCCCCTCGGGGAAGACTTGCCAATGGAACACCAGGGCACGGGCGCCGTGGCCGACCCGACGCTCACGGTCGGGACCGTGAGCAAGGTGCTGCACGACCTCATTCAGGTCGACGGATACGGCGCGCCCGGCTCCTCGGGCAGTCCCATCTTTAATCGCGACGGGCTCGTGGTGGGCGTCCTGTACGGCGGGCCCACGGAATCACACGGCAAGATCATCTATGCCGTGCCGACGAGTATCATCCTCGACCTGTTGACCCGGCTCCACACCACGCACTGACGCCTCCCGACAGGCTACCCAAGCTTCCCGGCAATCCAGCGAGCGGCCGCCCGCTGCATGAGGGCCTGGCCGTGCCAGCAGCAGACAACCGGGGCGTCGCCGGGGATTTGCCCCACGAGCCTCGGGTGGGCGAACAGCAGGACGAGCGCCGCCGACGAAGCAAGGGCCTGGAGCTGAGCGAGGGACCCGGGGCCGAGATCGGCGCGGCCCTTCCATGAGCGCGGCTCTGAAAACACGAGTACCACGCCCCGCGCGGCCGACCCCCAAGGCGCCGTAGCCACTCCGGCAGCGCTCAACGTCTCTGCCACGACCTCCCGGGACCCGACCACATACGGCCCGCCGAGGTCGTCATCCACGATCGACAGACCGAGCGGCGCGCGCAGCGCGGGCACCGCGCCGCGCACCGTGCTGATGACCCGGTCCGCCACGCCGTCAGCGAACGCGGCGTGGGCCACGAGGTCGGGTGCGCCCTGGTCCGCACCCGTGGTCCAGGCCGCGGCCGCTTCCTCGCACCGCGCGAGGGCCGCGTCGGCCCGCGCGACCGGGAGGTCCCGGCCAACGGCGCGGTCGAGAGCCAGCACGACCCGCGCGAAGTCGTCCGGGTAAAGAAGGCCGTCGCACCCCGCCGACACGGCGGTCGCGGTGGCGGAGGTCTCGCGCTCGCGCGCGGTGGCTCCCGCCATGATGAGGGCGTCGGTGACGATGACGCCCCCGAAGCCCAAGGTCTCGCGGAGGTAGCGGAGAATGACGGGCGAAAAGCTCGCCGCGCGGCCGGTGGGGTCCCACTGCGGGTACGCGACGAACGCGCTCATGACGCTCCCCACCCCGGCTCGGACCGCGGCGGCGAACGGGACGAGGTCCGTACCCTCTAGCTCCTCGACCGGCGTCGAGACCCGCGGCAGCGTGATGTGCGAGTCCTCCGTCGCGCGCCCGTGGCCGGGGTAGTGTTTGGCGCAGGCGAGGACCCCGTGGTCCTGGCAGCCCTGAACCCATGCGGCCACATGATCGCTGACGGTCTGGGGATCGGCGCCGAAGGAACGCGTCTGCACAATCGGGTTCTCGGGCTCGACATCGAGATCCGCGACAGGGGCGAACGCCCAGTTCACACCGACTGAGCGCGCTTCTGCGCCGGTGATGATGCCGGCGGTTCTCGTGGCTTCGAGATCCTTGAGCGAACCGAGCGCCGCGGGCGGCGGCAACTCCGTGAGTCCCATGACCTGCTGCGCGGGGCCCCGCTCGAGGTCTGCGCCGATGAGGAGCGGCCGGTCCGCGCCGCTCCGCAACGCCGCTGTGAGGTCCGCCACGCTCGCTCGATCACCGCCGAACAGGATGAACCCGCCGACACCCGCCCGCAGGGCGGTGTCGATTTTCTGTCGTTCGTGAGCGAACCCGCCGTGCGCCGGCCGAAACCGGAGCGACGGAAAAACGAGACGGGCGAGCGAGGACTTCACGCGGGCGTGACGCGCCCGAGCACGCGGGGGCCCCGCGCGCCGGTCGCCGCGGGCAGGCTGCCAGGTCGGCCTTGGAGGGTCAGGTGGCCGAGCACGGCGAAGGCGAGCGCTTCCTTCGCCTCGGCGTTGAAGAACAAATCGTCGAAAAGGACGACGCGCCCGCGCGACCGCGCCGCGAGGGCGGCGACGAGCGCCGGGTTCCGGACACCGCCGCCCGACACGACAACGGCGTCGCTCGCAGCCGGCGTCCAGCGCTCGATCCCGCGGGCGACGGTTTCCGCAGTCAGGACGGTCGCCGTGGCGAGCGCGTCGTCGCCACGGCCGCCCACCGCTTCCACAAGCGCGAGGACCTGGTCGGCGAACGCCTCCCCGAAGAGTTCACGCCCGGTGCTCTTGGGCGGTGGCGCCGCGAAGTAGGGATGATCGAGCAGGCGGTCGAGCACGCCGGCGAGCACTTGACCCCGCCGCGCGCCCGCGCCATCTCGGTCGTAGGGCGCCGTGGGGTCGAGACGCCGGGCAACGGCGTCAATCACGCCCACCCCGGGACCGGTGTCGAAGGCGACGGCGCCGTCCGTCACGCCCCGCCGCGCTACCCAGGTGAGGTTTGCAATTCCGCCCAGGTTGAGGAGCACGCGACCCTGGTCGGGCGCCCCGAATAGGAGCACGTCGACGAGCGGCACGAGGGGGGCACCTTGGCCACCTGCCGCAACGTCACGCGCGCGGAAGTCGCTCACGACCTGGACGCCGACGCGTTCCGCGATGACGGCGGGGTCGCCGAGCTGGAACGACACGCGGCCCGGTTCGTGCCAGACGGTTTGCCCGTGGCACGCGACGAACCCGAGGTCGCGCGGGCCCACACGCGCGGCGGTAAGGAGCCCGAGGATCGCCGCCGCGAACCGCTCCCCGAGCGCGACGTGCAGCAGGGCGAGCTCCCGCACCCCGCCGCCCGCGATCGCGGCGGTGATCCGAGCACGCTCCGGCTGCGTGTAGGCTTCCTGGTGAAAGGCCACGAGCTCGGCCCCGAGGGGTGGGTCGGCGACACGCACGAGGGCTGCGGATACCCCGTCGAGGGACGTTCCTGACATGACCCCGACGCCGAGGGTGCTCACCGCCCCACGGCCGAGGAGGCGACGGGCGGCGGGTCACCGACGGCGCGACGTACAACGCCGCCCGCCGCCTCGAGCGCCCGGCGCGCGTCGGCCGCGCCGAGGCCCAACCGCGCCATGACAATCGCAAGCTTCACGCTTCCGCCGGCACCGTCGATCGCCGCGCGCGCGCCCGCACGGTCCACGGCACAGCACTCCATCACGATCCGCTCACCCCGGTCGCGGAGCTTTTCGCTGGTCGCCTTGAGATCGACCATGAGGTTGCCGTACGCCTTCCCGAGCCGGATCATCGCCCCCGTGGTGATCGCGTTCAGGACGAGCTTCGTAGCGGTCCCGGCCTTGAGGCGCGTCGACCCTGTTAACGCTTCCGGTCCGACGCGCGGCAGGATGACGACCCGGCACAACTCCGCCATGCGAGCGGGGGGGTCCGTGCAGCAGACGAGTCCCGTCACGGCCCCCAGCGCCCGGGCGCGGTCCAGCGCCGCCGCGACGAACGGCGTCGTGGCGCTTGCCGCAATCCCGAGCACGACGTCCCGCGGACCGACGCCCGCGCTCGCCACGGCGCCAGCACCCGCGTTTGCATCATCCTCGGCCCCCTCGACGCTCGAAACCAGGGCCCCCGGGCCACCCGCGATGATGCCGCTCACGAGGCCCGGGGCCGTACCGAACGTGGGTGGGCATTCGCTGGCATCGAGGATACCGAGCCGTCCGGACGTCCCTGCCCCGACGTACACGAGGCGGCCACCTTGCGCGAGAGCGGTCACGACGAGGTCAATCGCCTGCGCGATCGACGCGCGTTCCGCACGGACGGCGGAGGCCACGAGCGCATCCTCGGCGTTCAAGAGATCGACGATCTCGAGACTCGAGGCCACGTCGATGCCCGTCGTACGGGGATTTCGTTGCTCGGTGAGGCGGGGGTCGCGATAGTCCGATGCGCTCAAGAACCCTCCTGGCCACGTTCCGTTCGCGCGCGGACCCGTTGGCCGTACCAGAACGTCCAGACCACGGCGCCGATGGTGGTCAGCCCGAGAATGATCGGCGACGCGACGAGGACGACAGCGGCAGGCATGGTGTAGATCATGAACACCCGCAGCGCGAATTCCCCAACCGACCCAACCCCCCAGACGATCGTGATCAGGCGGTGAGCGTGGCGAATCGTCGGATTCGCCCACCTCCCGTTGAACGTCCCGAGCTTCTCAGGGTCGTGGCCCGCGACGAAGTATCGGCTGACGTAGAACATGATCGGCCGCGGAAACGTGAGGGACACGAGGCACGCCAGCCCGAAGGCACCGGTAAAGAGGGACTCCCGGACGAGCAAGATGCGAGGATCGCCGCCGAAGAAGGTTGCGGCGATGCCCGTTAGGATGCCGAGCAACACCAGCACGGCAACCGGGTCAACCTCGCGGCGCTGGACGAGATCGTGCACGCTCTTCACGAGCGGAAACGCGGTGGCGACCGCGAGCGCCGCGAACTCCGAGGCGCCGAGCTTCTTCGCCGCGACGTAACACCCCACGGGGATGGTCGCGTTGAGCACCATCTCCCAGAACAACGACCGCACGACGGGCCGCGAGGCGCCCATCGCCTGCGGGGAACGTGGAGGCCCGTTCATGCCCGGCGCTTCCGCAACTGCGCGATGCGCGTCTTAACGAGCCGTTTGACGAGTGGCCCCGGAACGGACGTGAGCGGAAAGCGGATCGTGCCGTTCGAGGCCTCGTAGCCCTCCAGCTCAACTGCGTGAGCCCCTCGGACGTCGCTCGTCATCGGATAGAGGCTGCAGTGTCCTTTGAACGCGGCGTACCAGACGAGCATCCGCCCCTCGAAGCGGAAGGCGGGAATGCCGTAGCTGAACGCCTCCGTGGCCCGAGGCGCCGCGGCGCGAATCGCAGCCCGGAGTTTCCGCAGCGCCTGCCTTCGCTCCGGTGTATGTGAAGCGAAGTAGGCGCGCACACGCTCTCCGGCAGATGGCCTATCGATTATTCGGGACGCGGATCCCAACGGCTCCTCGCTAGCGTCATGGTGCACGGCAGCCCCAACAGCGTAACTAGTGGGTATGGGGAGGGCGACCGCAACGGCGCAGCGTTCATGAACCCGGCCGCCGTGGCGTCCCCGCCTCGCTGTGGGCTGTCGGAACTTAGGCCGGGCCGGCCCGCCCCGGTGCGAACCAGCGCTCGAGCCGACTCGAGGCGAAGCGACGCTTTTCAGCCACGAGCGCTTCGGAAGGCTCTTGAAACGTGCCCGTGGACTTTGGGCCGGCCAAGAACTCCACGTCCACTCGGCCTACCGCGCCGTGGCCGAACTCGACATAACAGGAGCCGACGCCCCTATAGGCCTCCGGCGCGGGCCCGCCTCCAAGCTGGGCGAGGATCCCCGCGGCGACCGTGCGAGCAGCGCCTTCGGCGAACACCCCTGCCTTGGGTGTGCCGATCCCGTTCACGTCGCCGACGGCGTACACGCCGGGATAGCTCGTCTCGAGCGTCTTCTTGTTCACGGGTACCCAGCCGAACGCGTCCGGGGCGAGTCCGGATTCGACGACCACTTCCGGCACCCGGTGCACGGGGATGCCCAGGAGGAGATCGCACGGCATCTCGGTACCGTCGCTCAGGACGACGACCTTTCGCTCGTGGTCGAGCATCCGCACCACGTTGTCTTTCACGAAGCGAATGCCCCGCTCGGCGAACGCCGCGAGAATGGCCTGCGACGTGTCCGGTGAGGGAGGGATTGGCGTGCCGAAAGGCATCACGACGGCGATCTCAGTCGCACTGCGTCGGCCCCGCGCATTGAGAAAGTCGTGCAGCAGCAGCGCGGTCTCACTTGGCGCGGGCGGGCACTTGAACGATTTCCCAGTGACGCCGATGATGACGGCCCCGCGCTCGAACCGAGGAAGGACTTCGCGAAGTGCGAACGCTCCCGGCACGGAATAGAACTCGTGACCGCCCTCGACAAGTCCGGGGGTGGCGGCGGGATCGAGATCGGCCCCGAGGGCGACGACCAGGATATCCGCCTCGAACGTGCCGTAGTCCGTGACGACCTTCTTCGCGGTCGGATCGATCGCCCTCACGACCGAGCGCACCAAGCGAACCCCCGGCTTGACGACGCGGCTGTAGGAGTGAACCGCCTCGGCCGGCGCTTTGCGTCCAAACATGACATCGAGCTTCGAGAAACCGAAGACGAAGGCCTCGCCCTTGTCGATCAGCACGAGGTCCAGTGCATCGCCGAGGGCGTCCGAGAGAAGGGTCGCGAGCTCGAGGCCCCCGAACCCAGCGCCGAGCACTACCACGCGAGATCGCACGACGGTCATGGGTCCTGGCAGTCCTTGGAGAGAAGGAGGGAGTCGGGGTCGGTTGCAAACGTGGTGCGGTCGCCTCGGAAACGCTATGAGGGGCGCCGCGGGCGCCCGCTATTCGCCGGGATGTTGACCGTCTCTTGGGGCAACATGCAAACTTCGTCATGCGAATGTCCGTCGCCCTCCTGCTCGCAGGTCTCGTCGCGTGTCACCGCCCCACTCCAACGCACGGGAACCTCCCGGCTCCCATCGCGCAGCCGGCACCAGCGGTCGCGGAACCGCCCAGCGCACCCGCTGCTGCGTCACCGCGCTGGGACCCGCGTCCGCTGATCGGGCCGGAGTGGCCCCTCGCGCGAAGCGTCCCGGTGCGTGCGACCCACGCGGCAATCGTTTCGTCGCACCCAATCGCGAGCGACATCGGGATCGCCGTGTTGCGTCGCGGCGGAAACGCGGTCGACGCGGCGGTCGCGGTCGCCTTTGTGCTCGCGGTCGTCCACCCGGTCGCCGGGAACATCGGGGGCGGCGGATTCATGCTCGTCCGCACCTCCGACGGGGGCGTTCACGCGCTCGATTTTCGCGAAACGGCGCCGCTCGCCGCACGACCGGACATGTACGTCGATTCGAGCGGAACGCCGCTCGCCTCGTCGGTGACGGGAGCGCAATCCATCGGAGTCCCAGGGACGGTCGCCGGGCTCTTCGAAGCACATCGGCGGTTTGGTCACCTGCCCTGGCACGAGCTTGTCGCCCCGGCCGAGAGCATCGCTCGCGAGGGATACACGGTCGACGCCGCCCGCAGCCGGATGATCGCGCTCGAGGCCAAACGCCTCGCGCTCTTCGCCGCGTCGCGGGCTCAGTTCCTGCCCGACGATGCGCCGCCTGCTCCCGGGACGCGTTTCCAGCAGCCCGACCTCGCGCGAACGCTCGCGCTCCTAGGCGACAGCGGACCGGCGCCGTTCTACCGGGGCGCGATCGCGACGCTCATCACGCAGGAGATGGAGCGCGACCACGGGCTCATCACCACCGGGGACTTGGCCCGCTACCAGCCCGTCTGGCGGATGCCGCTCAGAATCACGTACCGGGGCGACACGGTCTATACGGTGCCCCCGCCGTCGGGAGGCGGCGTCGCCCTGGCCGAGATCCTGAACGTCATGGAGGGATACCGACCCCTGCCGCCGTTCGGCAGCGCAGCCTTGATGCAATTGCAAATCGAGGCGATGCGCCGCGCCTACCTCGATCGCAACGCGTACTTGGGCGACCCGGCGTTCGTAGCGATGCCTCTCGATCGACTGTTGAGCAAGACGTACGCAGCCGAAGTCCGCGCCGGGATCGAGCCGGGGCACGCTACGCCGACCAAGCCGGTCCCCGGGACACGGTCCGAGGGCACCGAAACGACGCATTTCTCGGTGGTCGATGAGCTGGGGAACGCGGTGGCCTGCACGATGACTCTCAACAACGACTTCGGCAGCGCCGTGACCGTGACCGGTGCGGGGTTTCTGCTCAACGACGAGATGGACGACTTCACGACCGCGCCCGGACGGCCGAACCTGTACGGGCTCGTGCAAGGCGCGCCGAACACGATCGCACCCGGTAAACGCATGCTGTCGGCGATGACGCCCACGATGGTCGTGGACTCAGCGGGGCGGCTCGTCCTCGTGCTCGGATCCCCAGGCGGGTCGCGGATCACGACGGCGATCTACCAGGTGCTCACGGACGTCATCGACGAGCACATGCCACTCCCCGACGCGATCGTTGCGCCGCGGCTCCATCACCAAGGGCAGCCCGATGTCGTCTCCCTCGAGCGCGACGGGTTCCTGCCATCCGTCGTCGACTCGCTCGCCGCCATGGGATACCAGACGACGACCTGGGGCTATAAGACCGAAGTGAACGCGATCGGGCGCACCGACAGCGGGTGGGTGGGCGTGGCGGACCCCCGGCGCAGCGGGGGTGCGTCGGCCTACTGACCGGGGGCGCGCCGCTACGCGATCAGTGAGCGCTCACGGTGAGCGCTTGGGTCAGCCGAATGCGCACCGTTGCCCCCTTGGGCAAGACGACGTCCAGGGTGCGCGTCTTCTCCGCCACCACCCCGCCGGCCGCGGCCCCCGCCGCTCCGCCGATGAGGGTCGCGGCCGTGCTCTTACCCAACAGGTGCCCGGCCAGCGCGCCGATGGCCGCACCCCCGCCCACTTTCGCCGCGGTCCCCCCGGTCACCCCGCGCCCCTTCATCACGGTGTCCTTCCCCACGACCGCCGCCGTGATCGGATACGTCTGCCCCCGGACGGTCACGGTCGTGACCGACAGTTCAAGCCGACCGGAACCGTTGGGATTGGGGGCGGGATCGGCGTGCAGGATGACCCCTGACACGCTCGCACCGGCAGGGATGACGACCTGGCCGTTCGCGTCCCGAGCGCTCTCCCCGACGGTGGCGCTGAAGGGGTCTCCTGCCTTGGCTTTTCGCGTCGTGATCGTGTCGTCCACCGTGAGCGCCACCTCGGTCCCGGCCGCGAGGGACAGGGTGGTGGGCGCCGCCGGCTGGGGCGGAGGTGGGGGTGGAGGAGGTTTGACAGGCGTTACCGGGCGCGGCGGCGCCGGCGCGGCCACAGGCTCGGGCGGGCGCGGCGCCGGCGCGGCCGGTTCCGCGGTGGGCGCGGGCACGTCCCGCATCGTCGCCGACGACTCGGTCGGCGCAAGGGTCAGGTTCCGCGCCGTGCTGTCCGCGGTCTGGTTCGCTTGCTCGCCCTTGGCGCATCCCGCTCCCGCCGCCGCGCTTGCCAAGACTACAAGCCACAAGCTCGTCACCTTCATGGCACCCTCCTTACGAAATCGACTTGGCACGCCCCGCGTCCCACTCACAAGCGCCGCTCGAGAAAGGCCGGCGTCAAAGCACGCAAGTATCCGGCAAGCAGCGTGAACCGGTCGGTGATGAGGAGCACGCCCAGTACGATGAGCAGCACCCCCGCCATGCGCTCAACCCAGGCCAAGTACGGCCGGAAACGCTGAAACCAGGCCAGGAACTGGTCGAGCGCGACGGCCGTCACGAGAAAGGGAAGCGCCAGGCCGAGCGCGTACGCGCTGAGGAGCAGCGCACCCTGCTTCACGCTCGCCGCAGCCGCGGCCAGCGTGAGGATCGCCCCGAGGATCGGCCCGATGCAGGGCGTCCACGCCGCACCGAACGCCGCCCCCACGGCCGCGGAGCCCACGTACCCGAGGGGTTTGCGCGCAAACTGGACGCGCCGCTCGCGCATCAAGAACGCCGGTCGCGCGATGCCGACCAGGTAGAGCCCGAAGGCGAGCACGAGAATCCCGCCCGCGCGTCCAATCCATTCCTGATACCGGAGTAGAACGCCGCCCAGGGCGGACGCCGTGACGCCGAGGGCCAGGAACACACCGGAGAAGCCGCCCACAAACCACAGCGCGTGCAGCACCGCGGTCCCGCGCCGCACCTGCAGCTCCTCGGCCGAGAGGCCCGTGATGAACCCGATGTAGCTCGGGATGACCGGCAGGACGCAGGGCGACAGGAAGCTGAGGAGACCTGCCGAGAACGCGACGGCGAGCGAAACGCTAGTCGGTGCGATCGGTCAGCCGCAGAAGCACACCGCCGACACGACGGTGGTCCAGCGCCCGTCGCCTCCGCATTCGGCGGTAGAGGTCACGTTCATCGTCCGGACGATCTCCCCCGACAGCATCCACTGCTCGCGCCGCTGGTCCCAGGCCTGGTCGGGGTCGAACGGGACGCCGAGCACCGTGGCGAGCATGGACGCGGCGAGGTCCTCAGCGTAGTCCCCCGCGGCGACTTCGTTCTGCCCGTAGCTGTGGTGCTCGGAGATGTAGCCATGGTGGCTTGGGTCGGCCGGCATGGCGACCCCGATCGAGGCGGCCACGAGGCGACTGGCCTCGTTGGTCGACGACTCGGCGATCACCGCGAACACGACCTGGCCTGGCCGCAGCTGCGACAGGCCCTCCTCGCGGTCCATGAGATCGCAATGCGGCGGAAAAATCGAGCTCACCCGCACCAGATTGAAGTTCGCCAGATGCGCGTCTCGCAGGGCCATCTCGAAGCTGGTCAGTTTTTCCTTATGCCGACCGACGCCCTTGGTCAGAAACGCCTTCGTCGGCACGAACATGTGTGAGTCGATCAACGTGCGGTCCCCCGCGATGGCGAGTGGGGTTGGGCGGTGTCTGAATCCGGAAACCACACGGTGCGCTCGAGCGTGGCTGGAGGCTCCGGGTCGCCGGTGCGGTCCACGGTTTCCTGCATCACGTGCGCGAGGACCTCCGCCGGCGAGAGCGCGACTTCCTGCACTTCGACCTTCGCGCGTCCACGCTCCTTGCCCCGTGTGATCAGCATGTAGCGGGCCGTATAGACGCGCAACCGCCCGCCCACGGCATCGCCGTGCCGGGTCACGACCGCCGTGCCCCACTCGCGCCCGTCGCGCTTGTAGGGCCGGAACACGTAGATCCCGGCGATCTCCTCGGGGGGCACGTCGGCCGCAACCGCCTGGGCGAGCTGCGTCCAGCCGGGCCCCTGGCCCGTCGTTACGGGGTGACCGAGGCCGGTGTCTGGGCCTGTTCCCATCGCTCCACATAGAATCGCAGGACGTGCATGAAATCCTGGGCGTTGGTGACCACGCCGAACGCCTGGTGTGTGCCGCGGTCGCGGAGTTTCGTGACGACGAACTCCGTCTGATCGACGCAAATCGTCGTGAGCGGTCGCAGCTCGTCGGGCCCGGGACCGTCGACGAACGCGGGGAGCATGTTGCCCACGGCGATCCCGTGGAGCGCCGTGGCGACGAACACGGCAAACGTCGCGTCGGCCGTGTGGGCCCGCATGGTATCCTGCGCTTCCTGCGTGTCGGTGACGACTTCCGGCAGCGGCCCGTCGTCCCGAATCGACCCGGCCAGTACGAACGGCACATGATGCGTGACGAGGGCATGCATGATACCGTCGGTCACGAGCCCGTTGTACACCGCGGCGGTGATCGAGCCCATGCGGCGAATCGCGTTGATGGCGCGCATGTGCAGGGAATGCCCCCCGGCCACCCCCTCGCCGGAGCTCGACATCCCAAGCGTCGTCCCGAAGATCGCGGCCTCAAGATCGTGCACCGCGACCGCGTTCCCCCCAAGGAGCGCGCCCACGTACCCGTTCCGGATGAACCAGATCATGTCCTGACGCGCGCGGGCGTGGACGAGGGCCGGCCCGACGACCCACAAAATCTTGCCGCCTCGGTGCTTTTCCTCGCCCATGAGCTGGGCGAGCACGTGGTAGTCGACGGGGCGCTCGCGCGACACCTCGGTTTGCATGAAGCCAAACTCGTTCGCGCTATGACGGCCGCCGAGAAACCCCTCCGCGTGGACGTAGATGCCTGCGCTGCCGTCCTCGCTCGAGCCGATCGCCACGAGCTCCCCGCCGCGCACCTTGCGTGGTTCCGTGACCGCGAGATCACCCGCCGCATCGCGCACGATGACGCAGTCCATGCGCGGCAGGCGGGGGCGGCGCCAGCGGCCCTCGACTCGCACGTAGGTGGGGAGGTTCGTGGTCGAAAAAAACCCGTCGGGGAGGACCCCCCCGGCGGGGGCGGGCTCGAAGCGCGCATCGGGCGCGCCCGAGAGAGGCGGCGCCGTGAAGTCGGGTGGGCGGTACACGAACCGCGGACTCATGTCGGAGCGCAAAGTTACGCAGTGGCAAAGGGTTCTCGCAACGCCGGGGCTACAGGAGCCCCGTCGGATCACGGTCCACCACCACGCGTGCACCCCCGTGTTCGCGACGACCCCACGCCCGCACGACGCGCCCGATCGCCCGCGGCTCGGCGGACTTCACGAGGACGTGCCAACGCCACTCCCCGCGCAGCCTGGCCACGGGACAGGGCGCGGGGCCGAGCACCGTCAGGGCGTTCTCGAGTCGCGCGTCGTTCGCGTGCCGCAGCCAACGCGCCACGCGCTGGGCGACGCGTTCGGCCCCGGCCTCGGTTCGGGCCGTCACGACAAACCGCGCGAGACCTACATACGGAGGATACACCGGATGTGGCGCCGTCCGCAGCGGAAGCTCAAGCGCGGCGAACCGGGCTGCCGAGTGCAAGGCGGCGGCGCGGAGCGCGTGATGCTCGGGGACGCGCGTCTGCACGAGCACGCGCCCCCCCTTGGGCCCGCGGCCTGCCCGCCCCGCCACCTGGGCCACGAGCTGAAACGTGCGTTCCGCAGCACGGAAATCAGGCAGGTGTAACGCCGTGTCCGCATCCACGACCCCGACCACCGTGACAGCGGGAAAATCCAAACCCTTCGCGATCATCTGGGTCCCGAGCAGGATGTCTACCTCGCGGCGCGCCACCCGTTCGAGGATGCGGTGGTGCGCCCACTTGGTGCTCGTGGTATCGAGGTCCATCCGCGCGATCCGCGCTGCCGGAAACCGTTCGGCCACGAAGCGCTCGAGCTGCTGCGTCCCGATCCCTCGCATGCGCGTCGTGCCGGAATCGCATCGGCGACAGCGCGGAGGCACCGGCTCCTCGTGTCCGCAGTAGTGGCAGCGCAGTCCCTCCGGCACGCGATGCACGGTTAGCGCGATGGCGCAGTGGGGGCACTCGCTCACCGTGCCGCAGGCGGGACACTGGAGGTAGGTGGCGAAGCCCCGGCGGTTCAGCAGCAGAATGACCTGCTCCCCGGCGGCCACCGCCGCCCGCACGGCGCGGTCCAGGGCCTCCGTCCACGGGAAGCCCGCCGCCTCCGGAACGGACGGCGCGGCGCGGAGGTCGACGAGCTCGACCGGCGGCAGGGGGCGCGCGCCGATGCGCTCCGGCAGCTCGAACGTGTGGACCGTGCCGTGGTCGGCGCGCCACAGGGTCTCGAGCGACGGCGTGGCACTGCCAAGGATGAGCCGCGCTCCTTCGAGCCGCGCGCGGGTTTCGGCCACGTCCCGCGCGTGGTAGCGGGGCGCGGCGCCGTGTTTGTAGCTGCCTTCATGCTCCTCGTCCACGACGATCACCCGCAGTCCCTGGACTGGCGCGAAGACGGCGGACCGCGGGCCCACGGCGATGCGGCGTTCACCGCGGCGAAGCGCGCGCCACGCATCCGCGCGCTCCCCTTCCGACAGGCCGGAGTGGAGCACCGCGACGTCGGTCCCGAACACGCCCCGGACCCGGGCGACGGTTTGCGGGGTCAGCGCGATCTCGGGAACGAGCAGGATGGCGCCGCCGCCGTCCGCGGTGAGCCGCCGGAGCAGCTCGAGATACACGAGCGTCTTGCCGGATCCGGTGACGCCGTACAGCAGGGCAGGCGTCTCGGGCGGTGCCTCGAGGACTCCGGCGAGCACGCGCGCCTGTGCTTCGGTCAGGACGGCCGGCGGCGGACTGGAGAGCTGCGCGAACGGGTCACGAGTCTCGGTCACGAGCTCCGAACGCGCGAGCCCCTGCCGCACCAACGCGGCGATCGTCCCCGCCGTCACTCCCAGCTGGCCGACGAGATGCCGCGCCGGAGCGGCGCCCCCCAACGCCTCGATTGCCTCGTAGGCGGCGCGCCGTTTCGGAGCGCGCGCGAACGCGCGCCCCCGTTCCACTAATGATGGAAGCGACCGGGTGAGGACGATGACCCGCTCGGCCCGAGCTCCCGGCCCGGCCGGGCGCGTGACCTGCCACAAGGCGCCCGGAAGCAGCGTCCGCACCGCGAGGCCGAGCGGCGCCCCGTAGTAATCCGCCATCCAACGGGCGAGTGCGATGAGCGGTGCGCTGACGGCGGGCTCAGGATCGGGCGCGGCCACGATGTCGCTGAGCGGGCGCTCGTCGTCAGCCGTGTCGCAGCCCGCGACGAGGCCGATGACGCGCCGCCTGCGCACCGCAACCACGACGCGAGCCCCCGGGATGACCCGCTCCGCGAGCGCGGGCGGCACGCGATAGGTGTATGGTCTCGTGATCGGCAGAGGGAGCACCACCTCCACCGCGTCCGGCCGGATCATCTCCGACGGATACCCAGCCCGGGCCCTTCCGGCAGACGTATCTGGCCGCCCGCGATCGTGGCGCCCACAAACGGATCGTTCACTGTGAGTGCCGCTCCATCGAGGTCCGCGGCATCAACGAGCGGAGCGAGGTGCGCAGCCGCCGTGATACCAAGCGACGACTCGATCATGCACCCGACCATGACCAGCAGGTTGTGGGCGCGGGCGGTGGCGATCATGCGGAGCGCTTCGCGCAACGAGCCGCACTTAGCCAGCTTGATGTTAATGCCGTCCGCCGCCCCGGCCCGCGCGATCGCCGGGATGTCGGTCGCCACAACGCAGCTTTCATCGACCACCACGGGGAGGACCCCCTGGCGGCGCACGAGGGCGAGACCCTCCAAGTCCTCTCGCGCCAGGGGCTGCTCAAGAAACTCAACGCCGTAGCCGCGGAGTACTGGGAGCATGGCAAGCGCGCGCTCGCGCGTCCATGCGGCGTTCGCGTCGACGCGGAGCGGCTTGTCGGTGACGTCGCGGATCGTCCGGAGGATGTCCTCGTCCCGCTCGGTTCCGAGCTTCACCTTGAGGATGGGATACGGGTCGGCCTCGCGCACCTTCTCGCGGAGGTCGTCGAGCGTGCCAAGGGCGATGGTGAACGAAGACAGGGGCGCGCGTGCGGGATCCAAGCCCCACATCTGCCAGAGGGGTCGGCCTAGGCGCTTCCCGACCAGGTCGTGCAGCGCCGCCGAGAGCGCGGCCCGGGCCGCCGCGTCCCGCGGGGCGCGTCGCCGAAACTCGGCCTCCGCGGTCTCCAGGGCAAAGGGATCCGCGGGAAGGTACGGCGCGAGGGCCGCGAGGGCGGACTGCACCGTCTCTGGCGTCTCGCCGTAGTAGGCCGACGGCGCGGCTTCCCCCCACCCCTCACCATCGCCGTCGCTCAGTCGGACCGAGACCACCCGATGCGTGCTTCCTCCACCGCGCGCGATGACGAAGGGGTGGCGCGTCTCGAGCGCGAGAACCTCAGCCGTAAGCCTCAGAGGCATCCCATCCGATCGCGCCGCGGCCAGGAGGGCGTGCTACGCCAGCGCGCGCACATGGTGGCGCACGCCCTCGGCCAGCAAGTCGAGCGCGTAGCCTCCTTCGAGCACTGCGGCCACGGGTACCGAAGGGACACGCTCGCGAAGGGCCGTGGTCCACGCGCTCATGTCCGCGGGAGCGAGGGTGAAGCCTCCCAGGGGGTCCCCGGCGAGGCTGTCAAAACCTGCGGACAGGAGGAGGAAATCGGGCCGCCACCCCTCTAGCGCCGCGTCGACGGCAGCGAGCAAGTCGTTCACGTAGACCGTCCGGGGCAGCCCCGGCCGTCGCGGCACGTTGAAGACGTTCCCTACGCCGCGTTCGTCGGCGGCTCCTGTGCCGGGGTACCACGGGTATTGATGAATGGAGACGTATCGGACGGTCGGGTCCGTTTGCACGAGCGCCTGGGTCCCGTTGCCGTGATGGACATCCCAGTCAACGATCAGGACGCGCTCGCGACCGAGGGCCTGCGCGTGCCGTGCCGCGACGACGACGTTGTTCAGGAAGCAAAACCCCATGGCGCGCGTGGCGAGGGCGTGGTGCCCGGGCGGTCGTGTCGCCCCGAACGCTGTCCCCCGCTCGAGGGCGCATTCGACGGCGCCCAGCGCGACCCCCGCCGCGGCGACCACGCTCTCCCAGCTCGTTGGCCCGAGCACGGTGTCGGCGTCGAGGGCACCGCCGCCCTGCCCGGCGATCCGCTCAAGGAGTTCGAGGTGCCGGGCTGGGTGGACGCGCTCGAGCGCCGCGGCGCCCGCAGGCGTGCCCTCGACCCACCGGACGGCCATGTCGGGGGCTCGCAGGGCGGAGAGGACCGCATCGAGTCGCTCAGGACGCTCGGGGTGCCCCGCGCCCGGGTCGTGAAGCCGGCAAGCGGGGTGCCAAACGACGGTTGTGGGCACCTACTGGGGCGAGGGGCGCGCGCGGAGCAGCGCTTGGATTGCTTCGGCCTCTTGCGCGAGGTCGCGCCGAGCGGCCGCCACTTCCGCGAGGGCGCGCCGGTAGCGTCGCCACGCGAGGAGGACCAAAAGACTCGCGACCAGGCAGCCTGCTGCGCCCAAGACGAGCGAGCGGCTGCCTCGCACAACGCCCGCGTACACGAGCAACACGGCATCCACCCACAGGACCCCGACCGCTCCGATCGTGACAGCCCCCCGCGGCACGATCACCGGACGGGCTGGCGGCGCGCCGCCATAATGATGAATGGCGCGTTCGGGAGCGCCCCGAGGCTCGCAACGGTGGCGGTTTCGTCCATGACAACCCCGCCATGGAACTTGACCACGTACTTGCCCACCTCGGCGGGGGCCCGCCTCAGGGCTCGGGTGAGAGCCTCGCGCTTGAGGTCCGCGATCGTCGTTCCCGGCGTCACGGGGAGCACCACCTGATCCCACACATCCGTGACCATGACCCGGATGGCAAAGGACGACTCGACGGCGGTCACTTCACCTCGATGTCCGACTCGAGGGGCAGGATCGACAGGAAGCGGTCCACCCCCTGGTCGAAGAACAAGGTGGACACGCGGAGGTGGGTGCGCGCGCTGCCGTTCGAGGCATCCAACGCCCGGGCGTTGATCGCCACCTCTTCGCCCCCCTGCCCACGGAGGATGAGATACTGCGGCCCTTCCTTCTCAGGAAACGCGCTCATGTTCGGCACTCGCTCAGCGAAGAACCGCTTCGCTTGCTCGAGAATGGCCGCGGGAGGAAGAGCGACAGTGACGGTATGGATCATGACGGCCTCAAAAGATAGAGGCCGCCGACGCCTCGGGTAATGGGCGTGATCGACGTCTGCGGCCGGTGACCCGGCTCGTCGCACGCCCCGGCCGGCTCGCTCCTTAGCGGCGTTGTCATCCTGGCACGAGCACCGACAGCGACGGCAGTCGCCATGTCAGACCGACATGCCGGTGCGGCGCGCCGTGCGGCACGGCGATTGCGAATTGGCTCGCGCAGCACGTACACAACCACGGCACACCGAAACCCACGAAGAGGAGCTTCTATGACCAT
Source organism: Gemmatimonadales bacterium (assembly GCA_035604455.1). Lineage (GTDB taxonomy): Bacteria > Gemmatimonadota > Gemmatimonadetes > Gemmatimonadales > GWC2-71-9 > AG25. The sequence goes on from DATNIM010000014.1 coordinate 37,713, forward strand.
CATCACCCGCATGCCACGCGCGGACGCCACGCCCGACGTCACGCGCCTCGAGCACCGCTTCAATCGTCTTCTGCGTGACGTCTTTGCGCCCTTCGAGTCGCCAAACGGCGATCTCGCGACCACCTGGAGCCCGGCCGTAGACGTCCTCGAAGAGCCGGCGGCGATTCGCATCGTTGCGGAAGTGCCCGGGATAGCGCCGAACGAGGTGAAGATTTCCCTAGAGAACAACCTCCTGACGATCAGCGGCGCGAAGCGGCAGACGGCCGACGAGCGGACCGACCAGGTCCACCGGTACGAGCGGTCCTACGGAACCTTCACGCGCAGCTTCACCCTGCCGGCCACGGTCGATCCCAACGCGATCACCGCGGCGTACGAGCACGGCGTCCTGACGGTCACTCTTCCGAAGGCCGAGAAGGCCCGTCCTCGTCAGATCCAGGTTGAGGTGACGACGAAGGAGAAGTAAGCATGAGGCCGAGGCGGCGGTCGACTTCGGAGTTCGGCACCGCTGCGGCCCCGGCCTCGCGCGCGGCGCGGAGCAGCTCGACGCGCACGTGCGGGGCATAAGCCAGGACTGGGATTCCCGCAGAAACAAATGCCCGGATGCGCTCAAGCGCTCCGGGCATCTCCGCTGCGAGGACCACCAGGTCGCACGCGGCCGGGTCTCGGGTCAGGGCGCCGCCGGCGCCCGTGACGACCCCGCCGAGTCGCGATCGGGCGAGCAGGTCCGCCCCAACCAGGTGAACCCGGGTGCCCAGAGAGGCTACCCGCGGAGCCGCGAGCTGAGGTAGTCCAAGAGCTGAGCGGCAGCGACCCGCTCCTGCTGCAGGGTATCGCGGCTGCGGACGGTCACCGTGCCGTCTTCGGCGACGGACTGGCCGTCCACCGTGACGGCGAAGGGCGTGCCGGCCTCGTCCTGACGCCGGTACCGCCGTCCGATCGATCCCGAGTCGTCGTGGAATGCGTTCACGTGCTTGCGCAGGTCGTCGAACACGCGACGGGCGAACTCAGGCATGCCGTCCTTGTTGACGAGCGGCAGCACGGCCACTTTGATCGGGGCCAACGCGGGGTGCAGTCGGAGGACGACGCGGGTTTCCCCGGCCACCTCCTCCTCGTGGTACGCATCGCACAGCACGGCGAGCGCGGTACGGTCGGCTCCCGCCGACGTTTCGACGACGTAGGGGATGAACCGCTCGTTCGTCGCCGGGTCCAGATACTCAAGCTTCTTCCCGGAGAACTGCTGGTGACGCGAGAGGTCGAAGTCCGCCCGGTTGTGAATGCCTTCGAATTCGTTCCACCCGAACGGGAATTCGTACTGGATGTCGTAGGCGTCTTTCGCGTAGTGAGCGAGCTCGGTCGGCCCGTGCCGGTGTAGGCGGAGGCGTTCGGGGCGCAGGCCGAGCCCCTGAACCCACTTCAGCCGCTCCTCGCGCCAGAAGTCGAACCAGCCTTCGTCGGATCCCGGCTTCACGAAGAACTGCATCTCCATCTGCTCGAACTCGCGCGTCCGGAACGTGAAGTTCCCTGGCGTAATTTCGTTGCGGAACGCCTTGCCGATTTGGGCGATGCCAAACGGAATGCGCTGCCGCGACGACTGCAGCACGTTCAGGTAGTTCACATAGATGCCCTGCGCCGTTTCGGGGCGCAGGTAGATCTGTGCCGCCGCCTCCTCGACCGGTCCCATGAACGTCTTGAACATGAGATTGAAGAGACGCGGCGCCGTGAGCGTGCCCTTCGACCCGCAGACGGGACACTGCGCGTCGGGTTGCCCGGGCGTCCCCTTGATCGCGGGGTCGTCTGCGCGAAAGCGGTTCTTACAGTGTTTGCAGTCGACGAGCGGGTCCGTGAACCCGGCCACGTGCCCGGAGGCTTCCCACACCTTCGGGTGCATGAGAATCGCCGCATCGAGCCCTTCGATGTCCTCGCGCTCATGCACCATCGAGCGCCACCAGCGCGCCTTGATGTTCGCCTTGAGCTCGGCGCCAAGGGGGCCGTAGTCCCAGACGGACCCGAGCCCGCCGTAGATCTCCGAGGACTGGAAGACGAAGCCCCGCCGCTTGGCCAGGGAAACAAGCTTGTCCATCGTGCGGTCGGCTGGCATAAGGGCGTGAAGATAGAGACGCGGCTAGGCGACGGGCAACCCGAGGACGTCGCGCACGGCGCGAGCGGCGAGCGCGGCGATGCCCGCGGCGCTCAAGGGCCGCCCGTCACCTCCTACCGCCGTGACGCCGGGCGGCACGGCCTCGACCCGCCCCGCGACGACGATGACGCGTTTCCCCTCGGCCTCCGTCCGTCTGATGACCTCGCCCGAAGCCTTGCCCACTAGCGACGTCCCGTCGAAAACGCCTTCCGCGGTGACGACGAGGTCCGCGGTCGCGAGGGCCGCGTCGAAGCCGATACGCTCGAGGACCCAGTCCGATCCGCGCACGAGGCGCGCGTTCGCGAAGAAGGCGAGCCCGGCCCCGAGCCCGCCGGCAGCCCCTCCACCCGGAAGCGTGGACAGCTCGGGCCGACCGCCGCGCGCCATGAGCTGGCCCAACGTCTCGAGGCCCGCCGCGAGCGTCTGGACGGCCGCAGGACCTGCCCCCTTTTGTGGCGCGAAGACGGGCGCCGCCCCCTGCGGGCCCGTGAGGGGTGTCGTGACGTCCGCGAGGGCGATCACTTGGGCGTCGAGTCCCCAGCCGCCGTCAAAGCTCGCCGCCCCGGTGAGCGCCCCCCCGCCCTCGCCGAGCGGCGCCCCGGTCGCGTCGCGCACCTCCCACCCCAGGCCGCGTGCGGCGCCGACGCCCCCGTCCACGGTGGCAGAGCCCCCCAAACCCACCACCACCATTCGAGCGCCCCGGTCGACCGCCTCCCAAATGAGCTCCCCCACGCCCCGGGTCGTCGCTCTCAATGGATCGAGCTCTTCCGGCCGGAGCAGCGCGAGGCCGCACGCGTTCGCGCTCGCGAAGATGGCCGTGCTCTGGTCGAGCCACCCGAGTTCCGCGGCCACGGGGTGGCCCAGAGGTCCGGTCACGCGCACGCGCTCTCGGAGGGCGCCCGGTGCCAAGACGACCTCAAGCAGCCCATCGCCGCCATCAGAGACGGGACAGTGTAACAACACCGCGTCGGGGACGGCCGCGCGCACTCCGACCGCGAGCGCGTCGGCCACGGCGCGCGGCCCGAATGTTCCTTTGAACGCCGCCGGAGCGAGCACCACGGTCAGAGATGTCATGCAGTTTGCACGAATTCTTGCGTTTTACGTGTATTGTTCACACAGAAATGACCATCCAAGGCTGTGTAGCGAGCACATTGCGCTACAGGCACTCGTTTTGCTCGGAGGTTGGGCAGGACTACTCTGTCCCAGGGCAAACCGCCGGCGACGGCGGGGCGCAAAGCCAGGGGTCTCGCGCAGGCGAGATAGCCCGGCTGCCAGAGTCGGCAGCGGCCCCACGCCCTTGGACCAGCGCGCGGGGCCGCCGTGCTTTTGGGCTGGCGCGTCGAGACGTGTCGTCCTGCTCACATCGGGGTCTAGGGCGCACGATGCTGGGCAGGCGATCCCCCCCCAGGGGCAACCCTGGGGGGGCTTGTCTTTATATGCCGGCAGATCAGGTCGCCATGCACCCGGCCGTTCTCGATGAAGATGCGGTTGGCGTCCCGTCCGGACGCGAGCACTCCTGCGATGTAGACCCCAGGCACATTGGTCTGCATGGTGGCGGGGTCGTGCGCCGGCACCCCGGTGTGGTCGTCGACCGAGACCCCCAGCGTGCGCAGCAGCGTGAGGTCCGCTCGGTAACCCGTCAGCGCGAGCACGAAGTCCGCCGGTAGCGTCTCGGTCGAGCCATCGGACGCCCGAATCACGACCCGATCCGGACCGATCTCGACCACCCGGCTGCCCCACCGCGCGCCGATGCTCCCGTCCTTCAGGCGGTTCTGGATATCCGGGACGACCCATGGCTTCACGTTGCGGTCGAGTTGATCGAGGAAATGCACGATCGTGACCCGAGCGCCGACGCGCTGCAGTTCGAGCGCGGCTTCGACAGCGCTGTTGCTGGCCCCAACGACCACGACGCGTTGGCGCCAGTAGGGGTGGGCCTCGAGGTAAAAGTGCGCTACATGCGGGAGATCCTCCCCCGGGACGCCGAGGAGGTTCGGAGATTCGAAGTACCCCGTGGCGTACACAATTCGCCGGGCGGCGACGGTCACCGGGTCCGGGCCCCGGCCGCGCACGGTGAGCTCAAAGCAGTCGGGACCGCCGCGCGCCCCAACGACCTCCTGATATTGGCGTACGTCGAGGTCGAAGTACTCCGCGACACGCCGGTAGTAGGTGAGGGCTTCCCGACGCGTGGGCTTGTCGTCGCTCGTCACAAACGGTAAGCCCGCAATTTCGAGCTTCTCGGCGGTGGAGAAAAACGTGAGGTAGAAGGGATACCGGAGCAAGCTCGCCACCACGGGGCCCTTGTCGAACAACGCGGCCGACAGTCCGGCCTGGCGCGCCGCGACACCCACGGCCAGCCCGCACGGGCCGGCGCCGATCACGCCGAGGTCGAGCATCGGACTCCCGCTCACGGGACCTCGATGATCTGGTCCCGGCGCGTGCCAACGCTGACATAGTGGATGGGCGCGCGCGCGAGATCCTGGAGTCGATCGAGGTACGCCCGGGCGGCGGACGGCAGGTCCGCGAGGCGCCGGACGTGACTGAGCGAGCTTCGCCAGCCGGGCAGCCGCTCATAGACGGGCTGCACCTGGCTCAGCCCTTCCACCTCCGCCGGCATGCTGTCGCAGGGCGCGCCGTCCAACCGGTACCCCACGCACACGGGAATCTCGGTAAACGAGTCCAGCACATCGAGCTTCGTGACCGCGAGTCCCGTGAGCCCGTTTACCCGCACGGCGTAGCGCACGACCACGGCATCGAACCAGCCGCAGCGCCGGGGCCGTCCTGTCGTCGCGCCAAATTCCCCACCGAGGGTGCGCAGCTGTTCGGCCGCCTGGGGTTCGGCTTCGGTGGGCAGTGGGCCGTTGCCGACACGGGTGGTATAGGCCTTGACCACCCCGACGACCGCATCGATCGCCGTGGGCCCGATCCCCGCCCCCACGGCCGCCCCTCCCGCGGTCGTGTGCGACGACGTGACGTACGGGTACGTGCCGTGATCGACGTCGAGCAGCGCGCCCTGGGCCCCTTCAAGAAGCACCGATTCGCCGCGCGCGAGCGCATCGTAGACGATCCGTCCCGCGTCCACCGCGATGGGGAGCAGTCGCGGCGCCAGCGCCTCGAGCAGGTGAATGTGGGTCGCCGCATCCGCCCGCTCGGTCGATCCGAGGAGCTCAAGGAAGGCATTCGCCGCCTCGACCCGGGCGCATACGAGGTCCCGTGCGCGTGCGGGGTACCGCAGGTCGCCCACGCGAATGCCGCGGCGGCCGTACTTGTCCTCGTAGGTGGGCCCGATACCCCGCCCGGTCGTCCCGATTTGATCGTGCCGCTCGTGTGCGCGGTCGAGCAGCTTGTGGTAGGGCAGCGTCAGATGGGCGCGGTCTGACACATAGAGCTTCTGTTCGGTGCGCACGCCGCGGGCCGCCAGTTCGTCCAGCTCCGTAAAGAACGTCTCCGGGTCGAGGACGACCCCGTTCCCCACGATGCAAACGGCCCCTTGGATGATACCGGAGGGGATCTGGTGCAGCACGAATTCCCCGGCCCCGGTGTCGACCGTGTGCCCCGCGTTGGCACCGCCCTGATAGCGCACGACAAGGTCGGCGCGCTCGGCGAGGACGTCGACGATCTTGCCCTTGCCCTCGTCTCCCCACTGGGCGCCAACCACGACAACGCAATGACTCTTCGGTCCGAACATACCCCTCCAACAAAAACGCCCCGACTCGCGGGGCGTTCGACCATCCTCTGCAGAAAGCTAGGGACGGCCGGAGGTGGAGTCAACGCGCTCACCAAGCGCGCGCGCCAGCCCGGCCGCGACCAGCTCGCTGCCCCCAAGCGTCAAGCGCTCCGGGCGATCTGCCCGCGTGTGGACGATGGCCGCGGTGCGCCAATCACCCCGCATGATCGTCACGCACTCGGCCGTGGCGGGCGCGAGGACCAGGCCGTCGACGAACACCGGCAGCGCCCGCGTGGCGCGCGCGCCGAGCGCCGCGGCCACCGCACCCGTGAGGGGACCCGGCCGGTGCACGAAGCAGCGCGTTGGGCCGCGATCGTCGATGCCATCCAGGTTGATGACCGTCGCGCCCCGGATCAGGTTAGCCCGATCGCGAACGAGGGCCCTCGCGCCAAGCATGCCGTACTCCTCAGCGTCGAGGAACAGCACGCCGATCGGCGTTTGCGGGGGGAGCCGGTCCAGGGTGGCCAGGATGGTCACTAGGGCCGACGCGTTGTCCACGGCGCCCGGCGAGCGGTTGGTCGCCCGGTTTTGGAGCAAGACGAGACCGCCGATGATGCCCGGGAGGACGAGGACGAGCGCAACCAGCGGGTGAGCGGTCACCACGAGTGCCGCGGCGGATGGGACCCCGAGGGCCGCGAGCCCGGCGCCGACCAACCGGCCGAGCATCGACATGGGCTGGCCCTTCGAGTCGTAGTGCGCCACGAGCCAGACGGCGACCTGCGCTCGGGGCCGCACGGCGATGATGTTCATTCCCGTACGACTGTCCGCGTGCGCCGCTCGGAGCGCGATCGCAAGCCCGAGCCCCGCGAGACCGACGAGGAGGATCAGGAGCCCGCCCGACACGCCCAGCGTGCGCCACAGCCCGAGCGCGAGGCAGACCCACGCGAGGACCGCGCCGGCGGTGGCGGGACCGGCCAGTGCGCCGGGCGGGTGTACGGGAAACTCGTGCTCAAGGTTCACGTAGCCGCGCTTGGCGAGTTCCTCCCTCAAGCGTTGATACACGGCGGCGTGACCCGGCGAGCCGACAAGACGAGGCACAGCGAGCTCGGCGAGCAACCTGGCGTAGGCGCTCATGCGCCGAGCAGTTGTCTGACGTGGTCGAGATCCCGCGCGGTAAGCGGCACCAAGGGAGATCGGCACGCGCCGCCCTCGAATCCCGCGATCTCCATGGCCGCCTTGACCCCGGGCGGACCATACCGGGTGACGACCTCTTGCAGGGGACCGAGGCGAGCTTCGTGGGCCGTGGCGGCCCCGAGGTCCCCCCGCGCAAAGGCGTCCCACACCGCCTTGCAGAGGCGGGGCGCGAAGCAGGCGACCGCGAGAATGCCCCCCTGGCAACCGAGTTCGAGCGCCGCCAAGAGGAGCGCCGCAGACCCGACGAATACCGATTGCCCGGGCAGCGCGCGCCGGTACGCGGAAAGCGCGCTCACGTCGCCGGAGGAATCTTTCACGCCAGCGAGATGTCCTGAAGCCGCGAGCTCGGCCAAGAGCTCCGGTGCGAGGGCGACGCCCGTGTATCGGGGGATGTTGTACGCGAACACCGGGACGGGGCTCGCCTCGGCTACCGCCCGGTAGTAGCCGCCCAGCGCGTCCCGAGTCAGTTCCCGCCCGAAGTACCCGGGCGGGCGAACGAGGACGGCGTCGGCGCCCTCCTCCGCGGCGATGTGAGTGAGTGCGCGAGCCGCGCGCGTCGACTCCGCTCCACTCCCGACGACGAGTCCCCGCGACGCTGGAACCATCTCGCGGCCGACGGCCGCGAGCTCTCGCAGCTCTTCGGGGGTCAGGACGGCATTTTCGCCCGTGGATCCGGCAACGACGATCCCGTCAGCGCCGGCCTCGAGCACGGCGACCACGTTTCGCCGGAATGCGGCGAAGTCGACGTCCTCTGTGCGCGAATCAAACGGCGTCGGAACCGGTGCCACGACACCGGCGATCCGCCGCGCGGTCACGAACCCGGTAGGAGGCTCGTCAGGTCGTCGGCGAGGGGTGCGGGGGCCACCTTCGCCGCCTCGATCGGGACGGGCGTCCGGCGGGGGATCCCGCGAAGCTTGGGCTCAAGCGCCGGCCCGTCCAGGGCCGCCGCGAGGGCCGCCTCAGGCGTCACCACGCCTTCGGTCACGAGGCTGACGAGGTGCTGGTCTTGACTCTGCATCCCATGTTCGTCACGCGAGCTGCAAATCAGCTCTTGCAGCTCGGACGCACTTCCGCTGGCCCGGATGAGGTCCCGCACCGCTGGCGTTGCTAGGAGAATCTCGAACGCTGCCACGCGGCCCCGTCCGTCCGCCCGAGGGAGAAGGCATTGCGAGACGCTCGCCTGGAGCGCGTCGGAGAGCCGGAGCCGCGCAGCGGACTGTTCCGCCGTGCTGAACGCACCCACGAGTCGCGCGATGGTCGTCGCAGCGTCCGGGGTATCCAACGCAGCCAGAATCAAGTGACCGGTTTCCGCGGCGCGCAGCGCGGTGTCGATGACCACCGGATCCCGCATCTCGCCGATCAGGATGACGTCGGGATCCTGCCGCAACGCTGCCCGCAGACCCCGGCGAAAGTCGTCCGTGTCGACGCCGATTTCCCGCTGCGTGATCGAGGAATTGAGGTCCCGATGCAGAAACTCAATCGGGTTCTCGAGCGTGACGACATGGCGCTGGTGCTGCTGGTTGATGTGATGCACGATGGCGGCGAGCGTCGAGCTCTTTCCCGCGCCCGCCGGCCCGGTCACGAGCACAAGGCCGCGCTCGGTCCCGGCGATTGTGGCCATGATCGGGGGGAGATGCAGGGAGTCGAACGACGGCACGTCGAAGGGGATGACGCGCATCACGACCATGAACGACGACCGTTGGCGCAGGATGTTGATGCGGAAGCGACCGACGCCCGGGAGACCCCACGAGCAATCGTAATCGCGGACCCGATCGATCCGGGCCTGGTCCTCGTCGGTCGGGAGGAGCCGCAGCGCGATGACCTTCGTCTGCTCCGGCGTCAGGCGCTGCTTCGTGAGGGGGACGAGCTTGCCGTCAATCCGCGCGCGAAATACGTCCCCGGCCTTGATGTGGACGTCGGACGCCCCACGGTCCACCGCAACCTTGATGATCTTCTCGAGCCCACCGTGGAGCGTCGGCACCTGGGTGCTGGCGCGCGAAAGCCGTGGCTTCCCCTCCTCCATCAGTACCCGGCCTCCTGATCCACCACGTTGAGTAGCCGCATGCCTCCAAGATAGCGCCGGATGTTCTCGACAATCAGCCCGGTCTCCCGCTCCCAAAACCGCGTCGTTACGGCGCTGACGTGGGGACTCACTATCACGCGGGGATGGGCCCAAAACGGGTGGTCTCGCGGCAAGGGCTCGGCCATGAAGACGTCGAGTGCGGCGCCCCGCAAGCGCCCCTGGTTCAGCTCGTCAAGGAGCGCGGCCTCGTCGAGCAGGGAGCCCCGCGCGACGTTCACCACAACCGCGTCGTCCGGCAGTTCCGCCAGGACGCCGCGACTGACGGCGCCCGTCGATGCCCGCGTTTCGGGGGCGGCGATGACGAGCACGTCGCTCGTCGCCGCGAGCCGAGAAAGCTCGGCGGGTCCCCCGACCCAGCCGACCCCCTCCGGGCCGCCACGCTCAGGGCGGCGGCGAATCCCTGCCACGCGCATCCCGAGACCTAAGGCCCGCCGGGCAACCGCGCTCCCTATGCCGCCGAGCCCGAAGACCCCCATGCGGAGGTCGCGGAATTCGCGTACCGGCACCCGCATCTCACCGAACTCCCGCCGCGCCCAACGGGCCTCGCTCTGAGCGGCGCGCATCCGGTCGAGCCCGCGCGCGAAGTGCGCGACCACGGCAACGACCCAATCGGCGATGGGCTCGGCGTGTACGGCGGCCGAGTTCGTCACCACGACGCCGGCCCCCACGAGATGGGGCAAGCTGTCCCCGATGCCGGCCGTCCCGCTGTGCGCCCAGCGCAGGGTTCCCTGCCCCTCGGCCGCGACCCCCGCCGGCACGCCGTAGCCGAGGTAGATCTCGGCGCCGCGAACCGCCCGGACCGCTTGCCGGGTCGCGATCGCCGCGCCACCCCCAAGCTCGGCCGAGGGCTCGACCTCCACGATCTCCCACCCCTCGCCAAGCGCGTCGGCGATCGCCCGAACGGACGATCGGGGGATCCGCCAGGCCAAAACACCGACGTCAAAGTCAATGACGAGGCGCCGCGTCATGCACCCATGCGTGTCGAAGCAGGCATGCGTGCGCGCGTCCCTTCGGGCGAACCGCAGCGGTCGCCCTCGATGGGCCGCCCGACCTCCACCGAGAGGGCCGCGCTAGCCGTCCTCACGGGGGAGAAACCCCATACTCTGACGCACAGCGCCCACCGTCTGCCGCGCGCGGGCGCGCGCCGCCGTCGCGCCGCGATGGAGGGCGTCGGTTACGCCCCGAGGGTCGGCCTTGAGCGCCTGAGCCCGCTCGCGGATCGGCGTTAGCGCCGCTATCATATTGTCCGCCAGCACCCGCTTGCAGTCCAAGCAACCCCACCCGGCCGTCCGGCAGTTGTGCGCCACCTGCGCCTGCGTCGCGGGGGGCGAAAAGCCTTGGTGAATTGTGAAGATGTTGCAGACGTCCGGGTTCCCAGGGTCCTTGCGCGTCACACGGGCAGGATCGGTCGCAGCGGGTCTCAGCTTATTCCAAATAGTCTCGGGCGAGTCGAGCAGACTGATCGTGTTGCCCAGACTCTTGGACATCTTGGCCCGTCCGTCGAGACCAAGAACCCGCTTCGCGGCCCCGAGGAGCGGTTGCGGCTCGGGGAGGGTGAACCCATTTCCGAATCGCGCGTTCCAGCGCCGTGCAATCTCCCGCATCAGCTCGAGGTGCTGGAGCTGATCTTCGCCAACCGGGACAAGCGTGGCGAGATACAGGAGCACGTCGGCCGCTTGAAGCACGGGGTAGTTGAGCAGGCCCGCGAGTACGCTTTCCTGGCGCTGCGCCTTATCCTTGAACTGCGTTTGCCGTTCGAGTTCCCCGAGTGGAGTGACCGTGTTGAGCAGCCAATACAGCTCCGTGTGTTCGGGGACATGCGACTGGACAAAAATGACTGCGCGCTCCGGATCGAGCCCGACGGCGAAAAGACTGATGGCCATGTCGAGCGTGCGCGCGCCCAAGCTGGCGGGCTCGTAGCTCTGCGTGACCGCGTGCAGATCGACTACGCAAAAAAAGCAGTCGTGCTCGGCCTGCAACCGCACCCAGTTTTGGACGGCGCCGAGATAATTCCCGATGTGGAGTTCGCCTGAGGGCTGAATGCCCGAGAAGACGCGTGCCATGGGGGGACAACGTACGAACGTGAGCCGGGAAGCCGCAAGGTGCGAGAACTCATAGACTTAGTCGATGTCGCCCGGACCGCGGCGGCACGCGCGGCGACGTTGTTGCGCGGCCTGCCACGTCTTGCGCCCGGGGCGTGGACCGAGAAGAGCCGGCACGACTTCGTAAGCGATGCCGATAGGGGCGCCGAAGCGTTGATCGCCAATACCCTCCGAGACCGCGTCCCCGAAGGCTATATCGTCGGCGAGGAACTCACCCCCACGATGCCCGCAGACGGGGAGCTCGTGTGGATCGTCGACCCGCTCGACGGGACGACCAACTTCTTGCACGGCTACCCCCAGTACGCCGTCTCGATCGGCTGCCTTGTGCACGGCGAGCTCGCGGTGGGGGTGGTGCACGATGTCCCTCGGGATCTGGTCTATCACGCGGTTCGGGGCGGGGGCGCGTGGGTGGGCTCGCAGCGACTCGCGATCTCCACGATCAAGGCGGCTGACCACGCGCTCATCGGTACCGGTTTCCCGTTCAAACGGGTCGACGTTCTGGAACCCTACCTTCGGCAGTTCACAGCCGTCACTCGCGCGTCGAGCGGCCTCCGCCGTGCCGGCTCCGCGGCGCTCGACCTCGTGGACGTCGCTGCGGGCCGGCTCGACGGATTCTGGGAGCTCACGCTCGCACCCTGGGATGTCGCGGCAGGCGTGGTGCTGATTCGCGAGGCCGGAGGAATCGTGACGACCCTCGAAGGCGACGCCGACGTGCTCGGAGGCGGGTCGATTGTGGCGGGTAACCCGGACGTCCACGCGTGGCTGCGGGACGTTCTCCGGAGCGCCTAGGTGTCTGGCCCTCTCGTCGAATGCGTGCCGAACTTCTCCGAGGGCCGCGACGCCGGAACCTTGGCCGCCATCCGCGCCGCGCTGTCGAGCGCGGACGGGCTGCGGCTCCTCGACGTCCACGCTGACGAGTTTCACAATCGATCGGTGTTCACGGTGGCAGGTCCTCCCCACGCCGCCGCAGAAGGCGCGTTCCGCGCGATGCGAGTGGCCCTGGAGCGGATCGACCTCCGCACGCACCGGGGCGAGCATCCCCGGATGGGGGCGACGGACGTGATCCCCTTCGTGCCGCTGCGGGGCATCACGCTCGACCAGTGCGCCGACCTCGCGCGCGAGGTCGGCGCCCGGGCCGGGGCGGAGCTTGACCTCCCGATCTATCTCTACGGGCGGGCTGCGACGCGTGCCGACCGCGGGAGGCTTCCTGAGATTCGCGCAGGAGGGTTTGAGAGCCTGCGGGAGCGAATTGGCCACGACCCGCGAGCGGACCCCGACTTCGGTCCGCATCACATCCACCCCAGCGCCGGGGCCACGGCCGTTGGCGCGCGCCCCCTGCTGGTCGCGTTCAACGTCTTCTTGCGAACGTCCGACACGAGCATCGCGCGGCAGATCGCGCGCCAAATCCGCACGTCGAGCGGCGGCCTCCCCGGCGTCCAAGCCGCAGGGTTCAGCGTGGGGAACCAAGCGCAAGTGTCGATGAACTTATTCGCCCTGGACGCGACACTACCGGCGACGGCGTTCGCGGCCGTGGCCACCGAAGCGGCGCGCCAGGGCGTCACGGTCGACAGGAGCGAGATCGTCGGGCTCGCGCCCGAGGACGCCTTTCGGGAGGAGGATGCGGCGGCCCTTGGGATCCCAGACCTCCCAGCGCATCGACTCGAGACGCGGCTCCGTGAGGCAGGCCTGGTCTAGCGACGGACGGACGCCAATAAAGCCCCAGATACGCCTCGGGCGACGATGCCTTTCGCCGGTCGAACGCGATGGCCGGACGGAACCGTCTGGAGATCTTCCGCACGCACCCGCGGCATCGCAGATTGCTCGCCCACTTGCTCAGGGTTCCGGTCGACCCTTGGAGGGTGCTTCACATGCGTGCCGTCGCGCCTCCGGTCGCTGATCCGAAAGACCGCATCCGCCCGCCTCCCGATGGAGGCCTGCTGCCCATCGACCCACAAGACGGCACCGAGAGCGCCGCAGCGATCGAACCACACCGCATCACCTCGGACGGGTGGAATGTCCGCAACGAGACCATGATGCGAGGGAGATGAGATATGACCGACATGAGAAGAGAGACAGACAGCCTCGGCGTGGTTGCGGTACCTGCCGATAAACTGTGGGGTGCTCAGACGCAGCGCTCGCTTGAGCATTTCAGCATTGGTACCGACTTGATCCCTCGAGAAATGATCACGGCGTACGCCACTCTGAAGAAAGCCGCTGCCTGGGCAAACCATGCCAGCAAACGGCTCCCCGATCGACAGTACCAGTTGATCGTGCGGACCTGCGACGAAATCCTCGCCGGCCAGCATCATGACATGTTCCCATTGCACGTGTGGATGAGCGGGAGCGGCACCGACTTCAACATGAACGTCAACGAGGTGATCTCCAACCGCTGCTGCCAACTCGCCGGAACCCAGCTCGGGAGCAAGACGCCGGTGCACCCGAACGATCACGTCAATATGGCGCAGTCGTCGAACGACACGTTTCCGTCCGCCATGTATATCGCCGCTGCGGCCAATGTGAAGAGCCGTCTCATCCCGGCTGTCGCAACCTTGCGGGATGCCATCGATGCGAAGGCGCAGGCATGGAAGGACATCGTGAAGATCGGCCGCACGCACATGCAGGATGCGACCCCGCTGACCCTGGGTCAGGAGTGGTCGGGCTATGCGGGGATGTTAGAAGACGACCTCGAACGCATCGAGGACGCTCTTCACGGAGTGTATCGACTGGCGCTCGGCGGTACCGCAGTGGGCACTGGCATCAACTCGGAGCCTGGCTTTGCCGAGGCGGCGGCGGCTGAGATCGCGAGGCTTACCGGCCTGCCCTTTGTGACCGCCCCCAACAAGTTCACCGTCCAAGGCGCGCACGACGCGCTGGTACAGTTGTCCGGCACCCTGCGCACGCTCGCGGTCTCCCTGTACAAGATCGTCAACGACATTCGCCTGATGTCGTGCGGGCCGCGCGCCGGATTTGCTGAGTTGTCGATCCCGGAAAACGAACCGGGCTCCTCGATCATGCCCGGCAAGGTGAACCCGACGCAGTGTGAAGCGCTCGCCATGATCGCGGTGCAGGTCATGGCCAATGACGTCGCGGTCGGCTTTGGCGGGGCGGGCGGCCATCTCGAAATGAACGTGTACAAACCGCTGATGATCTTCAACGTCACGCATTCCGTCACGATCATTTCCGACGGCTGCACGAACTTCCGCAAATTCCTGGTTGAGGGCACCACACCCAATCTCAAGAAAATCAACGAGTACGTGGAGCGTTCGCTGATGCTGGTGACCGCACTGTCACCCGTGATAGGCTATGACAAGGCATCGCAAATCGCTCATCACGCCATGGATAACGACCTCACGCTGAAGGCGGCCGCGTTGCAGTTGGGCTTTGTCACCGAGGCCGAATTCGATCGCATCGTGGATCCCAAGGCGATGGTGAGACCCTATGTCGCGACCGCTCACTGAGCGAGGGGGGGAACAAGCTCCTCATCGGATTCTTTGCAGGGGGTCACCGGCATACCGCTGAGGATTCGCGCCGACCGCGGTCCGCCAGCTGACCTCTAGTCGCCGAGACTCGTCAGAATCCGAGGGGGTTCCCCGCCCTCTGTGACGGCCACGGTATGCTCGAAGTGCGCGGACAGCGATCCGTCTTCCGTCACGACAGTCCACTTGTCCTCGAGGGTCCGGATCCCCGGGCCCCCGACGTTGACCATGGGCTCGATCGCGATCGTCATACCCGGCACGAGCCGCGGCCCCCGCTTCGGCTTGCCGTAGTTCGGGACCTGGGGTTCTTCGTGGAAGCTCGTGCCGATGCCGTGGCCGACGAGCTCGCGGACGACCGAAAACCCCGCTTCCTGCGCGACTTCCTGGACCGCGTGCCCGATATCGCCCACATGGTTGCCGGTGTGCGCGGCGGCGACCCCGGCCGCGAGCGCCCGTTGTGTGACCTGAAGCAGTCGTTGGGCGACCGGCGAGACCGCGCCCACGGCGAACGTCGCCGCCGAGTCGGCGTGCAGGCCTTCGAGGCAGACGCCGACGTCCACGCTTAGCAGGTCGCCCTCGCGCAAAGCGCGCTGCGGCGACGGGATGCCGTGCACGATCTCCTCGTTGATCGAGGTGCAAAGGGTGGCGGGAAAATCATAGAGGCCCTTGAAGGACGGGCGCGCGCCAGGGTGGCTCCGGATGAAATCCTCGGCAAGCTCGTCGAGGCTCTGCGTGCTCACCCCAACACCGATGTGGCGGCCGACGAACGCCAGGGTCTGGGCGACGATCCGGCCCGCCGCGGCCATGGTTTCGATCTCGCGCGGCGATTTGATCGTGATCATCGCCCGACGAGGCGCTGAATCTCCTTCGCCACCTCGTCCACGCCCCCTGTCGCGGGCACGCGCTGTACGGCGCCGCGCTGCGCGTAGTGGGCGACGAGGGGCGCTGTTTCGCGCCGATAGACTTGGAGTCGCGTGCGAACCGTCTCCGGCGTGTCGTCCGAGCGCCCCTCCGTTCCCGCTCGACCCGCGAGTCGCCGAACGAGTTCGTCATCCGCGACGTCGAGGAGGAGGACGTGGCTGAGCCGCTGGCCGCGCTCCGCCAAGGTCCGGTCAACGAGCTCTGCCTGCGCTGCAGTGCGGGGGAAACCGTCGAAGATGGCGCCGTCCTTCGCCCGCGGCGCGTCCAGCTCGTCCTTGATCAGCCCGAGCACCACGGCGTCCGGCACGAGCGTCCCCTGATCCATGTGGCGTTTGGCCTCACGACCGAGGGATGTGTCGGCCGCAACCGCGGCCCGCAGCAGATCCCCCGTCGTGATTTTCGGAATGCCCAGCCGTGCCGCAAGAAGCGCTCCCTGGGTGCCTTTGCCCGCACCGGGCGCGCCGAGGAGGAGAATGAACACGCCGGTCAGATGTAGCGCTGCTGTCGTCCGCGGAACTTGACTCGGCCTTCCTTCATGAAGCCGTCGTAGTGGCGGAGCAACAGATGCTGCTGAACCTGCTGGACCGTGTCGAGCGCGACCCCGACGACGATCAGGAGGGCCGTGCCCCCAAAGCCGAAGGGCATGTTGAGGACGTTGGACACGATGATCGGGAGCAGCGCGACGAGCGTCAGGAACAGCGCACCGGGAAATGTGATGCGCGATAACACTTCGTCGATGTAGTCCGCGGTGGCGGCCCCGGGCTTCACGCCCGGAACGAATCCGCCTTGCTTCTTGAGGTTCTCCGCGAGGTCAACGGGGTTGAAGATGATCGAGGTATAGAAGTACGCGAAGAAGATGATCAAGATCGCGCTCGTGACCACGTACACCCACGAGGTCACTTGGAAGTACTCGGCTACGTGCTTGAGCACGGCGTTGCCGCTGAAGGTGGCCAGCGTCCCCGGCACGATGATCAGCGATTGGGCGAAAATGATCGGCATCACGCCGGACGAGTTGATGCGCAGCGGGATGAACGTCTTCTGGCCTTCGCGGATCCGGCCCCGCCCCATGACCTTGCGCGGGATCTGGATGGGAATGCGTCGCGCGGCTACCGTCACGGCGACCGTCCCCGCCACGACCAGCACCATCACGACGAGCACGATCATGAGCACCGGGAACGTGAGGGAATGGGCCCGCAGAGCCTCGATCGTCCGGAGGGTCTCCGGCCACATCCGCTCGATGATCGAAAAGAAGATGAGGAGGCTCGCGCCGTTGCCGATGCCGCGTTCCGTGATCTGCTCCCCCAGCCACATCACGAAGATCCCGCCCGTCGACAGCGTGAGCACGGTGGTCATCCGGAAGCCCCAGCCGGGCGTGGCCACGGCCCCGGGGAGCTGTTCGGTGAACACGGCATAGCCGTAGGACTGGAAGAGGCACAGGATGACCGTGAGGTACCGGGTCCACTGCGTGAGCTTTTTCCTGCCCTCCTCGTCCCGCTGCATCTTCTCGACAACCGGGAACACCGGTTGCGCGAGCTGGAATACGATGCTGGCCGAGATGTAGGGCATGATACCGAGCGCGAAGACCGTGGCGCGCGAGAAGCCGCCGCCCGCAAAGAGGTCGTACAGGCTGAACAGCGTCCCTTGGCCCTGGTTCCTCAAGAAGTCGGCGAGGGCCTGGACGTTGACGCCGGGCGTTGCAATGTGCGCGCCGGTCCGGTACACGACGAGGCACAACAGCGTGACCGAGAACTTCTCCCAGAGGTCGTCGGGGAGCCGGAACACGTTGAGCCACGCGGGAAGCCGGAACGCCATCCGATCAGGCCTCGAGCGTGCCGCCGGCTCGCTCGATCTTCGCGCGGGCGGAGGTCGAGACGGCGACGCTCTTCACGACGAACGCGCGGTCGACGTCGCCGCCACCCAGCAATTTGATCGGCCGGTCGGGACGGCGCACGAGCCCCGCGCCGAAGAGAGTTTCCGGCGTCACTTCCACCCCCGCCGCGAGCCGGCCGAGGTGGCGGACGTTCACGACCTGGGCCGGCTGTTTGAAGGGGTTCGTGAAGCCGCGCTTGGGGATCCGCCGCGTCAGCGGCATCTGGCCACCTTCGAATGCGGGACGCGTCTGGCCGCCTGACCGAGCGGTCTGCCCCTTCCCGCCGCGACCGGCGGTTTTCCCAATCCCGGATCCTGGACCGCGCCCCTTGCGGATGCGCGCCCGGTGCGAGCCGCGCGGCGCGCGGAGGCCGTGGAGGGTCAGGCGTGGCGGATTAGTCACCGGCGTCGCGCTTTCGCCCTTCGGATCTGCGGCCATCTCAGCCTCCCGCTGGTACAGGCGTCACCTCGATGAGGTGGCGCACGCGATACAACATGCCCCGAACCGCCGGGTGATCCTGTTTCACCACGACGGCTTGGTGATGGCCCAATCCGAGCGCCTCGAGCGTTCGCCGCTCGCGCGCCGGAC
>DATNIM010000015.1:0-10292 GCA_035604455.1 Gemmatimonadales bacterium
GCGGCCGCATTAGGCATCGGGGGCGCCCGTGGGGGCTACCAAAGGCATGACGACCACGAAGCAGCTGCCCCGCGCGCTCGGCTCGTGCACGAGGTCTCCGCCGAAACTCCGCATGACGGCCCGGGAGACAAACAGGCCCAGCCCGGAGCCCGGATGCCGTTGGAATGGCCGAAACAGCGTTTCAGGTGCGGCGATGCCGCTCCCGGTGTCCTCGAAGCGAATGACCACGGCGCGCCCGTCCTCTAGCACAGTCACCCGAAGACACTTGATGTCGGTCTCCTGCATCGCGCGCTGGCTGTTCCTGGCCAGGTTGAGGAACACTTGGATGAGGCCGTAGCGGTCGGCCCACACAACCCCGAGTCGCTCGGGGATCCGCCAGTCGATGCGGATCGAGGCATCGCGATACGCGGCCGCGATTAGAATCCGGACCTCGTCGAGGACGGAGTTCAACTCAACCTCGGCCGCCGTCGGGCCCTGGGGCGATCGGAGTTCGAAGGTGGACAAGTTCTCCAAGCCTTGGATCAGCGTGTTCAGCGCCCGGAAGTCCTCATTCTGCTCCAGCGCCCTCACTTGTGCGAGGTTGCGGTGCACGATCCGCGCCGCCCCTGAGAGGTTGCGAATCTCGTGAGTCATAGCGCTCACGACGATCCGCGCGTGCTGGAAAACGCGATCGAGACTTAGGTCCTCCCGGCTGTGCAGGTCCTCGGACAGATCCACGATGACGGCGGCCAAGCGCCGGCCGCTGATTGTCGTGTAGGTCGAAAACCAGACGCCGGCGAGAAACGTTTCGCCGTCACCTCGCTGGCCCCGACATTGCATGGCGGTGCGGAAGACCAGAGACGGATAGGTCGTCACGGCGCCCGCGAGGGCTGGTAGGTAGGCACTGATACTCCGACCGACCAGCGTCGACCCGTCCGGCTCAAACAGGTTCAGCGCAGCCTCGTTCCCAAGCTCGATGCGACCGGTGGAGTTGATGACGACGATGGCGGCGGGACTGCTCTCGACGAGCACGCGCAGCTGCTCCTCCGCGTCCCGCCGCAGTCTCACCTGATCCTCCAGCTCGGCCACCTGCCTAAGGACCTTGTGGCGACTGCGCACGGCCTCGCCGGCAAAAAGCCCAGTCCCCACAAAGCCGGCCGAGCTCAGGATCAAGCGGACGATGGCCTCATGTTCTGGCAGGTTGCTGAACGCCTCCTGGAGCACGGCGCACAAGAGCGCGATCGCAACGGTCTGAGCGCGGGAGAGAAATCCGGCCACTACGATGATCGGGAAGAGGTATAAGAACCCGAGCGAGAGGTAGGGTTTGGTGAGCCAGTCCGTCACGGCGACGCCTGCGATGACGACCAGCGCCAGGACGAGCAGCCTCGCGCGGTTGGCCGTGGCGTAGACGTCGAGCGGGTCCCACATGCTCGTAATGTCGCTGCGTGACCGGCGTGGGCAACCGGCTCAGAGAGCAACGGGCTTATCGAAAGATAGGCGCGACATTTCGAACGATATCCTTGTCGCCGCGCGGGCCTTCGGGTAGCGTGACCCCGGTCGCTCACGCGCGACCCGGGGGTCGTTCGCCGCCGACGCCACCCTGATCGAGGGCCGCCCGGTCATCGCAGCCACCCCCTTTCGCGGAGACCCGCATGCGCTTGCCGCTTCTCTCGCTCCCAGTCCGCGCGCGACTCGCTCGCGTCGGAATTTGCCTGATTCTGACCAGCGCCTGTACCACGCTGCGCCCGTTGACGCCTGACGACCTTGGCAACAAGCCTGAGAGCGTTCACGTCACGCTGGCGGATCACTCGACAGTTGTCCTGCACACGCCTCAGGTCATCGGCGATACGTTGGTCGGCACGGTGAATGGCGCGCGCCAAGGCTTCCCCCTCTCGCAGGTCACCGCTATTCGGGAACGGGAGTTCGACGGGGTGCGCACCGGGGTGCTGATCACCATCGCGGCCATGGGGGGGCTGGCAGTCTTCGCGAGCGAGCATGGCACTGGGTTGCCACCCAGTACAGCCCGTTGTGGGAACGGCATCCTCCTTTCCAATTGCTGACAGTGGGCTGGGAGGGGATTGCCTCCTCTGGCACCGCTGGCGTGAAGATGACTCTGACGGCCGCGCGCGCTGGGCCCCCCTCCTAGTCACCGCTGTAAGAGTCCATCTCCACGATCCGCGCCAGCCCTGCCCGCGCAGTTCAGCAAGCCAAAGCTTCAGCGGGTCGTGCAGCGAACCTAGCGCTGCCGCCGAGCGCATTGGGCGGTTCGGTCCCTACGGCAGTCCGTGGACCACGTTTGTGATGCAGCGCAAGTGAACGCCCGACCCCCTATCCTAGCGAAGCGCCACCCCCGCCTCCCAGTTCGACGGGCCGCTATACCGAACACCGAGCCGCGCCCCGTGCGGAGGCGTGCAGGCCGCCGGTTCCAGCTCTGCGCGGTCTGCGTGTGCCTGGCGGCGTGCTCGAACCACGTCCCCCGTGCAGCTCGCGCCGCCGCGCCAGCGTTGCCGCAACCCACCGTGAGCGGGCGAACCCCCGAGGCGAGTGTCGAGCTGTTGTCTGAGCAAGTGCAGGCAATTGCGATCGCTCCGGTGGGGACCTCTGTCTTCGTGACCGAGCGGGAGGCAGTGGGGGCGATTGGGTTTGATGAGGACCTGACCGTCGTGCAGGCTGAGGCTGTCCTGCTCGGAGCCGCGGCCTCCTACGAGCTCACCACGAAGGAGCTCGCGCGCGCCAAAGGCTTGACCCAGGCCCACGGCGGCATCTCGCAGCGCGAGCTCGAACAGGCGATCTCGGACCAGGAGAACGCGGTCGGTGCGCTCGCGGCCGCCCGCGACGCCGTCCGCGCCTTGGGGAAGACCGACGCCGACCTCGATCGTATCATCGCTTCGCGCGTGATCGATTCCGCGGCCGGCGCCCAGTCGCATCCGAGCCCCTTGGTGAAATGGGCGATCGCTAATGTGATCGAGGTGGATGTCCCTTGGTTTCGGATCGGCCAATCGGTACGGGTGAGCGTGCCGGCGTATCCGGACCGCACGTTTGACGGGACCGTTTCGCGGATCGACGCCGTCCTCGATCCGGAGACGCACCGGGGGAAGCTCCGCGTGCGCGTTCTCGACCCCGACAACGCGCTGCGTCCCGGGATGCTCGCGACCTTCGTCATCCGCGTCGGTCCATCACGGAAAGCGATCGCGGTGCCCATGAGCACGGTCGTCCGCGAGGGGGACGGGTCGATGACAGCCTGGCTCACGACGGACCGGCACCATTTCCTCCAGCGGATCGTCCGGCTCGGGCTCGCGGAAGACGGCCGCTATGAAGTTCTCGATGGCCTCCGGGTCGGTGATCTCGTGGTCACCGAGGGAGGCGTGTTCCTGAGCGACATGCTGCACGCGACGGTGCCCGAATAATGAGCCGGCGTCGTCGCGGTCCCGCATGCTGAAAGCCGTGCTGGCGTTCTGCCTCAGCCATCGCCCCTTTGTCTTGGTGGGTTTGGTCCTCTTTCTCGGCGCGGGCCTCGTCGCCTTCCGAGCGCTCAACATCGAGGCCTATCCCAATCCGACCCCGGTCATCCTCGAGATCACGGCGCAGGCGCCGGGCCTCTCGGCCGAGGAGATGGAGCGCTATTACACACGGCCGATGGAAATCGCCCTGTATACGACCCCTAGCATCGATGTTATCCGCTCGACGTCCTTCTACGGGTTGTCCTTCGTGCGCGTCGTCTTTAAGTGGGGCGTCGACTACTACTTCGCGCATAGCCAGGCGTCGATCGCGCTGCAGAACGCGAACCTCCCCGGCGGACAGGTCCCGACCATCCAGGCCAACAGCTCGACCGGGGAGATCTACCGCTACCAAGTGGTGGGACCCCCACATTTCGGCGTCACTAACCTGCGCACGGTCGAAGACTGGATCGTGCGTCGCCGCCTGCTGACGATCCCCGGTCTCGCCACAGTCAACAGTTGGGGCGGCCCCACGAAGGAATTCGACGTCGAGGTCGATCAGCGCAAGCTCCAGCAGTTCGGCGTCACCGTGCCGCAGATCCTTGCCGCGCTCGCCAATGCCAATATCAACGTCGGCGGACGCGAAATCACGATCGGGCAGCAATCGATCAACATCCGCGGTGTCGGGCTCATCGACGACGGCGGGGACGAGGACCTGACCCAGGGCGACCACGTCGCCGATATCGAGAACGTGGTGCTGTCCCAGACGGGCGGCGTCCCCGTATTCGTGCGCGACGTGGCGACCGTGCGGGTGGGGTACGTGCCACGGCTCGGCATTCTGGGCCGCGACACGGCGGCCGACGTCGTCGGGGCGATCGTGGTGATGCGACGCACCGAGCATACGGCGCCCATGGTTGCCAAGGTCAAAGCCGCCATCGCCCGGATGAACCACGACGGCAGCCTGCCGCCGGGCGTGTCCATCGTGCCCTTTTACGACCGCTCGACGCTCGTGGCGGTGACGACAGACACCGTCCTGCACAACCTCGTGTTCGGCATGCTGCTCGTGTTCTTCATCCAGTGGATCTTCCTCGGTAACCTGCGCAGCGCGGTCATCGTCGGCCTGAACATACCCTTCGCGCTCTTGTTCGCGGTCATGCTGCTCGTCCTGCAAGGCGAGGACGCCAACCTCTTGTCCGTCGGGGCAGTGGACTTCGGCATCATCGTGGATTCGGCCGTGATTCTCGTGGAAAACATCGTCCGCGTGTTTCAGGAGCCCGCCGGCGAACGGAGCCGGTGGGTGCGACAGCTTTCCGAGGGCACCTGGGGCGCGGACCCGACGGCCACCACCCCATGGACGGAGCGCCTGCGGCTCATCCTTGTGAGCGCCCTGCAGGTAGACCGGGCGGTGTTCTTCTCCTCCCTGATCACCGTCGCCGGGTTCGTCCCGCTGTTCACGATGCGGGGCGTCGAAGGACAAATCTTCGCCCCAATGGCCCGGACCTACGGTTATGGGCTCGCGGGGGCGTTGCTGGCGACGTTCACGGTTACGCCCGTGCTCGCCTCGATCCTGTTGCCAGAGTCCGTGAGCGAGGCCGAGACCTGGATCGTCCGCGCCCTCCGGCGTCTCTATGAGCCGGTGCTGCACTTCGCGTTAGCTCATCGCGGCACGATGGTCGCCCTAGGGGTCGCCGTGCTCGTGGGCGCCGCCGGGCTTGGGTCGCGTCTGGGTAGCGAATTCCTGCCCACGCTCGAAGAGGGCAACATTTGGATCCGCGCGTCGATGCCCATCACCCTGTCGCTCAAGGACGGCGAAGCCGCTACGAGGAAGATGCGCGAGATCCTCCTGCGCCATCCGGAGGTGAGCACCGTCGTTTCGCAGCATGGCCGGCCTGACGACGGCAGCGATGCCGCTCCCTTTTCGAATGTCGAGCTGTTCGCGCCTCTGCGCCCGTTCGAGACGTGGCCGCGGGGGCTCACCAAGGAGCGACTGACCGAGCAACTGCAGACCGAGCTGAGCGACGCCCTGCCCGGCGTCATCTTCAACTTCTCACAGTACATCCAGGACAACGTGGAAGAGGCGATCTCGGGCGTGAAAGGGGCCAACGCGCTCAAGATCCTCGGATCAAACCTGGACACCCTCGAGCGGCTGGCCAGCCGGGCTCGGGACCTCATGAACGACGTGCGCGGGATCGCCGACCTCGGCGTGTTCCCCGTTCTCGGCCAGCCCAATCTCAACATCACCGTGGATCGCGTCGCCGCCGCCCGGTACGGGCTCAATTCTGGGGACGTGAACACCGTCATTCAGGCCGCGCTCGGCGGCGCGACCGCCACGACGGTCCTTGAAGGCGACCGGCAGTTCCACGTCGTGGTCCGGTTCCGGCCCGAGGACCGCAGCAGCGTCGAGCAGATCCGCGACATCATGGTCGCCTACGAGACGAACAACGGCACGACTGCCTATGTGCCGCTCAGCGCGCTCGCCACGATCACCACGGAGACCGGTGCGGCCTGGATCTACCACGAGGGCACCGAGCGCTTCCTTCCGATCAAGTTCAGCGTCCGCAGGCGCGACTTGGCCGGCACCGTGGCCGACGCGCAGGGGCGGATCGCGCGCGGTCTGCGACTGCCGAGCGGCTATCACTTGGTATGGGCGGGGGAGTTTGAGGACCTGCGCGAGGCGAGACAGCGGCTCGCCGTCATCGTGCCCGTCACCCTCGTGCTCATCCTTGGGCTGCTCTACAGCTCGTTCAATTCCCTGCGGGACAGTCTGCTGGCGCTGGTTGCGGTTCCGTTCGCGGCCGCGGGGGGGGTGCTCGCGCTCTATGTGGTGGGACTCAACTTCAGCATTTCGGCCGCAATCGGCTTCGTGTCGCTCGCCGGCGTGTCGGTGATGCACGGCATTCTCATCATCACCTATTACAACCAGGAACGCCGTGGCGGTGGCACGCCGCGCGCCGCGCTCTTTCGCGCCGCGTCGACACGGATGCGGCCGCTCCTCATGACCGCCCTGTCGGCCTCCATCGGCCTGTTCCCCGCCGCGATCTCGACCGGGATCGGCAGCCAGGTGCAGCGGCCCCTCGCCACGGTGGTCGTCGGCGGCATGCTCGTCGGCCCGATTTTGTTGCTCACGCTCGTGCCCGCGCTGCAGATGGCGGCCCTCGGTGGCGACGCGGCCGCCGAGGACGCGGAGGCCCCGTGACGCGACGTGCGGGCCGAACCGCTGCGGCCCGGGCCCGCTGGCTGGCGCAGGTCCCGCCGTTCGGTCTCTTGGCCCTTGCCACGGGCTGCGCCGCGGGCCCGCCGTTTGTGAAGCCCGCTCCGCCGGAAACTGGCGGTTACACGACGGGCACGCTCTCCGCCACGCCTGCCGCCCCGAGCGTCCCCGACGGAGCTGCGCAGCGGTTCGTGGCTGGGCTCAACATCTCCGGCCAGTGGTGGGGGGTCTTCCACTCAAGCGCGTTGAACGACCTGGTCGAGCGGGCGTTGAAGAACAATCCCGATCTCAAGGCGGCCCAGGCCGCGCTCACGGCCGCCCGGGAGCACGTGTTGGCTCAGCGCGGCGCCTTCCTCCCCAGCGTAGCGGTCGGAGCGTGGGCGACCCGACAAACGACCTCGGGTGCCCTCTCCCCAACCCCGAACTCGGGGACCCTCAACTTCAGCCTCTTCACACCCGACGTGAACGTCTCGTTTGTCCCCGACGTGTTCGGGCTGAACCGTCGGACGGTCGAGGCACTGCAGGCCGAAGCCGAGGGACAACGCTTCGCGCTCGCGGCCAGCCACATCGCGCTAAGTGCGAACGTCGTCGCCGCCGCGATCGAGCAGGCGTCGCTGCGAGAGCAGATTCGGGCGACGCGCACTGTGATCGCAAGCGATTCGGCCACCGTGGAGATCGTCCGCACCCAGGTGTCGGCCGGGTACGCGAACCGGTTGGACCTGGCCGCGCAGGAAACCCAGCTCGCCCAAGCTCTGGCCATGCTGCCCCAGCTGCTCAAGCAACTCGCCCAGCAGAACGATCTGCTGGCCCGGCTCGCGGGCGCGTTTCCGAACGACGCCGTGGATACGTTCGATCTGGCCGAATTGGCGTTGCCCGAGGAGCTGCCGGTGAGCCTGCCCTCGCAGCTCGTCGAGCAGCGGCCCGACGTCCGCCAAGCTGAGGAGAACCTCCACGCCGCGAGTGCGGAAATCGGCGTCGCGGTGGCGAACAGACTCCCGAGCATCACGCTCACCGGGGATCTAGGGGCGACGGCGCTCACGTTGAGCCAGCTCACTACGGCCGGCAACGGCTTCTGGACCCTCGGGGCGGTGCTCACGCAGCCGCTCTTCCAGGGCGGCGCACTCGTCCACCAACAACGCGCCGCCGAGGCCGCGTATACGGAAGCGGCCGAACAGTACCGGAGCACGGTTCTGACGGCCTTCCAAAACGTGGCGGACGCGCTCCATGCGCTGGACCAGGATGCGACCGCGCTCTCGGCCGCGGCGGCGGCCGCGGCGGCGGCCCGGGTGACGCGCGAACTCGCCGAGCGCCAGGTCGCGGTCGGCTACGCGGGTGATCTCGAGCTCTTGAGCGCCGAGGCCGGCTACCAATCCGCGATGATCAACCTCGCGCAGGCCCGTGCCAACCGGTACGCGGATACGGCCGCCCTATTTCAGGCCCTCGGCGGAGGGTGGTGGCACCGCGCGGACATTCCGCAGGGCCCCCGTCAAGCGGGAGTGGACAGCGCGGCGGCGGCCCGACCGGATTCCACCTGACCTACCGGGGCAGCGGTTGAACCCGCGATCCCCCGAACCCCATTTCGTTCCGACCCACTTCGGCTGCGCATCCGAGAAATCGGACACCGAAACCGTCACATAACCGTCACCCAACCCGAGCGCCCCAACGTCACCAAGGCGGAATCGATTGGTGAGCTTGAACTTGTGGAACTACGGTGGCAGGATTCGAACCTCTAACTCGGCGGGTCGAAACTGGCGGTGGCTCAGGATCTCCCCGAGCCTAACTCAAGACACCAGTTGATGTTTCCCTGAAGAACTGGGGCGGGAGGACTCGAACCTCCAACTTCCCGGTTAACAGCCGGGCGCTCTGCCAATTGAGCTACACCCCATCGAACGCCGACCGGCAACGCAGCCTGTCCAGCGAGGCCCTGCCAGCGACAAAACGCCCCCGAAGCGACTGCGTGCCCGGGGGGCGCAGTTCCTCAAAGGCCCCGCGGGTCGCTTACCCGAGCCCGCTCCGGTCGCGACCTGCGAAACCGATCAGTATCGCCTCAAGACTATCACCACGTTGGAACCCGAGCAAGGGTTCCGGCGCGCGCGGACGTAGAGACTGACTCTTTCCTAAGCCGCTGCTGGGTGGGCTAGTGCTTGATGCCTGCGCGCTCGGCGAACTCGCGGGCAGCGGCCGCCTGTTCCTCGGTGAGATGCTCGGGGATCGCGACGCGAACCTCGACATATTGATCGCCCTTCCGACCGTTGCGTTCGATACCGTGCCCGCTCAGCCGGAAGCGCTGCCCATGCTGTGTCCCCGGGGGAATGCGAAGCACGACGTGGCGCCCTTCGAGGGTCTTCACGCGGACCTTCGATCCCAGGATCGCCTGGATGACGTTGATCGGGACCACGCAAATGACGTCCAAGCCCTCGCGTCGGAAGAAGCGATCGGGCTCGACCCGAAACACCACGACTATATCCCCGCGCCCACCCGCCCCCTGACCGCGCAACCGAACGCGCCCACCGTCGTCGGTGCCGGGCGGCACGGTGATCACGAGCTGCTTCTCGACCCGCACTTCACCGGCGCCTTGGCAGGTCGGGCAGCGTTCCGACGCGACCTTGCCACGACCCCGGCAGACAGGACAGGGCCGCTGGACAGCAAAGCCCCCCTGCCCGAAGGACACCGTGCCCCGACCGTGACACTCTCCGCAGGTCTGGATCTTCGCTCCCGGGGCCGCCCCGCTCCCGTGACAGGTCGGACAGGTGTCAGACACGGCGAGCGTGACCGGCACCTTCCCTCCCAGCGCGGCGACCGTGAACGGGATGGAAACGGTCGTCTCAACTTCTTCCTCTTCCTCGACCGCAGGCCCCGCACCGCGACGCCCAAAAATCGACGAGAAGAGGTCACCGATGCCGCCCATGCCGCCGAAATCGGACAGGTCGAACTCGGGCGCCGTGCCACCCGCACTCCCGCCAGGCGCAGGCCCGCCGGCAAACGCGCCGTAGCGGCGGAGCTGGTCGTAGCGCTGGCGCTTGGTGGCGTCGCTCAGGACATCGTGCGCCTCGTTGATCTCCTTGAAGCGGTCGGCTGCCTGGGGGTTGTTGGGATTGCGATCAGGATGGTGCTGCTTGGCGAGCCGCCGAAACGCCTTCTTGATCTCGTCGAGCGAGGCCGTCTCCGAGACGCCGAGGAGCTGGTAGTAGTCCTTGGCCGCGGCCATTAGTGGAGCTTACCCTGCCAGGTGAGCACCTCCACGCGAGCGGGGCGAACCAGGGTGTTCCCAAGCACGTAGCCCGCCTGGAGCACGGCACCCACGGTGTGATCCTGGGCCGGGTCCCGAGCCGGCGCGGTAGTCACCGCTTCATGCTGGCTGGGATCGAATGGGACGCCCACCTCGGCGACGCGTCGCACGCCCAAGGCCTCAAGCTCCTTCCAGAGTTTGCGGCCCACCAACTCCACACCGGCGTGAATCGTCGCGGCCTCCGCCTGCGTGGGATTGACCTGCGCGAAGCGCCCGAGATCGTCGAGGGCATCGACGAACCGCCCGAGGAGCTCGGCCTGAGCCTTGGACCAGACCTCGGTGCGCTCCTTCTGCGTACGTTTGCGGAAGTTGTCGTACTCGGCCGCCAGGCGCAGGTGCCGGTCGGTCATCTCAGCGAGGCGCTCTTCGAGCCGCC
>DATNIM010000016.1:0-3405 GCA_035604455.1 Gemmatimonadales bacterium
CCCCGGTGCTACCACGGAAGGCGCCGGGCTACGCAAGTCGAGGTTGGCACTCACGGGTGATTCGTTCGTTGAAACTCGCGTCGCTTCTTGGCATGCGCCGGCCGGAGCAGTCCTGTTCCGGATGCGTATATTCGCCTCCGACATATAATCGAACACCGGTTCGCGTGGCGAAGGCGGCCGTTGCGCGCGCACGCTTGTGGGTATAAGATTCTCGTTGCCGCCCAAGGCGGCAGCGCGTGGGGGCATTGTTGGGGGGATCGCGTCGTGCGACCGTCTTGGAGAGGCTACGTCAGCTTCGGGCTCGTGACGATTCCCGTTAAACTGTACACGGCGACCGAACAGAAAGACGTTCGGTTCCGACTGCTGCACACCGTCTGTCATACGCCCATCAAGAATCAGCGCTTCTGTCCTCACTGCGACCGCGTGATCGAATGGGCCGACGTCGTCCGCGGGTACGAGGCGAGCAAGGGCCGCTTCGTGCTCGTGACCGACGAGGAGCTGGAGCAGATTCCGATCGACACCAGCGGCAACGTGAATATCGCCGGGTTCGTCGAACTCCAGGACATCGACCCGATCTACTACGAGCGGTCCTACTACGTCGCGCCGGACGAGGGCGGAGCCAAGGCGTTTCTCCTGCTCGAGGAGGCGCTGCGCGAGGCGAACCGGGTGGCGATCGGCAAAGTGGTGATTCGGGAGAAAGAGCAGCTCGTGTCGCTTCGCCCGTATCAAAAGGCGATGGTGCTGAGCACGCTGTTCTATGCCGACGAGGTGCGGTCGCTGTCCGGTCTGGAAGAACTGCCGGTGGAGGCCACGGTGCATCCCAACGAGCGGAAGATGGCCGTGCAGCTCGTGGAGAATCTCGCGATGGAGTTCAATGTCGAGGAGTTCAAGGACGAGTACCGCGATGCCCTCATGGCGATGATCAGCGCGAAGGGTAAGGGCGAGGAAGTCGCCGGGCCGAAAGAGGCGCCCGCCCCGGGCAAGGTCGTCGACCTGATGGAGGCGCTCAAGCGAAGTGTCGAGATGGCGAAGGGCAGCCATCGGCGGCCGGCGGCCGACGGCAAGAGCGCCCGCGCCGCGGGCCAGCAGCGGCGGGCGGCGGGCGGCATGCACGAGCGTCCGCGATAGCGGTCGTCCCCAAGCGCACGCGCGCGTGACACGTCGAACGGCGGCCCCTCCGGGCCGCCGTTCGGACTATCGTCGGAACTGCGCCGGCGCGCTTACTTCCAGGTCGCGTAGATCGCGGCCCACTTCTCGTTTGGCGTCACGCTCACGCCCTGCAGATGGTTGGTCGCGACCATGTAGAAGTCCTGACTCCAGAGGAAGATCCACGGCGCGTCCTTCCAGATCATCTGCTGCGCTTCCTTATACATGGCCTCGCGCTTCGTTTGATCCGGGACCGTCTGGGCCTGCAGCAACAGGTTGTCGACGTCGGTGTCCTTGTAGAACGACGGCGCCAGCCCGGTCGGCGGCCACTGCCCCGAGTAGAACTGGCCGAACAGCTCGCCGTCGGCGTCCAGGTACTGCGTCGCCCACCCGAGGATGAAGATCTGAAGCGGGCTCTGCGCCAGCGGAGTCACCATCCACTTCACGTACGTCGGCCAGTCGGAGGTCTGGACGTTCGCCTGGATCCCGACGTTGCTGAGCTGCGCCGCGACCGCCTGGGCGAACTGATAGTCCTGGATGTACCGCCCCGTGGGGGTCCGGAAGTCGAGCTGGAAGCCCTGGGGGTAGCCGGCCTCGGAGAGCAGCTTCTTCGCCAGCGTCGGATTGAACGGCCACCCGCCCGCCTGCAGCTTGGTGTATCCAAACAGCGCCGGGGTCGTCGGCGACTCGAGCACGTGCGCGAGGCCGAACAGCACGCTGTGGATGATCGCATCCTTGTTGATCGCGTAGTTGAGGGCCTGGCGTACCCGGACGTCCTTCAGCGGTCCGTATTGGTTGTTGAGCCCGATGAAGACGTCGCGGTCGCTCGCTCCGGAGATCACCGTGAGCGTGTTGTCCTTGCGGAGCGTGGGAACGTCCGGGGCGGGCGGTTCGTATGCCATCTGGACGTCGCCCGCGCGCAGCATGGTCTCGCGCGTGCCGGCGTTCGGCACGACGCGGAAGATCACCGTGTCGAAATACGGCTTCTTCCCCCAATAGTTCGGGTTCTTGACGAGCGTGATGTGGTCGCCGTGCACCCACTCCTTGAACACGTAGGGACCCGTCCCGGCATCCGTCGGGCCGAGCACGATCTTGTCGTTGCCGATCTTCTTGACCGCGGTCGGCGAGAGGATCATGCCCGGCCCCGCGGCCATCCGCTCGAGCAGCGTCGGACTGGTCTGCTTGAGGTGCAGCACCACCGTATACGGATCCGGGGTGTCGATCCGGGTGGCGTCGATGTCGGTGAAGTAATACCGGTTCGGATTGCGCACGCTGGTGTCGAGCCACCGCTGGACGTTGAACTTCACCGCGTCCGCGTTGAAGTCGGTGCCGTCCTGGAACTTGACGCCCTGCCGCAGTTTGAACGTGTAGGTCAGCCCGTCGGGGCTCACCGTCCACGACGTCGCGAGCTGCGGCGTGAGCTTCGTATACTGCGGCTGGCCCGGTTCCACGCCCGAGCGCTCGTCGTTCGGCCAGATGAGCGAGTCGAACATGTATTCCACCATGTTGGACACGGTGGTGGTCGTCTGCCCTTCAGGGTCGAGCGTGTCGGCGTCGATGCCGACGGCGATCGTCAGGGTGGTCGGCGCGGCGGCGAATCCTCCCCGGGGGATCACGAGGAGCACCACCGCCACGACGCAGGCCACGAGCAGCGCCACGACGGGACGTACGGCCGATCGGATCATGGCTCACATCCCTCCTTCTTGCGTATGAGGCTATGCGGCCGGAGCCGCCGATCTGGGCGCGGAGGGTCCCGCGCGACAGGGCTATCTACAGTACGCGCTGCCGGGGAGGAATTCCTTTGGACGA
This sequence comes from Gemmatimonadales bacterium, assembly GCA_035604455.1. Lineage (GTDB taxonomy): Bacteria > Gemmatimonadota > Gemmatimonadetes > Gemmatimonadales > GWC2-71-9 > AG25. The sequence goes on from DATNIM010000016.1 coordinate 2,956, forward strand.
GGCTTGCGGACTAGGCAGACGACTGCCACCGAAGTAGAATATGCCCCGGAGGGGTGCGAGAGCTCGGCTGAATCGGGCGGTCTCGAAAACCGCTAGGCGGGCAACTGCCTCGGGGGTTCAAATCCCTCCCCCTCCGCCACGAACCCCTGGGCGACATGGGTTAGCGCACAGTGCCTACTGTCCGAGTCGAACCGCGTCTTGCCCGAGAATGTCGTCGTGGTAACCTCTTGGTAACCTCAACGCGAAAATCGATAGAATAGGTCTGTTTCAGGGATCAGTCGGCCTCGATTTGGGGCGCAGAACGGTTGCCATCGCTTTCGAGATTCGGTGAGCGTATAGTGTTGTAGTAGCACAATGGCGATCCAGGTCGGGGACTGAGGGCGGCACCAGACGGGACTCGGAGAGGGGCGGCGTTCGATGCGTGAGCAGACCTGCAAGGTACATGAAAGA
>DATNIM010000017.1:0-3185 GCA_035604455.1 Gemmatimonadales bacterium
CCTGCTACCAGCAGGATCGCCGTTCGCCAGATGAGGTCGCGCCTCACGCTCGCGTACCCGTGAATCAGGATGTTCGGGAGACCGACGATCTTCGGCAAGTCCTCGATCTGTCCGGCCATGTCTGGCGTAGCCTTCGCCATCTGGTTTCAGCGGCTCCCCGACGATCTCCAGTTTGCGCTCGACGTCGGAATACAACAGCTCGTCCCGCGTGAATTCGTCGACCGTCTTGCCGCGGACAAAGGTCGTGACCTTGTCGGCCGCGCTGTGCGTCCCACAGAAACGCGCGTGGATCACGCGCCATACACGGTGGTGCGGTCGCGGGCCATGTCGGCTTGGACGTACGGATTCGTAACGGCTTCGGGCATGATCAAATCGACCCGTGGCCGAGGAGCGTTTGGAGCCCCTCTTTGAGGCCGAAGTAGGCGTCGAGGCCCGGCCCGCGCTCCCCATCGTCGAATTCAACGAGAAAGTCCAGGTCGCTCCGGCCTCGCTCGAAGTCGGTGCGGGTAGCGGAACCGAATAATTCGAGTCGGCGAACGCGATAACGCCGGCACAAGTCGGCGATGCGGGTCCGATGGGTTGGGGTGAGGCCGTACGTGCAAGGAATACTAACTTCCCCCTGCATCGACCTCGCGGCATCGCATAATGGATCGCGCAATCCAGCGCTGTTGCCTGCGCGCCCGACTGTACCGATATTCGCGACATGGGTAGTACTCGCGTCGACATCTCACGCCTCAGTCCGGCCGAGCGCCTACAACTTGTGGAAGAGTTGTGGGATAGCCTCTCCCCGGGTGACATCCCGCTCACGCCAGCACAGGCCGCAGAGGTAGATCGCAGGGAGGCCCTGCACCGGGCTGATCCTAGCCGCGGGCGACCTTGGCGAGAGGTCCTGGACGAGATACAGCGCCAGCGCGGCTAGATGCAGCCGCGCTTGTCGCTTGAACCAGAGGCTGAGGCCGACCTTTCCGAGGCTTTCAGCTGGTACGAGGACCAGCACCCTGGACTAGGGAGCGAGTTCCTGGCTGAAGTGGCACGGGTGCTCGAACTGATCGAACAGGCTCCGGGGCGGTACCCGATCATCCGCGGACAGATGCGGCGCGCGCTCGTGCGTCGGTTTCCCTACGCAATCTTCTACGTGATCGATCCTGATCTCATCGCCGTAACGGCCGTGATGCATGGTCGCCGAGATCCGCGTCGCTGGCAGACCCGCGACAAGCGGTAGGGAAGCGGTACCCCCGGGCTCGGCCTCTTCACTCAAGCATGTCGTCCGGCAGGGGGGATGGTCTGCCTTGCTGCCGCACCTGCATGCGATCGGGATGGGACTCCTCGATCGGCGGCCCGGCGGCCGTCGCTGCCGACCAGGGGGGGTCCCTGTGGCCACGATTCGAGCCGGGTTCCCACAGCCCGCGCGCTGCCGCGCGGGGCGCTACCCGAGTGGCGCCCAGGAGGGGCCGCCGAAGGCGGGGGCTCGCCCACCGCGCACCCTGTCCTGGCGCGACGACGGGGCCGAGTACCGCTCGCTGCCTGGGTAAAACGCTTTGCTTCATTCCGAGGTACTAGGAGATAGGAGGGCCTCGGATGCGGGCTCGGTTGCGGTTCGCAACGGCCAGCCGTCCGTCGGTGGCGTCTGACCACCCGTCCCAGAGCCGAAGGTCTATGAGGTGCGGCGGCGCCTGTGGCCTCCCGGTGTCCGCCACGGTTCCAGAAGAGCAGGGTGCATGCGCCCCTTCAGCACGGGGCGGCAGCCACGGCGACTCTGACCGCCCTCGGCGAGCCCGTTGAAGGTCTCGAGACTTCCGACTCTGTTGGGGGTTAGTGCCCTGCGTTCGCTACCCGCTCCTTCGCTCACGGACCTTCCGCCCACCGCCCTCGTACGTGCAAAGGACGTGGGACGGTTTCTTGGCTGCAGCGTCCGCAGCGTGCAGCGTGCGGGAATTCCCTCCGTTGTGATTACACATCGGGTGCGTCGGTACTTCGTCAAGGACGTGCTCGCCTGGCTCGAAGCCCGGCGGAGCGCGTGAGACCGCCGGCACGGGAGGAGTAGCCGGTCAACGACCGGCCACTGACGCTGAGTTGCGCGCGTGGATGCGGTGCCGCGGAGCGTGGTGGGCAACAAGGGGATCGTGCTGTGGCTCGGGGTCGACGCGTTCGTGCGACGGGGCACCACCGTCGTCGCGGTGACGTGGGTAGCCCATTTGGCTTAGTCTTCATTCGTTCCCGCATACGGGGACGCACTCGAACGGGCGCGGGCCAGATCTGGCTCCGCCCCCGACCACGGAAGGAGGGGAGGGGAGTTGGAGCTTCAAACCCGGTGCTACGCGTTGTTCGGCGAGCCCTCGGCCCAACGAATCACCATCACAGGAGCCATCCCATGAGAGGACAAGGCAGGGTGTTTCACCCGACCTGGCGAGACCCCACGACGGGCGAGCGGAAGGTCGCCGCGACGTGGCGGCTCGACTACATGGTAGGCGGGGTCCGGCATCGAGAGGCGACGCGCACCACGAACAGGAGCGAGGCGCTGAACCTGTCACATGAGCGGCTCGGCGATCGTCGGGCCGGGAAGCTCACGGGCTCGCCCGATCGCGTGACGCTCCACGATCTGCGGGTGTTGGTGGAGCGCCAATATGACCTCGACGGGCGGCGCTCGAAGCGGCGCGTCGCGCAGTGTTGGGAGCACCTCGAGGCGTTCTTCGGGGCGGAGACGCGGGCGCTCGACGTGTCGCCGAGCGATCTGGACCGCTACGCGGTGGCCCGGCTCTCGGCGGGGAAGGCCCGGCAGACGGTGAACAATGAGCTCGCGGCGCCGCGGCGGGGTTACAAGTTGGCGCTCGAGAAGGCCCTGCTCGCGACCATGCCCGTGGTGAAGCTCCCGAAGGTCCGCAACGCCCGGTCAGGGTTTTTCGAGGCAGGGGACCTGGCCGCGCTCCTGCTCTTGCTGCCGGCGGAGGTCCGCCCCGTGGTGCAATTTCTTGCGGCGCGGCGACGGGCTGGCGCGTGAGTGAAGTGCTTGGGCTCACGTGGGACGCGATCGATTGGGGCGGGCAGACGATGCGGCTCGCCGCGGCCGAGACGAAGGGCGGGGAAGCGCGGTTGTTCCCGTTTGCCGATGCCCCAGACCTTAAAGCACTACTTCAGGGGCGGTGGCAGACGCGGCGCGGTCCGTTGGTATTCCACCGCGACGGGAA
>DATNIM010000018.1:0-5851 GCA_035604455.1 Gemmatimonadales bacterium
GTTGCCGGGACCAGCACGACCCCCGCCGCAAGCAACCCTCGCCCGGAGCCGATGTAGAGGGCGGCGAATCCCGTGAGGCACCCGAGGAGGCCGCACCCGATCCCCAAAGCTATGGCCGCCTCGAGGGCGACGTGGCCGCGAAGATCGGAGACATGCTTCGCGACCCGCAGGACCAGGACCGCGTAGCCGACGGTGATCGCCGCGGTAAGCAATGCCCACATCGTTAGGGGCCCCCGCGTCGCTCGAGGAGCAGGAGACCGTCGCCCGCATTCCCCACCACTGACCACCCCTCTTTGGGCAGGTCCACGGTGTCGCCAAGGGCACCGGAGAAATCGCCGACCACGATCGGGAACGCCGCTCCCCGCATGACGAGCGTCGGAGCTAGGGCGTACTGGACGAGCTTATACCGGACCAGTGCCTGAACGACTCCAGTGTCAAAGGGCGGGACGAGAGTATCAGACCACGGGTGTGCACGGCTGAGATAACCGACCGTTCCCTGCGGAGGGACGAGGTCGCGCCACGCGCTCGCTCTGCGGACCCACGCCGCCTGTGGATCGGACGGTAGTCGGAAACTCGCCAACGCATCAGGGAAGGCGTAACGGTGGGCGGCGAGGCCGGCGATGAGCGACGCGGCTACGGCCCCCGCGACCCGGAGCCGAGCCACCGTCACTGCGGCCCCGGGCGTCGGTCGAGTGGGGATCACCGGGACCGCTTGCACTCGTTCAGGACCTTGAGGTATTGCGCGCACGTGCGATCCCAGCTCCAGGTCGTGACAGCTTTACGGTGCCACGCCTCGGCCAGCCGGTCCGCGCGGGCGGGCTCGACGAGTAACGTCCGTAATGCCTGTTCCAGGCTGGCCACATCGTCGGGAGGGACGAGGAGTCCCGTGACTCCATCCTCGATCAGTTCGGGAATGCCACCCACGGCGCTTGCGACGACCGGCAATCCGGCCGCGCCCGCCTCGAGCAGCACTATCCCGAAGGGCTCGGCTCGCGACGGCAAGACGAAGACGTCCGCGCGGCCGAAGAATGGTGGCAGTTGTTCGTGCGGCACATCTACGTGGAGCTTGACATGCCCTTCGAGGCCGAGCTCGGTCACCAAGGCGCGCACGCCCGCGAGTTCCGGTCCTGCGGCGCCCACCAGCGTCAGGGAGGCGTCGGGCACCGTCCCCAGCAAGCGTTTCATCGCCTTGAGCAGGACGTCCTGAGCCTTCTTGTGTTCGAACTTGGCGACGTGCAGAATCGCTCGCCGCACGGCGCGGACCGGGTGCGGATGATCGAACAATGCGAAGTCCGCTCCGTTGTGGATGGCCACGACCCGCGCTCGCGGCTCGATGCGGACGACGTCGGCCCGCAAGGCATCGGAGCACGCCACAACGCCATCCGCTCCCCGCAACAGCAGTCGCCACAGGGTCCTCTCCAGTCCCTGAGCGGCGCCGATGGCTGTGACCTCGGCGCCGTGCACGGACAAGAGGATCTCGCCGCGAAAGAGGCCGAGCACTCTGAGCACGAGAAACGCCCAGGCTGTCAGGTCGGGAAAGTGCACATTGACGACGGTTACCCGTCGCCTTCGAAGCAAGGAGGTCAGACACCAGAGGTCTCCAGGCAACGTCGCCACAGAGGCCGCGAGCATCCGGAAGCTGCGGACTGCGAGCGGCACTCTGAGACGCACCGTCACGACGTCTATCCCCCTCCACGTCGACGTTCGCGGATCGCGGTTCCACGAGCAAACGGCGATCAGGGGCTGATAGGAGGACCGTGTTCGCAGGCGCTCCGCGAGGTTGCACACGACTTCGGTCACCCCTCCCGGGCGGGAGGGGTGCCAATTCAGAGTCAGGAGGTACGTCGAGCGCTCCGCCGCGGTGCGCTCGCGGGGACGTTCCTCTGGCTGCGTTGTCGTGAGTGACCCCCTCGAACGGATGCTCCCCGTTCCGTCAGAACCCTGCCGTCCTCGCCGACGGACCGCACGTCGCGGATCGCCCCGGAGACTGCTTCATTAAGAACCCCGCAATTTGGACTCGCGAGGCACGTGCCGTGAATCGTGTGCCGAACTTCGGCCAGGTGTGGCGTACGCGCGACAGCGAGGTCCTTTGGTGTTCTCCCAATCGACGTAACTTCAATGGGAATTCAGTGTTAGCTCGTCTACACCTAGAGTCCGGGTCTTGCGTCCGAGCCGGGTGAACCGGGCCACACTTAGGAGGGGTGTGTAGTGTCAATGGGTGAGTTGATCCCGCACGTGCTGGGCCTTCGGGCTGGCGAATGGGCCGAGGTGCGGTCCGAGTCAGAAATCCTGGGTACGCTCGACGCGACCGGGAAGCTCGACGGCCTCCCATTCATGCCCGAGATGCTGCAGTTCTCCGGGCAGCGGGTCCGTGTGTTCCGACGAGCTGAGAAGACGTGCGACACGATCGGTCCCTATGCGTCCCGGCGCATCACAAACACGGTGCACCTCGAAGGGCTCCGCTGCGAGGGGACGCACCATGGGGGGTGTCAGGCGGGGTGTTTCCTCTTCTGGAAGGAGGCGTGGCTGAAACGTTCGCCGGAACCCGCCAGCGCGCCTGCTGACACGCCGACCTCCACTCCCGGATCTGGGGCGGCCCTGCTTGAGATGCTGACGACGCGACTGGATCCGACCACGCCCGGTGCCCAGGTGTACGTCTGCCAAGCCACCGAGCTGCCGGGCGCGACCGCGCCGCTGCCGTGGTGGGACCCGCGGCAGTACTTGCGTGAGTTGCGTACGGGGAACGTTCGCTTGGGCGCCTTCGTGCGGTCACTCGCGTTGTCGTGGTACAACGCGCTGCAGCGGCGTCTCGGAGGATGGGAGTATCCCTATGTGGCCGGGAAGCTCGAGCGCACGCCATCCCGGGTGCTCGGTCTCAAGCCCGGGGAGCGCGTCCGCGTGCGGAGTCGTCGGGAGATCTTGGCAACGCTCGACACCTGGCGGAAGAATCGCGGGCTCCGATTCGACGTCGAGATGGTTCCGTATTGCGGGGGCGAGTTCCGGGTGTTGCGCCGCGTGACCCAGATCATCGAAGAACGGACGGGACGGATGATCCACCTGCCCGGCGAATGCGTCGTTTTAGAGGGCGTGACGTGTCGTGGGTACTTGAGCCGGAAGCGGCTATTCTGCCCGCGAAACATCTATCCCTTTTGGCGGGAAATCTGGCTCGAGCGCGTTGAGGTACCGGAGTGAGCACGCGCGAGCCACGCTCGGGGAGTCGCCGCGGGCCGTCGGGAACGATGGATCCGTTCGTTAGCGTGGTCACGCCAGTTTACAATACCCAAGCCTATCTTGCCGAGTGCGTCGAGAGCGTGCTCGCCCAATCCTATCGGAATTGGGAGTACATCATCCTCGACAACATGAGCACGGACGGCTCGGCTGAGCTCGCGGCCGACTATGCCCGTAAGGATCCGCGTATCCGGTTCGTTCGCGCGGAGGCCCACCTGGACCAGGAGCCGAATTACGACCGCGCGATCCACCTCATCGCGCCCTCGAGCCGATACTGCAAAGTGGTCCAGGCCGACGACTGGCTCTTTCCCGAATGTCTCGAGCGCCTGGTGGCCGTGGCCGAGAGCGCGCCGAGCGTAGGACTCGTGGGGTGCTACCTCCTCCGGGGGGCTCACATCGGGTGCCAAGGGCTTGAGTACGGAGAGTCGACCTTCCCGGGACGGATGCCCTGCCGCCTCCACCTGCTCGAGGGCCGTTCCGTGTTCGGCTCTCCCACGGCGGTGCTGTATCGAAGTGACGAAATCCGTGTACGCACGCCGTTCTACCGGCCGTCCAGTCTGTTGGCCGACACCGAAGTCTGCTACGAGATCCTGAAAACGCGTGACTTCGGGTTCGTACACCAAGTGCTGGCCTACGCGCGCGACCAAGAGGCTTCGATCACGAACGGCATTGAGCGCTTCAACCCATACCTCTTGCATGAGCTCATCCTGCTGCGGCGCTACGGGCCGACCTATCTCACGGTTCCCGAACTCGAGGCTCGATGGGCCACGCTCTTCCAAGGGTATTGCCGGTACTTAGGCGGGCAGGTTCTGCGACGGCCCGGCTCGGCCTTCTGGGCATACCACCGCAGCGGGTGGGAGGCGATGGGGGTTCAGTTGAGCGGGACGCGACTTGCGGCCTGTGCGGTCCGGGCCATCGCTGATTTGGCGTTGAACCCAAAGGCTACGCTCGAGCGGGTCCTTGACCACCGCCTCGCCTGAGCTCGCCCGTCGCGAGGGATCGTCGGTCCTCGCATCCGTGGCCGAGCTTGTGTCGCGGCGGGATCTCTTGTACATGATCACGTGGCGTGAAATTCGGATCAAGTACAAGCAATCAGTTATGGGGATGCTCTGGGCCGTGCTCATGCCCGCCGTCATCGTTCTGGCGGGCGTGGCCGTGCGATTCGGGTTCTCGCGCGTCACTGGCGCTCCGCTTGCGGCGCGCGACGTGGCCGCAGTCGCTGTCAAGGCGGTCCCCTGGGCGTTCTTCGTCTCAACGCTCCGGTTTGCAACTTCGAGCCTCATCGCCAACACGAACCTGGTGACGAAGATTTACTTGCCGCGCGAGATCTTCCCGGTGGCGGCGACCCTGTCGCAGCTCGTCGACTTCAGCATCGCGTCGCTCGTGCTGGCGGTGCTTTTGGCAGTCTTGAGGGTCGGGGTGAGCCCGGCCCTACTGTGGCTGCCGCTCCTGATCCTGATCCTTGTCGTCCTCGCCATGGGGTTGGGTATCCTGCTCTCGGCAGCGAGTCTCTTCTTTCGGGACGTCAAGTACCTCGTTGAGGTGATCCTAACGTTTGCCATCTTCTTCACACCCGTGTTTTACGACGCAGGGATGTTCGGCCCCTGGGAGCGGATCCTGATGCTCAATCCCGTTGCGCCGCTCCTCGAAGGGATCGCCACGGTGATCGTCCGACACGCGGCCCCGCCCCTTGCGTGGGTCGGCTACAGCGGCGCGGTCGCGGTCGTCACGTGTGTGGGTGCGCTTTCGGTGTTTCGCCATCTGGCGCCGTACTTCGCCGAGAGCATTTGAGACCTCATGGCTGACGCCGCTCTCGAGCTGGACCAGGTCTCCAAGAAGTTCCGGAAGGGTGAGCTCTACGATTCGCTCCGCGACCTGCTCCCCGCGCTGGCGAAACGGTGGCTCCGCCCGCGGTCGCCGGAGGCGTTGGCGCCGCGCGAGTTCTGGGCGCTTGAGGACGTTTCGTTCGGGGTGAAGCGGGGTGAGGCGTTCGGCATCATCGGCCGGAACGGGGCGGGGAAGAGCACGATTCTCAAGCTCCTGAGCGGCATCATGCGGCCGACCCGGGGTCGGATCCTGGTGAACGGTCGGCTCTCCGCGCTGATCGAAGTGAGTGCGGGGTTCCACCCAGACCTGACCGGCCGCGAGAACATCTACCTCAACGGTACGATTCTGGGCATGACGCGGGCCGAAATCCGGCAGCGCTTCGACGCCATCGTGGCGTTTGCCGAACTCGAGGAGTTCCTCGACACGCCGGTGAAGCGGTATTCATCGGGAATGTTCGCACGGCTCGGGTTCGCTGTCGCCTCGCACGTGGAGCCGGACTTGCTCATCGTGGACGAGGTCCTGAGTGTCGGCGACTACATGTTCCAGCAGAAGTGCCTGACTCGGATGGATCAAATCCTTGGGAGCGGGGCGACGGTGATTTTTGTCTCGCACAACCTCCGAGCCGTCGCCACACTCTGTACCCGAGCCCTCTTCCTCGAACGCGGACGGGTCGCGGCGCTCGGGCCGACCGAGGACGCCATCAAGGCGTATTTGACGCGCGCCACATCGACGAGGGAGGTCGACCCCGCCCAAGGGCTCCGTATTCTCGATGTATCCGTGCGCGCCCTGGATCGGG
>DATNIM010000019.1:0-14362 GCA_035604455.1 Gemmatimonadales bacterium
TTGTCCGTCGCTTCGGGCAGCGGCACGGGACTCGGAGCGAATTTGACGATCCGGCCCCGCTCGAGATCTTCGGCAATCCGGCCGGGTAGCGACGTCGACGCCGAATATTCGGCGAGCATGCGCGATAGCCTACCTGCGCGCGTCCCGAGCGTCAACGTCATGCAATACATGGGGGGAACCGGGGAGCGACGTTAGCCCGCCCGTGGCGCGGATCGGTGCGCTGCGCGTACCCTCCCGGACCCGCGCGGTTGGGATGCGCCCAGGTCCCGCACGACGAGGCCTCAGGATCCTGGATCCCGGCGGCGTGGTGCATTATGCGACGTCCCGACAGGTTGGCTGAAAGTATCTCGTTACTCCTGCGTGACTTAACTTCCGGTCGGCGCCGACCGAGAGTTGGCTATGTTTGCTGGCGTCGGGATTCGAATGGCGTTGCGGCATCACGACTGTCGGGGGCCGCTCGCCGAGCGGCGTCCCAGCGGATTGGGGAGGGGAATTGCACATTCTCATCGCGGAAGACGACGGGGTCACGAGGCGCATGCTGAAGGCCGTGCTCGGGGCTCAGGGCCACACGGTGCTGGAGGCGGAGGACGGCAGCGAGGCTTGGGGTGCTTGGCAGTTGTCGGCTCCGAGGGTGGTCGTTTCAGACTGGCTCATGCCGAAGGTTGACGGGCTCGAGCTGTGTCGCCGCATCCGTGCGGCACCGGCCCCTGCCTACACCTATTTCATTCTGCAGACCGTGCGCAGCGGCAAGGCCAACTTCCTCGAGGCCATGGACGCTGGGGTGGATGACTTCGTGACGAAGCCCGTGGCGCTCGACGAACTCCAGGCACGGCTGCGAGCGGCCGCGCGCATCCTCGACCTGCGCGAGGAGCTCGTGGCACTCGAGGGCCTCCTGTCGGTGTGCAGCTACTGCAAGCGGATCCGCGAGACGGACGGCCACTGGGCCTCGCTCGAACGCTACATCGAGGCGCGCTCCAAGGCCGAGTTCAGCCACGGATTCTGCCCGGACTGCTACGAGACGCACGTCCGCCCCCAGATCGAAAAGCGCTAGCCGGAGCCTCGCGGCCCGGCGCCGCATATATAAGGATGAGCCTGGTCCCCCAAGGGATCTGACGCGACGGCGAGGCTGCCGTCGGCTGGGAGGGTGGCTGTGCGCTTCGCCGACCTGTTGTTCGGAAGACCACTGGCTTCGAGCGAGGACCAGAGCCAGCGCATTACCGCAAGCCAGGGCATCCCGATCTTCGGCTTGGACGCGCTCAGCTCCGCGGCCTACGGTCCCGAGGCGGCCCTCACCGTGCTCCTGCCGCTCGGCGTGGCAGGGATCGGGTATCTCCTGCCCCTCAGCGCGGCCATCATCGCGCTGCTTGCGATCGTCTATCTGAGCTATCGGCAGACGATCGCCGCCTACCCCACGGGCGGCGGGTCCTATACGGTCGCGAAGGAGAACCTGGGCGCTGGCCCCGGCGTCTTTGCCGCGGCGGCCCTGATGATCGATTACCTGCTCAACGTGGCGGTCGGCATCTCGGCCGGGATCGGCGCGCTCGTCTCGGCCGTCCCCTCGCTCGAGCGCCACATCCTCCCGCTGTGTCTCGCAGCCCTCACCGTGCTCACCATCGTCAACCTCCGAGGGGTGCGCGAGGCCGGTTCGACGTTCATGCTCCCGACCTACCTGTTCGTCGGGACACTCGCCACCGTGATCGTGCTCGGACTCTACCGCGTCATTGCGAGCGGCGGCCACCCGCATCCGGTCGTGGCGCCCCCCGTGGCACAGCCCGCCACCGCGATGGTCGGGGCGTGGCTTCTCTTGCGGGCCTTCGCGAGCGGGTGTACGGCGCTGACGGGGGTCGAGGCCGTGAGCAACGGCGTACAGGCGTTTCGCGAGCCGGTCGTGCCCGAGGCCCGCCGGACCCTCACGGCGATCATCGCGATCCTGATCCTCCTCTTGGCCGGGATCGCGGCCCTGGTCCACTTCTACGGCGTCGCGGCCACGGTCCCCGGCCAGGTCGGATACCAGAGCGTGCTCTCCATGGTGACCGCGGCGGTCGTCGGGACGGGGCCGTTTTACTCCCTGACCATGCTCTCCGTGCTCGTGGTGCTCTGTCTTTCCGCGAACACCTCCTTCGCCGACTTTCCGCGACTCTGCCACTCGGTAGCCGCCGACGACTACCTGCCGCATTCGCTGACGCTGCGCGGGCGCCGGCTCGTGTACTCGCAGGGGATCTGGGCCCTCGCGATCATGGCCGCGGTCCTGCTCGCCCTCTTCGGCGGCGTCACGGACCGCCTGATCCCGCTCTTCGCGGTCGGCGCCTTTCTGGCGTTCACCCTCTCCCAGTTCGGCATGGTCAGCCATTGGTGGCGGCGCCGCAGCACCCCGGGCGCGCGGCCCGCCATGCTCATCAACGCCCTGGGGGCGGTGACCACGGGCATCACGGTCATGATCGTGATCGCCGCCAAGTTCACCGAGGGTGCCTGGGTGGTCGTGCTGCTGCTGCCCGCGGCGGTGCTCTTCATGGCGCGCGTCCGGCGCCACTATCAGCGCGTGGTGCTCGAGACGGCACCCCGGGACTTCATGCTGCACCCGGGGCAGGAGCCGCCGATCGTCGTCGTCCCGATCGATCGCTGGAACTCGGCGACCGAGAAGGCGCTCCAGTTTGCGATGACCCTGTCACCCGATGTCGAAGCCGTGCACGTCGCCTGTGACGAGGACGACAGCGTCACGAGGGAGTGGCAGCGCGTGGTGGACGAGCCCGCCAGGGCCGCGGGCGTCGCGCCCCCGCGACTCGTGACCCTGCAGTCGCCCCTGCGAATGGTCCTGCGGCCGATCGTGAACCACATACTGGACGTGGAGAAGAAACACCCGCATCGCACGGTCGCGGTCGCGATCGCCATCATGGTCGAGCGCCACTGGTTCCACTACTTCCTGCACAACCAGCGCGCCGAGGCGCTCACCGCCATGCTGCTCCTCGGCGGGGACCGCCGCATCCACATCATCAACGTGCCGTGGTACCTCCACGCCTGAGGCAGCAAGCGGCAGGGCGCGACTCGGTTTAGCCTCGGCCGACGAGCTCGATCCAGGCGGCGAAACTCGCGAGGAACCCCTGGCAGAGCTCCCGCATGATGGGCGTCAGGCTGCCGGTCTCGTCCCAGGCCTTCGCCACGTGACCCCAATAGGCCTCGGGCTGCTGCATGGTGGGGACGTTCAGGTACACGAGCACCTGCCGCAGGTGGTGGTTTGCGCCAAAGGCTCCGAGGCTTCCGGGGGACACGCTCACGACCGCCCCCGGTTTCCGGTCCCAGACGTTCTTGCCGAACGGGCGTGACCCGACGTCCAGCGCGTTCTTGAGCGCGGCCGGCACGGACCGGTTGTACTCGGGCGTCACGAACAGCACAGCGCCGAGGCCCCGGACGCGCTCCCGGAACCCGACCCACGTGGCTGGGGGGGTCTCCGTGTCCAAGTCCTGATTGTAGAGGGGCAACGCACCGATCTCGACCCGCGTCAACGTGAGGGACACGGGGGCGAGCGCCACGAGCGCGTCCGCGATCCGCCCGCTGAAGGAGCCGCTCCGGAGACTGCCCGCGAAGACCCCGACCGTCCGGACGTTGCTCACAGGTGGTTGGTCCCAGGAACCGTCACGCGGTCGGCTTCGACGCCGTCGTCACTCGCCGGCAGCCGGAACTCGAACACGCTGCCCCCGCCCGGGCGGGGGATGTAGTTCACGCTTCCTCCTTGGCGCTCCGCGAGCTCGCGAGCGATCGCGAGGCCGAGTCCCGCTCCGCCCGCGTCCGCCGGGACGCCCGGCGGGCGGTAGAAGGCCTCGAAAATCCGCTCCCGCTCCGACGCATGAACCCCCGGGCCTCGATCCGCCACGGCGAGGACGAGGGACGCCCCGTCGCGGCGCACCTGCAACTCGATCGGTGAGGGGGGCGGCGCGTGCCGCAGCGCGTTCTCCAAGAGGTTGGTGAGGATCCGGAGCGACTGCACGAAGTCGAACCGTCCGACGAGCGCCGGTTCGACCAGGTCCACGTGTGTCTCGATCGCGCGCCCGGCGGCGATGCCGTCGATCTGACGCAGCGCGGCCCCGACGAGGTCCTCGGCCGTGTTCAAGTCGGTATGGAGCGACAGGGCGCCCGTCTTCAAGCGGGAGAGGTCGAGCAGATCGGCGACAAGGTGGCCCAGGCGATCCGCCTGCTCCTCGATCTCGAGCGCGTAGGGGTCACCCCCGCGGCGCGCCCGCTGGGCGAGTGCCTTGATCGTGGTGAGCGGCGTGCGGAGATCGTGGGAGACTGAAGCGAGAACGACGTCCTTGAGACGGTTTGCTTCGCGCAGGGCGTCCGCGTGCTCGGCCGCGGTCACGAGGTGCGCGCGCTCGACCGCGAGCGCCGCATAGTAGGCAAGGGCCCCGACAAAGCGCCGCTCGGCCGTATCGAGCGTCGCCGGTGCCAGGGTCGCGAGCCACAGCACGCCGACCGTTCGCTGGTGCGCCCGCAGCACCATGACCAGCGCTCGGGGGTCGTCGCCCGAGGTTTCGAGCGCTGGCGTGTCGGTCGGCTCGTCCACTCGGTGATCCGTCCGCTCGATCAAGGCCGCGAGCGCCTGCGGGTTCGGTGCAGCGGGGGCGCCCACCGCCCGTCGTTCGGGGGACGCAGCGCGGAGGCGGATCGCGCCCTCCTCCCAGCCGTAAATGCGGCATTCGGTCATGTCGAGCGACGTGCGAACGACCTCCGCGATATGCGCGAGGGTCTCCTCCGCTCGGCCGGTGCTCAGGACCTCGGCGCCCAGTCGTCCCAGCGAGGCGACTTCGCTCGCGCGGAGTTCCGCCTCCGCTGCCCGCGCTCGCTCGCGAGCGAGGAGGTGCGTCGCCACGGTGGCCGTGGTGAGGAACGCGAGCAGCACCACCATGTCGAGCGGTTTCGTGACCGACAACGCGTCGTACGGGAGCTGAAAGAAGTAGTCAATGAACGCGACGCAGGCGACCGTGATCGCCAGGGCGAGTGTTCGCCCCCCGCTCACGCTGCCTCCCAAGACGATGAGGAGGTAGGTGAGCACGACGTGCACCGTGTCGAGGTCCTCGCGGGTGGCGCGCAGGACGATGGTCGCCAGGACGAGGATCCCAAACCAGGTGATCCAGGATGTCACGCGCGTGCGTGTCATCGCGGGCTAGACGGGGGGGCGAGAGCGCTGCCCCCGATCAGATGTCGTGGGGTGCTGTGATGCGCGGCCATGGGCCGCGTCAAAGATACCGTCCGCGCGAGCGCCACGCGGGCGGAGCCCGCTCGGGCTAGCGGATCTGTCGGGCCGAGCGGGCGGCCTCTTCGAGGAGTGGCTTCACCGGGGCGAGCTTGCCCTCGCAGAGCTTCGCTAACTGCTCGAGGTCGGCGATGACGGTTTGGTCGCGCGGCACGCCGGTCGAGACCCGGATGCGCTTCTGAATCGCCACGATGCTCAAATACAGAGAACTCGAGCCGCCAGTCTGGGGGTGACCCGCGCGCTCGAGCGCTGAGAGAATCTCCTTCGCCTTGTCGCGGGCGCGCTGAATGGCGCCGCCGAGGCCTGTAACCTCAACCATGGCCGTTCGTGGCCGGATGCTGACGTAAGCGACGCCACAGGGTCGTGCGGCTGATCCCCAGTTGCCGCGCGGTCTCGCCTCGCTTCCCTCCCGACCGCGTCAACGTCTCGTGAATCGCCTCGCGCTCCCGCTGCACCCACAGCCGGGGCTCGGGCCTCGGCACGACGAGAATCTCACCGAGCACCGCGCCGCCCGCCTCGAGCCGGATCGCCCGGGCGTGACTGGCGAGGAGCTTCGCGCGCAACACCGTGGCGTTGGGCGCTCCGTTGGGCGTGCCGTGCGCGACGGTCGCCCGCGCGTTCAGGAAGAGGACCCGGCCGTCTGCGTCGAAGACGGCGATGCTTTCGTCGCGGGCCTCGAGCACCGCCCGCACGATCGGGGACAAAGTCGGTGCGGCGTGCCGCAGACGTTTGGCTTGTGTTGCGCTTCGGCTCATCAGCGAACCCCGCGACGGTTGGGACCACGCGCGAGCACTGATCGCGTCGCTCGCGGCGCATGCGGGGCGCAACGTATCGGAAGGTTTCGCTAAGAATCAACGAGGCGACGCGCCCTGCGTCGCTAAGATCTCGCTAAGGCCGGAATCGCGCGGCCGCGCGCGTCGGCGGGGACTACGTGGGGAGCTCGGCTCGATACCCGACGCCGGGTTCGGTGACGATTAAGACAGGCCGGGCGAGATCGGATTCGATTTTCCGCCGGAGGTTGGTGATGTGGACGCGCAGGTACTGCTGCGGGTTTCCGGCCGCCGCGCCCCAGACCGCGTCGAAAATCTGCTGGTGGGTGAGCGTGCGTCCCGCGTTCGTGACCAGGGTCCGCAGGATGTCCCACTCGATGGGCGTGACGCGCACGACCTGATCCGCGCGCGAGACGCGTCGCCGCAACAGATCGATCGTGAGCCCGTAGGCCTCGATGACGGGCGCCACGTCATCTCCCCCCGGGAGGCGCGAGCGCCGCAGGTGAGCCCGCACGCGGGCCGCGAGCTCGGAGGGGCTGAACGGCTTCGTGACGTAGTCGTCTGCCCCCGCGTTCAGGAGCTCGACTTTCTCGTCGTCCGCATGACGGGCCGACAGCACCACGATCGGCGTCCGCGACCAGGACCGGATCTCGCGACACACGGCGATGCCCGGAAGATCGGGCAGCCCGAGGTCGAGAATCACGAGCTCGGGGCGTTCGGCCGCGGCGAGATCGATGCCCGCCTGGCCCGTGGCCGCTTCAAGCACCCGCTCGGTTAGGTCCGCGAGCGCATGCCGCAGCGCGCGCCGGATCGGGGCGTCGTCCTCGATGACCAAGATCGCTCGAGCCCGGGCGAGCGACTGGCTCGGGTGCTCGGACGTCTCGCGCGGCGCGTTCGGCATCGTGCCTCTGCTATACAACTCGTGCCGTGGGTCGCGCAAGCGAGATGTCTTTCAGTGACCGGCCGGGTGCGCGCCGGCGGCGGGCCTCGCGGCCGGGGGACCGGCCGGGTACTTGTTCGCGAGCCAGACCAGCACGATGAGCGTGACGAGGACCGTGACCCCGAGTCCGCCATAGCGCACCACGCGACGGATGATGAGCTGGCGCACGGTGCGCGGCCGGAGGCGTGCGGCGCGGCCGGTGAGACGCACCCGCGAGGGGTCGCTGAGGTCGGCCGCGAGCGCGGCGGCCGTCGGGTAGCGCTGTGCTGGCTTGCGCTCGATCGCGTGCAGGATGATCTCCTCGAGCTCAGGCGGGAGATCGGGGCGAAAATGCGTCGGGGGGAGGGGGTCTGATTCGACCTTGCTCAGCATCACTTCCGCCGGGTCAGCCATCGGGAACGGGAGCTCGCCCGTCAGCATCTCATAGAGAATCACACCCACCGCATAGATATCGCTTCGTTCATCGCCCGGCAGCCCTCTCGCCTGTTCTGGCGCCATGTAGTCGGGCGTCCCGACCGTCGTCGAGCCCAGGAACGAGAAGAGCCGGCGCGGGTGGTCCAACGCGAGGCCGAAATCGAGGACCTTGATCGTCCCATCTCGCTTCAGGTGGACGTTCTCGGGCTTCAGGTCGCGATGAATCACATGCTGCCCGTGGACGTACACCAGCGTGTCCGCCAGTTGGCGCACGATCGAAAGCGCCTGGTCCGTAGTGAGCGGCTGGTGTGGCTGCATCCGCATGCGCAGCGGCACCCCATCCACGTATTCGGAGACGAGGTACGCCCGGCTTCGCTCAGCGGGTGTGAAGGCCTTGAGGACCGTCTCGTGAGCGAGGCGTGAGCAAATGCGTTCTTCGCGCGAGAGGTTCGCCGTGAACACGGCGTCGCCTTCGAAGGCGGGGTGGGGGACCTTGAGCGCGACCGTGGCGCCGCGGGTGAGGTCCTGCGCCTTGAATACGGAAGAGGTGAGCCCCCGGCTGATGAGCCCGGTGAGCCGAAAGCGATCGAGAACGTCGCCGACGTTGAGCTCTGGCATGTTCCGAACCAGCCCCTCCCTAAGCGCCCCCGGCACAAGCGACTCGGGACCCGACAGGATACCGAGGGCCGTGCTAAGACGCCCTTAAAACTGTCCCGTGCGGCGCGGTACGCGTCGCTGCCGCGTTGGCAGCGGGGGCCGAAGGCGACCGTGCCGGCGCCCCGGATTCTGCCAAAGCATGTATGTTGAGGCCCCGTGACTCAATCCTCGACACCCCGCATTCGCATTCGTACCCAGTCCGGTGTGGCCCTCGTCGCGTTGCTCGTGCTCGCCGCGGCCCTCGTGGGCGTGGCGGCGTTGGGCATGGAGGCGCTCGGTGATCTGCGGGCGTATGTGGGGGGCGAGAGCCTGTGGTCTCGCGCGCAGAAAAACGCAGCCTACGAGCTTGCGCGCTACGCGGGATCCAACGACGAAGCGCAGTACCGCGCGTTCCTCGCAAGCCTCGACGTCCCGCTTGGGGATCGGCGCGCCCGCGAGGAGCTCGACCGGACGTCGCCAGATCTCTCCGCAGTCCGAGCGGACCTGATCGCGGGTGGCAACGACCCAGCGGACGTGCCCGGCATGATCCGTTTGTACCGTCGCTTTCGCCACGTGGGCTACATGGCCCGGGCGGTGGAGATCTGGCGGGCGGGCGACGACCAAATCACGGCGCAACTCGTCGTGGGAACGCGTCTCCACGCACTCGTCGAGGTGCATCGGGCCGACGCCCGCGCGGTCGAGACCGCGCTCGCTACGCTCGACCGCATCAATAATGCATCGACGCGCCTCGAAGGACTCTTCTCAGGTATCCTCGGAGCCGCCGCGCGGTGGGTCCGGGACCTCGTGCTCGTGGTCATGCTCGGGGCGGCGGGGCTCCTCGTCGCGGTCGGGATCCTCCTCGCCGAACGGTGGTTCCGTCGAGCCTCGGAAGCGGCGCGCGGCCAGGCGCTCGAGACCCTGCGAGCGGCGATTGAGGCCGCCCCGGTCGCCATCTACAGCCTCGGGCTCGAGGGCGAGGTACGTCTGTGGAACCGCGCCGCCGAACGCATCTTCGGGTGGTCGGCCGCAGAGCTTGTGGGGCGCGCGCTCCCGGCCGCCCTCTCGGGCGCGGCCGACGAAGGGGCGGACCCGGCCAGCCGGACAGGTGCCACGCGCAACGTCATGCGCCGGCAGCGCCGCGACGGGACGCCCGTCGAAGTGAGCGTCACGAGCAGCCCGACCTACACGTTGGACGGTCGCATCACCGGCATGATGTCGGTGGCGCTCGACGTGAGCGACGTGCGACGGCTCGAGGAACAACTGCGACAGGCGCAGAAGATGGAGGCGGTCGGACGCCTCGCGGCCGGGATCGCACACGACTTCAACAACCTGCTGACGGCGATCCTCGGATTCACGGACCTGCTCGTCGAGGATCTGGAACAGTCGGGTGGGCGACGCGAGGAGGCCGAAGAGATTCGTCGAGCGGCCCTGCGGGCGGTCGAGCTCACGCGGCAGCTGCTCGCGTTCGGGCGCCAGCAGGTGCTGGCACCCCAACAGCTCGACCTGAACGACGTCGTGGGTGGCATCGAACGTCTCGTCCGCCGACTGGTCGGAGAGGACATCGACGTGCGGACCGCGCTTGCGGCGGACCTCGGGACCGTGCGGGCCGATCCGAGTCAGCTGGAACAAGTGATCGTGAACCTAGCTGTGAACGCTCGCGACGCGATGCGCGCCGGCGGGCGTCTCACGATCGAGACGGCCAACGTGGAGCTCGACCGGAGTTACTTCGAACGGCATCCCCTGGTCCCGCCGGGGCCCTACGTGTTGCTCGCCGTCACCGACACCGGGTCCGGCATGGACCCGGAGACCGTCGGGCGAGTGTTCGAGCCATTCTTTACGACCAAGCCCAAGGGCACGGGGACCGGGCTCGGGTTGTCCACCGTGTACGGGATCGTGAAGCAGAGCGGCGGTTTCATCTGGGTGTACAGCGAGGTGGACCACGGCACGACGATTAAGGTGTATCTCCCCCGCACCTTCGCCGCGCCGAGCTCGGGTCGGACGGCCGAGGAGCCCGTGATCTCGCTCCGCGGGTCAGAAACCGTGCTGGTGGTCGAGGACCAGCCCGAGCTCCGGGAGCTCGCCCGCCGCGTGCTCACGGGGCACGGCTACCAGGTGCTCGTTGCTGCGGACGGCGTCGATGCCCTCAAGGTGGCGGAACGCACCGGGCGGATCGACCTGCTCGTCACGGATGTGATCATGCCCGGAATGAGCGGCCGCGAAGTGGCGCTCCTCCTCGGAGCGGCGCGGCCCGAGCTCAAGGTGCTGTACGTCTCGGGCTACCCGGACGAATCGATCGTCCACCACGGCGTCCTCGAGGCCGGGATCGCCTTTCTGCAGAAGCCCTTTTCCGCGGATGGGTTGGCGCGCAAGGTACGGCAGGTGTTGGACGAAGGACAACCGCCCGCGGCGGACCGCGGCGCGCGCATTGGCTCTAGCGCGTGACCCCGAGCAGGTACCCCGCGATCGTCCGCAGCGCGTAGCCGCTCGTCGCTGCGGCTTGAATGGGAATCGCTTTGTACTGAGACACCACCGTCACGTCCGGCACGTCGAAGGTCAGGATCACCCCGTTCGCGAGCTGACCCGTCACGACGACCTGGTTTGAGGTCCCCGTGAACGGTCCTCCCCACACGCTATCCCCCGGCGCTGCCGTCACGCTCGTCGGCGTCGCAGGGCCGCTCAGGCTGAGGAGCAGCGCCCCGTCGAGGCCCGCATTCGGATCCTGCAACTTGACGCTCAGGGTCCCGGGCTCGGGTCCGGTCGGAGTCGTGCACGCGGCCGCGAGGATCGCAGCCAGGAGGAACCGTGAGCGCCTCATTGGCCGGCCTGCCGGTGAGTGGCCACGACGCGGTTCGTGCCGGGCGGCGTCGGCCGAGCGGAGCGCACCCACGCGAGGAAGCTTCCCACATCGATGCCCGTCGAGTCGGAACGATTCGACCGATTCGCGAGGGCGTTCAGGTAGCGCACCTGCGCGGGCGTGAGCGCACTCGCTCCCGTGAACAGCTCTTGGAGCACGTCGGACGCGGTGAGCGGCAGCCCGAAGTTGGCTGTGAGGGTGTAGGCTCGGGTCATCACGAGGGGAAGGAGCGTGTCCGCCACGGTCGTGTCCCCGCTCCACCCGAGGAACAGGTTGCCGGCCGCCGGATGGGCGACGAGCTGGATCGCCGTCCCGTTCGCGATGTAGGGCGACGTACCCGGGGAGGGCGTCGTGGTCACCGTCCCGGGGCCCGCCGCCGTCACCCCCACCCTGAAGGCGGGGGCGAGGCTCGCGATCAGACTCTCGCCTGCGAATGTCCCCTTGAAGCCGTGGGTGATTCCGCCGCCGTCCGACCAGGATTCGTAAATCCAGCGCACCAGCGAGTCCCCTCGATACTGCGTGTCCGCGACCGCAACGGTGTGCGTCACGGTCGTGTCCTGGATGACGGTTGCGTAGACGTGGTAGGGCGACCCGTCGACGTCCACGACGGCGCCGGTGTCGCTCGCGTGGACGATTGTGGTCCCGCCGAAACGCAGTCGGAACCGCACCGGCCCGTTGACCGATAGACGCTGGATCGAGTCGATGGCGAACCCGGCGAAGCTCCCGTCGGCGTTCTTCGTGGCGCCGGGGTTCGTGCCGAACCCGAAGGTCGTGTTGTCCGAGGTGCCGGGGAAGGGATCCCCGGCGTCGCCGCGGTTGGTTTCCCCGGACCCGATTCCGTAGGGGGCCGTGTTCGGGTTCGCGTCGAGGTTGTTGTAGCCGTCGGCCTGCTCGAGCTCGACGCCGTGGACCGGTCCGTAGTTCACGAGGTTCGTCACGTGGAACCCGTTGTTCGCGATCTGTGCGGAGTCGACGTGCCACACGAGAAGACCGCCCCCGCAATTCGGCGGATTGCCGCTCACCGCGCAGTGGCGGGCGATGAGGGCGGTATCGGCGAGCACTGCCTCGCGGTTGTCCAGCAAGTAGTACTCACCGCGGGGATTCGAACCCTGTACCTCGATCAGGAACGTGGTGTCGCTCGTGGGCGCGGGCCCGAGGCTATAGTCCCCTGACTGCGTGAGCTGCACGACAGTTACCCATCCGAGCTCGGCAAGCGACCATCCCTCCATGCGACTTGGGCTGAACGGTTGCGAGTAGTTGCCGCTCCCCATCAGTCCCCATTCACCGATCCCGCTCGACGCGTACTCGATGTCGTAGAGGTCGGGGAGGTCGAGCCCGTGACCGGACTCGTGCGCGGCGGTCCCGATCGGCATGATCTGCGAGCCGTTGCAGGCGCTCGACCCCCCCACGCCCGATTGGATCGTGTAGTCGCGAACCTTGATGAACTGCCCCGGGTGCCCGGCCCACGGGGTCTTCGTGACGTAGGCGCTCTCTGCCGTAAGACTCTGGTTCATCAGGTAGTACCGGTGCGACCACACATTGTTGTTGCCTCCGCAGGCGCCGTCGATATTTGGGTGGACGAAGATGGCCATGTCCACGTATCCGCCTGTGTCGCCCGAGCCTGCGACGGTGTCGATGCCGCCGTTATCGAACTGACTCCAGTCGACGCCCTGCGCGTCGAGCTGCGCCAGGGCCTCGCGCAGCCCCACCTGCAGACTGTCGATGGGGACCGTCATCGAGGAGTTGAAGATCCCGTTGCAGTTGCTGGTCCCGTAGGGATTGCCCGTGCAGTTCATGCCCCCGGTGTAGGACGCCTCGGGTTTGGAGAGCGTGACCCAGCCGAGCACCTGCCCCTGCATGCTGAACGCCCCCGCCGACATCTGCTCGTAGAAGGTCCGAATCGTGTACGGACGACCGGCGGGCGGGGTCTCCGAGAAGAGCACCGTGTCGTAGGAGGGCGGCTGGTACTGCGTCGAGGTATCCGTGTCCGCGAACCGAATGAGGATCGCCGGCACTTTGAGCGCCCCCGAGACGGCGCCCTCGGCGGGCGCGAGGGCCACGGGCCTGACGGCGGCCCGGACGCCGCCTTTCCCCCCCTGCTGCGCGCGCAGGGCGCGTTGTGCCGTGAGGAGGCGTTGGGCGAGGAGTGCGCGACGCGCCGCGGCCACTTTGCGCGCCTTGAGGCGCCACACCCCGTTTGGCGAGAAATCGTACCCGGGAATCTCCCAGCGCGGGCTCCACGTGCCCTGGGCAGCGCCTGGTCGTGCGCAGACCATCAGGAGCAGCAGCGGCGTGAGGGTCCAAGCCCGGAGCGTCATGGAGTCCCGAGTGTCACCATTAATTAGGAATACAGCGTCACCATTAATGAGGAATACGCTGGAATAACACTAGAGTGATGCCTTCCGGGCCGCAGGTCTGTGCCGCACCGCACACGGGGGCGGCATCGCTACGCCGCCCCCGTGTCGCGATTTGCACCGCGTTACGCGCTCACCTTCACACGGAGCTCGATGGTACGCGGACGACCCACGAAGGAACCGCTAAAGAACGCCCCCTTCAGCAGGTAGGTGTTGTTCAGCGCGTTGTCCAAGTACAACTCGGGCCGCACTACGGTGCTGCCCACCGTGAATGTGTAGCCCGCGCCCCCGTTCAGGATGAAGCTGGGCGGCACCTTGACCGCCGAGTTGAAGCACGTCAGTCCCGTGCAGTAGTTGGGATCGGTGCTCGGATCTACGCCGTTCGTGAGACCGGTGCCGTAGATCCCAGTCGCGGAGAGATAGAACCCGTGGTTTGAGTACACGAGGTTCCCCAGGGCCGAGACGCGCTGATCGTGGTCCAGGTCGAAATAGCCGGCTGGCGTTGCCGTTGGGAAGAATCCCCCCGTGATCGGTCCGATACCGTAGGCGTGATTCAGGGCGAAATTGAGATACCCAGTCAGCGGCCCGCGCGGGTGCGCCTCGATGACCGCTTCCACCCCGCTAATCCAGACCTGGGAGATGTTCACGTCCGTGACGATGGCGGAGCCTGGCACGGTGTTGTCGTCGATGCCCGGGGTGCTGTGTTTGTGGTAGGCCGAGAGCTTCGTGACGAACCCGGCCGGGAACCGGTGGATGTAGCCCACCTCGAAGAAGTCATCCCGCTCCGGCAGCGTTGGCGCGGTGACGACGCCCGAATCGGCGATGCTCGTGATCGAGCGCAGGTCCTCGATGTTGGTGGGAATGAACATGCGCCCGTAGTAGACCCACAGCGTGTTCTGCGGGTCGGCAAAGAAGCTCAACTTGATCCGCGGGCTCAACTGGTCCTGGTTCCCAGCAAACGGGGCGTTGTGATTGTCGAACCGGGCCCCGAAGCGCAACTCCCAGCGGTCCGTGGGAGCGACCGCGACCTGGGCGTACACGCCGGCATCGCTGCCGTTCAGTCCCGAGTTGGAGGCGGGTCCCGGATTACCAGCGGAGTCGGTCGTGCTAAAGGTCTCATGCCCGCTCGTCACCGAGGCGAGCATG
>DATNIM010000020.1:0-3073 GCA_035604455.1 Gemmatimonadales bacterium
CGGTCTGTGGTCAGCATGAGTCCGACCGATCGGGCCGCGGTCATCGACTACTATCGCGAGGAGATTCTGCGGACGGCCGATCTGATCGGGCGCGATCTCTCAGCCTGGCTGCGTTGACCGGGTTCGGCTCCCGGGCGCGACCGAGACAGACTACCGACCTGCTGTCGGACCGGAGGTGGGCCGTCGAAGCCAAGGCCGCAGCCATGTCTTGAGACATCCGATCCACCACGCCGGGCGCCATCCCGCGTAAGGAAAGGACATCGCAAGCACCCGCCGAGCCTCGCCGTACAAGCCAGCCACGCGCAAGCTGCGAAGATGGGCCAAGCTGAATTGCCGCTTGCTGCGCCGGCAGACGCGCCGCAGCCGCCGCGACGAGGCCCCCGCGATCAGGCGGTCGTAGACACGGTTCCTGCACGCGAGGATTTCGAGACGGGGCCAGGGTCCGTTTCCCGGGTGGCGGCGGCAGAGCGTCAGTGCGCCGGGGACGACCGTCACCTGACTCGCCTCGGCAAGTCGCGTGAAGAGATCGATCTCCTCGCAAATCGGCAGTGACTCATCGAACCAGCCCACCGTGTCGAGCAGCGTTCGCCGCACGACTACAGCTGAGGTGGCGGCCACGGCCGATCCGTTGATCAGCGCCTCGAGAATCCATCCACGCTGGGAGGGCTCAGGGCAGCCACCAGCCGAAGGGATCTCCAGGCCCCGCTCATCGACGACCGCAAGACCGGTGTAACTCCACCCACATTCGGGATGCTCCTCAAGAGCCGCCACTTGCAGCGCGAGCTTGTCGCGGTGCCACAGATCGTCGGAATCCAGAAACGCGATGCAAGAGCCCCGCGCGGCGAGAAGGCCCACGTTCCTCACCCGCGCCACGGTGCCTGAGTGCTCGAGGAAGAGCGATCGCACTCGCGGATCTCCAAGCGTCTCGAGGTAGCGCCGCGAGCCGTCTGTGGAGCCGTGGTCAATCACGAGCAGCTCCCAGTCGCGGTAGGATTGCGCGAACACCGAGTCCGCCGTCGCTCGTAACAGCGGGTCGCGGTTGTAAGTCGGGATAACGATGGAAACGAGGATGCTCACGAAGGAGATTGTAAACGCCGCGTCAGCTCCGAGCTACCAGCTCGTCAGCGACACCTCGTTGGACCCTCGCCCCGCGAGCTTGTGGGCGGCGATTGTCGACCAACGAACCGTCATTGCGATACGCCAGGCTTGAGTGGAAGACGCATTCAGGGTTTGCTTGCTGCGACGTGGTCAAGAAGGCGGGCGTCACGGAACCGCCGCACATTCGCTAATGTTGGAGCGCATCGCCGCTCATTTCCGAATCGCCGCGCCCTCCCCCGTTGGGTTGGTCCCGCGATCATTCGGATGGCTGTGGCGCACGGCGCTTGGCAAGGACGCCCCGATCGATGCTGCATCCCGCTAAGGTTGCCGTGTACCAACAGCCGGATCCGTCTGGTGACTGCCCCGCGATCATCCGCGTTGAACGACGCGCGGAGAGCCTGATCAACATGCTAGTGACGATGCAAACGCGAGGACCCTATGCTCAGTGCTAGGCTACAAAAGATCACGTTGGCGTTCTGCTCTGGTCTGAGCGCGCTCGTCGTGGGCGCCGGGGTCGGTGAGATCGTCGTTCGACACCACGAGCGTCACCGCCACACTCCGCCCGGGACGATGCCCTTCCTGTACTACCGATCGGCACGGTACGGGTACTCGCTTGTCCGCAACTCGGACTACTACGGCTGGGCGCACGTGGACGGAGAGGGGTTTCGCGGCCGGGAGGTGTCGGTTACCAAAGCGCCGGGGTCGGTGAGGCTGATGATTGTCGGATCGTCGACGGCCTTCGATGTGATGGTCGCGGGCGGGGACTCGGCCGCCTGGCCCGCGCGCCTGGAATATTGGCTCAACCGCTTGGCGGGCGATTCGGCCGAATTCGAGGTGATCAACGCGGGCGTTCCCGGCTACAGCGCCGCAGACGACCTGATTCGTCTCGAGTTGGAGCTCTACCGCTACCACCCGGACATCATCGTGTTCTACGACGGCCACAACGACCTGAGCAGGGCCCTGCTCGCCGGTCCGCCCGCCGGGCCAGTACCCGAGCCCCCGCGAGAACTCGGCACCGTCACCCCGTGGGGGGATTGGCTGCGGCGACACTCCCTCTTGTACGGCAAGCTTTTCGGGAGATACCGGCTGTTCGCCCTTCGGCGCTGGCAAACCCCGGGGTCGGGGGTTGCTGACCAGGATCAGGTGGCGCGCGAGGCCCTCGCCGCGGGCGTCGTTGATTTCGAGCACCTGGTAGACTGCTTCGCGACGCAGACGGCGGCCCTCGGGATCCAACTCGTCATCCCGAAACTCGTGCAAGTGGCGGGCTCCGACACCAGCCCCGGACCTGATGCGATCGGCGAGTCAACGTGGAGTCGCTGGCTACCTCAAGTGCATTTCCCGGTCGTGCTCGAGAGCTACCACCAATACAACGCCGCCCTCGAGCGCGTCGCGAGTCGACACAGGGCGACCTGGATACCGACGGACTCGTTCGGATTGGTTGGGCCGCGGTGGTACAGGGCTGGGGACCCCATGCACTTCAACGAGCAGGGTGCCGATCGGATGGGCAAGGCGATGGCGGAAGCCCTGCTGAGGGCGGGGGGCCTGCATCTGCAAGCCCTTGGCACCAGCCGCCCGCACTGATCAGGGATGATCGGAACGCGTCCGGGCTGGCCCTCGGTTGCAGAGATGGCAGGCGACCGAACTGACGGTCAGACGGCCCGTAACCGTTCGCAACGTGTCGCTCTACTGACGTGACCCGGGCCAGTGGATCCAGGTATTCTTGCCGGTCCTCGAGACGCAGGACCGATGCGGCGGAGTCGATTCACCGAAGACCGGGTCGTGGCCATCCCCCAGGAGCGCGCGCCGTGCGCCAAGAACGCGCGAGCTCAGCCGCCCGTACGGCAAAGTCATTCCATAAGTTCATGGAGCATGTTAGGAAACGTGTAGAGCGTCGCGGATGCTTGTGACGGTTCCGATTGAAAGTGCCGAACGTGCAAGCGCGACAACTCCGGGGCACGGCTGGCGATTCCGCTGT
>DATNIM010000021.1:0-70449 GCA_035604455.1 Gemmatimonadales bacterium
GGGCGAGCCAGCGCAACGTCCGCTCGAGCGCGTCGCGCAGCGTCGCCGCGTCGGCTTCGCCCGGCGGCACGTGGTCAAACGCCATGGCCACGTCCGCCCCGAGCGCCCACTGGATGTCGACCACCCGCTCGGGGGAGAGGAGCCGGCGGCTCCCGTCGACATGACTCTGGAACTCGACACCCTCCTCGCTCACGCTCCGCAGGCCGCGGAGTGAAAACACCTGAAAGCCGCCCGAGTCGGTCAGGAGCGGCCCGTCCCAGCCCATGAAACGGTGCAGGCCGCCGAGCTCGGCAACCACTGCCTCCCCGGGTCGAACGTGCAGGTGGTAGGCGTTGGCGAGCACGAGCTCGGCGCCGATCGCTCGCAGGTCCCGCGGGGACAGGGCGCGGACGGTCCCTTGCGTGCCCACCGGCATGAACGCAGGTGTGGTGATCGTCCCGTGCGGCAACACGAGTCGGCCCGCGCGGGCGGCACCGGAGACGGCGTCGACGGTGTACTCAAACACGCGCTAGCCCGGGCTCCGTCGTGCGTCTCTCGCGCCGCGCGTCACACGATGGCCATGGCGTCGCCGTACGAATAGAAGCGGTAGCGGTCGGCCACGGCGGCGCGGTAGGCGCGCATCACGGGCTCGTAGCCCCCGAACGCGCTTACGAGCATGAGGAGGGTGGAACGGGGCAGGTGAAAGTTGGTGATCAGCTTGTCGACGACGCGCCAGCGGTACGGAGGATGAATGAAGAGCCGCGTCTCTCCCTGTCCGGCG
Source organism: Gemmatimonadales bacterium (assembly GCA_035604455.1). GTDB lineage: Bacteria > Gemmatimonadota > Gemmatimonadetes > Gemmatimonadales > GWC2-71-9 > AG25. The sequence continues at coordinate 761 of DATNIM010000021.1, forward strand.
TGCACAACGCCGGAAACGTCCGCCGTCGTTTCGAGCGTCCGCACGACGCTCGTCCCGACGGCCCAGACGCGTCCGCCCGCCGCGCGCCGGGCATTGATCGCCGCGGCGGCCTCGGGACTCACGGCGTACGCCTCGGCGTGCATGATGTGGCCCTCGAAATGCTCGGCCGCGACGGGTTTGAACGTGCCGGGCCCGATGTGCAGGTCCAGGGCTACGCGCGCGATGCCGCGGCGCTCGATCGCGGCGAGCAGCTCGGGAGTGAAGTGGAGGCCGGCGGTCGGCGCCGCGACGCTGCCGTCATGCTCGGCGTAGACCGTTTGGTAGCGACCCCGGTCGGCGGGTCGCGGGTCGCGGTCAATATAGGGCGGCAAGGGGACGACGCCGTACTTGGCCATCGCTGCTGCGGCGTCGAGCGCGCCGGTGAACCGGACGCGCCGCATGCCACCCCCGAGTGCCTCGAGGATTTCGATAGTGACGTCTGGCCCGACGTGGATCCGGCGCCCTGGCTTGAGCTTGCCGCCGGGGTGGCCCATCGCCAACCACGTATCGTCGGGCGCCGGGCGCACGAGAAGGAGTTCCGCGGGTTTCCGCTCCCCGTTGGGGCTCTCGCGCACCCCCAAGAGACGCGCGGGGATCACCCGAGAGGTGTTTACGACGAGGGTATCCTCGGGCGCGATGAGGGCGAGGAGGTCGCGGAACACGCGGTGCTCGATCGATCCGGTGGTGCGATCGAGCACGAGGAGCCGGCTCGCGGCCCGATCGGACAGCGGCTCCTGGGCGATCAGGTCGGGCGGCAACTCGTAGGTGAAATCGCCTGGCTCGGAGCCGGCGGTCACGCGTCGAAGATGTTCGGCTGCTCGGCGGTACGAGGAGGCGTGAACCCGAAGTGCCGGTAGGCTGCCCCGGTCGCGCACCGGCCGCGAGGGGTGCGGGCCAGGAAGCCCTGCTGCATGAGGAATGGCTCGTAAACCTCTTCGAGGGTGCCCGGGTCCTCACCGACGGCCGCGGCAACCGTGGCCACCCCTACCGGCCCGCCTTCGAACTGTTCGATGATCGTTTTGAGAATGCGGGCGTCCATGTCGTCCAACCCGAATTCGTCCACATCCAGGCGTTTCAGGGCGTCGGCCGCCACGGCGGTCGAGATGCGTCCGTCGGCCCGCACCTGCGCGTAGTCCCGCACGCGTCGGAGGAGACGGTTCGCGACGCGGGGTGTGCCGCGACTACGCCGCGCGATTTCCGCGATACCGCCGGGGTCCGTCTCGACGCCGAGGATCTGTGCGGACCGCGCCAGAATCTGCGCGAGGTCGTCGGGAGGATAGTAGTGGAGGCGCTCGACGAGGCCGAAGCGCGCGCGCATCGGCGGCGTGAGCAGTCCGAACCGCGTGGTCGCCCCGATCAGCGTGAACCGTTCGAGGGCCATGGGGATGGTCTGGGCACGGGGGCCGTCGGCGACGCGGACGTCCACGTGGTAATCCTCCATCGCCGGGTAGAGGAACTCCTCCAGGGCGGGCCGGAGCCGATGGACTTCGTCGATGAACAGGATCGCGCCGCCCTCGAGCGCGGTCAGCAGCCCTACCAAGTCTCCTGGACGCTCGAGGACGGGCCCCGAGGTGGTTCGGATGCCGACGCCGAGCTCGCGCGCCATGAGGAGCGCGAGCGTGGTCTTGCCGAGCCCCGGCGGGCCCACGAACAGCGTGTGGTCGAGCGGCTCGCCGCGCTGCTTCGCCGCGTCGATCGCGATCTGCAGCGAGTCCTTCACTTTGGCCTGCCCGACGAACTCGCTCAGGCGGGACGGGCGCAAGGCGCTTTCGGCCGAGCGCTCCTCGGCGAGCGCCGCGGGGGTTGTGACCTGGGGTCTCGTGCGCGTCACTGTCTCTAGACCGGGCGCGCGCGCCAGCGCACCGGGCGCGCGTCGGCCTCGAGCTCGTGGCGGGCGTGGCATGTGACGCACGCGTCCTCGCTCTCCCGCGCGTCGTCGGCCACCAGCCGGCGGTTCGTGGACCCACACCTGGTGCAGACCCATTCAGCGGTGCGGGGCATGGTCAACCGGTGGCCAGGTAGCGGAGTGCGTGCCGCACGAGCGTGTCCGTGGAGGCGCCCGCGCCGTCGGTCGCGAGCGCCTTCCGCAGGGCCCCGTCCGCCTCAGCCGGCCCGTAACCGAGCGTCTCGAGGGCCCGGAGGGCCGTCTCGGCAGTGCCGTTCGTCGGCGCGGTGGCGTCGGCAAACTCGCCGAGTTTGTCGGCGAGTTCGAGCACCAACCGTTCCGCCGTCTTCTTGCCGATCCCGTTGACCGAGGACAACAGGCCGATGTTCCGCTCAGTTACAGCCCGGGCGCCCCGCGCGACGCCGAGCGTCGACAGAAGCGTGAGCGCGAGCCGCGGACCTACCCCGGATACACTCGTGAGCCGCTGGAAAAGCCGGCGCTCGGCGCCCTCGAGGAAGCCGTATAAGGCCCACCCGTCGTCTCGTACGACGAGCTCGGTCTGAAGCGTGACGAGTTCTCCCACGGCTGGCAGCCGCTCCATGACCCCGAGCGGCACCACGACCTCGTACCCGACGCCGCCTGGCGTCTGCACGACGACCCGTTCGGCGTGCTTCGCCCCCACGCGCCCGGTGACGGTCGCGATCACGCGCGCAGGACGTGGGTGAGCGCCACGGCCACGCCATCGGCCGCGTCGGCCGGCTGCGGGGCCTGCGCGAGGCGAAGCAGGCGGGCGACCATGAGAGCCACTTGGCTCTTGGGCGCCGCCCCTCGGCCCCCGACCGTCCGCTTGACCGTCGCGGGCGCGTACTCGACGATCTCGAGGCCTGCTTGCTGGGCGGCGAGGAGCACCACGCCCCGCGCGTGTCCCAGGACGAGCGTCGTGCGGACGTTCTTCTGGTAGAACGCATCCTCGAGCGCCAACGTCGTCGGATGATGACGCTCGATCAGCGTCGTGATGCCGTCGTGCAATTGTTCGAGTCGGCGCGGCAAGGGCGCCCGGCGGGTGAGGCTGATGATGCCGCATTCGACGAGCCGGGCGGGCGGGGACAGGAGGCGCCCGTCCTCCACGTCGACCACACCGTATCCCGTTACAGCAGTCCCCGGGTCGACCCCCAGGACCCTCACGTCACTCGGTGACTGCCGCCATCGCCTCGGCGTCGATGTCAAAGTTGGAGTGCACCTTCGCCACGTCGTCCATCTCGTCCAAGGCCTCGATCAGCCGAAGCAGGTTCGCGGCGTCCTTGCCTTCGACCTTGACCGTGTTCTTGGGGAGCATGGCGATCTCGGCACTCTGCACCGCAATGTGACGGGCCGTGAGCCCATCCTGGACCGCCCGCAGCTGGATCATGGGCGCCGTGATCAGGTACGTGTCGCCGTCGCGGACCACGTCCTCGGCACCCGCATCGAGCGCGGCTTCGAGCGTGGCGTCTTCATCGGTACGGGCCGCGGCCACCACGATCTGGGCTTTGCGGTCGAACATCCACGCGACTGAGTTGGCCGCGCCCAGGTTGCCGCCGTAGCGGGTGAACAGGTGGCGGATTTCGGCGACGGTGCGGTTCGCATTGTCAGTCGTGGCTTCGACGAGAAGCGCCGCTCCGCCCGGCCCATATCCTTCATAAAGCACTTCCTCGTACTGCACGCCCTCGAGCCCGCCCGCGCCCTTCTTTACGGCGCGCTCGATGTTGTCGGCTGGCATGTTCTCGGCCCGGGCCGCCTCGATGGCGGTCCGGAGACGGGCGTTCCCGGCAGGATCGCCGCCCCCCTGCCGCGCGGCGATCGTGATCTCGCGGATCAGCTTCGTGAAGGCGGCCCCCCGACGCGCATCGGTGACGGCTTTCTTCCGCTTGATCTGCTTCCACTTACTGTGACCAGCCATGCCTCGAAGTTACCTCCGGCCAAGCGCCCGACGCCACCGGCGCGTCGCTCAGCGATCCGGATCGAGCATGTCCTCGAAGCGCATCCAGCGACGATAGAAATACAGGTCGATGAAGCCGGTGGGTCCGTTGCGGTTCTTGACCGCCGCGAGTTCGGTGGCGCCCTCGACACCACCGCCCGGGCGGTACATCTCCTCGCGGAAGATGGTGAGGACGACGTCGGCGTGTTGCTTGATCGCTCCGAGGCCGCCAAAGTCGTCGAGCGTGGGTCGCGGGTTCGTCCGCGTCGCGTCGAACCGCGGCAGTTGTGCCACGACCAGCAAGGCGACGTCGTGCTCGAGCGCGAGCGCCTTGAGGTGGCGGATCGCGAGGGCCGCTTCCTCGTCCTGGGAGGCCGGCCGCGTGCCGGCCGGCGGCGGCACGACCTGGAGGTAGTCGACGACGACCAGCGTCTGGCCCCGCGCGGCGTCGAGCTCCGCCGCCATGTCCAGGTCTGGGGCGCCCAACGCCCGAACGCTCAATCGCAGGTTGCGCAGCCGGACGGCGGCGGCTCCGACGCTGGCGCGCGCCTGATCGGATAGGCGCGCGCCCCGCAGCTCGTCAACCGCCACGCGCCCCTCGATGGCGAGCGCTCGCTCCATCAGGCGCCGCTCGTCCATCTCCCCCGACCAAAACCCGACGGTCTGGTTCTGCTGCGCCACCCGCAGAGCGATGCCCAAGGCCAACGCCGACTTCCCCGCGCCGATGTCGCCGCCCAGCACGACGAGATCGCGGCGGCGGATGCCGCCTCCGAGAATGCGGTCAACTGAGGGGAACCCCGTGGCCACGGTGTCCCTGGGGAGCTCCCCGGGGCGCTGCTGATCGACGCGCTCGACGATGGATTCGAGCGAAGCGAGTGGGATCAACCGGCGGGTCGTCATGGGCAGACCGACTCTATAGATGTATGCGCGCGGCCCGCGCGGCAACGCCCACGGCCTCGCCCACCTGGAGCCCGAGCACCTCCCGCGCGGGGGCGACGAGCTGGGCGAGCGCCAGCGCGCCCGCTCCGGGCGTCGCGGGTTCGAGGTGCTGGCGCGCCGCTACGAGGGCTCGTTGCAAAGGCCCCGGTACGACCAGGGTGGCCAACCGGGCCTCGAGGGCTTGGAGGCGGCGTCGGTGCGCGCGCGGTGAGGGGGGGAGGGGGGTCATCAGCCCCTCCGCTGCCCGCACGACGAGCCACAGCGCGAACAGGCCCTCGCGCTCGGGGCCGCGCGCGGCGGCGGCGAGCAGGGCCACGAGCCGCTCCTCGCACGGCGTCGTGCTCCGGATCATGCCGCGAGCCGGGCGACCGCGCCGCTTCCGCTGGGGTGATCGGCCACGAGAGGCGCGAGGGCGCGCTCGGTCACGAAGACGACACGCGCCTCGGGATGACGTCGCGCGAGGGCCCGGACGAGCGGGGTGGTGAGGAGGATGTCGCCGACGGCGCTGAAGCGGACGACCAAAATGCTCAGCACGCGGCCAATGTTAGCCCTGCGTTGCCCGCCCTCGCCAGTCTGGTTTAGGTTTCGCTACGATGCCCCGCCCGAAGAGCATCTTGTGGGTTGACGACGAGGTCGAGGGCCTGGCGGCACACCGTCGTTTCCTCGAGACGCAAGGGTTCACCGTAGAGCAGGCTGCCCACGGGGACGACGCGCTTGCCCTGCTGAGACGGCGGCCCTATAGCGTCGTCCTGTTGGATGAGCAGATGCCGGGCCGGCGCGGCCTCGCGTTGCTGAGCGAAATCCGCGCGATCGATCCCACCATGCCCGTCGTCATGGTCACGCAGAGCGAGGACGAAGGCACCCTCCGCGAGGCCATCGGTTTCGAGGTCGCGGACTATCTCGTCAAGCCGGTGCACCCGCGCCAGGTCCTGTCGGTCGTCACGCGCTTGCTCGATGGCGATCGCATCCGTCAGCAGCGGCTGGCGCGGGACTTTGTCACCCGGTTCCGCGAGCTCGAGGCGCGGCGGGCCGTGGCGCTCGGGTGGCGGGAATGGGTGGAGCTCGTGGCGGAGCTCGCGCGCTGGGACGTGCGGCTCGCCGCGGCGCAAGAGCCCGGGCTCTCGGAGGCCCTCCGCGCGCTGCAGCGCAGCCTGCGCCAAGACTTCGCGCGGTACGTGGGCCGGCAGTATCCGCGCTGGCTCGCGCATCCGGAGGCGGATCGGCCGCCGCTCTCGGTCGACGTGGGGGCCGAGTTTCTCGTGCCGGTCCTCGAGGGTGCCGGGCGCGTGCTCCTCGTCGTGATCGACTGTCTGCGGCTCGACCAGTGGGAGATGCTGCGCGAGGTCGTGACGCCGCTGTTCGAAGTGGAAGAGTCCCACTATTTCAGCATCCTGCCCACGGCCACGCCGTTCTCGCGCAACGCGATCTTCTCCGGTCTCTTCCCGATGGAGATCGCGGCGCGCCATCCGGCATGGTGGGGCCAGGCGTCGGACGAGGAGAGCCTCAACGCCCACGAGGACGAGATGTTGGCCGAACAACTCGCGGAAGTGGTGGGTCGGCCGGTGCCCGTGCGGTACGAGAAGCTATTCAGCGCGAACGACAGCGGCGACCTCTTGCGGCGCCTGCCGGCGCACCTCTCCCAGGACGGCGTTACGGCGCTGGTGTTCAATTTCATCGACCAGCTCACCCACGGACGCTCCGAGAGCGCGATCCTCTTCGAGGTCGCGCGCGACGAAGCAGCTCTGCGGAACCTGACGCGGACGTGGTTTGAGCGCTCGCCCGTGCTCGCCGCCCTCCAGGAGGCCGAGCGTCGCGGGGTGTCGGTGCTGCTGACGACCGATCACGGCTCGATCCACTGCGAAACGCCGGCCACCGTGTTCGCGAAGCGCGACGCGACCGCCAACCTCCGCTACAAGTTCGGCGAGGACCTGCGGACCGAGGACCCGGAAGCGGCCTTGGCCGTCTCGGATCTGAAGAGTTACGGCATCCCGGCCCAGGGCCTCGGCGTGCGCTTGCTCCTCGCGACCAGCGATCGGTTCTTCGTGTACCCCACCAAACTGCGGGAATACCAGGCCCGCTACCGCGGGTCCTTCCTCCATGGGGGCGTGACGCCCGAAGAGATGATCCTCCCGGTGGCGTTGCTCACGCCGCGGGGACGCGGGGGCGGAGGCGCGGGAGGAGGTCGCTGAGATGAGCCGCGGCGCGCGGCTGCTGCGGCTCGCTCGGCCCTACACGCTCCTGTTCGTGACGAACATCCTGACCACGTTCGGGGCTTCGGTCCTCGACGGGGCCACGTTCGTTCTGTTGATCCCGTTTCTGCGCACGCTGTTCGGCGAGCAGGCCATCCCCACCGCCGGCGGTCCGAGTGTGGAGCGACTTCTCCACGCCGTCGCGGGTCCGTTCCTCGCGGTGGGCAGCCCGCAGGCGGCGCTCCGCAATGTCGTCATCGTCCTGGTCGGGGCGCTCGTTCTGAAGAACGTCCTCAGCTACGTGGCCTCGCTCACGAGCGTCGCGATCCAAGAGGGCGTCGTCCGCGATCTCCGCGTGCACCTCTTCGAGCATCTGCAGACCCTGCCCATCACGTTCTTTCAGCAAACCCGGGGCGGGCAGGTGCTCGCCCGGGTCATCAGCGACACGGATCAGACGAAGACCGCGGTCTCGGCCGCGCTCGCGTCGCTGCTGCAGAACGCGAGCCTCATGCTCGTCTACGTTGCGATTCTCCTCAGTCTGTCGTGGCGCCTGACGCTGATTGCGCTCGTGAGCGCGCCCCTCCTCGCGCTGCTCGTGCGGCCGGTCGTGGGCCGAGTCCGCCGCCGCTCGCGCGAGCTCGCCGAAGAACGCGGGGAGCTCACCAGCCTGGTCAGTGAGATGGTTGCGTCGATCAAGCTCGTCCGCGCGTATGTGGCGGAAGGTTTTGAGTCGGAGCGCTTCCAGCGCCTCGTCGAGCGCAACCGCATGGGCACGCTGCGCGCCCAACGCTTTGCCCTGGCTACGAGCCCCATGAGCGAGGTGTTTGCCGGGGTCGTCGTGGTCGTGATCTTCTCGGTCGGCACGCAGCTCGCGCTCGGGGGCGCCTCGGCGGTCCGGCCTGAGGCCCTGATCGCCTTCGTCGCCGTGGCGCTCCGGCTCATGTCGCCCGTTAAGTCCGTGGCGAACTATCCGACGATCATGGCCGGAGCGCTCGCGGCGGCCGACCGCGTCTTCGACGTCCTCGATCTCCCCTCGGGCGAGGACGACGCCCCGAACGCCCGCCCGGCGGGCTTCGTCGAACGGATCGAGTACCGCGACGTCTCTTTTGCGTACGACGGACAAGACGCCGTCCTCGCCGGGATCGATCTCGAGGTTCGCCGCGGACAGGTCGTCGCCATCGTCGGGCCGTCGGGAGCGGGCAAGACGACCTTGGTCGACCTGTTGCCTCGGTTCTACGAGCCCACCGGGGGCCTGATCCTGATGGACAGCGTGCCAATCACCGCGTTCGGACGCAAGAGCCTGCGGCGCTTGATGGGCATCGTCGCCCAGGAGACGATCCTGCTCAACGACACGGTGCTCGCCAACATCGCGTACGGCCGCCGTGACTTCTCCATGGCCGCCGTGGAGGCGGCGGCGCGGGCTGCCAACGCGCACGAGTTCGTCACGGCCCTGCCGCGCGGCTACGAGACCTTGCTCGGAGAGCGGGGGACGCGCCTGTCCGGGGGTGAGCGCCAGCGCATCGCCATCGCGCGCGCCCTGCTGCGCGATCCGCCGATCCTGATCCTCGACGAGGCGACGAGCGCGCTCGACACCGAAGCGGAGCGTCTGGTGCAGGAGGCGGTCGACCGCCTCATGGCCCACCGTACGGCCTTCGTCATTGCGCACCGCCTCGCCACGGTGCGACACGCCGATCTCATCGTCGTCCTGGCGAGCGGCCGGATCGTGGAGCGGGGCACGCACGACAGCCTGTTCGCTGCGGGAGGCCTCTACCGGCGCTTCTACGACCTCCAGTTCCAAGTCTAGGCGTGCTCTCGGGCTTCACGATTGTCCGGAACGCGGTCCGGCTCGACTACCCGGTCGTGCCCGCGATCCGCTCGCTACTCGAAGTCTGCGACGAGGTCGTGGTGAACGTCGGCCAGTCCGACGACGGGACCCGCGAGTTGGTCGCGGGGATCGAGGACCCGCGCGTCCGCGTCCTCGACACCGTGTGGGACCCGTCGCGGTGGGGGCGGACCCTGGCCGTCGAGACCGACCGCGCGCTCGCGGCGTGCCACGGCCCGTGGACCCTCTACATCCAGGCCGATGAGGTGTTGCACGAAACGGGCGCGGCGCTCGTGGTCGACCGGCTGAACGCGTGGGGCGGTGAGACCCGCCTTGAGGGCTTGCTGGTCGACTACTTGCACTTCTACGGCGACGTGGACACGGTCGTCACGAACCGTCACTGGTACCGGCGCGAGGTGCGGGTCCTGCGGCTGGGCCGCGACCTGCGTTCGTTCGGCGATGCGCAGGGGTTTCGCGTGGGCGACGCGAACCGCCGGGTGCGGGCCCGTGCCACCGGCGCGCAGATGTTTCACTACGGGTGGGCGCGACGCGCCAGCGCACTCGCGGGCAAGCGCGCCGCGTTCCGGGAGTTCTTCACCGAGCACGGCGGCGCCCCGACGAACGAGGTCCCGCACCTGGATTGGACCCCCGGGCTCAAGCCGTTCCGCGGCCCTCACCCGCGCGCGGCCCGCGAGTGGGTCGCCGAGCGGCGCGGTCGAGGCCCCGGGATCGGCCCCCGCGAACTCCGCGCGCGGGACGTGCGCTACTACGTCTCGGATTGGATCGAACGGATGACCGGCGTTCGGGTCTTCGAATACCGCAACTACCTGTCGGGATGACCGCCGCGCCCGCTCCGCGGGAGCTCACGTCACCCAACACGCACGCCGTGGTGGCGCGGTTGCTCGCCGCGGAATCCGCGTGCGCGCGCGTGCTCGACATCCCTTGCGGCGAAGGCGCCTTTCTCGCGCGGGCCCAGCGCGCCGGGCACGTGGGATATGGCGTCGACATCGCCAACCGGCTCGAGGGTCGGGGCGTCCGGTTCGCGCGCGCCGACATGAACGGTGGCCTCCCGTTCGCGGCGGGCGCCTTCGACGCGGTGGTGTGCATCGACGGCATCGAACATCTCGAGCGGCCGTTCGACTTCGTGCACGAGTGCCGTCGCGTGCTGCGCCCCGGCGGCGTGCTCATCGTGTCGACCCCGAACATCAGTGCGTTGCGATCGCGGTGGCGGTGGCTGCTGACCGGTTTCCACAACAAGCAGAAGGTGCCACTGAACGAGGCCGACCCGACGCCGTGGCATCACGTGAGTCTCCTCTCGTTCCCCATGCTCCGCTACATGCTGCACCGCGAGGGCTTCGAGCTCCGCACGATCGCGACCAATCGCATCAAGGCAGTGAGCTGGCTCTATCTGCCGCTCTGGCCCATCACCGCGGTGGTCACGAAAGCTGCCCTCTCGCGGTGGGAGGACGACCCCGGGCAGCGTGAGCGTAACGTGGAAATCCTGCACCAGCTCCTCCTGCCGGCCATCGCGTTCGGGGAGACCACGATCGTCAAAGCCGTGCGGCGGTGAGTCGGCCGTTCGCCGGATTGCGGGTGGTGCTGGTGGCGTCGTTCAACGCCCGCTACCACCGCAGCGGCACGGCGCTCGCGGCGGGCCTCGAGGCCTTGGGCTGCGACGTGACCAGGTGCGAGGCGCGGGACCGCGGGCTCGCGAAGCTCCTCGGGCGCACGCTCGACCAGCGGCTCGGCGCCGCGGTCGCGCGGGGTGCGGACGTCGTCCTCGCCTTTCGCGGGGAGCGGCTCGATCCCGCGCTCGTAGCAGCGCTCCGGCCCCTCACGCGCGCCCGGTGGGTGAATTGGTTTCCCGACGATCCGCACGAGGCCGCCCTGTCCGATCGCCTCGCACCCGTGTACGACGCGTTTTTCACGCACGACTCCGCGAGTCTCGCGCGTTATCGCAGCGGCGGTGTCGAGGCGCACTACCTCGCCTTCGGGTGTGACCCGGGCTTTCTCCGCCCCCTGGCCGGCGGGCCCGCGTGGCACGGCCCGCTCGTGTTTGTGGGGTCGCGCGATCCGCTCCGCGAGCGCGTGCTCCAGGACGTCGCCGACCTGGGCCTCGTCGTTTGGGGGCCGCGCTGGCCGAACGGACCGGTGTACGGCACCAACTTTGTCCGGGCGCTGGCCGGCGGGACCGTCGGTTTGAACGTGCACCAGCAATTCGGCGGGGACGACCCGGCGCGCTACGGCTCGGGGGCGAACATGCGGGTCTTCGAGCTCGCCGCTGTTGGGACGCCGCAGCTCGTGGACGCCAAGGCCGATATCCCCCGCCACTTCGCGCCGGACCAGGAGATCGTGCTGTACCGGAGCGTGGCGGAACTCCGAGCCCGCGCGTCCGAACTGCTGGCAAATGAGCCGCAGCGCCGCTCCCTGTCGACGGCCGCGCGGACCCGCGCCCTCCGCGAGCACACGTGGACGCAGCGGCTCGAGGAACTCTTGACGATTACGCTCCGCTAGGCGTCCGTCGCCGCGCGACCCGCCGGCAGGGCGTCGCGCTCGAGTACGTCGGCGTACATGCGGAGGTAGCCCGCGGCCATCGCCCGATGGGTGAAGTTGCGCTCCGCGTGGGCGCGACAGGCGGCGGCCGTACGGGTTTCGATTTCCGCCCGTGCGGTCACCAGATCGTCCAGGGAGTCCCCGAGCGCGCCGACCTCGGGACTCACGATTTCGGGCAAGGCGCCGCGTCGCGTTCCCAACACCGGTGTCCCCGAGAACAACCCTTCGATCGCGGTCAGGCCAAAGGGCTCCTCCCATAGCGCTGGCGCCCAGAGGCAGCGTGCGCCGGCGAGGAGCTCCACTTTGCGCGCGCCCCCGACGGCGCCCACGAATCGCACGCCGCCGCGCAAGCTCGGCCTCCAGCCTCCCGCAATCACAAGCGGTCGCCCCGCGCGGCGCGCCCCTTCGATGGCCCAGCGGTAGCCCTTCACGCGGTGCAGGCGGCCGAGAAACAGGTCATAAGCTCCCTTGGTCGCTCGGTACTCGTAATCCGTGGGGTCGAGCCCGTTGTGGACGAACGCGTCGCGCTGGTAGTACGCGGCGTGCGCGCGAGAGACGAAAATCGTGAGCGGGGGCGGCGAGGCTCCCTTGGGCAGGTGACCGTGGAGCGTTTGGACGTAAGGCCGCGAGGGTGCCCGGTTGAGGAGGAAATGGGCATGCAGGATGTCTGAGTCCCTCGGCGCGAGCGTGGCAAGGTCGAGGCGGGGATCCGTCAGTACTTCCGGCGCCACGGGGACCACCGTGACGTCAGGAACGAGGGTGCCCGGAGCGGCAAGGAGGGTGACCTGATGCCCCAACGCCCGAAGGCCCCGCACCAAGGCCACGACCACGCGCTCGGTTCCTCCATAGCCCGTCACGGGCAGCCGGTAGTGCGACGCGATCGTGACGTGCACCGGTTATGCCGGCAGTGTCCGGTAGACTGCGAGGACGCCCTCAGCCATTGCTGGGGCGGTGCAGTCGGGGGGGAGGGTTGTGGCCTCCGGATGCTCGAGCGCGTGCACGACGGCGTTGCCGAGCGCGCTCGGGTCGCCCACGGGCACGAGCCCAGATGGCGGCGCAATTTCCGGAAGACCGCCCGCACGGGTCGCGACCACCGGCTTGCCGAGGGCCAGGGCGTGCAACACCACGCTCCCCAGCCCCTCCTCACGAGAGGACATGACGAATACGTCGGCCTCGCGAATCAGCGCATCCGCTTCGGGCACATACCCCAGCAGGTGCACGCGGTGCTCGAGTCCGGCCCGCGCGATCTCCGCGGCAAGCGCCGGGCGCAGAGGTCCCGCTCCAGCGATCGCCCAGTGGAGGTCGGGGCGGCGAGCGGCAGTCGCTGTCGCGGCGCCGATCAGCGTGCGGTGGTCCTTGTGGGCCACGAGGGCCGCGACGTTGACGGCGAGCGGCGTCGCGGGCGGGAGCCCGAGACGGCCGCGAATGTCGAGCGGCACCGCCGCGCTCCGCCGCACGGCCTCGGGATCGATGCCGTCGCGGACGACGGTGATCCGGTCGGCAGGCACGCCGTCCGATCCGAGGACGCGGGCCACCGCTTCTGAGACGGCGATGACGCGCCCCGCCCGTTGCCAAAGGCCTCGCCGACGCAAGTGAAAGTCCACACGCCGAGTGGCGACGAGCTGGGCCGGCCCACCGCACCGGCGGGCCCAGGTCGCTAGCAGGAGCGCGTGGCTGTCGTGCGCGTGGATGACGACGGGGCGGAAGCGCCGCACTTCCCGGCAGAGCGCCCAGAGGGCCCGAGGATCGAGCGCGGCCGTCCATGGGGTGCCGCGCACCGAGACCCCGGCGGCGCGAGCGCGCTGAGCGAGCTCGCCTGCGCCATTCGTGACGAGTCGCACGTCCACGCCCGCGCGCGTGAGCTCCTGGCCCAGCAGCAGCACCTGCGCCTGGCCTCCCCGCCACTCGCGGCCCGAGTCGACCAAGAGGACGCGCAGCGTCCCTGGCGGCCGCGCCGGTCTCGCGGGCTCGGCTACGCTTAGATCGGGCGTCGGCCGGCCTCCGGGGGAGGGACGTAGATAAGGAAAGCCCAACGCGCGAGCAACGAGCCGATCACGGCTCCAGGCGGGCGATGCCTTGCCAAAAGGGTCGTGGCGTCCCCTGATTATACAGCGTGCCCGTCGCCCCCAGTATGTCGCGAGACCGCATGCCACGCGGCGGGCGATGACCGCGCTGCTCCTCGCCCACGACTTCCCCCCGCTTGGCGGTGGCATCGCGCGGCTGCACAGCGAACTCGCGCTGCGTTTTCCCCCTGGTGAGCTCATCGTCTCGACGCCCGCCGACCCCGATGCCGCGGAGGTCGATGGCGCGTTCGGCGGCGCCGTGGACCGACTGCCAATCAGCCGCAATCGCGTAAAGACACTCCCGGGGCTGCTCCTGTGGTCCCGTCGCGCGACGGCCCTCACGCGCGAGCACGGTGTGAGATTCGTGTATTGCGGCAACGTGAAGCCGGCCGGCTACCCGGCGCGGTGGGTTCACGAGCGCCTCGGCATACCGTATTGCATCTTCCTCTATGGCGGCGACCTCTTGAGCGAACTCCACAAGTACCACCATTCCGCCTTCAAGCGACGCTCCGGGAAGGCGATCATCGGCGGGGCCGCCGCGCTCGTGGCTATCAGCACCTGGACCCGCGATCTCGCGCTCTCCGTGCTCGGGGAACTGGGCCTCGACGGTCACGGCAAGCGGTTGCGCATCGTGCGACTCGGGACGGACCCGGAGCGGTTTCGTCCGGGGATCGACCCCACTGCACTCCGGGACCGACTCCGGCTCCCGAACCGCGGCGTGTGGTTGCTCACCGTGGCGCGCCTCGATCCCCACAAGGGCGTCGACACGGGGATCCGCGCGCTCCCGGCCATCCTCGCCCGTCATCGCGACGTGCAGTACGCGGTCGCCGGCAGCGGCCCCGAGCGCGATCGCCTCGAGCGACTCGCGCACCAGACGGGCGTGGCGGCGCACGTCCATTTTCTCGGCGAGGTCGCCGAGCGTGACCTCCCAGCTCTCTACAACCTTGCCTCCGTGTATGTGGGCCTGTCGCGACGCGCCGAGCGGATCGGGGTTGAGGGATTCGGCATCTCGCTCGTCGAGGCCTCGGCGAGCGGCCTGCCGATCGTGGCGGGCAACTCGGGCGGTGTGCCCGACGCGGTGCGTGACGGGGAAACGGGGTTTCTCGTGCCCCCCGAAGACCCCGAGGCCGTGGCCGCGGCCGTCTGCCGGTTGCTCGACGACCGCGCACTTGCCGCGCAGGTCGGCGCGGCCGGGCGGCACGCGGTCGAGACCTATTACAACTGGGACCGCGTGGTGCGGGACATGCGGGCGATCGAGCTGGAGTGTGTCTAGGCTCCGGCCGCCCCGGCGACTTTCTGTGCGAGAGCCGGGCGCGCACTGATCGCGTACGTCGGGCAGTGGCGGATGAACCCTCCATCGATCGGCGACCACTCCTGCTCGGGCGCCGTCACGACCGCCCGTCGTTGCGCATCGAGGACGAACATCCCCGGCGGCCCTTGCACGAGGCAGGCGCCGCACCCGACGCACCGCTCGCGTTCGACGCGCACGCTGACGCGTCGGCGAGGGTAGACACCTTCGTCCCCCAACCGCGGCCACTCCTCCGGTTGGCCGAGGGCTGCGGTCGCTTCCCGGTACCCCTCCTCCACGAGCTCCCGCAGGTGATCGAAGGAGAAGGGTGAGATGTGCTCGACCCGGGGGTGCATGAAGTAGATCGGCGGCGTAGTCCAGGCGGCGAGCCGGAGCTCGAGGGTCGACTGGATGGCGAGCTCGGTGGCGCGCGAGAAGACGGCGGCGAAGCCCTCCTCCTGGGTGTCGGCGCGGAAGGCGCTCGAGGCCGATACATCGACCGCGACAACGAGGTCCACGCCGAGCGCGCGCGCCGTGGCGACGGGGAGGTTGTCCACCGTCGCGCCGTCCACGCAGTAGTGGCCCCGGATTTCGCGCGGCGGGAGGTAGCCCGGCAGGGCGCACGAGGCAAACACGGCGTCGGCTACGCGCGCGTCCTCGAGCCCGTCGAGGCCCCAGAAGATCTGCATCCCGGAATTGATGTCGACGGTGTTCACGATCAGCGGCCGCTCGAGCTGGGCGAACGTCAGGTCGCCCACGAGACGGTCGAGCAACGTCTCGAGCGGCTCCCGGCGAAACAGCGCGGGGGAGCGCATGCGTTTGAAGGCCATGTCGGCGTGGGCGACGACGAAGATGTCGCGGCGGCGGAGCTGGATCGCCAGCTCGCGCAGCGCATCGGGGTCGCGGCCCGCGGCCCAGGCTGCCCCGACCAATGCGCCGACGCTCGAGCCGATCACACAGCTCGGCGTGAGCCCGCGCTCGGCGAGGGCCTGAAAGACGCCCACGTGCGCGAGGCCTTTCATGCCGCCGCCCCCCAACACGAGACTAAAGCGCGTCGCGCTGTTCACGTGTCCCGCCCGCTTGCCCGGAAGGTCGGCCCCCGACTAACGTAGTCGTGGCCGCCAGCCAAGCGCCATTCGTCGGGCGCGCGACGGCCGCAGATCGAGGCGATCCCGGCGTGACCGACATTGCGTATCATCCCACCCGCCTCCGGGCGCTCCGCGACACGTTCCGCGCGCTGCGCGCCACCGAGTTTCCGTGGACTGCGGACACGGTGTATCTCAACAACGCGTCCATCGGCCCGATCCCCGAGCGCACCCGCCGGGCGTTGGACGAATTCACCGCGAAGCGTACGGCACCGCACCTCCTGCCGGACCGCGAGCTCCTCGCTGGTCTGCAGGCCGCCCGAGAACAGGTGGCCCGGCTCATCAACGCGACCGCGGGCGAGATCGCGCTCACGACCAACACCGGGGTCGGGCTTAACCTGGCCGCGCGGGCCCTGCCGCTACGCCCGGGCGACGTCGTGCTCGTCTCGGACAAGCAGTTCCCGGCCAACGTCTACCCGTGGCTGCTGCTCAAGAAGGATGGGATCGAAGTTGAGCTGGCGCCGTGCGCGCCGGGTGGCTGGCCCGACGAAGACTACCTGGTCGAGCGGCTGGCGGACCCGCGCGTACGCGTCCTCGCCGTGTCGTTCGTGCAGTTCTCAAACGGCTATCGTGTGGATCTCGGGCGCGTCGGCGCCGCCTGCCGCGCGAACGGCACGTTCCTCGTCGTCGACGGCATCCAGGGCGTCGGGAACTCGGTGCTGGACGTGCAGGAGACCCCCGTCGACATTCTCGCTTGCGGGGGGCAGAAGTGGCTCATGTCCCCATGGGGTTCGGGGTTCCTGTACGTCCGGCGCGAGCTCGTGCGGGTACTCGAGCCCGCTGTAGCGGGCTGGATGGCGTTCGAGGGGACGGACGACTTCTCCCGCCTCACCGAGTACAACCCGACATTCCGAGGCGACGCGCGTCGGTTCGAGATGGCCACGTTGCCCTATCAGGATTTCGTCGGCTTGACGGTGTCGGCCGGTCTCTTGGCCGAACTCGGGATTCGCGACATCGCCGAGCACACGCGCTCGCTCCACGAGCCCGTGTGGCAGTGGGCGGATGCAGTGGGGATGCGGGTCGTGTCGCCGCGCGACGAGGCGCACCGCTCGGCGATCGTCTGCCTCGCACCGGAGCGCGCGGCCGAGGCGTTTCACGCCGTGCGTCGCGCCCACATCGTCTGCTCGCTTCGGGAGGGGGCGATCCGCCTGTCGCCCCATTGCTTCAACACGGCGGATGAAATGGAACGCGTCCTCGGCGTCCTCGAGGAGTTCGCCTAGCGGTCCCGAGGTTCGAGCAGGGCGTAGTCCTTTTTCCCGCGACGCAGCAGCACGTGGCCGCCCGCGAGCCCATCCGACGGACCGATCCGGCGTTCAGGATCCTGCACGCGGACCTGGTTCACGTAGATCCCCCCTTGTTGAATGGCCCGGCGCGCATCGCTCTTGGAGGTGGCGAGCCCCACCTGTGTGAGGGCATCAACGAGGGGCACGTCGCCCTCCGGCGGCAGCGCGCCGGTCGGGATCTCGGAGGAGAGCGTGGCGAGCGCGGGAGCGCTCACGCGGCGCGGATCGGAGTCGTCGAAGAGCAACGCGCTCGCGGCGGCGGCGCCGTCGGCGGCCGCGGGCCCGTGCACGAGCGCGGTGAGATCCGCGGCGAGACGGCGCTGGGCCACGCGGGCCGCGGGATTCTTGGCGTGTTCGGCGAGGACGGCCGCAATGTCGTCGGCCACTCGGGACGTGAAGTACTTGAGATAGCGCTCGACGTCCCGGTCGTCGCTGTTGATCCAGAACTGGTAGAGCTTGTAGGGCGACGTGCGCACCGGATCAAGCCAGATCGCCCCCGCCTCGGTTTTCCCGAACTTGGCGCCGGTCGCCGTCGTGACGAGGGGTGCCACGAGGCCGTGCGCCTCTTTTCCCTCGACTCTGCGAATGAGGTCGATGCCCGCGGTGATGTTGCCCCACTGGTCGCTGCCGCCCACTTGGACGCTGCACCGATGGGTCCGCGCGAGGTGCAGGAAATCGAAAGCCTGGAGCAGGATGTAGCTGAACTCGGTGTAGGAGATGCCCGCCTCGAGACGGCCCTGGATGGACTCCTTCTGCAGCATCACGTTCACGGTGAAGTGCTTGCCGACGTCGCGGAGGAAGTCGAGCAGCGGCTCCGGGGAAAGCCAGTCGGCGTTGTTCAGCACCCGGGCCTGGGCCGGCCCGGGGTCGAAGTCCAGGAACCGCTGCATCTGATCGCGCTGGCGGTGCAGGTTCTCGCGAATCTCTTCCCGCGACAGCAGCGGACGCTCGTCGCGCTTCCCGCTCGGATCGCCGATCAGGCCAGTGCCGCCGCCCATGAGGACGATTGGCTGATGGCCAGCTCGTTGAAAGTGTCGGAGCAGTGTGAGCGGGATCAGGTTCCCAAGCTGCAGGCTCGGTGCGGTGGGATCGAACCCGGCGTAGACGGCCGTGGGCCCGCGGCCGAGGTGCGTGGCGAGGGCGGGCGTGGCCTGCTGCACGAGGTCGCGGCACTCGAGCTCGGCGATCAGGTCCGGCATGGGGCGGAATCGTAAGAGTCCCTCGAACTGGTAGCAAGGCGCCGACGCCTCGACTAGGTTGTCCGAGCAGATGGCCTCCGTGACGGCGCCCCTCGCGCCGCGGCTCCCTCCCCAGCCTTGGTGGCGGCACCCGGAAATCCGCGTTCGGCTGCTCGGCGCGGCCGCCCTGGTCCTCGCCTACCTGGCCGGCGTCGGCTACGGCTCATGGACGCGCGTGTGCGCGGCCGAGCGGTGCCCCTCGATCTCGCGCCTGGTGAGCGGGCCGGGCCCCCAGCAGACCTCCAAGGTGTTCGCGGCCGACGGCCGCCTGATCGCCGAGCTCGGTCTCGAACGGCGCACCGTGCTGCC
Source organism: Gemmatimonadales bacterium (assembly GCA_035604455.1). Taxonomy (GTDB): domain Bacteria; phylum Gemmatimonadota; class Gemmatimonadetes; order Gemmatimonadales; family GWC2-71-9; genus AG25. The sequence goes on from DATNIM010000021.1 coordinate 19,468, forward strand.
CTTGGGCGAGATCCCGCCCGCCGTGCAGCAGGCCTTCATCGTCACCGAAGACAAGCGCTTCTACTCGCATCACGGGATCGACTATTGGCGCATCTTCGGCGCCATCAAGGCCGACGTCTTTTCGATGAGCTGGGCCCAGGGGTTTTCCACGATCACGATGCAGCTCGCGCGCAACATCTTCCCCGAGGAGATCTCGCGGGAAAAGACGCTGACGCGCAAACTGAAAGAGGCGCGCGTCGCGCTCGAGATCGAGCACCACTTCCCGAAGGATTCGATCCTCCAGCTCTACTTGAATCAGATCGACCTCGGCGCGGGGGCGCACGGGGTCGAGGCCGCGGCGCAGGTGTATTTCGGCAAGTCCGCGCGCCAGTTGAACGTCGCCGAAGCCGCGACCCTCGCCGCGCTGCCCAAGGGGCCCGCCAAGTACGACCCCCGCACGCACCCCGATCGGGCGGTTCGGCGGCGCAACGCCGTACTCACGCTGATGCGCGATCAGGGGTACCTCACGCCCGCCGACGCGGAGCTCTGGAAAGCCTACCCCCTGCTCCTCACGACCACGCGCACGAACTACGGCGACGTCGCGCCGTACTTCGTCGAATGGCTCCGACAGGATCTCGACAAGCGCTACGGTCGGGACCTCTACGAAGGGGGACTGCGCATCTACACCACGCTCGATCTCGACATGCAGGACGCCGCTGAGCGGGCCGTCCAGGCGCAGCTCGACGCGATCGAGTCGGGGGTGTACTCGAGCGGCAAGGCCCCGGGCCGCGTGACCTATCGCGACTACATCGAGTCCGCCAAGGCGTCCGGGGAGGACCACGGACCGTTCACGCCCTACCTCCAGGGCGCGCTCGTCGCCATCGAGGCCAACACGGGCTACATCCGCGCGATGGTCGGGGGACGCGACTTCGACGACTCGAAGTTCAACCGGGCCACCCAGGCGATCCGGCAGCCCGGGTCCACGTTCAAGCCGTTCGTGTACTCGACGGCCGTGCGGGCCGGTCATCCCGTCACGGAGATCCTCGACGATTCGCCGCTCAACCCGCCCGTGCTCCAGCTCGACAGCACCCTGTGGCAGCCGAAGGACGACGACGACACCACGCTGGGCCTCATTCCCATGCGGGAAGCGCTCTACCTGTCGCGCAACCTCGCTACGATCAAGCTCGGGATGCAGCTCGGGGAGCAGGCGGTGATCGGCGAGGCCCGCCGCTACGGTCTCACGAGTCCCCTGCGGCCGTATCCGTCCCTGCACATCGGCGCGAACGGCGTGATTCCGCTCGAGATGATTGCGGCCTACACGTCGTTCGCCACCCTCGGTACGCGGGCCGACCCGCAGGGGATTCTCCGGGTCGAGGACAGTCGCGGCACGATCCTCTGGCAGCCGGCCGTGCGGCGGGAGGAGGTCATGGACCCCGCGCACACGTGGCTCCTCGTCGACATGATGAAGGACGTGATCCGCCGCGGCACCGCGTTCAGCGCCGTCTGGAAGGCCGGGTTCACGCTGCCCGCAGCTGGGAAGACGGGGACGACCGACGACTACACGGACGCCTGGTTCATCGGCTACACGCCGGAGCTCGTGGCCGGGGTGTGGATCGGCTACGATCTCCAGCAGCGGATCCTCGATCACAACGCCGGCGGAGGCCGGATCGCGGCACCGGCCTGGACGGAGTTCATGCGGGACGTCTACCAGCGGCGCCCGCCCCCCGCCGACTGGGCGCGCCCCGACTCTCTCGTGACGCGGGAAGTCGATTGGAGCAACGGGTACCTCGCCTCGCCCTACTGTCCGCTGGAAGTGCGCCACTGGGATTGGTTCTTCCCCGGCACGGAGCCGACGCTGGTATGCCCGGTGCACGCGCCCTTCGGCATCGGGGTGACCCCTTAGGCGTGCTGCGGCTCGAGGCCGGAGTCGTTCATCCGGTCACGGCGCCGCGGATCGCTCACGGCGCCGTGCTGGTCGACGAGACGGGCCGCATTGCCGCCATCGGCCCCGATGCTCTCGTGCCCCGCCCACCTGGGGCCCGGACGTTCGCGTTTCCCGGGGGTCTCCTCGTCCCCGGCCTCGTCAACTGCCACACGCATCTCGAACTGACTGAGCTCGCGGGGCGCGTGCCGCCGCTTGCGTTCCCCGCCTGGATCCGCTCGGTCCGCGCGGCGAAGGACGCGACGCCTCCGGAGGCGTTCGCGCGGGCAGCACAGCAGGGGCTGCGGGACTGCTGGGCGGCTGGGGTCACGTGTATCGCCGACACCGGGAGCACGGGCGCCGCCCTGGACGCGCTCCACGCCCTCGGCGGGCGAGGGGTTGGCTATCAGGAGGTGTTCGGCCCCGCCACGAGCCAAGTCGCGTCGAGTCTCGCCGAGCTCGAACGGACGCTGGACTACGCTCGCCCCGCGACCTCGGCCCGCGTCCGGCTCGGCGTGTCGCCGCACGCTCCGTACACCGTGAGCGCGCCGCTCTACCGGGCGGTCGCTGCGCTCGCACGACGCGAGGGCCTGCCGACCGCCGTCCACATCGCCGAATCGCCCGACGAATCCGCATTCGTCCACGATGGTCGCGGCCCGTTCGCCGATGCGTGGCAGGGGCGCGGCATCGCCGTCGAGCCGCATCACCTCTCCCCGGTGGGGTACCTCGCCGCTCTTGACGTGCTCGATGCCACGGTCTTGTGTATCCATTGCGTCCAGCTCGACGCGACCGATATCGACACGCTCCGCCGGACCGGCGTCGCGATCGCCCACTGTCCCCGCTCGAACCGCGCCCACGGCCACGGGGTGGCCCCGCTCGCCGCGCTCCGGGCGGCGGGTATCCGCGTGGGCCTGGGCACGGACTCGGTGGTGAGCGCGGGCGATGTCGAACTCGCCGCGGAGGCGTCGGCCGCGGGACTCGGCGGAGACGACGCGCTCCGCATGCTGACCCTCGAGGGCGCCCGCGCGCTCGGGTGGGACGACCGGATCGGCTCGCTCGAGGTCGGCAAGGAGGCGGACCTCGCCGTTTTCCCGCTCGCCCCCTCGGAGGCGGTCGGGCGCGAGGCCGTGCTCACCGTCGTCGCCGGGCGGGTGGTGCACGGCTAGATTCCCGGCGTGAAGACGCAGCGACACGCCGCCCTCCTGAAAATCGTCCGCCAGCAGCACGTCGCGAGCCAGGAACAGCTCCGCGCCCTCCTGCGCGAGGAGGGCTTCGAAGTGACCCAGGCCACGCTCTCCCGCGACATCCGTGAGCTGCGGCTCGGCAAGGTGGCGACCCCGGATGGTGCATCGCGGTACGCACCGCCCTCCGACGCGGGCGTCCGGCCGCCGCTCGACAAGGTGGTGCCGGCGCTGCTCGTCTCCGTGGACGGCGTCGGCCCGCTGATCGTCGTGAAGACCCCGGCCGGTGGAGCACAAGCGCTGGGGATCGCGCTGGACGGCGCCGGATGGCCCGAGGTCATCGGCACGATCGCCGGGGACGACGCGGTGCTCGTGATCACGCGCAGCGAACGCGGCCGCCGCACGGTGCAGGCGCGGTTGAGTGAGCTCGGAGGACTCACACCCTGACCTGACCGAGGCCGTTGACACGCGGCCCGGGCGCTGTATGTTTATGCATCTCTCTGCATAAAAGGTGCAGGCGTCTGATGACAGGGCCGTTCGTCGTACTGGCCTACTCGGGTGGCCTGGATACTTCTGCGATCGTGCCCTGGCTCCGTGAACGCTACGGTTCCAGGGTCTTGTGTTTCGCGGCGGATCTCGGGCAGGGCGTGGGCGAGCTCGGGGACTTGGTCGAGAAGGCCAAGCGCTCGGGTGCGGTCGATTGCGTCGTCGAGGACCTCCGCGAAGAGTTCGTCCGCGACTTTGTGTTTCCCACGCTGCGCGCGGGCGCGGTCTATGCGCGAACGTATCTCCTCGGCACCGCGATGGCGCGGCCGCTCACGGCCGCGCGACAGGTCGCGGTGGCCCGCCGGGCGGGCGCTCAGGCGCTCGCGCACGGGTGTACCGGGAAGGGCAACGATCAGGTCCGCTTCGAGCTGAGCTACGCCGCTTTGGCGCCGGATCTCCAGGTGATCGCGCCCTGGCGGGAATGGGACTTCAAGAGCCGCGAGGAGCTCATCGCCTTCGTGAAGTCCCGCGGCGTGCCCGTCACGGCGACGGCCGAGAAGCCGTACTCGACCGACCGCAATCTGTGGCACTGCTCGCACGAAGGTGGGATCCTCGAGGACCCCGCTCAGGAAGCGCCTCCCCACATTTTCGTGATGACGACCGACCCCCAGGCGGCGTCCGACCGACCGGTCACGGTGGCGATCGATTTCGAGGCCGGGACACCGGTCGCGGTCGATCACGTGCCGCTCGGGCCGGTCGAGCTCCTGGACACGCTGAATGCGATGGCCGGGGAAGCGGGCGTCGGGCGGGCGGACGTCGTCGAGGATCGCCTTGTGGGCATGAAGTCGCGCGGGGTCTACGAAACGCCGGGCGGCACGCTGCTCCACGCGGCGCACCGCGAGATCGAACAGCTCGTTCTCGACCGCCGCACCCTGCGGATCAAGGACACCCTCGCCCTCGACTACGCGGATCTCGTCTACGATGGGCGGTGGTGGACGCCCGAGCGCGAAGCCCTCGATGCCCTCGTCACGGTCACTCAGCGACACGTGACCGGGACGGTGCGCCTCAAGCTGTACAAGGGCAGCGTCACCGTGGCGGGTCGCGAGAGTCCCTACGCGCTCTACCAGCCGTCCTACGCGACGTTCGGAAAGGACAACGTGTACAACCAAAAAGACGCGGAAGGGTTCATCCACCTCTACGGTCTCGCCATCAAGATCGGCGCGGGGCTCGCCGCCGCGCGCCAGCGCGAAGTCGGGGCCGTCGCAGACTGATGACCACGCACCCTACCGAGACCGCGCCCCACCAGATGTGGGGTGGCCGGTTCACCGTCGGCGCGAGCGAAGCCCTGGACGCTCTGAATCGCAGCCTTCCCGTTGACCACCGCCTGTGGCCGCAGGACGTCGCGGCAAGCAAGGCGTGGGTGCATGCCCTGGGCCGCGTCGGAGTGCTCGGCCCGGCCGAGGAGACCCTGCTCCTTGACGGGCTCGATCGCGTGGCCGAGCGACTGGCCGACGGCGCGGCTGTTGGAGCCCCGGACGAAGACGTGCATACGCTGGTCGAGCGGCTCCTCTACGAAGAAGTCGGTGCGGTCGCGGGGAAGCTCCATACCGGCAGATCCCGGAACGACCAGGTCGCGACCGATCTGCGCCTGTGGACCCTCGCCGCGATGGACCGGTTGGATGAGGACATCGCGGCCTTCGGCCGGGCCATCACGGCGCGCGCGCGGGCAGGGATCGATGATTTCCTTCCGGGCTACACCCATGGACAGCGGGCGCAGCCGGTGCGCTGGGCCTACGTGCTCCTCGCCCACGTATGGCCGCTCGTGCGCGACCGGCAGCGGTTCGCCGATGCACGCCGCCGAGTGGCGGAATTGCCGCTCGGGTCCGGGGCCCTCGCCGGGTCGGGGTTCCCCGTGGACCGGGTGCTCTTGAAGGAGGCCCTCGGGTTTCGGACCGTCTCAGCGAACGCCCTGGACGTGACGGGTGACCGGGACTTCGTCGCCGAGGTGCTGTTCACCCTCACGTTGCTCGGCACGCATCTCTCGCGGTTCGCCGCCGAGATCGTCCAATACGCGAGCGCGGAGTTCGGCTTCGTGAAGCTCGCCGACGAGTTCAGTACGGGGTCGAGCCTCCTTCCCCAGAAGCGCAATCCGGACGTCTTCGAGCTGGCGCGCGCCAAATCCGCGCGTTTGCTCGGGGACTTAGTGGCGCTGCTTGCGACCTTGAAGGGGTTGCCGGCGGGTTACAGCAAGGACCTGCAGGAAGACAAGGCGCTCCTGTTCGATGCCTTCGACACGCTGAGCCTCGTGCTCCCGGCGCTCACCGGGGCCGTGTCCACTTGGACGACCGACCGCGATCGGATGCACCGGGCGCTCGACGCGTCGCTCCGCGCCACGGACCTCGCCGATCTCCTCGTGGAGGGCGGTGTGCCGTTCCGTGAGAGCCACGGGCTCGTCGGTCGCCTCGTCCGGGAGGCCGAACGCGCGGGGGTGCCGCTGGACCGCGTGGCCCCGGCGGTGGCGGGGCAGATCCATCCCGCGCTGGCCGCGGCCCTGTCGCAACTCGGCACGTGGGAGGACTCGATCGAGGGCCGCGCCACGCCGGGGGGCTCCTCGCGCGCGTCGGTCGAGGACCAACTCGACGAACTGCGGAAGGCCCTCGCTCCCGCGATCCCTTGAAGCCCGGCGGGGCCCTGTGCGCCACGAGTCGATTGTGGACGCGCACCCACCCCGCAACCGCCCGTCTTGCCGTGTCTTAGCCGCCTAGGTAGCATACGTGGCCGCCGCCCCCGCCCCGGGTCGGCGACCGCGCTTCTCTTCGGAGACCGACCGTGCGCTGCCTCGCCTTGAACGCGTCGTTTGAGCCCCTGACCATGGTGCCCGTGCGGCGGGCGCTCCGCTTGGTGATTGACCGCAAGGCGGAGATCGTCGAGGCGGACGGGTCGGTCGTTCACAGCGAGCGGCTCCAGCTTCCCCGGCCGGCCGTCATCCGGCTCGTCAAGTTCGTCCACGTGCCGCGCCGGTTCCGGCGCCAGGTAACCAATACGTTTCTCTTCGCCCGGGACAACTACGGGTGCCAGTTCTGCGGACGGACCCAGCACGCGCTCCGTCCGCGTGAGTGCCTTACGCGCGATCATCTGGTGCCGCTCTCCCGCGGTGGCACGAACTCGTGGGCCAACGTGGTGACGGCCTGCTCGTCCTGCAACACTCGCAAAGGCAACCTCCTCCCCGAAGAGGCCGGGATGCACCCGCTGCGGCCGCCGGTCGAGCCGCATTTCGTGCACTTGGCGTGGGCGGTGCGGCGGCTCACGACGATCCAGTCCCGCTACATCCGTCTCTTCTACGGCGCGGACGTGCTGGCGACCCTCGAGGCCTTGTGAAGCCGGTCGTTCCCTGGGCGGTGGCGGGCGTGGCGGTGGTGGGGCTGGCGGTGGTGCTCTTGCGGCCGGCGCAGAGTTCGGGCGCGACCCACCCCGCGCCGCGGCCCGGGATCACGGCCGCCGGAGTCCTGCCAGCGTCGCTCGTGCCCAACGAGCCGGGAGCTTCTGAGGCGTACGCCGCCGCACGCCGGGTCCCGCAGGTGCTTGACGGTCTCTACTGCCACTGCCATTGCAGCAAGTCCTTCGGTCACCGGTCGCTCTTGACGTGCTTTGAGTCCGAGCACGGCGCGCGCTGCGACATCTGCATGGGGGAAGCGACGCTTGCGGACCAGATGGCGGCGCGTGGAGCGTCCCTAGCCGACATCCGCAAGGCGATCGACGCGCAGTTCGGCAGCTAGTTCCCTGGTCCCACGCGGAAGGGCTCGGAGCGCGCCTCGAGGCTGAGGCGCGGAAGGCCGGCGATGCGCACGAGCACGCGCTGTGCCCCCCGCACGATGGCGTCGCCCAAGTCCCCGCCGCCCTTGACCGCCGGGGCCACCTCGCCCTTGAGCCACGCCTCGATTTCCGCGAGATCCGTCTCGCTCAGCGTCGTGACGTCGAGCCGGCAGATGTAGTAGTACCGCCCCGGACCGCTCGGCGTGAGGGTCACCTTGTAAGGCACCGTGATCACCCGTTCGAGCGCCTCAGGGGTCGACGCGTGCATCGTGGCACCCCCGCTCCGGACGAGGACGAAGTCGTCGGCGAGCGGGTCGTAATGCGCCACAGCATCCCACCCCGCCTCCCGCACGTGCGCGTCAAACCAGTTCGATACGCTCCGCCACAACTCGAGTCGGTAATGAAGCCGCAGCGGCAGCCCGGCTCGCATGAGACTCACGAACTGCCCGTTCTCGAGCAGGTTGGTCACTTGGATGCGCGGCACGCCGGTTTGGACGAGGATCGAGAGCGCGGGAGCGCTCTGCTGCGCCGGACTGGGCGCCGCCGTGCCGGTGAGGAGGGTGAGAACGGCCAGGCCGCGCCACACTCAGAAGCGGTGGTCGAGGCGCACGGTGATGCGGAATGGCTCGCCCGCGGTGACCCCCTTCGCCAGGTAAATCCCGAACCCGCTCCAGTCGATGCCCAACCCCAGGTCCGCGAGCCAGCTCCCCAACGCCGGCAGCCGGTCGCCGGGCAGGCGGCCGGGCCCGGTCCCCACGAGCCACGCCTGACCCCCGTCGCCGAAGACCACGAGGTCCGGGCCGAGCAGCGTGAAGAGCGATTTGGCGAGCTCGTTTTCCGGGTGCGCGCTCTGGTAGGACCAGTGGAGGGACAGGTGCCCCCGATACTCGACTTGCGTGACGATCACCCGGTCGCAGGCCGCGACCGATGTGTTGTCGAACACCGGGGCGGTGATGTCGGAGTTGCACGCGCTCTCGCGGAAGCCGTAACCCGGCAGGGGATCCGCGCCCCCGAGCGAGAGACGCTGTTGCAGCGGCAGCGGGTCGCCGCCGAGCCAGCCCGACGCGAAGAGCCGGAGGTTCACGCGCCCGGTCGGGCTGATCCGCGTATACCGGCGCACATCGAGCATGAACCGCGTGAACTCGTAAGACCCGTCGGTCGGGATCGGGGCTCGCACCCCGACCGGTAGGAGCTGCGGGGTCACATCTCCGCTCCAGCCGTTGTCGACGTGCGTGGTCAGGAGCCACCCGACGGTGGGCTGATCGGGGTCGTTCCGCGTGTCGAACGTCACCGTCGCTCTGAGGGTCGTGTAGTGCCCGGCGTCGATCGGCGGGTTCAAGCGCCACGCCCCGCTGTAGCGGATCACGCTCCAGGGGTCGCGCGTGTCGACGCTCGTTTCCCAGTCGCGCCGCACATCAAGCGACAGGGTGAGGGGTGCCACGGGCTGGACGTATAGGCCACCTTGCCCGCCCCGGGTGAAGTAGTAATCGCGATAGTCGCGCTGGAAGAGAAACGCAGCCCATCCGACCTCGGCGTCGTGCAGCCCCCAGTCCTCGATCGGCGCCACGACGCTGCTGGCCCCGAGCCGCACGCCGAACGCCGGCGCGTCCCGGGGCGTCGAGCGGAGGTCGACGTTGACGAGATAGCCCAGGTCGCCAGGCTCCCCGCCCACACTCCCCACCGAGCGCGCGAGCCCGAGAATGTCCACGCGAAGGCGGGGGCCTGACGCGAACTGCCACTCCGACTGCGGTCCGAAGACGATCGGCAGCCCTTCGACCCGATTGAACGTGCCCGCGGTCGCGACCGTCAACGTCGAGCGCGCTTCGGTGCCCTCCCAGGTTTTGTGCGCCCCGAGGAAGGGGAACAGGGCCTTCGGGTTCTGTGTGAGCGCGATCAGATCCCCGTCCGTGCGGTAGCTCAGGGGCTCCCGGTAGACGGCCACGCGCCCGCCGACCCGCGCCCCCGGCGCGCGGGCGAACGTCCCGCCGATCACGATCACGTCCCCCGTGACCTCGGCCGTTTCCTCGAGGGTCGCGTCGCCGTTGATCACGAGGAGGGTGCCGGTGATGCGGCCGGCAAGCGTGATGGCGCCGGTCCGTACCCCGACGTCGCCCTGCCAGCCGTTCCCCGCCGGCACGCGCGTGCGGCCCACGAGCCGGGTGGTCGTGGGGGCGTTGAACAGCCGGACCGCGTCGGCGGCGACGTCCCGAGGGAGGTCCCGCGATTCATCGACGACGCTGCTCTCGGGGTGAATGACGATCACCGTGTCCTGCGCCTCGCCGCGCGCCACGGCGGCGAGGCCAAGGGCGAGGACGGCGGCGAGCGGTCGGAGACCAGTCATGAAGCGTGCCGGGGGGGTTCGAGCCCGAGCCGGCGCATGCGACGGTAGAGGTTGGCCCGGTCGGTCGCGAGGCGGCGGGCGGCGTCAGCCACGTTGCCCCGCGTGACGGAGAGCGCTCGGGCGATCAACGTGCGCTCGAAGCGGTCAACCGCGTCGGCGAGCGCGACGTCGCGCCACGGTTCATCGGCGGCCGGGCCCGCCCCCCCGGGCGGGATGACGCGCGCCACGTCGTCGGCGGTGATCGCGGGCGAGGTTGCGAGAATCGCCAGGCGCTCGACCACGTTCGCGAGCTCCCGCACGTTGCCGGGCCACGGATAGGCGGCGAGCAGGCTCAACGCTCCCGGGTCCATGCGGATGGGCCGGCCGAGCCTGCCTTCCTGACGGACGAGAAAGTGCTGGACCAAAGGCGCCACGTCCTCCGGACGCTCCCGGAGGGGCGGGATGTCGATCGGGACCACGGTGAGGCGGTAGAGCAGGTCGGCGCGGAACCGACCCTCACTGGCAAGCCCCGCGAGGTCCCGGTTTGTCGCAGCGAGGACGCGCACGTCGACCGTCACGGGCCGCTCGCCCCCGAGGCGCTCGATCTGTCCGGTTTCGAGCACGCGGAGGAGCTTGGCCTGCGCTTCCGCGCTCAGGTCCCCGACCTCGTCCAACAGCAGGGTGCCGCCATCGGCCAGCTCGAAGCGCCCGAGACGCCGCTCGGTCGCGCCCGTGAACGCCCCGCGCTCGTGGCCGAACATTTCCGATTCGACGAGGTCCCTGGGCAAGGCCGCGCTGTTCACGCACACGAAGGGCCGGGACGCGCGCGCGCTCTGCCGGTGAATGGCGGAAGCGACGAGCTCCTTGCCCGTCCCCGACTCGCCCGTGATCAGTACCCGAGCGTCGGTCGGCGCGACCCGGGCGATCAGCGCGCGCAGCTCGTCAATGGCCCGGCTCGCGCCGACAAGGGGATCGCTGTGGCCAAGAGCCTCGTGCAGGCGGCGATTCTCGGCGCGGCTGCGTGAGAGCTCCAGGGCGCCGCGCAGCGCGACGAGCAACCCTTCCGGCGTGAGCGGTTTTTCGAGGAACTGGAAGGCGCCGAGCTTCGTGGCGCGCACGGCTTCGCTCAGGGTGGCTTTCCCGCTCATCATGACGATGGGAACGTCGGGCACCCGCTGGCGCAGGCGCTCGAGGGTCGTGAGCCCGTCGGGTCCGCCCGGCATGACGAGGTCGAGCAGCACGGCGTCCGGAGCATCCTTGACGCACGCCGCGAGCGCACCCTCGCCGTTTGCGGCCTCGGCGGTCTCGAACCCCTCCGTTTGGAGCAGGGCGCCGACCATCCGGCGGATGTTCGCCTCGTCGTCCACGACGAGGACGCGCGGACTCACTCCGGGAAGACGAGCGTGAACGTCGCACCGCCTCCGGGGGTCTCGTCGACCTGCACGGTGGCGCGCAGGGCGTCGAGGGTCTGGCGGACCAGGGCGAGCCCGAGCCCGGTCCCGTCGGCCTTGGTGGTGAAATAGGGCTCGAACACGCGTCCCCGGTGATCGGGCGGGATCCCCGGCCCGTGGTCGGCGACGGTCACGATCAATCCCTCCTCGCGTCCGGCGACGCCGACCTCGATCGTCCCGCGGCCCGCCATAGCTTCCGCGGCGTTGCGCAGGAGGTTCGCGAACGCCCGACGGAGCGCCTCGTAATGCCCGAGCACCGTGCGCCGCCCGCCGTTGGCGGAGACCGCGACGCGCACGCTTTCGGGAATCGCCGTGCGCCCGAGCTCCTCGATGAGTTCGACCACGTCGACCTCGCTCTGCGGCCCCTCGGGCAGGCGGCCGAAGTCGGCAAACTCGCGGGCGAGTCGGTCGAGGCGCTCGGTCTCCGCCTCGAGCACCTCCAGCGCCGCCGCTCGCTGCGGGCCCTGCCGGCTGTAGCGGCCCAGCTGGTCGAGCGCGATGCGCATGGCCGTCAAGGGGTTCTTGATTTCATGGGCTACGCGCCGGGCGACCTCCCGGAACGCGCGCAGCCGCTCGGCCTCGAGTTCGCTCTTGTGCGCCGCGTCGATCGCGGCCGCGAGCTCGCGCAGCGCCTGTCGCAGCGCTTCGAATTCCGGCGCCCCCCGCGTCGGCGGACCGGCCGGCAGCGGCAGGCGTCGGCGGATCAGCCGGGTCCACCCCACGAGCTCGTCGATCGGACGCGACAACTGACGCGAGAGATGGCCCGCGAGGCGGACGGCCGCGAACAAGATGAGCCCACCCAGCACCAGCACCACGGCAAGGAATCCGCCGGCGTAATAGCGGAAGTACGTGTCGGCCCGGCGCGCCAACGTGAGGGCATTCGACACCTGATCGAGGTGTCGCCGCACCGCTGCCCGTTCGGCGGGCTCGAGACGCGCCGTGTCCATGTGGGCGAGCATCTCGCGCGCCGACACGGCCATCTGCTCCAGCGACACGCGCGCACCCGCCGGAGGCGCGTCGGCCCGCGCCGCGAGCGCCCACCCGATCACGCCCAACACCGTGGGGACCGCGGTCAGCGCCGCAAGGATCAAGAAGATCCGCTGCCGGAAGGCGAGCAGCATATTGTCTTGGCAGCAATCTAGTGTGGGTGCGACAATTCGACACAGGGGAGGTCTAAGACGTGAAGAGTCATACGCATTACCTATGGTTCTCGACGGAGCGGCGACAGGAAATCATCGACATCACGGATCAGGTTGAGGCCCAGGTCGTCCGCAGCGGGGTGCAGGAAGGCATAGCGCTGGTCAGCGCCATGCACATCACCGCCTCGGTGTTCGTCAACGACCACGAGTCGGGACTGTGGCAGGACATTCTGCGGTGGCTCGAGGAATCGGTGGCGCCGTGGGATCCCCGGCGCTACCGCCATAATGAAACGGGAGAAGACAACGCTGCAGCGCACCTGCGGAGCCTGACCATCGGCCACGAAGTCATCGTGCCGATCACGGCTGGCAAACTCGATCTCGGTCCCTGGCAGCGGGTGTTCTACGGCGAGTGGGACGGTCAGCGGCGCAAACGCCTCATCATCAAGGTCTTAGGAGACTGACCGGGCGGAGGTCTCGCCCCGCGGAGAGGGATCCGTTTTTGCTCTTTCAGCGCAAGTCATTTAATTTCAAGGTGCTTGACACGAAGGGCAGGCGAGCGGTTGACGTCGTCGCGTCATCCGGCAGCGCTGGACTCCCCCGGCATGGGTCGGGGCCGCGTTCTTGGCGCGCCGTGGTGCAGTCGGCGACCCACCTGCAGACGCGTCTGCCTCACATGACAGGATAAGCGACACCGTCTTGAACGCGTTGCGACGCGCAGTCGTCGCCCCTCACACGCCGCGCGAACCCGCGCGCCCAACTCCTCGCACCCCCGACCCTCGGGGGTCAGTGCGTGTTGGGCGCCATCGAATCGCGCGTCCTCACTCGAGTACTCGCCCATGATCCCACAGCAACACGCTCACTTGGCCAGACCGCACAAAGAACCCCCGTCTCACGCGCCGAACGCCGCGCTCATGATCGACTTCGACAACGTCACCATGGGGATTCGCTCGGACCTGCAGTCGGAGCTGAGGCGGCTCTTGCAATCCGACATCATCCGCGGCAAAGTCGCCGTGCAGCGGGCCTATGCCGACTGGCGACGCTATCCCCAATACATCGTACCACTCTCGGAATCCTCGATCGACCTGATCTTCGCCCCCGCCTACGGGTCGAACAAGAAGAACGCCACCGACATCCGCCTCGCGATCGACGCGCTCGAGCTCGTCTTCACGCGCCCGGAGATCGGCACGTTCATCCTCCTCTCGGGAGACAGTGATTTTTCGTCGCTCGTCCTCAAGCTGAAGGAGTACGGCAAGTACGTGATCGGCGTCGGCATCCGCGAGTCGTCGAGCGACCTCCTGATCCAGAACTGCGATGAGTACTACTCGTACAACGAACTCGCCGGGTTGACGCGCGAGAGCGACGTGACGCAGGAGCACCGGGATCCCTGGGAGCTCGTGGTCGAAGCGATGAAGCAAATGACCGCCCACAACGACGTCATGCGCTCCGACCGTTTGAAGCAGGTCATGCAGGAAATCGCTCCGGCGTTCGACGAAAAGGACGCGGGGTTCTCGCGCTTCAGCAAGTTCGTTGTGGAGGCCGCGCACCGCGGCCTCCTCGCCCTGACGAAGCTCGATAACGGGCAATACGAGCTCGCCCTTGGCCCGGAGGTCACGGGCGCGCCCGCAGGGCCAGCAGCCGCCCGCGCGCCCCGCGAGCAGGAGCGGGAGCGCCACCCGTCGGGCGGGGACGGTCGGGGGCGCCGGCACCAAGCTGGCGCGAGCGCCGCGCCGAGCCAGGTCAGCGAGTTCGTCGCTGCGCTGCGACAAGCGCTCGGACGACTCGGCGCGCCGGACCAGGCGGTGAGCGCGGATCAAGTGCGCGACACGATGCAAGAGATCGCGGGATCGGCGGAGGCGCTCGACCCCGAGCTGTTCCTGAAGCTCTTGCGCCAGGCCCAGGATGCCGAGGTCATCGACCTCTCGAAGGACGAAGCCGGGGGCTACCTGGTGAGACTCAGGCCCGAGCGGACGGCCGAGCCGAGCGCACCGGTGGAGGTTCAAGCGGAAGCCGCTGTTGGCGACGGGACCGCCGCGTCCGCCGTGGCCGGGATTCCCGCGCGGAGCGCCCGGTTCCGGCGCGGGTCGCGGGGCGCTCGCCTCACGCCGCCTGAGGTGCCGAACGTTGGGGTCGTCGAGGTCGACCCGAACTTCAAGCCTCGCGTGGAGCTCGTTCCGTCGCGCCCGGCCGGGCAGCCGCCGCCGCCGGCGCCCGTGACGCCGACCGGTCGTGGCGAAGACGAAGGGCGTGGGGGAAGAGGAGGCGATCGAGTGGCGCCGACGAGTCGCGGTGAGGACGAAGGACGTGGAGGAAGAGGAGGCGATCGGCCGCGGCGGGGTCGCGGCCGGCGCGGGGGCGCCGGACGGCGCGGTCAGTCGGGGACCAGGGAAGGGGCCGAGCGGGAGGGCGAACGGGGACGCCGGGGCGGTCGGGGCCGAAGCGAACCCAGACTCGAGCGAGACGAGGAGCGGGTTGAGCCCGTCGCAGCCCGCGCGCCTGCCGCGCCGGTGACGCCGAGCCCGACGCCCGTCGCCGCTCCGCTGCCCAACGCCGTCGCGGAGCCCGAGGGCGAGTCGTTTTGGACCAGGGTTCGGCGGGGGCTCACCGGCGGCGGGTGACGTCGACTGCTCTCTCCCCTGCTTTCTACGCGCGACCGGCCGAAGTGGTCGCGCGTAGGCTATTGGGGCATTTCCTCGTCAGCACGATCGGGGGGCATCGCACGGTCGGGCGCATCGTCGAGACCGAAGCCTACCTCGGTCCGCACGATCCGGCCTGTCATGCCTTCGGCGGTCGTCGCACGCCCCGCACCGAATGGCTCTACGGTCGTCCGGGTACGGCGTACATCTACTTCACCTACGGACTGCACTGGTGTTTGAACGCCGTGACTGGACCCGTGGATTATCCTGCGGCTGTCCTGATTCGCGCCGTCGAGCCGACGGCGGGACTGGCCACGATGCGGCGTCGACGCGGTGGTGTGCCCGATCGACTGCTCTGCGCCGGCCCGGCGCGCCTGTGCGCCGCCTTTGGCGTGACGGGACAGTGGAACGGCGTCGCCCTGCAGCGGGGGCGGCTGCGAATCGTGCGCGACCGGCGGGCCATCGGCCACATCGTCGCCACGCCGCGGGTTGGCGTCACCCGGGCTCGGGCCTGGCCCTTGCGCTACGTGGTTGCCGGTTCCGTCTGGGCGTCTCGAACTCCCTGAAACGACAACGGCCGCCCGAAGGCGGCCGTCGCGACACCCATTGGCTGGCTCAGCGGTCCGGGTTCTCGTCTTCGCGCGAGCTCCCCAGGCTGTAGCGCAAGCCGCCCTGGAACGTGTGCGTCACGCCGTCGATCAGGAAGTTCGACGTGTGGGTCGTGAGGATGTAGTGCCCGTAGAGCGACAGCCTTCCCTGATGGACGTCGATGCCCCCCATCCACCAGAAGAACGCCTTCGTCGACATGTCCGACGCCTCGTTCTGGACGATCGTGGCGTCGGCCAGGGTGCAGTTCGTGCAGGTAATGTTGGAGCCCGGAATTTCCATGATCGCGAACCCGGCTCCGCCGAACGGCTGAATCGCGTGTTGCACGGGGAAGGCGAGCAGTCCGATCATGATGCGCCGGAGGCTGTTGAAGGCCACGTTCCCTGGTTCGACCGTGCCGCTCGGTTCGGTGATGGTGGCGTGGCGGTCCGAGATGAAGAAGGCCTGATCGTAGCCGACGTACATCGCGCTGCGCTTCGCCGTGATGAGCCAATGGCCACCGAACGTGGGCTCCGCCGAGACGCCGTCGAAGGCGGTCTTGAAGAACATCAAGCCGGCTTCTGCCCCCCAGAACCACTGGTAGGGCCACTGCACCCCACGCTCCACGAAGATTTGCCGCGTGGGCGTCTCCGGTACGGTCCCGCCCGCCGCAATGATCGAGTCCCGCTTCTGCTTGGACATTTCCGGCGCGGCTTCGCCGCTGCTCCCGCCGAGGAGGAGCGACAGGCCGGCCGAGCCCTGGAAGTTGAGGAGGCTCGCCCCGATGCCCTTCTGGTTCGGCGAGTACAGAACCCCGCCCTCGATGCGGAGGCCGACTCGGTTCGAGAAGAAGATCCGGTCGCCGATCGCGCCGCGCACTGAATTGAGGCTGCCGGAGCCCATCTTGTTCGAGACGTACCCGCCGAGGACGTACAGGATGTTGCGTTCCCCGCCGGAGTTGAGCACGACGTTGACGCCCAGGTTGGTCATCGAGGGCCCGGCGCCCCCCGCGGTCAGATTCGGACTCGCAACGTCGCCTGTTACCTCAAATCCGATGAAGTCATTGAGGAAGTAGCCGAGACGCCCCCCGCCCCCAATGGCCCCGTTCAGGCCCCAGTAGGAGTCGAAGTGGGTGTAGGTGCCGAATGCCCCGAGCTCGAGCTGGTGAGCGTGCTGGGCACTCAGAGCCGTTACCGCACCCCCGAGCGCCACGCCGACAATGGTGAGAACCCGCATAAAGGACTCCCTCGGTCAGAAGCGCGGGCCAAGGCCCGCCGAAACGCCACCGAAGATAGGGAGTAAGGACAAAAAAGGCGATACCCCGAAAGGCTTGGGGAACGGGGAGTTAACCCCCGTAGCCTTGAAACTACTTGAAGGAGGTGGCCGTTTTCCCGAACAAAATCCGAAACAAACGGCCTAGTTCAGGCCCAGCCGCCCACCGACCCCACCAAACGCGCCGAGCGCGAACGCGAGGTCATCGAGGCTATGGGCGGTCGAAATTCGACAGCGGAGTCGAGCCTGTCCCTAGGGCACGACAGGATACCCGAACCCCATTACGAGCATCTCTGCGCGGCGAGCAAGCGCTCACTCACGTCCGATCGCCTCGGCTATCTCGCCCACGATCACCGGGATGGGGAATGTCTCCCCTAAAGCTCTGATGGTCCCGCGTCCCGTCGGGCCGAGCACCCAAGCTCCATGGCAATGGTCCACGGCGAATGTGGCGTCATACTGTCGGCACAGTGCCGATTATGTCCGGCAGCGGAATGCCGTGGAGCTTTAGTCCCGAGGAAAAACGGAGGGTGCGGGTCAGCGCCCGTCGGTGATCGGGAGATGCTGATGCGGGTGGTCACCCGCCGGACCCTCGTCGGCGCACCAGCAGTACGCCCAGATCTTTGCGGGTCGTGCGAGTTCGCGCCCGAGGCGCAGGATGATCCCGATGGGCTCTTCGTCGAGGACGATCGGCAGCGTGGTCACGGTGAATGTGAAAGCAAGCCGAGTGCCAGACCTTGGCTTACCCAACTAATTGTGGCTTATGTTGTTACAGGACTGCTGTTGGTGCCCTGCGTTATTCCGACACGTGTACCGCCGTGTCGTGCTGACGCTCGGGCTTCGTCGCGAGGAACCCGGCCGAGCGGCCGCCCCGCTTGTGCTTCGTGATCTCCCACCCGCGATAGTGGGACTCGAGCGCGGTGGGAGCGAGCGGGATCACGCCGCCCGCAGCGGGCGCGGCAAGCACGAGGTGAACCCCGCCGGGGCGCGTGCGCGCCGTGAGGTCCGCGAGCGTCGCCGTGCGGTCGCGAGCCCGGACGGCGGCGAGGGCACGGGGGTCGATCACCACGACGTCCGGGCCCACGTCGGGCAACCAGTTTCCGAGCTGGATAACGAGCGCGTGGAAGCGGCCAGCGAGCTGCTCCGACACCGCTCGTCCCTCGGCCGCTTCGATCGCACCGATCTCTTGATCGAGGAGAAACACTTCCGCGTCGTGAGCCGCGAGGAACAGCGCGCCCGCCAGGGCGGCGGCCCCGATGACCACGACCTCGTCACCGGGTTCGAGCCGACGGGCCAGCGCCACGACCGGCGCGGAGTGGTCGAGGCCCCAATGCGTGGGCTCCCGTTGCGCGAGCCGGAGCGTACGGTGACGTCGTCGCCACCGCGGGAACGACGGGAGCCGGAGCCGCCGTGCAATGACGCGGTCGACGTGCTCGAGCAACAGAACCTCCGTGAGCAGGTACTGGCCCCCGGCGTTCATTTCCAGCTCGCGGATCGCCTCGTCGCCGATGCTCAAGATCGCGTCGCGTGACAGCGCGTTCTTGTACTCTTCGATCCGCTGCAGCATGAACTCTTCGTACTCCTGCTTCAACGAGCGCAGGGGCCGACCGATGACGCCCGGGGGCGCGCTCGGCGAGAGCGAGGGAGGGACGGCGCTCAGCACGGCTCGACGTGCACGAGTACCTCGTGCAGCTGCAGGTCCTGGCGGAGGCGGCCCTCGACCTGGTCGGCGATCGCGTGGGCGTCGGCGACGCTCGCGGTGCGGTCCACGGCGATCGTGACTTCGGCGTACCGGACCGGCGGGGCACCGCGCGAGCGAATGCCGTAGGCGTGGCGGACGCCGGTCACGGCCTCGGCACTGCGCTGGATCGTTGCGGGCGGCACCACTCGTTCGTCGACGAGGACCGGGACGGCCCGCGCCAAGATCCCGTAGGCCACCCGCACGATCACGACGGCGACCGCGAGCGCCACGGCCGGGTCGGCCCACCACCAGCCCTCGTGCGCGGCCCAGACGCCGAGCAGCACTCCGGCCGTGACGAGCGCGTCGGCTTGCATGTGGCCGGCGTCGGCGACGAGGAGCTCGCTCGACAAGGCCTGTCCCCGGACCCGCTCATACCACGACACCACGACGGTGACCCCCAGCGCCAACACCAGCAGTCCGGCCTGCACCGCGCTCATGGCGACCGGGTGGCCGCCATGGATGAGGTCGCTGACAGCGGTGCGGGCGAGCTCGAAGCAGCTGATGGAGAGGAAGCCGACGAGGGCTAGCGTGCCCAACGTCTCGAACTTCCCGTGGCCGTAGGGGTGATCTTCGTCCGGCGCCTTCGCCGCCACGCGCACTACCACGAGGCCGAGCCCGTTGTTGAGCACGTCGACGGCCGAATCGAGCGCTCCGCCGAGTACGGCGAGCGACCCCGCCACAACCCCGACGACAAGCTTCGTGCCGACGACGGCCAGGTTCACGGCGAGCAGCATCAGCAGGACCCGCCGCACGGCGAGGGCCTGAGCTTGCGCGTCGGGCCGGGCTGGGGACATTAGTGCAAGGTTGTAAACCGGTCCTGCGAAGTCAATCGCAGCGCCCGGTTAGTCCATCGCCGTGAGCAAAGCTCCCTTCAAATAGGCGGTCTCCGGGACGTTCAGGACCTCGGGGTGATCTGCGGCGGCGCCCGTCCAGGCGACCACGCGAAGCCGACGCCCGGCATCATGCGCGGCCGCCCCGAGAACCTCGCTGAACGCGGCCCGGGAGACGTGGTAGGAGCACGAACAGGTGAACAGGACCCCGCCCGGCCCGAGCAGGCGCATGGCCCGAAGGTTGATCTCCTTGTACCCGGCCAGCGCCCGCGGCAGGCTCGCCTTGGTCTTGGCGAACGCCGGAGGGTCGAGGACGATCGTGTCGAAGCGCTCACCCTGGCGCTCAAACTGCCGTAGCAGGTCGAACGCATTGGCCTCCCGCCAGGCGATGTTGGTGAACCCGTTCAGCGCGGCGTTCTCCCCTCCGCGGGCGAGCGCCTCGACGCTCGAGTCCACCGCCAGGACCCGCCCTGCCCGCCGCGCCAAGTGCAGCGCGAAGGAGCCGTGGTAGGCGAAGAGATCAAGCGCCCGGCCGCCAAGCGCGGCGTGCGCCTCGACGAGCGCCCGATTGTCGCGTTGGTCGAGGAACCCGCCCGTTTTCTGCCCGGTCCAGGGCGCCACGAGGTAGCGCAACCCATGCTCGAGCGCCTCGATCGTCTCCGGGACGCTCCCGCTCGCGAGCGCGACCTCGAGCGGCAAGCGCTCGTGGCGGCGAATGGCCGCGTCGTTGCGGAGGAGTATGCCGGCGGGGGCGAGGGCCTCCTGTACGCCCGCGACCACGTCCGAGCGCAGCCGCTCGAGGCCGGCCGACAAGAGCTGGAGCACCACGTAGGGGCCGTAACGGTCGGCGATAAGCGACGGCAGCCCGTCACCTTCCGCGTAGACCGCGCGATACGCGGTGTCGGCGCCGACTGCCCGGCGCGCGAGCGCCGCCGCGACCCCCGCCCGCCACCACTCGGCGTCGATCCGCTCGCGGCCACGCGTGAGGAACCGAAGTCTGATCTCGGACTGGGGGGAGTAGAGCGCTTGACCGAGGTGGCGCCCGCGACGATCGGTCACCGTCACGAGGCCCGGCTCGCTCCGTGGCTCGGCGTAGACGTCGGTGCGGTAGACCCACGGGTGCCCTCCCGCCCAGCGCCCGGCTCCCCGCGCGGAGATGACGACGCGGCCCACACCGCGCGCGTCGGCCGCGTCCGAATCCGGCGCGACCTCGAGCACCGTCATCCGCTCCGGTCCGGGCGTAACTGAACCGCGTCGCGCAGGTAGATATGTTTCAACTCTTGCGGCGCCCTCGTCGTGTAGACGTGGATGAGGAGGCGGATGCAGCGCGGCAGGCCGTTCGGGACCGCCACTTCGGTCGCCCCGAGGAGCGGCACGAGATGCCAGCCCAGCGCCCGGGCGGCTCGGGCCGGGTACTCGGCCGTGAGGTCCGGGGAGGACGTGAAGAACACGCTCTCCACGTCATCCGGGGCGAAGCCGTTCGCGTCCTGCACGGCGCGGAGTAGCTCCTCAGTGGCCTCGAGAATCGCCTGAGGCGTGTTCGCCGTCGCCGTCGTCGCGCCGCGCAATCCACGCAGGATCTTGGTCATGTCTCTCGCAGATCAGTTGCGGTTGATGGTGATCACGGACGCCGTGCTGCTCAAGGGCCGCGACGTCGTGGCCGAGTGCCGACGGGCCGTCGCGGGTGGCGCGACTGCTGTCCAGGTGCGCGCCCCGGATGCCACGCCCCGCGCCTTGATCGAGCTCACGCGGACGCTCGTGGCCGCCCTCCCCGTCCCGGTGCTCGTGAACGACCGCGTCGACGTCGCGCTTGTCGCGGAAGCCGCGGGCGCCCACCTGGGCCAAGGGGACGTGCCGCTCGGGGCGGTGCGGCCCTGGGTCCCGGCCGGTTTCACCTTGGGCCTCTCCGTCGGCTCAGACGGCGAGGCCGATCGGGCGCGGCACGCACCAGCCGACTACTGGAGCATCGGGCCGTGCTTTCCGACTGCGAGCAAGCCGGACGCTGGCCTCCCCCTCGGGCCCGAAGGGTTTGCGCGACTCCGCTCCTTAGCCCCGGCCGGTGTCCCCGTGATCGGGATCGGGGGCATCACCGCGGCCAATGCAGCGCTCGTGACCCAGGCCGGCGCCGCGGGCGTCGCCGTGATCGCCGCGGTTTGGGGGCCTAGTGACCCGGCGAGAGCGGCGCGCGCTCTGCGGACCGCTGTTGCTTCACCGCGCGTATCGCCGCCTCATGCTGGGCCAGCGTGACCGAGAAAATATGCTTTCCGTCGGGCTGCGCGACGAAATACAAAAACGGCACGTCGGCGGGATACAGGGCCGCTGCCAAACTGGCCCGGCCCGGCTCGGCAATCGGGCCAGGCGGGAGTCCGGGGTGCAGGTAGGTGTTGTAGGGAGACTGCACACGGAGGTTGCTGTCCCAGACGCGCTTCAGGCGCCGGCCGTACGCGTAGAGAATCGTGGGGTCGGCTTCGAGCTTCATGCCGCGGGCGAGCCGGTTGTGGTAGACGGCCGACACGAAGGCCCGGTCGGGATCATAGCGAACTTCAGCCTCGACGATCGACGCCAGCGTCACGAGCTCGTGGCGGGTCATGTGGAGACTGTCGAGGCGCGCGTCCCAGCCTGGCTGCCACTCGGCCACAAACTCGCGCGTCATGATCCGCAGCAGGTCGCGCGCCCCGACGTGCACCGGTAGGAGGTAGGTCGTAGGGTAGAGGTACCCGTCCACCGACGTTTGGGACGGCAACCCGAGCTCGCGCACGAGGGCAGGGTCCCGCACGGCCGTGCGCAGGGATTCCGCAGGCACTCCGAGCTCCTGCTCCGCGAGCGCCGCCACCTCAGGGAGCATGAGCCCTTCGGGCACGGTCCAGCGCACCTCGGCTCCGCGACCGCGCGCGAGGGCCGCCACGACGTCCCGCCATGGGGCATCCCGGCGCAGCTCGTACTCGCCGCTCTTCAGCACCCCACGCAGCCCTACGAGGCGAGCGTACACGCGGAATGGAAACTCGTCCACGACTCCGTGCGCGACGAGGGAATCCACCGCCGCGTCGAGCGTCGCGCCGGGAGGGATCGTGACCGCTTCCCGTGCGGCACCGTCTCGCGCCTGTCCGCAGCCAACGGCGAGCCCCGCCAAGAGCGCGAGGGCGCCCCGGGTCATTGCGCCGACCCGCGGCGCGCGTCGAGGTATTGCTGGAGCAGGAGCGTCGCCGCGAGCGCGTCGAGTTCGGCCTTCCGGCCGACGGTCCCACCGCCCATTTCCCGAACGGCCGCGAGCACCCGGGCCGTGGTGAACCGCTCGTCCCACAACGCCGCTGGGAGGTTGGTCCGCCGCGCGATGGCGCTTGCCAGCGCCCGGGCTTCGTGCGCCGCTGGGCCCTCGTCGCCCGCCGCCGTGAGGGGAAGACCGACGACGACACCCGTGGCCGAATGCTCGTGGAGCAAGGCGAGGAGGGGGCGCATCGGCACCCGCTTGCCGGCGCGCCGCACGAGCGTCGCTACCGGCTGGGCGAGAATTTGCGCTTCGTCCGACCGCGCGACCCCGATCCGCCGCTCGCCCCAGTCGATGCCAATCAACCGGCCCGTCCGCGGCGGCTCTGCCGGCGGCGAACCCAGATCCGAGGGGTGGTCAGTGGGGGTGTGGTCGCGGACGGTCCTATGGGACCCGGGCGGCCCCATCACCCTTGGGACATGGTCGCGAAGAACTCGACGTTGGTCTTGGTGCGCTTCATGCGCTCGAGGAGAAACTCGATCGCCTCGACGGGCGGCATGTCGGCGAGGAAGTTGCGGAGCAGGTACACTTTGTTGAGTTCTTCCTTGGCGAGGAGCAGCTCTTCCTTACGCGTCGACGAGCGCTGGACGTCGATCGCGGGGTAGACCCGCCGGTCCGCGATGCGCCGGTCGAGCACGACCTCCATGTTCCCCGTGCCTTTGAACTCCTCGAAGATGACCTCGTCCATCCGCGAGCCGGTGTCGATCAGCGCCGTGGCAATGATGGTCAGCGATCCGCCGCCCTCGATGTTCCGAGCGGCGCCGAAGAATCGCTTGGGTTTCTGGAGGGCGTTGGCGTCCACGCCGCCCGAGAGGATCTTGCCCGAGTGGGGCACCACGACGTTGTGCGCGCGGCCGAGCCGCGTGATGGAATCGAGCAGGATGACGACGTCCTTTCCGTGCTCGACCATGCGCTTCGCCTTTTCGATCACCATATCGGCCACCTGGACGTGCCGGTCGGCCGGCTCGTCGAACGTGGACGAGATGACCTCGGCGCCCTTGACGTTCTCCTCCATGTCGGTGACTTCTTCAGGGCGCTCGTCGATGAGAAGGACGATCAGGTAGATCTCGGGGTGGTTTTCGATAATCGAGTTGGCGAGCTTCTGCATCAGGATCGTTTTGCCCGCCTTCGGCGGTGACACGATCAGGCCGCGCTGTCCTTTGCCGATGGGACAGAGGATGTCCATGACGCGCATGGACAAATCCCCGTCCTTGCGCTCCAAGCGAATAAGCGACTCGGGGTAGCGAGGCCGCAGGTTGTCGAAGGCGACTCGGTGCTTGGCCTTCTCGGGCTCGTCCCCGTTGACGACCTCGACCTTGAGCAGCGCGAGGTAGCGTTCGCCCTCCTTCGGCGGGCGCACCTGCCCCATGATCGTGTCGCCCGTACGGAGGTCGAACCGCTTGATCTGGCTCGGGGAGACGTAGATGTCGTCCGGGCCGTACAAGTAGTTCCAGTCGGGGCTGCGCAGGAACCCGTAGCCCTCTGGGAGTATCTCGAGGACGCCCTCGCCCCGCAGCACCGTGTCCGAGTCGAGCAGCGACTGCTCGATGCGGAAGATCAGGTCCTGCTTGCGGAGGCCCGAGTAGTTGGTGATGTTGAGAGTTTCGGCCATCGCGTGCAGTTCCGCGACGGACTTCCTCTTGAGTTCCGCGATGTCCACGTGGGTGTTGGCTCCGATCAAGCTACGGCGAGCGGACCCCGGTCCGGGGGATTGATGGCGTCGAAGTGAGAACTAGGGAATGTGCAGAGGTGCGAGCGTATAGTAGGTCTCGCCGTACCCTGAGTCAAGAGCGCGCGTGCCGCTAACGGAGTTCCTGATCGCGTGGCGCACGACCGCCCTGCATGACCGCGAAGTAGTTGACGCGCTTGTACATCCGGCGCACGCGGCGCCCTCCCCAGGGCTCCGCGCCGCGCTCGCCGGTTTTCGCGGCCGGTTCTACTGGTCGAACGAACCGGACGGGCGGCACCTCGTGCTCACCCGGCCCTTCCCGCGCCGGCCGGAGCGGTGGGCCTTGCACGTCGCGTTGTTCCTCGCGACGCTCGCCACGACGACGTTCGCGGGGGGCGTTCTGGTTGGCACGATTCCCTATGACAATCCGCTCGATCTCCTGAGCGGTACCTACCCGCTGCCTCACCCGCTTCTGCCCGCCTGGGCGGCGGGACTCGCCTTTTCGCTGCCGCTCCTCGCCGTGCTGCTCTGCCACGAGCTCGGGCACTACGTCACCGCGCGCTGGTACGCCCTCGACGTGTCGCCGCCATACTTCATCCCCGTTCCCCTGGTCCCGTCGTTCATCGGCACCATGGGCGCCTTCATCCGACTCCGCACCCTGCTCGCCGACCGCCGTCAGCTCTTCGACGTGGGTGCCGCGGGGCCGCTCGCTGGGTTTGCGGTGGCGCTGCCGCTGCTGTGGATCGGACTCGCCCGGAGCCACCCTCTGCCTGGTCACGGAGAGTTCGGGGGCATGCTCGTGGCGATCGGGGGTGATACGATCGGCTTGGGCGATTCTCTCGTCACGCTCGTCGTCCGACGCCTGGCGCTCGGGCCGACCGGCGCGGTGCTCATCGGGCCGCTCGCCTTCGCGGGTTGGGTGGGGATGCTCGTGACGATGCTCAATCTCCTGCCGATCTCCCAGCTCGACGGGGGTCACGTGCTCTACGCCGCGCTCCCGCGTTGGCACGGCCGGATCGCGTTTGCGTTCTGGGTCGCGATTATCGCGTTGGGATGGTGGTGGCGGGGCTGGCTCGTGTGGGGCGTGATCGTCCTCGCGTTGTCGCGGGGTCGCCTGACGCACCCGCCAGTGCTCGACGCCGTGCGCCCGCTGCCCTCGTCGCGCCGGTGGTCTGCGATCGCGACGCTCGTGCTGTTCGGGGTGACGTTCGCGCCGGTGCCGTTCCGCCTCTAGCGCACCCGCGCCGGGCGCACACCGCGCCCGTACCGCCGATATTGCGTAAGTGAGCCAGCCTTTTATCTTTACGCAAACCAGCCCAGGCGCCGCATGCCCGGACAACCGGCCCGATATTCAAGCTCCGCCCCTGGCGAAGCCGTTGCCCACGATCTTCCTCCGATTCGCTTCGATGGCCAGCTCATCCCCATACGTCTCTTCGTCCGGCGCACCGAGGACGGGATTTGGCGCGGGCATATCCGCTACGGCGCGCCCGACACGGAGGGCGAGCGCTCGACGGCGGAGATCTTCTGCGCGATGTCTGAGCCGGATCTCTGGCAAGCGGTGCGGGATCTGCGGGACCACCACTTGCGCGACCTTTATCGGTCCCTGCTGTGACGGATCTCCCCGCAGATAGCGCGCCAGAGGTCACGGCGGCGATCCGGAAGCTGCGCCACGACCTGTCGAATCCGCTGGCTGCCGTGCTCGCCGAAGCTCAGCTCATCCTCCTGACCGCCGACGCGCTCGACGCCGAAACTGTCTCGGGCGTGAAACAGATCGAGGCGCTCGCGCGCAAGATGCGCGACATCCTCGAGCAGGTGGGGTAGCGCCCGCCATCGCCTGGGCTCGCCGACGGGCGGCTCTTGGCGTCAGCCGCCCGGTGTCCCTTCCGGCGCCGCGTCGGCCCGAGCGCCGTTCCAGAAGTACAGCGCGAGCAGGAAGCCGCTTGCCGTCCCGGTGGCGTATTTCACGGCGGCGGGTGCGTCACTCGCCGACAACAGGCCCTCGATCGTGCCGGCCAGGGCGAGGAGAGTCACCACCGCGCCCATCATCCGTGCGGCCACCCGCCCTTCGATCACCAGCGCGTCACGACGCGTGCGCTCCCCCGGGGTGAGGATCGCGCCAGCCACCCGGAACCCGGCGGCGGCTGAAATGCAGATCGCCGTGAGCTCGAGTACGCCGTGGCCCGCGACGAACGTGGCGAGGTAGCGCGCGGCGTGGTAGTTCGCGAAGAGGCCGAAACCCATCCCGAGCTCGAGTCCGTTCTGTATGAGCAGCCAAACGGTGAGCGTGCCCGCGAGCACCCCGCCCACGAACGCCCAGAACGATACGAGCGCGTTGTTCCCGATGATCGCCGCCGCGATGAGGGGCAGCTCGCGTTCGGGTGCCTGCGCGTAGCCGATGCCGCGCCGTTGATTCTCGGCCGCTTCAGCCGCGCGGCTCACCATGAGCGGCATCAGCTCGTCCCCGAGCGTCGGTCGCGCGCGGATCATCGCGTAGCCGACAGCGGTCGGCACGCCGAGCAAGAGGGCCGCCGCCAGCACGTACCGGCGCGACGCCACGACCGCGGCCGGGAAGTCGCGCAGCAGGTAGCGCGCGACCGGGGTGCGCGCCTCGCCCCGGGCTCGATAGAGCGCGTTGTGCCCCGCACTGGTCACCCGTTCGAGGTATTCGATGACTGCCGGGTCGACCCGGTAGGTGTGTGCGCGCGCGAGATCGGCCGCGATTTCCCGATAACGTGCCGCGAACCGGAGCACCTCATCGGGTGAAAGGGCCGCGACCCCGCGGCGCTCGAGACGGGTAGCGACGTCGTGGAATTCCTGCCAGCTCGCGCGTTTGCCCGCCACGAAGCGCTCCGCCGTGACCGCGGTGCGGCCCGCGCCGGCCGCCGCACTGGTCGCGAAGCGCCCCCCCCGCCGGGCCAGTTCGGCCGCGTGCAACTCGGCCAGGGCCGCGACTGGATCGGTGGTTGGGTCGCGCAGAACCACGCCCAACCGCTGGACCAGCTCCGCCGCCAGACGTCGCTCGACCGTCGGGTCGAGGTCGCCCGCCCGGGCGAGGAAACGATCGAGGAGTCGGAAGGCGGCCGCCGGAAGCTCGGGCGGGCCCTCCGCACGGGGGGCGTCAGCCCTGGCCGTCGCCGCGGGGCTCCACGTGCCGACCCGGTCGCGGACCACCACCGTGCCCGCCACGAGATCACCGAGTCGCTGATGGCGCGGGTGGAGGAAAATCATGGCGAGCCCTGGGAGTGCAGGAGCCAAGGGGAAGTAGCAATCGACGAGCCGACACAGATTCCGCGTCACGGCCGCCCCGGCGGTGATGGGGTGCCCCGTGTCGAGTACGACGCGGATCCCGAGCAGCTCCTTCCCCCAGGTGCGCCCGCCGTGCAGGGCCTCGAAGAGTGTGAAATAGAGGAGAAGCGCAAAGGCGTTGAGGAGGCCAAGCAGCGCCAGGACCCAGGTCGAAAGCGAGGCGAAGTGAGAGATCCCGAGGAGGAACGCCCCGACCACGACGAGCGCCGTACCGCCCACGGTGGCGACGACCGTGTCGAACAGGGCCGCCGCCGTTCGCGACCCGAGCCCGGCGAGCTCGAGGCGCAGGGCGACGTGCTCGGGCGTTTCGATGCCAAGGTGCTCGCGCAGCGTGATGTCCGTGCTGGTTTGCTCTCGCGCTGCGGGGCTCACACGGACATCTTACCGCGGCCCTCGTGGGGGAGCGAGTTGCGTGGCTGATCTCCGGCCCCTGGACTTTGGCGAGCTGTTGGATGGTTCGCTGGTGATCTATCGCCGGCAGTTCGGGCTGTTCCTCCGCCTCGCGGCGATCACGCTGGCGGTTCCCTTCCTTCTCCTCGTCTACGTCGGCGCACGCTACTTCGGGTCGCTGTCCGTGTTCTTTCGCCTCCCGAGCGTCGGTGAGGGGCTCTCGATCCTGGGCGTTGCGATGGCGTTCTACCTCGCGAGCGTCGTCCTTACGGCGGGGACGGTCCGCGTAATCTCTGACTCCTATCTCGGACGGACTCCGACCTTGCGAGAGGCCCTGGCCTTGGGCGTCGCGAAGCTCGGCCCGCTCGTGTGGGTGGGACTTGCCAAGGGAGCGATCCTCGGACTGATCGGCCTTGGGATCGCGGTGCTCGCGACGTTGCTCGCCGTGTTCGCGCGAAGCGGCGGGGTCGCGGCGGTCGCCATCCTGGTCGGCAGCCTCGGCGGCTGTTGGGTCATCGGGTTCGTGCTGTGTGGCTATGCCGTGACCACGCCGATCGTCGTCCTCGAGGCCCTGCCGCACGCGACTGCCGCGTTTCGACGGTCGTGGGAGCTCACGAAGCAATACAAGCGCAAACTCCTGGGTCTCTGGCTCGTCGCGTTCCTGCTGACGAACACATTGCCGTCCCTGGCCTTCCGCGCTTTAGGGGTCTTGGCGCAGGGGCCCTGGCCGGTGATCGGCCTGGCGTTGACAGCGGCGGGGTACGTCCTGCCCCTGGTCTTGGCGCCGATTCTCGCGGCGGTGATCACCCTCATGTACTACGACCTCCGCGTGCGTCGCGAAGGCTTCGACCTCGAGATGCTGGCTCAGCACCTGGAGTCGCTCTGACGGCGGGCGGGCCCACACTGCCCATTCAGTCGGACTCGCTCCGGCGCGCGCTCGCCGAAGTGTTTGCCCGGCCGGCCTACCGATGGGCAGAAGGCTACATCCCGCTGCGCGGGTTGGCACGCGCGATCGGGCGTGTGCTCGCTTGGCTCGGTGCACTCGAGCGGCGTCATCCAGCGGCGTCGCGCGCCGTCGTGGTGGGTCTCGTAGTACTCCTGGCCCTCCTGCTCGCGCACCTGGCCTATGTCCTCTGGAGCGTGACCCGTCCGACCGTTCGCACGTCCAGTCCGGGAGGTGGCGCGCCGAAGCCGGCCGTCGATACCCCGGAACGCCATCGCGATCGAGCCGAGGCCCTCGCGCGGGCAGGCCGCTTCACGGAGGCTCTGTCCCAGCGATTCGTGGCTGTGGTGCTGGAGCTCGACCGCGGTCGATTCGTCAACTTCCATGAATCCAAGACCCCCGCCGAGTATGTCGGCGAGCCGCGGCTCGACGAGTCTCGCCGTCGCTCGCTTGGCAGCCTCGTCGCGGCGCTCTACCGCCACGTCTTCGGCGCGGTCCCCTGCGACGAGCGGGGGTACCGGGAATTTGAGGCGGTTGCGGCGGCGGTCGAGCAGTGAGCGGGTCGCGGAAGACGGAGGCGGCGCTTGTGGTCGGGCTCCTCGGCGCACTCGGGGTAGCGCTCTGGGCGGGACGGCACGAGGCGGCGCGAAGTCCCGATGAGGATCCGCGCGCCTCGAGTTTCGGAACCGGCCCGCAAGGGAGCGGCGCGGTGTTCGATGTGCTTGATCGTCTCGGCTGGGTGGTCGAGCGCCGTCGGCGACCCCTCCTCGATCTCGCCACGGCGCAGCCGCGGCCAGCGGTCTTGCTTGAGCTCGCTCCGGTCATGCCGCTGTCGCCCGCCGAGCTGGCGCAAACGACGAGCTTCATCCTCGACGGCGGGGCGGTGGTTGCCGCGGGGGAGGGAGGGGGGATTGCCGCGTGTGCGGGATGGGCCCCCGTTCACGGCGCCGGCCTGTTGGCCGAGGCCGACACGATCGACGTCCGGTCAGAATCGGGGCTTGTGCTCCCACCGGTGAGCGACGTCTTGGACCGAACCGGCGAGCGAACCCCCGCGCGGGGCGGGTGCGCAGATTTGGTGGGGCTGCGGGAGGACACCCTGCTCGTCACGCGTGACGGCCGGCCCGTGGTCGTGGACATCCGGTACGCGCGCGGAGGTCGGCTCACGCTGTGGGCCGATGCCGCCTATTTTCGCAACGAGACGTGGCGCGCCGGCAGCGCCCCGTACTTCGTAGCCCCCCTTCTCGTGCCCGAACGGGGTGCTGGCCCGATCGTGTGGGACGAATACCACCAGGGTTTCGGCGCCGAAGCGTCGCTCAGCGCGGCGACGTGGCAGTGGCTGGCAGGGACGCCGGGGGGGTGGGCGCTGCTCCAGCTCGTGGGCGTCGTCCTGGTCGGAGTGGCGGGCGCGGCGGTGCGGTTCGGGCCCGCGCGGCCGGTCATCGTGCGGAGCCGCCGGTCGCCGCTCGAGCATCTCGAAGCCCTGGCTGCTGGGCTCGAAGGCGCACGCGGCTCGGATGTGGCCGTTCGCCTCGCCGTAGCGGGCTTGCGCCGGCGGCTCGCGCGCGTGGGGCGGGCGACCTCGGCGGACGACCGCGAGTGGCTCGCCACACTCGAACGTGCGGCCCCAACGCCCGCGGGTCAGCTAGCGGTGCGGCGGCTAGAGCGCAGCGTACACGAACCCGGCGGACCGGAGCGCGCGCTCGCGGCCGCCCAAGCGGTGGAGGACGTGTGGGAGGAGCTGCACCCGCGCACGACGCGCGTGAAATCCTAGGAGCGATCGAACGGGTTGTGCTCGGCCAGCAGGCCGCTACGCGGGAGGTGCTGATCTGCCTCCTCGCCCGCGGCCACGCACTCCTCGAAGGTGTTCCGGGAACGGCCAAAACGCTGCTCGTTCGCGCGCTCGCGCTCACCCTGCAGGTGCGCTTCCAACGGATCCAGTTCACGCCCGATCTCATGCCGGCAGATATCACGGGCGTCTCGCTCCTGTCCGGCACGCACGAGTTCATCTTCCGGCCGGGCCCGGTCTTCGCGGACGTCGTCCTCGCCGACGAGATCAACCGAGCCCCGGCGAAGACGCAGGCGGCGCTCCTCGAAGCCATGCAGGAACGGACCGTCACGGTCGACGGGACGGTGCATCCGCTGTCAGAGGCCTTCACGGTGTTCGCCACTCAGAACCCGATCGAGTTCGAGGGCACCTATCCTCTGCCCGAGGCCGAGCTCGACCGCTTCATGATGAAGATCGTCATCGGCTACCCGGCCGAGGCCTTGGAGCAGGCGATGCTCAGGCGCTACGTGGAAGGCTTTGAGGCTGACCGGCCGGCGACCTTCGGCATCGCTCCGGTCACAGATAGAGCCGGCCTCGAACGGTTGCGCGGGGAGGTGGAGCGAGTGCACGTCGAGCCGCAGGTGACTGCGTACATCACGGCCGTGGTTCGCGCGACCCGCGAGACCGCCTCGTTGACCCTCGGTGCGAGCCCGCGCGCCGGCGTCGCCCTGCTCAAGGCCACTCGCGCGCAGGCGGTTTTGGAAGGTCGCGACTACGTCATCCCCGACGACGTGAAGCAACTTGCAATTCCCGTGTTGCGGCACCGGGTTCGGCTCGCCCCGGAGCTCGAGCTGGAGGGTGTGACACCCGACGCGGCGCTGCGCACCGTGCTGGACCGCGTGGACGTTCCCACGACGTGATCCTGCCAACCCGCCGCGCGCTTTGGAGCGCCGCCGCCGCGGCGCTCCTCGCGCTCGCGGGGTACTGGATTCCGGGCGCACGCGCGGCGCTGGTCGTCGTGGATCTGGCCCTCATTGCCGGGATTTGTTTCGACTTCTGGAGCGTCCCTCGGCCAGGGATCACGCGCGAGTCGTCGACCGCATTCTCGGTCGGCCGCTCGACGCCCGTCGCCTACCGGTGGGCCAATCCGTCAATTCGGCGGCTGCGCTTGCGGGTCCGCGAGGTGCGGCCGGACCTGCTCGGCGGGCTCCAGCCCCCGCGCGAGCTCACGGTGGAGCCTCGGGCCACGCTGACCGAGACCGTCCACGTCGTGCCCGCGCGACGGGGCCGGACGCGGGGAGACGACGGCGCTATGGTGGTCGATGCCCGTGGTCCCCTCGGTCTCGGGGTGCGGCGCGGCACCGTCAAGCTCCCTTGGGGGGCCCTGGTGTATCCGCCGTTAACGGCCGCGCGACTCGCCTCCGTTGCCGAGGCCCGGCGGCACCGGGCGCCGGGCCTGACGCCGGTCCGGCGCATCGTAGGCGAGGGGCGCCAATTCGAATCCCTGCGCGATTGGGTCCCGGGCGATGACCTCCATCACATCGACTGGAAGGCGACGGCGCGGCGGCGGAAGGTCATGCTGCGGCAATACGAAGTTGAGCGACGCCAGCAAGTCGTGCTGGTCATCGACACCGGACGACTGCTCAGCGCGCAAATCGGCGGAGGCACGCGGCTCGACTATGTTGTCCGCGCGGCGCTCGATCTCGCGTACGCGGCGAGCGAGCTCGGCGACGACATCGGCGTCATGGCCTTCTCCGAAGGGGTCGACCACTTCGTGGCGCCGGCGCCCGGTCGCCGCGGGCTCCGGAGCGTCGTCGAGGTATTGGCCGTGCTCGAGCCCCACCTTGCGGAGCCCGATTACCCCGGGGCCTTTCGTTACCTGGCCCTCCGCAACCGTAAGCGCGCCCTCACGGTCGTCTTCACGGATCTCATCGACCGCCTGGCGTCCCAGGCGCTCGTCGCGAACGTCGCCGCACTTCGCGCGCGGCACTTGCCGCTCGCCGTCACGCTGCGCAATTCCGGGATCGACGCGATCGCTGCCCTCCGGCCGACGGTCGCCGCGGACGCGTATCGGAAGGCCGCCGCCGAGGAGCTCCTCCGCGCCCGCGAAGACGCGCTGGCCGTGATGCGCGGGGGGGGAGTGGTGGTGCTCGATGTCCCGCCGGAACGGGCCGCCGAGGGCGTCGTCACGCAGTATCTCGCCCTCAAGCGGCGGGGACGCCTGTAGCGGTGTGCTAGAAGTGGGTCTCGTCGGTCGGGGCGCGCGTGGGCGCAGGCGCCCGTTCCCGCGGGCGGCGCTCGAGTTTCCAGGCGCTCGTTTGCCAGTTGTCGGGGCGCTCGACGGTCCTCACCCAGGGCGGCAAGGCCAGGCCCAAGTAGACCGCGAGCGCCGCTGCATACGGTTCGTAGAGGACGCGAAGCTCGGCGAGCTCGTCGGCGAGCCCACCGTCTCGGAGCTTCATGCCGCCTTGGATGAGGCGGGTACGCAGCCGGTCCAGTTCCACATCCGGCAACCGCTCCGCGACCGGTTCAGTCGGAGGCTTGGTGAAGACCTGGGCCAGGTCGACGACGGCGTGCCGCGCCATCGCAAATGTGAGACGCGCTTGTCGCACGCAGAATCCTTCCAGCCCCACCATCACGAGGGCGCTCGTATCGAGGATCGTCACGAGTGCCGCGAGCCACGACTGGTTGTTGTGCTGCGATCGGAAATACGCGAGAGCGGGATAGGAGAGATGACTTTCGAGCACCTCTGCGGCCCACTGTTCCCACTCCCGTAGCAGGTCCGCCAGCCGCTCATGCTTGGGGTCGTCGCGATGACGCCAGAGGAGTTCCCCGGCGCTCGGCGGTGTCCCAGCGCGGGCGTCGAGCAGCGAAATCGCTATCTCGCGCCGAGAGAAGCCCTGATAGATGACCGGCAGATAGCCGATGACGATCGCGAGAAACGCAAAGCCCGTACCGGACTCGACCACTGTCAGCGCGCGGGCCACCGCCGTTTGGGGCACGACGTCTCCCAGCCCGAGCGTGAAGAACGTCGTGCCGCTCATGTACAGGTCGGTTCCAAACCCGCGCGCCGCGCCGGGGGAGCTGAGGGCGGATCCGGCGGCCCACTGGAGGCCCCCGAAGGCTACCACGATACTGGCGGCCCAGAGACTGAGGAGCATGAGCAGCGAAAGCGGGCCGTAGAAACTGAGGAAGGCCTGTTGCCGGCCGCCTCGCAGAGTGGCGGCGATCGCGCGCCAGGGGCGCCACGAGGCGCGATAGAAAAGCCGCGTTAGGCGAAGGCGTCCGCTCGCGCGGCGCGGCAGGATGACGGTTTCGAAGGCGTCCCACAGCACCCCCCCGAGGAGCAGCAGGGCTCCAAGGCCGACGACCCATCGCACAAGACTCCTCCCCGGGCGTTCGTGAGTTCCTCAGAACCTAGCGCGCCGACAAGGCCGGGGAGGCTTAGGGGGGGACGAAACCCCGGGGTCGTTCGGATCCCGGGTAGCGAGGTCGGCTGCTCAGGCGCGCGCGCGCAGCCCGAGCCCGGCGCAGACCGTAATGGCGAGGTACATGAAGAAGCCGTAGACGCACGCGGGGTATCCGAAGACGGTGCCCGGAGCACCCGGGGCCGGACAGGTCTGAAGCGCTCCGCCAAAGAGCTCGTGATACGTCAACACGCCGGAGAAGACGAGCCCGAACGCGCTGATCCCGAGGATGATCCGCAACCAGCCTTTGGCGGACATGCGATCTCCTTTGGCCCCCTCAGGCCGGGTTCGATCCGGCCTCGCCTGGCGCCACCACTTCGAGCTCATCCTCGACCGCCACCACACCTGGCGCTCCCCAGGCAGCCGCTTCAGCGGCCGCACGATCAGCCCATGAGTGGACGGTGCCCCGCAACACGACGCGGTCGCCGCACGTCTCCACCCTCACCAGCGTCGCGTCGCGAGCCGCGAGTTCGGCCCGACGCCGCAACGCGGCTTCGACCCGGCCTCGTACGTCTGTCGGTTGCGGGGGCGCATTTGGGCGTAGGGCGACGAGGTTCGTCACCCCGACCACGCCCACGAGCGTCGCGACCGCCTCTTCGGCGGCAAGGCGCTCAAACGGCTTTTCGACCGTTCCCTCGAGGCGCACCCACCCATCGGCGACCCGCACGACGAGCTGCGTGGCATCGATTCGCGCGTTCCAGCGGAGCGCCTGCAACGCGGCTTCAGCAAGAGCTTCGTCGTCGCGCTCGTGGTGCGCGTGCAGCCTGACGTCGATGTCGTTGACCACGCCTCGGACGCCGGCTCGCTTCGCGGCGTGCTCAGCCGCGACCTTCTGAGCGTAGGTCGGCACCACACCAGTCAGCGCGACAACGTCGTCTTTCACCGCCACCGCAATGCCGGCCGCGTCCAGACTCGGTTCCCAGTTCAGTTCATCCAGCACGTGCTGGCGCAGCGTCTCTTGATCCCTCATCATGCCACCCCTTTGCATGGCCGGGCTCTAGCCCGGCGGTGCGGCGTTGCCCAATGCCATCGGGCGCGCCCCCGCGTTGGCGTCCGCGACCAAGTAGCGCTTCAACCACCCCGTGACGAGCCAATCCAGGTGCGCAAGAGCGCGGGGAGCCTCGAGCAGCGGCCCCTGTACCGCAACAACTGCAAGCTCCTGAACTCCGCCAAACTTCCCCAGGGCGGAATAGTTCGCGCTCAGTATTCGCGCATCCGGGCCGGTCACGGCGAGGAGGACGGGGGTCGCGACCTGCGCTAAGTCTCGATCCCCAAGCTCGACGCTTCCGTCGAGCGCGATCGTCGTCTTCACCTGAGGTCCGTAGAGGGGAGCCGCCAGGAGCGCGGCGCTCGCGCCGAGATGCCATCCGACGAAACCCATGGGTAGGTCTTTGTATCGGGGCGCCCTCCCAAGCCACGCGGTGACCCTGAGCAACCGGCGCACCAGCAGGGGCAGATCAGAGGCTCCACCGCCCTGGGTCATTTCGCGGTCGGCCACGAGTTCGCAGCGGAGTGTTCCAAACCGCGAGCCGTACAGCGACCGTGCGAGACCCGCGTCGACGCGAGCGGTCAGACTGCTGCCTGCCGCGTGCCCGAACACCACCAGTCCGACGGGATTGGACGGCATAAGCACTATGGCCGATAAGAGTCTTTCGCCCGCGGGAATCTGTGCCATCATTTCCACCGTTGGGCCGGGTCCGATCGCCATAGCAACCTCCTTTGAGACTCAGCCTATCCCTATCGGTGTGAACGCGTTCTGAGATCGGCATGAGGGAGGTCGGAGGCGAGGTAGAGGACGCCAAGGGCGACGTCGGCGGGGGCTTCACGGGCTGTTCACCGTCCCGTCAGGGTGAACCGGGCAGGTTGATGCGGGTGCACGAGGAGGTCCCAATGATGAGGATTCACGAGGTGATGACGCTCCGTCCCGTCACGGTGACCCCGCAAACCATGATCCGCGACCTCATGGGCCAGTTCGACCGTCACGAGTTCAATGCCTTCCCGGTCGTAGACGAAGGTGGCGGCGCGCTGATGGGGATCGTGACGAAGCTCGACGTGCTGAAGGCGCTGCGCCCGCAGCCGGAGGCGGGGTTCGAGCCATCTCTGACGTTCGGTCGCGTCGAGAACATTATGCGTCATGGAGTCGTCGTAGTGGAGCCGGACGATCCTGTCATCGTAGCCGCGGACCTCATGGTCGAAACGCATCTGCGGAGCCTGCCGGTCGTGCGACGGCCGGGCGGGTCGGCTCCCCAGCTCGTGGGCATCGTGAGTCAGGGCGATCTCTTGCGCGCTTTGCGATTGGGGGCAGCGGACCCTCAATTGGCGACGCGGCGCCAAGTGATGGCTTCGGTCGACACATGAGAGACCACGAGGGAATCTTCCGGGACCGGACCGATGCCGGAGTCGACTTGGCGCGGCACTTGATGCGGCACCGCGGGCCCGGTACCCTCGTGCTGGGTATTCCGCGAGGCGGTGTGGTGGTCGCGGCGGAGATCGCACGCCAGCTCGATGCGGAGCTCGACGTCGTCGTGGCGCGAAAGCTCGGCGCGCCCATGTCAGAAGAGCTGGCCATCGGGGCGGTGAGCGCGAATGGTGGTCGTTATCTCAATGAGGACATCATCCGGGAGCTCGATGTCTCGCCTGACTATCTGGCAACGGTCACCGAGCGTGAACAGGCCGAAGCGCGCAGGCGCGAGGCGCGGTTCCGGGGGGGCCGGCCCGCCCCGCGCGTGGCGGGGCGCACGGTGATCGTGGTTGACGACGGCCTGGCCACCGGGGCCACGATGTATGCGGCCGTGCGCTCAGTACGCCAGCAATCGCCCGCCCGCCTTGTTGCGGCGGTACCGGTAGGCTCTCGCGAAGGGTGCGCCGTGTTGCGCAACGAGGTGGACGAGCTCGTGTGCCTTCTTGCGCCGGACTTCTTCGCGGCCGTAGGGAGCTTCTATCTCGACTTCCGGCCCACCGAGGACGCAGCCGTCGAGCGACTGCTCAAAGAATCCGGCACGGTCGCACCGGCCTGACCTAGCCGCGTGACGCTCACCTTGTTCGCGGGCAGTGCGCACCCGGGGCTCGGCGCCGCGGTGGCGGCCGGTCTTGGCCAAGAGCTCGGCGCATCGGAAATCCACGCGTTCCCCGACAGCGAACTGTCGGTGGGGCTCCGACAGAGCGTGCGCGGGCACGATGTCTACATCCTCCAGCCGACCGCGCCGCCCACAGTTGAGCGTCACCTGGTCGAGCTTTTGCTCCTGGCGGACGCCGCCCGTCGGGCCGGCGCTGCTCGGCTCACGGCGGTAATTCCCTATTTGGGCTATGCCCGTCAGGACCGTCGGGCAACGGGCCGGGAAGCCGGCGCAGCTCGCGTGATCGCCGATCTCATTGACACCCGTGGCTTCGCTCGGCTGGTGGCGCTCCACCTCCATTCGGTGGCGCTGGAGGGCTTCTTCGGGACGCCGGTGGAACATTTGAGCGCGGTGCCTCTTCTGGCAACGGCCCTTGCGCCGCAGCTTCCGGCGGACGGTGTCGTCGTGGCTCCCGATCTCGGCGCCGCCAAACTTGCCGAGCGCTACGCCCGCGTGCTACGCCTCCCGGTGGCGATTGTGCACAAGGAGCGGCAAGCCGGCGCCGAGGTCTCCGTGCGCGCCATTACCGGCGATGTGCGGAATCGCGTACCGATCATCGTCGACGACATGATCACGACGGGCGCCACCATAGTCGCGGCGCAAACCGCACTTGTGGCCGCGGGTTGCAAGCCCGGGCTGATCGTGGCGGCGACTCACCCGCTGCTGGTCGACGGTGCCGTGGGACGCCTGCGAACGCTGAACCCGCGGCGCCTCATCGTCACCGACAGCGTGGCCGCGCGCGAGAACCCCTCTTCCTTCGAAGTCGTTAGCGTGGCCTCGCTCCTGGCCGAGGCCATTTCACGTCTGCATCACGAGCGCTCGCTGCAGGATCTCCTAGCGCACGAATAGCGGATCAGATACCCAGTTCGGCGACCGCGCGCATGATGTCCGTGGCGGTGACGATTCCTATGAGCTCGCCCGCTTCAAGCACGACGGCCCGGTGCACGCGCTCTTTGAGCATATAGGCGGCGGCGTCCGCGACCGTCGTGTCGGGCGAGACGGCCCGCACTCCCTGACTCATGGCCTCGGCCACCGTGTGTTCGCCGAGCACGTCCCACTCCGGCCCGGCGAGGGACTCGAAGCGCTGCGCCACATCGGCCCCCGCGTCTGCCCACAGATCGTTGAAGTAAGTGCTCGGCGTCTCGGCGTCGGGCTCCCACATTTCGCCAGCCGGTGACTCGAGCTCGGTTTCCCCCTCGGCGCTCTCCATGCGCTCGGTTGGGACCCCTGGGGTATCCGCTTCGAATGCCAGGATGTCGTTCGCTGAGATTGCCCCGACCACGGCGCCCGCGGACACGACCGGCGCGCCGGTGATGTGCTGGGCGGCCAGGATCTCGACGGCGTCGCGCAGCGTAAGCGCGGGATCGAGCACCTGAACGCTGGGGGACATGATGTCCCGCACCGTAACCGCGCTCTTGCGGGAGCCAGCGGCCCGCGGGTGCGGCGCGCGGCGAGCTGGCTTGTTGTGCTTCGTCTGCAGCCTCCTCATAGGGCCCTCCGAGTTGCGGTGACCAGCCTCGGCGGACAGTCTCGCGCCGGAGGGGTGAGGCCATCGTGAACGGGCGATGAGCGATTTCTCCGCGCGGCCGGTTCGCGTAAAGATGATCTCAGGTGAGTTTGGCGCGCTGTTCATCGACGGGGGGCTGTGCTAGCGAAGGCGTAAGGGCTCCGGGCAAATCAGGAAGGTGGCCCCAGTGGCCGCCAACGGGGCTTGCACGTACGAGGTTCGTACGATGGCCTCACGAGGAGTGGACGACGTCCACCCGCCCGGCGCCCTACGCCACCGCTGTTCTTTCTCCATCTCGCTCGCAAAAACGCCTGCTTGATTGATTGTTCCGTCCATCTACCTGACGGCGCGGGGACGGCGTAGCTCTGCGGCCGCCCGCCGCCCTGCCGGGCTGTCTCGCGCCGATCGTCAGTCCGCGAAGCGCAGCAGAGCCGCTAGCCCATCCACGCGCTTGGCAAGCACCGGATCTCGGATCAGCTCGATGGCGGCGCCTTGCCGGAGCCCTTCCTCTTGTGCTTGGCCCACGAGATCCGGCTCCGGAACCGCATCCCCCTCGCCGCGGCAATCGGTCGCCGTCAGCACGAGGCGACCCGACATGGAGCAGCGGAAGCCCGCGCCGGTCACCCCGGGAACGACCAAGAGCGTACGGACCTGGCCTCGCCCGAGCGCCCGCAGCGTCTCGCGCGCGCCATTGGTCGCCGCGCCGCGGCCCACTCCCTCTTCCATCTTGGCGACGAGGTCGGATTCGACGGCGTGCCGGTGGGCCGCGCGGGCCGCTTCCGCCGCCCCCACCAGGGCCGCCATTGTCACCTCCGGAGGACTGAGGTGCGTGACGCCGATTACGCGGTCGGCCAAAGCCGCCGGCAACACCTTGGCGAGCGCGGCCGTCGCGGGCCCCGGCCCGGCGAGGAGGATCCCCTCAGCCGGTCGCTCGCGCTCCAGTTCCACGAGCTGCGCGACGACTCCCTCGAGGTGCCGGTGCTCCTCTTCGCGGACCCGGCCGTGATACTCGCGCTCTCCCCAGCCCGGTCCGCCTTGGCGGTCGCTATGGAAACGTTTGCCATGCATTGCCGGGGACCGAAAATCGGCCACTTCCCTGACCCCACTATTCGTTACTTCGAAGAACCGCGCGTGGGCGCGATCGAGTACCACCGCGAGCACGCGTTCAAAGTCCTGCGCCACACTGGTTGTCATGGTCAGAGCTCCTCGGCGCCTGGAGTCGGCGCCGGCTTCAACATCCTCGCTACCCGACCGTCACATGACCCCGAGCGATGTGCACCGAGGTGGCCTGGGGGCCCTTTTGGCCGGGCTCTTCGGTGAAGCGGACCTCGGCGCCGACGTCGACTCGAGGCAACGCACCGTCCAGGACGCTGTGAGCGTCGAAGTAGACTTCATGCCCATCCTCCGCTTCCTCGATGAACCCGTAGCTGCCGAGCGGATAGTACTGGCTGACCCGGCCGCGCCGCAGCGTCTCGTGTGCCTTCACAGCGCCGTGTTGGCGCCGGGCGTAGTCCTCCAGCCGCCGGCGTGCGGCGCTGAACGCGTCTTGGAAGGCCGTGCGAAGGTCCGCGTGCGGTTGTCGACCGATCGCGACTGCCCCGCCGGGCAGCATGAGCTCCAGCCGGACGCGGTAACGCTCGGCGTCGCTCCGACGCCGTCGCTGCGGCGTATCGATCGTCACGACCGCCCTCACGATCCGACTATAGAAGCGTGTAAGCCGGGCCATCCGCTTGCGAAGGTCCTGTTCCAGCTCAGGAGAGAGCTCGAAGTTCAAAGCAGCAATGCGCAACGGCACCATAGGTCGCTCCTTCAGGTCCGTCTGCAAGCTGGCTGTTCCCGGATGAAGGAGTCCTGAGGGAGCAAGGAAGGTCTAGCCGTCGTCTTAGCGTTTCAGCGCGTCGGTCGGCCTGCTCTTTGGCCTGTGGCGAGCGGCCGGGCGGCGCGGCTCGACCCGATCGACGCCCTGCGTCATGAGTGTGGCGTCTTCGACCCAAACTCACGGGTGCTTAACGCAGGAGGTGTGATCGTTGCCCGAGGAGCGAGGGTGTAGGGCAAAGGTTGCATCAAATGAGGAGAATGAGCCATGAAGTACACTGCACAGGAGTTCACGGCTGCGGCGAGAGTGGCCGCGGCTCGCGCCCGCTCGCGGGCGCGGCGGCTGTTTGAACGGGCGGATGCAGCACTCATCTACGCCGGTGATGCGGCCCGGCGGCGTCAGCGGAGACGGGCCGCGAGTATTGCGCTGAGGTTCGCAGCGCGGGCCGTGCTGGTCGCCGGAACAGCGGCCATTGGGGTTGCGGCCGCGCGCGCTCTCCGGTCCCGGAAGCCGAGCGCCTGATTCGGTCCAAAGCTGTGCTCCAAATTTACGCGGGGGTCCGGATCACCGGACCCCCGCTCTCTTTGTGCCTACTGCCTGGATCAACGCCCGAGAGGCCCGTTCCCTAGCGCGGGTGTTCGAGTACAAAGGAAATCCCCACCGCCACGACCCGGGGAGCGCCCGGCGCCGCCTGCCCCGGGGGCAGGATGATCGGGACCCATCTCTCGGGGCCTACGCCCACATGCCCGAGCCACTCGGCCAGCCCCATTCCCAACGCTCCGAAGCCAAGGGCGCCGTACGCCGCCTTAACGGGGGCGGACATTGCGAAAACCCCCTTCGCACTCGCGGGGTCGTTGCCGCTCGCGAGCCCCATCGCGGTGCCGAACGTTGCACCAAGGACCGCACCGACCAGGCGGTCGCGACCCGGCGTGGCGTAACGGCCGTGACTAACTGCGATTGACTCGATCGCGGGCACCGGGACCGCGATGACCCGCCACCACGCGAACGCGCGAGCGCTACCGGCGCTCGGGAGCTCGCTGACGCCGAGGCGCAGCGTATCGTCGTTAAACGCCTCGACGTAGCCCACCACTGCAACGTCGTGGATGCCAGCCAGGACAATCCGTAGACGCTCCCCATGCCGGGGGACCTGCGCGACGCCGCGGCCCGCCGCGAGCAGGCCCAGTAACACCCCGATGCCACAGAGAACATGACCGCTCATTCGTGTCATCGCGTCCTCCACCCGATGAGATGCAGCATGGCAGGTGGCGGCTCACGCAAACGTGAAGCTGAGAAGAAGATTTCGAACAACGACGTGGAGACGTGCGCCCGGTCCTCGCGGGTCTTCACGTTCTGCGGGTACAGACGGAGGGTTAGCTTGTGGCAGACGCGGGATCTGAGTGTATGCCATGGCCAGAGTCAGTGCAGGACTGATCGGGTATCGTCGTTCGAAGGGCGTTCTCGAGGTGCTCCTCGTTCACCCGGGCGGTCCGTTTTGGAAGGCGAAGGATCTCGGGGCTTGGTCGATCCCTAAGGGGGCGCTTGATGCGGGGGAAGAGGCACTCGAGGGCGCGAAGCGGGAGTTTCGTGAGGAGACTGGTTTCACAGTCGTCGGGCCGTGTATTCCGCTCGCCTCCCTACGACAGCCAGGCGGCAAGCTTGTGCACGCCTGGGCCGTCGCGGGTGATTGGGACCCGAGCGCGCTCCGCAGCAACATGGCCTCGATCGTATGGCCCCCCCGCTCCGATCGCACGCTCGAGTTCCCGGAGGTCGACCGCGCGGCGTGGTTTCCGATCCATGAGGCGCGGCGACGCATCGCGCCGGGGCAGGTGGGATTCTTGGATGAACTCGTCGGTCTTCTCGAACAGCACCGCGGGGCGCTGTGAGCAGCTTCTGCTGACGGTGCGCGGGCGCGCCTGGCGGACGAAAAGCCTCGTCCCGTGACGACCTCCCAGGGCTCCCCCCGGGTCATTGAGACGAACGCCTTGACCAGGGTCTTCGGCGAGCTTTCGGCCGTAGACCACCTCGACCTGGGCGTGGAACAGGGGGTGATTTTCGGGCTACTCGGCCCGAACGGGGCGGGGAAGAGCACGACGATCAAGATGCTCACGACGCTCCTCCCTGCCACGTCGGGCAGTGCGCGGGTCGCGGGCTACGACATTAGTCGCGAGGCGCCTCAAGTCCGGCGTCGCATCGGCTATGTACCCCAGCTCCTGTCGGCGGACGGCGGGCTGACCGGACGGGAGAACCTCACGCTGTCGGCTCGCCTGTACCGGGTGCCGCGTCCCGAGCGGGGCCGCCGGATCGCCGACGCACTCGCGTTCATGGATCTTGCCGACGCGGCTGATCACCTCGTCCGCACCTACTCGGGGGGAATGATTCGCCGCCTTGAGATCGCCCAGGCGATGCTGCACGAGCCCGAGATACTCTTTCTGGACGAACCGACGGTCGGGTTGGACCCCGTCGCCCGCCGCGCGGTGTGGGAGCGCCTGCGCGAGCTCAAGCGCCGGTCGCGGACGACCATTCTTCTGACTACCCACGACATGGAAGAGGCTGACATCCTCTGCGATCGCCTCGCGATCCTGCACCAGGGGAAAGTTGCGGTCATCGGGGTACCGAGCGAGCTCAAGGCGGTCGTGGGGCCGGAGGCCACCTTGGAAGATGTGTTTGTGCAGACCGTCGGAGGCGCTGTCGAGGAGGGAGGGACCTACCATGACGTCCGTCGAGTCCGTAGTACCGTCCGCCGGCTGGGGTAGTCGCGGTACCGTCGCGTCGTTCGTTGCGCAAACGATGGCGGTGGCGGAAATGGAGGTTCGCAAGCTCGCTCGCGATCCCGCCGAGCTCGTGAGCCGCGCGGTGCAGCCCGTCCTCTGGCTGATCGTGTTCGGCCAGGTCTTCACCCGAACGCATGCAATCCCCACGGGCGAGATGAGCTACCTCGAGTTCATGGCGCCCGGCGTGCTTGCGCAGGGGGTCCTGTTCACCTCGATCTTCTACGGCATCGCGGTGATCTGGGAGCGAGACCTCGGGATCATTCACAAGCTGCTGGCGAGCCCCGCGCCCCGCGCGAGCTTGGTGCTGGGCAAGGGCCTCGCAGCCGGCGCCCGCGGCGTGCCCCAGGCCGCCATCATCTTCGTCCTCGCCGCCCTCCTCGGGCTCAGACTGGATGTCACACCGGGCGCATTAATCGCCGTGTTTGGATTGGTCGTCCTCGGCTCGGCGGCGTTCGCTACGTTCTCGCTCGTGGTGGCGTGTATCGTAAAGACCAGGGAGCGGTTCATGGGGATCGGGCAGTTGCTCACCATGCCGCTGTTCTTCGCAAGCAACGCGATCTACCCCCTCGAGCTCATGCCCGGGTGGCTTCGGGTCGTCGCGCGCGTCAATCCGCTGACGTACTTGGTCGATGGGTTACGGGCCTCCATGATTCACGGCGCAGTAAGCCGCTTCGGGTTGGGCGTGGATGCACTGGTTGTCCTTGTCCTCCTCAGCCTCCTCGTCGCCGTAGCGGCTCGGCTGTATCCGGGACTCGCCCGCTAGGGCGCGAGACGAGATTGACGACCGAACGGGATCCCCAAGGGTCTACCCACGCCCTTCAGGAGCTGCCTCCCCTCGTTCGTTCGCTCCTGGCACCGGCCGCCTACCCCGCGGAAGAGCGTCCGATCCGCGTCGAGCTCCTTGAGACCCATGTCTCCTGGTTGTTCTTTGCCGAGTCCCTTGTCTACAAGGTCAAGAAGCCCGTGGATTTCGGCTTCCTCGATTTCACGACGCTCGAGCGACGCCACTTGTTTTGCGAGGA
The DNA here is from genome assembly GCA_035604455.1 of Gemmatimonadales bacterium. Classification (GTDB taxonomy): domain Bacteria; phylum Gemmatimonadota; class Gemmatimonadetes; order Gemmatimonadales; family GWC2-71-9; genus AG25. The sequence continues at coordinate 63,853 of DATNIM010000021.1, forward strand.
AGAGCTGCGGCTGAACCGACGCCTCTCTCCGGACGTGTACCTGGCCGTGGTCCCTATCGCCGAGCGCGAAGGACGCTATGCGGTGCAAGGCCCGGGGAGCGTCGTCGAGTACGCCGTCAAGATGCGCCGCCTCCCGGGCGACCGTTGGCTGTCGGGGCTCCTGGAGCGCGGGGACGCGAGCCTACCCCTGATGCGGCGCCTCGCGCGGCGCCTCGCCGCTTTTCACGCAGACGCGCGCGTCTCGGGTGACGTCGGGGGGGCGGCCACGGTTCGATTCAACACGACGGAGAACTTCACGCAAGTCCGCGACCAGATCGGCCTCACAGTGAGCCGTCCGGCCTTCGATCGCGTGAGGGCGTACACGGAGGCATTCCTCGATGTTCGCGCATCGCACTTCGCGCAACGCGAGCGCGACGGGCGCATCAGAGAATGCCATGGCGACCTTCACGCCGATCAGATTTGCGTGGCAAACGGGATCGCCTTCATCGATTGCATCGAGTTCAACGAGCGATTTCGATGGAGCGACGTCGCGGCCGATATCGCGTTTCCCGCCATGGACGTCGATTACCACGGGCGACCGGATCTCGCAACGGAGCTCGTGCGGGAATGGGTGACGGCGACCGGGGATCGCGACGTCTGGACCGTGCTTGACTTCTACAAGTGCTACCGCGCCTTCACGCGGGGCAAGGTGCGCGGCTTCCGACTCCTGCAGCCGGGGCACCCAGCCCCGCAGCGCGAGGCGATCCGCGAGCAGGCCGCGCGCTACTTCGACTTGGCGGCCGGGTACGCGCGGCTTCGCGGTCCGATGCTCGTCGTGATCGGCGGACTCATGGGTGCAGGGAAGAGCACCTTAGCTGCGTCGCTCGGCTCGCGGCTCGGTGCGGTCGTCCTCGCGTCTGACGTCCTGCGAAAGGAATTGGCGGGCATCAGCCCGGACGAACGTCGCCCGGACCCGTGGGGCGAGGGTCTATACCGGGACGAGGTGAGCGCTCGGACCTATGACGAGCTCCACCGACGGGCGACCGAGCGGTTGCGGGCCGGTGACCTGGTCATTCTTGACGCGTCGTATCGCCGGGCGACCTGGCGGACCGACGCGCGCGAGGCCGCGCGAGGTGCGGGAGCGCCCTTTCTGTTCCTCGAGGCCACGTGCCCGGACGACATTGTGCGCCACCGGCTCACGGGTCGCCGCTCGGGGCCAAGCGATGGAAGACTAGAACTTGTGAGCCGGCAGCGTCAGGAATTCGAACCGCCCTTCGAGATACCGGCCGGCGAGCGGGTTCGAATCGACACGTCAAGGGCGGTTGACGACGTCGGCATGGACGCCTCGGCCGTGGTGTACCGGTCGGGACTCGCGCAGGCGACCCCAGCCTAGCCTGCTCCCGCGGTTGCGCACCTTCTGGCGGCGGTCTAGCATTTTGCTGTGCATCGGACCTCCTACCAATCCGTGAATCCCCCAGGTGTCACGGCACGGCGGAGCCATCGGGGGCTGAGGAGCCGGAGGACATTGTTTGTCGACCAACGTCGACTCGCCTGAGTGGCGCGATCCTCCGGCGGGCCGGGGGTCGCAGCAGCGGTTCGAACGCCTGCTCGCCGCGGGTTTGGAGATCTTCGCCGAACACCGCCTAGAGGGCGTACTCCAGCGCGTGACCGATTGGGCCCGCGTCTTAGTGGGCGCGCGGTACGCGGCGCTGGGTGTCCTGAGCCCTGATGGGGGATCCCTCTCAGCGTTCGTAACCTCAGGGCTCACACCGGCGGAGCGTGCGGCGATCGGTGCGCCGCCCACCGGCCACGGTTTACTCGGGCTCCTCATCCGCGAGCCCACACCAATCCGGATCCGAGACATCGCGGGTCACCCGTGCCGCTCCGGCTTCCCCTCCAACCATCCCCCAATGCGGTCGTTTCTCGGCGTGCCGATTCGCGCCCGCAGCAGCGTGTTCGGCAACCTCTATGTGACCGAGAAGATTGGCGCGGAGGAATTCGACGAGGAGGATGAGCGGATCGCGGCCTTCCTCGCCGAGAAGGCCGGGGTGGCGGTCGAGAATGCCCGCCTCCTTGAGCAACTCCAGGCATTTCAGGCCGCCCGGGACCAGTTCTACGCCATGATGAACCACGAGTTGCGCAACGCCCTGACGGGCGTGTACGGGTGGCTCGACCTGTTGGTGCGGGACCATAAGAGCACTCCAGCGCCGGCCGTAGTCCAGGCGTTCGCCGCCGCGGAAGAGTCTGTGCAGCTCCTGAACGACCTGCTCGATCTGTCGCGCCTCGACGCCGGGCGGTTCGAAGTACGGCTGCAGGATACGAGTGCTGAGGCGGTGCTTGGCGAGGCGCTCCGCACCGTGGGGCCGACTGCGGAGGCCGCTGGGGTGCGATTGGAGGCCCCAGAACGAGGGGGGCACACGCCGGTTCGCACCGACCCGAAGAGAGTGCGGCAAATCCTCATCAACCTCCTGCGCAATGGAATCCAGTACAGCCCTCGGAGTTCAACCGTGCGCGTGCTCGTTACCACCACGGAGTCGGTGCTCACGTTCTCGGTGATCGATCGGGGGCCGGGGATCGAGCGAGCTCAGCAAGAGCGGCTGTTTGACGCATACATTGGATCTCAAGAGCGCGCCGGAACGGGACTTGGTCTCACGTTGTCGCGGCGCCTGGCCCGGCTGCTCGGGGGCGACGTTCGGGTCGAAAGCACGCCCGGGCAGGGTGCCACGTTCACCGTTGACGTCGTCCGCTTCATGGATTCCAACGCCCCAACGGTCTGACGGTTCATTTTGACTTAACAGCCTGCTAATGCGCGGGACGCTACTGTCCCGTCGTGAGGCTGCTCGTGGCAGAACAACCGTCAATCGCCGGCTTCATCGTTGCGGGATTGCGCGCCGCCGGTCATGTGATCGATGTCGCGGTGGACGGGCAGGAGGCGCTCGAATTGGGCCGTGCCCGGACCTACGACGTCTTGGTCATGGCGTTCGGCCTGCGCGATAGCGCGGGCGTCGATGTCGTCTCGGCCATGCGAGACGCAGGCCAGACCGCTCCCATCCTCCTTCTCACGCCCGGCGACATCTCGGCCGAGTTCCCAGTTGGTGCGGCGGAGGCTGTCCTGGCCAAGCCTTTTCGATTCGAAGCGTTGCTCGAGCGGTTGAACGCGTTGGACGAGCGTTAGCGAGCGGCTCAGCTCCGCAGGGGCGTCCTACACAAGGGGCGTAACATGGCAAGCTCAATCGAGCTGGAGAGCAGTCGCGGAACCTTTGACGCAATCTACCAGCGACGGGCCGTCCGCTCCTTCACCACGGAACCGGTGACCGAGGCCACCGTGCGAAGGCTCCTCGATGCGGCTGTGCACGCGCCGACGGCGATGCATCTTGAGCCTTGGGCCTTCGTCGTCATTCAGGACCGTGCAGCCCTACGGCGCTATTCCGATCAGGCCAAGGTAATCGCGCAGGGCGAAGCCACGACGCACCGAGACCTCCTCAAGGCACCGACGCTCGCAGCGTCGGCGTCGGAGCATCTGCGGCTCCTGAGTGGTCCGTCGTTCGACATTTTTCACGGCGCGGGAACCTTAATCCTCATCTGCGCGAAACCGCTCGGTTCGTTTGCGACTGCCGACTGCTGGCTGGCCGCCGAGAACCTTATGCTTGCCGGCTGCGCGCTCGGGCTCGGCACGTGCTGCATCGGCTATGCGGTCCCCGTGCTGAACGCCCCGGATGTGAAGCGCGAGCTTGGCATTCCTGAAGACGTGACCGCCGTGGCGCCGATCATCGTTGGTGTGCCGCAAGGGCCCGTCCCCGGCGTACCGCGCAGGCCCCCTGAGATCTTGCGGTGGGTGCGCTAGCCGCTCGCACGGTGCGCTGACCGGCCTTGAACGGCCTCACGGCCTCCCGCAGGAGGCGGGTGAGATGTGAGTGGGCGTCCGCGCGATCCTTTGAGAGTCCGAGCTACCGCCCGGCCGATCAGGATGTCGGCTTCCTGCAGCGTGATGACACGCGAGGTTTGCGGTTGCCGCTCGAGTACCTGAAAGCGAGCGCCTGCTCGAGGAGCATGGGATCCACTACACGATCCTCGTCCTCGGGAGTACGCGGATCGTCGAACCTGCTGCCGCACATCGACGGGCCGCCGCACTCCGGACAGCCGCCGCCCAGATTCCCGACAACCCCGAGGTCGCGCGGCAACTCCGATCCGCCGACCGCATTATGGCCAAGAGTCGCTACTACGACGTCGCGCGGGAATTTGGCCGCCTGGTGGGTCAGTAGGGGGAATCGCTGGCCAACCTAGAGCGCCGACGGGTAGGTTTCGGGCACTTCGCCGCGCTCCCACACGCTCGTGCGTTCCAGGGGCTCGACGGCCCGGGTGGTGTCGTAGTGCAGGATGACGTCGAACTGCTCGGGCAGCCGCACGTGGAAGTAGTGACTGGCCCGCTCCGTCTCGGGGCGATAGACCACGCCGATGGCGCGCTCAAGACGAGGTACGGCCCCGAGCTCCCGAACCGCCGCGCCTGGCGTCCTCAGGTCCAGGAGGACGTTTCCCATCCCCAAGGCGTGCAGGAGAGCCTCATAGCTCTGCGGCAATGCCGGCCGCACAACTTTGCGCTCCGCGGGCTCGTCCCAGTCGGTCGCGGCCGTGACCGTGCCCGTGTACGTCAAAAAGCCCACTAGGACCGCGTCCCGACCGTGGGCGGCGCGCACGAGCTGCCCGACATTGAACTCCCCGTGCGCGCCCATCTCGGTGGCCCGAGCATCGCCGAGATGCGAATTGTGCGCCCAGACCACGATTCGCTCCCGACGGCCCCGCGCCGCGTGAAAGCCGATCAAGGCGTCGAGTGTCTCGAACATGTGCCGGTCGCGCAGGTTCCAGGATGCCACCCGGCTCCCGAACATCGTGCGATAGTAGCGCTCGGCGTTCCGGACCAGCCGGGCGTTTTGCTCCGCGTAAAAGAGGTCGTCAGACTCCAGCCGTCCGTCCCGCCGCGCGTAGTCAGCCGCCGAGCGGCGCATGTCCTCGAGCTGTGCGACGACCTCGCTCTCGCAGGAGGGCGCGAGCCCCAGGCTCGTTTCGTGCCCATAGCGTTGAGGATCATCGCCGAATTGGTTGAAGCACGCGTAGCGCTCCTGCGCGCGCCGCGCCGCATCGGGATCGACGACGCGGAGGAACTTGAGCACCGCGTCGATCGACGCATGCAAGCTGTAGAGGTCGAGCCCGTAGAACCCAACCGCTTCGGTAGCTGGTGCCGCGTCGTTGTGCCCGCGCAGCCAGCCCACGAAGTCCAGGACGTCCGCATTACGCCACATCCACTGCGGGAACCGCCTGAAGCCGCCCAACGCCTCCTCGGCGTCCGAGTCCGGGCCTCGGCCACGCACGTAGCGGTTCACGCGGTACGCGTCCGGCCAATCCGCCTCGACGGCCACCGAGGTGAACCCCCGCTCGCGGATGAGCCGCTTGGTGAGCTCCGCCCGGATGCGATAGAACTCATGCGTACCGTGCGAGGCCTCGCCGATGAGCACGAGGTGTGCGTCCCCCACGCGCTCAAGCAGCGGCGCAAAGTCCTGCGCCTCTCCGAGCAGCGGGTGGGCGGCTGCACGGAGGGCGGAGGAACCAGGCTGCTTGGGCGTGTCGCTCACGGTGTGTGCCACCCTAACGTGAAAGCCGTGCCCCACCTGCGGCCAGGGCGACTTGTCCCTTGAGGTGGGTCACGAACCAATCGCGCGCGAGAGCCGCCACCCGCTCAAGCGCGCCCGGTTCCTCGAAGAGATGAGTAGCCCCGGGAACGACCACGAGTTGGCGCACACAGCGCATGCGGGCGAGCGCCGCTTCGTTCAGGGCGAGCACGTCGTAATCGGCCCCTCCCACGATCAGCAGAGTGGGCACGGTCACCCGCTGCAGGGCCTCGCCGGCCAGATCCGGTCGCCCGCCGCGCGAGACAATGGCGCTGACGGGCGGGTAATTGGCGGCCGCCACAAGAGCCGCCGCCGCCCCGGTGCTGGCCCCGAAGAAGCCGAGGGAGCGCGCGCCCGGACCCAGTTCGGCGTCGAGCCAAGCCCGTGCCTGGTTCAATCGTTCCGCGAGCAGGTCGACCGCGAACACGTTCCGTCGATCGCGGGATTCCTGTTCGGTGAGGAGATCGAAGAGCAGAGTGCCGATCCCCGCTCCGTGCAATGCGTCGGCGACAAGTCGGTTTCTGGGGCTGCGCCGGCTGCTCCCGCTCCCGTGGGCGAACAGCACTACAGACGCCGTCCCCGAGGGAAGGACCAGCGTCCCACTTAGGGTTGCTGACCCGGCGGAAATCTCCACTTCCCGGGCCGTCGGCTCGTGGTCGGCCACAAGGATCATCCTCGATGAATGTTGACAGAACGGTGCCACCCGCCCCGTGAAGGGCGTGTGAGTTTGGCCCCAAGCGTTCACGCCTCCGGAGCCGGCCGTCGCGAACCTCGGAGACCACGTCCCGGAGCTTCGGTGCTTATGTTACGCCCCCACTATGAGGTGCCGTGTCCGGAACGCATAGGCGCACGATGACCGACGAAGCGGCGCGCCTGCAACGACGGTTCGAACTGCTCCTCGACGCAGGTGTTGCGATCTTCTCGGAGCGCTCGCTCAGGGGCGTGCTGCAGCGCG
>DATNIM010000022.1:0-69200 GCA_035604455.1 Gemmatimonadales bacterium
CGCCAGGTAGCAGGCCAGGCGCCCTTTCGTCGTGCCCCTAGCCTGCCGAAACAAGCCCGACAGGTTCCGCGCGTTGCCGCGAGGAGTCATTCTCGACGCGAGAGAGAGGGATTCATAGGGGCGTTCTGAATATGCCCTGGCCCCTTGTCCAGGAGTGAAACACCGCACGACCCTCCCCCACGACGTGACGGATGAGGTTCGGTACGTCGAATCCCAGCTGGGGCTGGCCGCCGAACCGGCAACCATGTGGCGCCGCCGCAGCAGGACGCATGTCGCAAATGAGGCCCTTCGTGCCGCAAAAGTGCCCGTCCCTCTCGGCTAGGGCCAGGCCAGACTTCTCTTTGCCCCGACGTTCCCTAGATACCCGGGGCGTCACGCTGCTGAGGGACAGCGCGACTCCGAGACTCCCGTTTTCGAATGGAGTCGCATGTCGTGCTAGTACGCGTCGCGTGGCTGTTCTGCCTCGCGTGGCTCTGCGGCATTCCGCTCGCTGCGCAACGTGCTGGATCGATCGGCGTCGCCGCGGTCGTCCAAGAGCCAATCGCGGGCACCGTGCTCCACGCGCTTGCCTTCAGTGTGGTGGCGCCCGGTGCTGCCGTCACGGTTGCCACGGCGAGCCCAAGTGCCGGAGCGTTCGCCGTCTTCGGCGTGACAGGGCATTCCGTGGGCCTCGTCTTCGCGCTTCCGACCGAGCTCAGCCTCGGCGTCGACTCCCTATCGGTTGGGGCATGGACGGGCAGATGGCGTGCCGATGACCCCCGTGCTGGAACGACGTTCACGCCGTCCGATGCCGCGACGCCGGCGGTGATCGGTGCGGAGGGCTCGCTCGTTGTCCTTCTCGGCGCCACGGTGAGTCCTGGCGCCTCGCAGCCTCCGGGGACCTACACGGGCGTCGCCGCGCTCACGATCCTGTACTGAGGGGCCGTTCGCGGGAGCGCTCATGGCGGCGCGAGCACGAGTTGAGCAACTTTGGGCGCCAGCATGAGATTCACTCCGATTCTACTTCTGGGGCTGCTCGCCCGGCCCGCCGTGGGTCAGTCCTGTGCGCTCCGCATCGACCGCGTCAAACCCAACGGAATGTTTGAATTCCGCGTCACCCTGTCCAATCCGCGTGAGGTCCCCGTTCGATTGACCGCCATTCATGTCAGTTACATCACGTTGACGGGTTCGCACTACAGGAAAGAGCGTCGCGATATCGTCTCCCCCTTCCAGCGGGAGCGATTGATTGTGCAACCGCACCAGCGGATGACGCTCACGACGTTGCCCGCGATGGACCCCGCAACCGACGACCCGGCGACCGCCACGGCGAGTTGTGCCTGGGTCGTCCCGGCGAGTAAGGGGGGAGGCTTAGGGGACTGAGCCCTAACGGTTTGCTGCGGACTCGAGAACTGGGCGAACGATCGGCGGAGTTCTTGGGGTCGCCCCGCTAGCGTCCCGCGACGGCCGCGACCCCGACCGTGCGGGAGCGGAGGTGCTGCAGCGCTTGGAAGACGGCCTCTGGCCGTTCTTCCTGCAGAAAATGTCCTGCGCCCGGGACACTCTCCACCGAGAACGACCCAAGCACACGCTGCATCGCCTCGATTTCTCCGGGTTCGACGGCCCCGTCGTGCTTCGCCATGCCGATCAAGAGGGCCACGGGTGCGTGAATCTCCCGAAGATGCGGGCCGAGCGACTCGGGCTCCTGAGCCCGGGCCATCGCCCGGAAGGCTTTCAGTGTGCCTCGGAGATCGAGTGCAGCGGGCTCCGTATAAGCCCGCACCACGTCATCGGTCACCCATCCCGCGTCACCGGAGGAATGGATCAGTTCCCCCCTGATCTTCCGGCGCATCAGGCCTACGCCGAGGATTCGGAGCAGCGAGGAAAACCGCATGGCGTGGCGGAAGCCTGGCGTCGCGATCGCTTCTGCCGGGCCGCTCTCGATCGACAGTACAGCCGCGACGAGATCAGGACGGCGGTAGGCCAGGCGGAAGGCCTCTGACGCCGCTGCAGAATGGGCGATCACGAGCGCCTGCCTGATCCCGAGCGAGTCGAGTACGGCCGCGATCCGATTCGCCTGGGCCCCTGCCGAGTAATCCGCGCCATCAGGGCGATTGGATTCCCCGATCGCGAGCGGTTCGACGACGATCGTGCGGTAACCTGCGTCGACGAGCATCGAGACGACGTGCCGGAACCCGAAGGCGGACCCAAACAGGCCAGGAATCAGGACGACGGGCTGCCCGACGCCTGCGAGCTCAACGTGGAGCGATTCTGCGGGGGATACCGCGATGCGACGACTCTCCGTCGGGCCCCCGAGGAGGGCGAGCGCGAGGAGCAGCGACGTCACGTCGGGGCCGGGCTAAGCACGGCCTACAATGCGATCCCTGTGTAAAAGCTCCATGACAGCGCTGTAAGGACCTCGTCAGCTTGGACCGGGAATCCGCTCGCCGTATAGTTCCCCCCCATGCGCGTCCTCCACGTCACGACGGCCTTCCCCACCCGGCCGGACGACGTGATCACCCCATGGCTGGTCGAGCTGATCAAGCACCTCCGGGCGCGCGGGACGGAGGTCGACGTGTTCACGTCGGCGTACCGGGGTCTCGGAGACCAGGTGGTGGAGGGGATCCCGGTGTACCGGTTCCGCTATTTCTGGCGGCGGTGGGAGAACCTGACGCACGAGGAAACGGCGCCCGACCGCATGCGGCGCTCGCTCCTCTACCGCGTGCTGCCGTTCTTCTTCGTCCTGGCCGGCATGGTGGCCATCTGGCGCCACTGCCGCAGGCATCGCTACGACATCGTACAGGTCCACTGGCCGCTGCCCCTCGCGCTCTTCGGCTGGGCGGCGGATCGCGCGCGCGCCGTACCGATCGTGACCACCTTCTACGGGGCGGAGCTCCGACTCGTGAAGGGGTCCCTGCCCATCCTCAAGCCCTTCCTCGCGTGGGCGGCGCGTCGATCAGCCCGGGTCGTGGCGATTTCGAGCTACACGGCGTCTGAGGTGAGGGAGATCGCCGACGTGTCGATCGAGATCATTCCGTACACCACTCCTCTGCCAGAGCCCAAGGGCGCTGTGCGCGGCGCCGGCCCCATTCTCTTTGTCGGCCGCCTGGTCGCCCGAAAGGGCGTCGATCGCCTGATCGCCGCGGTCGCCCGCCTCGGTCAGGGCGCGCCCATCGTCGAAATCGTAGGCGACGGCCCCGAGCGGGGGGCCCTCGAAGACCTGGCTCGGCGCCTCGGTCTCGGCGCGCGGGTCCAATTTCGGGGGAAGATCTCGGCCGAAGCCCTGCAGGAGAGTTACGCCCGCGCCGCGGTGGCCGTCCTGCCCGCCGTGGTCGACGCACGGGGCGACACGGAGGGGTTAGGTGTGGTGCTGCTTGAGGCCATGAATTCAGGAATCCCGGTCGTGGCGAGCCGGGTCGGCGGGATCCCGGACATTGTCGAGGACGGGGTCTCGGGGCTCCTCGTACCTCCGGGCGATGAGGCAGCCTTGGCCGACGCGCTCGGGCGCCTGATACGCGATCCCGACCTCGCCGCGAGGCTCGGCGCCGCTGGGCGCGAGCGGGTCCACACGCACTTCAGTTGGGACGCGATCAGTGCACGCTGGGAAAAGCTGTACGCGGCAGTGGTCAGCGAGTCCTCACACGGGCAACGCCGTTCTCGGTCGGCTTGATCTGGCGTCGGTCGTCGGGTGGTGCGCCTCGCTGCCGCCTAGCGTTCGCCGTCCTGCCCGGTGCGGGTGCGCCGGAGCTCGCGTTCGAGCTCGTTGAACTCCTGCCTGGTCCCCGCCACGAGCTCGCCCACAAACCCGAACCCGAACAAGATCAGACCCGAGATGATGAGCAGCATGATGAGATCAAGGAGCGGCCGGAACCCCACGCCGAAGACGTAGCGCTCGATCAACGCGTAGATGCCGGTCAGGATGCCGAGCAGGCAGAGCGCGGCCCCGGAAACGCCGAAGAAGAGCATGGGCTTTCGACCGAAGCGCAGCTGAAACCACACGGACACGAGGTCCAAGACCCCCACCGGGATGCGGCTCAGGCCGAACTTGGATCGCCCCGCGCGCCGGGGATGCAGCGGCACCGGCCGTTCCGCGAGCCTGAAGCCCTGCGCCGCGGCGATCACCACCATGAAGCGGTGCCAGTCGGGCCGGGTGGGGACCACGTCTAGCACCTCGCGACGGTAGGCCTTCACCGAGTTCAAGTCGCTCACCTGTACGCCGAAGAGCCAGCGGCAGAGCACGTTGTACACGCTCGAGACGAACCGTTTTTCGTAAACGCCCTGCTTCGCGCCGGTCACGATGTCCGCCTCGTCCGCGATGATCGGCGCCACGAGGGTCGGCAGGTCCGCCGGGAGGTACTGGAGGTCCGCGGGATAAAACGCGAGGATGCGGCCGCGGGCGGTGTCCGCGCCTGAGCGGAGCGCGTCGGCGATACCCCGCCGCACCCGGTGCGTCGCGACGCGCAGGAACGGGTATTCCTTGACGAGCTGCTGCAGCACGCCGGCCGTGCCGTCCCGGCTGCCGTCGTCGATGACCACGACTTCGCTCGCGTAGGGGAGCGGCGCCAAGGCATCCCGCATCTGGCGCAGGAGCTCGGGCAGGTTCTCCGCTTCGTCGGCCGCGGGCACGAGCACGGAGAGTTCGGGAGCCACGGTGGGCCCGGCGAGCGTCACAGGCGCTTGCGCATCCGTGCCGGGAGGATGCCGAGCTGGTCCCGGTATTTGGCCACTGTGCGGCGCGCGATCTTCACACCCTTCTGCTCGAAGAGTTCGACGATCTGCTGGTCGGTGAGTGGAATGCTCGCGTTCTCGTCGCCCACGAGCTTCTGGATCTGCGCCTTGATCGACCGGGCGCTCGCGTCTTCGCCCGTTGTCGTCGTGAGCCCGCTCGAGAAGAAGAACTTGAGCGGGAGGAGCCCCCGCGGCGTCTGCACGTACTTTTCGTTCGTCACGCGGCTCACCGTGCTCTCGTGCATGTTGATCACGTCCGCGACTTCGCGTAGGGTCAGCGGTTTCAGGTATTCCACGCCCTTTTCGAAGAAGTCGCGCTGCCGGTCCACGATGAAGTTCATGACCTTGAGCATCGTCTGCCGCCGCTGTTCGATCGCCTGGATCATCCAGTGGGCGCTGTTGAGACGCTGGTTGATGAACTCCTTGTTCTCCGCGTCGTACTTCCGCTTGTCGCGCGCGATCGCCTGGTAGATGGGCGAGATGCGCAGGCGCGGCAGGCCCGTGTCGTTCAGGAAGACGTGGTAGCGCCCATCGATCTTTTCCACGATCAGGTCGGGAGTGATGTAGGCGTCGTTGGGCGGGGAGTGCTGGAGCCCGGGCTTGGGATCGAGTTTGGCCAGATCGTCCGCGACCCGCTGCACTTCGGTCGCCTCGAGGCTGAAGCGCTTGCCGAGCTCGCTCCAGCGGTGGCCCTTGAGATCGTCCCACGCTTCCTTCACGAGCCGGTAGGCCAGCCCGTCGGTCTGCTGCTGGTCCTCGAGCTGGAGGAGGAGGCACTCGCGCAGGTCGCGGGCCCCGACGCCGGGCGGGTCGAGTTTCTGCACGATGCGAAGCATCTCCTCGGCCTCTGCCAACGTGTAGAGGGCCACCAAGTCCGGCTCGCGCTCGGTCGTGGCCGCGTAGTCCGTGAGCACCTTGCTTGCGCACGCGACGATTTCCTCGAGCGAGGCGCCGAGGTAGCCGTCTTCGGCAATGTTGCCGAGGAACTCCTCGGCCAGGAGCTGCTGTCGCGGCGTAAGGTCGAGCATGCGCACCTGGTCGCGCAGGTAGTCGATCAACCCCCGGGCCTCGACCGTCACGCGCTCCGTGCGTTCCGGCGCGTCGTTCAGGTCGCGTGGAGGCGCCCCCAGGTCGGTCCCGTCGTCGAGGAGGATGTCCTCCCAGTTCGGCTCGTCGTCGTTGGTGGACGTCTCGGCGGGCTCGTCGGACTCGGACACCTCGAGCGGCTCGTCGGGCTCGACGAGCTCGAGGAACGGATTGCCGAGGAGCTCCTGCTTCAGGTGTTGCTGCAGATCGAGCAGCGGCATGTACAGGAGGTCCATCGCCTGATACAGGCGTGGATTGATCCTGAGCTCCTGGCGGAGCGCGGTATGCTGTTGCAGGCCCGTCTTCATTGGTCGGCTGAGAGGCGCGCCCGCAGGCGCGTCGTGAGCGTGGGCCCGAGGTAAACGTCGGCCACGCGGTCGTTGAAGACGAGCTCCCGCACCGTGCCCGAAACCTGCACCTGCCCCTCGAACATGATGTAGGCGCGGTCCACGATGTCGAGCGTCTGCTCGACCGAGTGATCGGTGATCAGGACGCCGATACCGCGATGGCGGAGCCCGGCCACGATGGTCTGGATGTCGTTGACCGCGATCGGGTCCACGCCGGCGAACGGCTCGTCGAGCAACATGAACTTTGGTTCCGTGACCAGGGCCCGCGTGATCTCGAGCCGGCGCCGCTCGCCGCCCGACAGCTGGTAGGCCTTTTGCTTACGCAGGTGCTTGATCGCGAGCTCGTCCAGGAGGTGCTCGAGCCGCTTCGCGCGCTCGGCCTCGTCGATGGGCAGGGTCTCGAGGATGGCGAGCAGGTTCTCCTCGACCGACAGCTTCCGGAACACGGACGGTTCCTGGGCGAGATACCCGATCCCCATGCGGGCGCGCCGGTACATCGGCTCGGACGTCACCACGCGATCGTCGAGCGTGATCCGGCCCCCATCCGCCCGGATCATTCCCGTGATCATGTAGAACGTCGTCGTCTTCCCCGCCCCGTTGGGCCCGAGGAGGCCGACGATCTCGCCCTGTCGCAGGGCCAGGCTCACGTCGTTCACGACGCGGCGGCCCTTGTAGACCTTCACCAGGTGATCGGCCTCGAGGGCGCTCCCGCCGCGCACCGGGGCCACCGGTATCCCGAGCTCCGCGCGCGCGAACGCGTTCGCCGCCACCTCGAGGAACTGCCGCACGGCGCCAGCCCGGTCCCCCGCCACTTCGCTCCAGACGCCCTGTGCGAATCGCACCGGCGACTCGCTCCATGCACCGTTCCCGGCCACGAGCTCCAAGCCCGAGAGCCGGGGCAGCACGGACTCGCTGAGGTGGGCCCGGGCCTCGTCCACGGAGAGCACCCCGGGGTCGCCGCTGCCCTTCGCCTGGTCTCGCATCGCGAGGAAGGCTTCCCGGTAGGCGATGGCGAGCTCGCTGAAGGCCGCCTGGCCCTGCTCGTCCGCAATCCGGACGAGCGCCGCAAGCGCCAGGGCAAGCGACGAATCGCGGGTGGCAAGGAGGTCCGTGAGCCGGAGGGCCGGGCGCGCGGTCATGGGGCGGGGGCGGTCGCCACGTGGTGCGCCTTCGTGGTGTCGCGGGGAGCCCGGGCCTTGGCCGAATCGGCATGCGCCTTGGTCGAGTCGCGGTGGGCCTTCGTCGAGTCCACGGGCTCGGGCGGCTCGAGCTGCACCCCATCGGCGTGGCCCGTCACGAGCACCCGGTCGATCTTGTCCCCGTGGAGGACGATGTCGATGACGGTTCCGCGGGAGTAATTGAGCGACGGGGCGCGCGTCGAGTCTTTCTCGCTGTGCATGTGGGTGAACGCGCGAGCGGACCCGCGGGCCACGATGTGGTTCAAGGCAACCCGGGGCCGGCCCGCGCTGTCGCCGCGATTGATCCAGTGGGCGACGATCGTGTCGCCCGAGATCCAGTTCCGCTCGGCGCCCGCCGTGGTGTCCCGGTTCGAGATCGAGAGCGCGCGGCGGAAGGCGCGCACCTCGGTGAGCACCTGGTCCGGGGTGTCGAGCGCGAGCGAGTCGGCGTCGATCGTGTGGAGACTCGACACGGCGTGGGGCCGGATCGAGTCGCCCCAGGCGAAGATCCGCTGCAGCTCGTGCTTCTCGAGCAGCAGATGGATCGTGTCGGCGGTGAGCCGCCAGTCGGCGCTCGTCGCCACGCCGTCGCCCAAGGCTCGAACCACCCGGACGTCGTGGTTCTTGAGCCCGAGCGTGATGAGCCGGCCCACGAGATGGAACGCGCGCGGACCCTTGCCCGCGATCGCGGGCTCCCCCACGAGCTCGGCCGATCCGGCCGCCTCGTCCAGGTGCATGGAATCCGACTGCGCCGCGAGATCGCTCCGGTCGACCGTCACGTTCCCGCCACACCAGATCCGGTCGTTCCCCTTCTGGCGCACGCGGTCGGCCACGATGACGGCCGGTTCGCCCGAGTCGGGCGACGAGCGGTAGTCGATCGTGGGCCGGGACGACGCGTACATCTCGGCCGTGTCCCGAATGCCCTTCGCCACTCGGTAGTAGGTCATGTTCGGGCCGCGGAGCACCGTGCCCGTGGCCCGGTTCGTCGCGACCACGTTCTTGTGGGCTTCCAGTCGTTCCTGGCGCAGGTAGTAGTTCGCGGTCTGCGAGTCGAGCCACACGGTGGTGTCGCGGATCTTCACCCCGCCCAGCATGTCGAGGCGGCCCACGCCCGCATACCAGGCGATCGAGTCGGCGGTGAGCGTGGTGGTCGTCCCCTGGCAGTGGGCGCGCACGCCCCCGCCGGCGAAGAGGTTCGTCTCGCCGGGCCGCACTTCGACCTGGCGGCCGAAGTGCCCGACCGTGTCGATCGTCACGTGGCAGGGCCGCCCGGCGCCCGTATCGGGCCGCGCGCTGTCGGAGGCCGAGGCCGACGGTGCGGTTGGCTGCTGGAGCAGCGCCAGCGCGAGGATGGCCATGGTCATTGATTGGGCAGCGTAAACTGGCCGCCCGTTCCTCGCGGATGTCTCGCGACAACGTTCTTGAAGGCGGGGTCCGACGTGAAGCCCTCGCCCTGCACGTGCCGCTGGGGGCCGTCGAAGGTGAACGGCCGGTCCGAGTTCACTTCGTTCTGGCTCTCGGTGTAGCGGAGTGTCTCGGTGCGGAGCGTGCGCCCGTCGGTCGTGACGACGACCACGTTGCCCCGGGCCTCCATGTCCCCCGTGCGCCAATAATAGGTGCCGCTCTTCGATGTCAGCACGGACGTGGGCAACCCCGCCACATCGTAAAACGTGATGTGCACGGTGTTGAGCAGCGCCGTCTGCGAGCCCGAATAGAAATAGGCCGTGTCGGCCCGCACCTTCGCGCGCTGCACGCCGTCCGACGTGACGTAGTGCGACATGCCGATGAGCACCTGATCGGCCGAGTCGGCTGGGCTGATGGTCGCCGTGGGCCGGCCTCCACCGCCACAGGCGGCCAGGGCCACGAGCGCGCCTGCCAAGACCGGTCTCACGCGCCGGCCCGGATCAAGTCATGGAGATGCACGATGCCGACGACCCGCGCCCCTCCATCGAGGACGGGCAACGCCATGATGCCGTGCTGCTCCATGCGCCGCACGGCAGCGCCGGCAAGCTCGTCGGCCTGGGCCGTCTTCGGTGTCCGGGTCATGATGTCGCCGACCGGTATATCCAAGAACTCCTCGGCGCGTTCCATGAGTCGCGTGAGATCCCCCGCCGTCACGATGCCCACCAAGGCGCCGTTGTTGTCCACGACCGCCACCGTCCCACGCCGCTCGGCGAGCAGCACGACGCACTCCCGCATCGAGCCCTCGGGTCCGAGGAGCGGCAGCTGCTCGGTCAGCATGACGTCCGACACGCGGAGGAGGAGTTTCCGCCCGAGCGCGCCGGCCGGGTGGAGGGCTGCGAACTGTGCGCGACCGAACCCGTTTTCCTCAAGGAGCGTCACGGCGAGGGCGTCCCCCAATGCCAGTGCCGCGGTCGTGCTCGCCGTGGGCGCGAGCGTCTCGGGGCAGGCTTCCTCGGCCACGCCCGCATCGAGCACCACGTCCGCCTGTCGGGCAAGGGTCGACTGGGGATCACCCGTCACGGCGATGATCCGCACACCGCGCCGCTTGAGCAGCTCGATCAAGCCGAAGAGCTCTTCTGAGCCACCGCTCTTCGAGATCAGAATGGCGACGTCGTCGTGCCCCACGATCCCGACGTCGCCATGGAGCGAGTCGGCGGGGTGCAGGAAGCTCGCCGGGGTCCCGGTCGAGGTCAGGGTCGCTGCGATCTTGCGGGCGATGAGCCCCGACTTCCCGAGGCCCGCCACGATGACGCGGCCCGTCTTCTCGGCGAGCAGGGCCACTGCCGTGGCAAACGACGGCCCGAGGCGGTCTGCTACGCCGTCGAGCGCCCCGGCCTCGAGACGCACGATCTCCCGGCCGCGCTCAACGAGTCGCGCTGGATCGCGTGGCGCCACTGGCCGTCTCGGAATATTGGGCGAGCGCGGCAGGCCACTCCCCACGCGCTTGCAGCAGCAGCTCGGCCACCTGTCGGGCCGCGCCGGCCCCCCCCGGCACGGTCGTCACGTAGCGCGCGACCGCCTTCACCTCGGGCGCCGCGTTTGCCACGGCGATCGGCAGCCCCACGGCGCCGAGCACCGGGATATCCGCGAGGTCGTCCCCCACGTAGGCGCACTCGCCAAGCACGATCTCCCGCCGGGCGCACACGCCTTCCAGGGCTCGGAGCTTCTCGGTCGGCCCGACCTCGAGGAGCTCGTCCACTTCGAGTTCCTTTGCCCGTGCGGCCGACGCAGGGGAACGCCGTGCGCTCAGGAACACGACCGCGAGCCCCGCGCGTCGCAGAAGCCGCACGCCCACGCCGTCCGTCACCTGGAAGCGCTTTGCCTCGAACGGTTCGCCGGCGAGTGAACCCAGCAAGATCCCGCCGTCCGTCAGCACGCCATCGACGTCGAACCCGACGAGCTTCACGCGGCGCGCCACGGCCGGATCAAGCACGGACCGTCTCGCGGGCGCGGTGCCACACGTCGAGAGCGATCCCGAGGATTGTCGGCAGCTGATCCAGCGGGATCATGCTCGGCCCGTCGCTCGGCGCGCGCGCGGGTTCTGGGTGGGTCTCGAGAAAGAAGCCGTCTGCTCCCGCCGCCGCCGCCGCGTAGAGCAGCGGCGCGATGAATTCCCGCAAGCCGCCGCTCGTCCCTTCGACGCCCTGCCCCGGCTGCTGCACCGCGTGCGTCGCGTCGAACACGACGGGCGTGCCGCAGCTCGTGCGGATTCGCAGGAAGCTCCGCATGTCGACCACCAGATCTCCGTAGCCGAAAAAGGTGCCGCGCTCGGTCACCGCGACCTCGGGCGCGCCGCCCGCCCGCAACTTCTCCACCGCCCCGGCCATCGCTTCGGGCGCCATCCACTGACCCTTCTTCACGTTCACCGCGCGGCCCGCGCGACCCGCGGCGAGCAAGAGATCCGTTTGCCGGCAGAGGAAGGCCGGGATCTGGAGCACGTCCGCCACCTCCGCCGCCAGCGGCACCTGGATAGGCTCGTGCACGTCCGTGAGCACTGGGAGCCCCGTGGCCTCCCGCACGCGCGCGAGCGCCGCCACCCCGCGCTCCAACCCCGGGCCGCGCGCCGCATCCAAGCGTGACCGGTTCGCCTTGTCGAAGGATGCCTTGAAGACGACGTGCAGCCCGAACTTCACGGCGAGCTCCGCCAGCATCTCGGCCACCGTGAGGTTCAGGGTGTCCGATTCCAGGACGCAGGGGCCCGCGATGAGAAACGGCGCGGCCCCGAAATGCCCCCTCATGGCGCCCCGGAACGCCCCGCGAACTGGGTCGCCCGCTCCCGGGGCGCCTCGCTCTTGCGATGCTGGCGCGCCGCGCCCACGAACCCCGCGAACAGCGGATGCGGCCGGGTCGGGCGCGACTTGAGCTCGGGATGGAACTGGCACCCCACGAACCAGGGGTGGTCCGGGAGCTCGATCATCTCGACGAGCGAGCCGTCGGGCGAGAGCCCCGAGCAGCGCATCCCGAACTCGGCCAGCACGTCCCGGTAGGCGTTCGACACCTCGTAGCGGTGCCGGTGCCGCTCGCTCACCTCGGCGGTGCCGTAGATCTGCGCCACGCGCGAGCCTGGGCGCAGCTTGCAGGGGTAGGCCCCGAGCCGCATCGTGCCGCCCATTTCGTGCACCCCCTCCTGCGAGCGCATCAGGGCGATCACGGGATTCTCGCACTCGGGTTCGAACTCGCTCGAGTTCGTGTTCGGGATGTTGCACACGTTGCGCGTGAACTCGATGATCGCTGCCTGGAGCCCGAGGCAGATCCCGAGGAACGGCAGCTTGTGCTCGCGCGCCCAGCGGATCGCTTCGACCATGCCCTCGACGCCCCGCACCCCGAACCCGCCCGGGACGAGGAGCCCGTCGTAGGGGCTCAGGAGCTCGGTTGCGGTCTCGGAGTCCGTGAACCGGTCCGAGGCGATCCAGTCGATCGTCACCCCGCAGTCATTCGCGATGCCGCCGTGGACCAGCGCCTCGTGAATGCTCTTGTAGCTGTCGGCGAGCTCCGTGTACTTGCCCACGACCGCGATCCGGACGTGTTCGGTCGCGTTCAGGACCTTGCTCACCATCGCGGCCCAGGCCCGCAGGTCCGGTTCTTTCGTCTCAAGCCCCAGCCGGTCGCTCACTTCGCGGTCGAGCCGCTGCTCGTGCAGCCGCAGCGGGATCTCATAGATCGAGCGCACGTCCGGGCTCTCGACCACACAGCCGAAGTCGACGTTGCAGAAGCTCGCGATCTTCCGCTTAATGTCTTCCGACATCGGCCGCTCGGTGCGGCAGATCAGGACGTCCGGTTGAATTCCGATCTGCATGAGCTCCCGGACCGAGTGCTGGGTCGGCTTCGTCTTGAGCTCGGATGTGGCGGCGATGTAGGGGACGAGGGTGAGGTGAATGAAGAGCGTGTTGTCGCGCCCGACCTCCTGGCGGAACTGCCGGATCGCCTCGAGGAACGGGAGCGACTCGATGTCGCCCACGGTCCCGCCGATCTCGGTGATCACGACGTCGTGGTCGGGGGCGAGGCGGCGGATGGCCGACTTGATTTCGTCCGTGATGTGCGGGATCACCTGAACCGTCGAGCCCAGGTACTCCCCGCGGCGTTCCTTCGTGATCACGGACTGGTAGATCCGCCCGCTCGTGACGTTGTTCACCTGGGACAGCGATCGGTCGATGAAGCGCTCGTAGTGCCCCAGGTCGAGGTCCGTTTCGGCCCCGTCGTCCGTCACGTACACCTCACCGTGCTGGAACGGCGACATGGTGCCGGGATCGACGTTGATGTAGGGGTCGAACTTCTGGATCGTCACCTTCAGCCCGCGTTCGACGAGCAGCCGGCCGAGCGACCCCGCGGCGATGCCTTTGCCGAGCGACGAGACGACGCCCCCAGTCACGAACACGTACTTCGTCGAGCTCACGGGCTCACCTCCTTGAGATGCTGGGCCAAGAGGGCCTCGACAGCGCGCAGGTCCTCGGGCGTGTCTACCCCTGGGGCCACGGGGGCCTCAAGGAGTGCCACGCCGATCGACATCCCGTGCAACAGGGGGCGCAGTTGCTCCAGGCGCTCCCAGTGCTCCTCCGGCACGGGCGGCAGTCTGATCCACCGCTCCAACGCCGTGCGTGTCATGGCATAGACGCCGACGTGCTGGTGATACACGGCCCCCGTCCGGTCGCGATCGAACGGCACCGGGGCACGTGAGAAGTACACCGCCCGTCCCCCGGGTCCCACCACCACCTTCACCCGGTTCGGGTCTGTGGCGAGCGAGGCCGAAAGGGCGCCGGCCGCGGTTCCGATGTCCGCCCCGCCTCGGACCACAGCCAACGCCCCCTGCAAAGCTTCAAGGGCGACGAGCGGCTCGTCGCCCTGAATGTTTAACGTGAGGTCGTAAGCATTAAACTCTTTATTGGCAATCACTTCTGCAACTCGCTCAGTTCCCGATTGCGGCGCGTGCGATGTCAGCACCGCTTCGTATCCCGCCCGCTCCACCACCTGGGCGACCTCTCGCGCCTCGGTCGCCACGACCAGACGGTCGCACACGTGAGCGTCGAAGGCGCGCCGAACGACCCACAGGATGAGGGGCTCGCCCGCGAGCGACAGCAGGGGCTTTCCGGGAAGACGGTTTGAACCAAGCCGGGCAGGTACGACACCGAGGACGGGCACAGGGGAAGATACAAAAGTCGTGCCGTCCGGTCTAGAGAGCTCCCTCAGATATCCGTAAGAAGTTCAGCAGCAATCGTTTACCGTGCTCCGTCCCGATCGATTCCGGGTGGAATTGGACCCCGTAGACGGGAAGCGCCCGGTGCTTCATGGCCATGATTTCGGCCCCCTTTGGCCGGTCGGCGCTCCAGGCGGTGACGACGAGATCCGCAGGGGTCGTCTTGGGGTCGACGACGAGCGAATGGTAGCGCATGGCGGTAAGCGGCGTGGGGACGTCGCGGAACAGCTTATCGGAGTCGTGCGCCACCTCGCAGGTCTTTCCGTGCATCAAGCGGTCTGCCCGGACGACCCGGCCCCCGAAGGCCTCGCCGATCGCCTGGTGCCCGAGGCAGACCCCGAGCGTAGGCACCCGCCCCGCCAGGGCTTTCACGAGCGCTACGAGGATCCCGGCGTCGGCCGGGGTACCGGGACCGGGCGAGAGGACGGCGGCCGTCGGCTGCATGGCGAGCACCTCGTCGACCGTCACGCGATCGTTCCGGTGGACGACCGGGTCGGCCCCGAGCTCCCCCAGGTACTGGACCAGGTTGTAGGTGAAGGAGTCGTAGTTGTCGAGCACGAAGAGCATAATGGGAGCAATCTAACCGGAGCGCCCCGGGGCGGGACGCACCGTACTGGGAAGAAGGGACGATGGGGATGCTGAACTGGGTCATGCGGGAGCGCGACGCCGGTGTCGGCGCGCTCGACACGGCGAGCGCTTGGGTGTTGGGCTCGACCGGCGGCGCCACGTACACCGCGGCGCGGTTTTTCTTCCTCCGCGCCTTGGGCGTGATCTACCTCATCGCGTTTCTCTCGTTTTGGGTACAGGCGAAGGGCCTGATCGGGTCCGGCGGGATCGCGCCCGTCGCGTCGTTCCTCGATGGCATCAGGACCTACCTCGGGCCCGCGCGCTGGCGCATCGTACCCACCGTCTTCTGGTGGGACGCAAGCGACAGCACCCTGGGCGTGGTGTGCGGCCTAGGCGTCCTCGCCGCCGTGCTCCTCATCGCGGACGTGGCACCCGTCTTCGCGCTCGCGCTCCTCTGGGTGCTCTACCTCTCGATCGTGAGCGTGGGGCAGGACTTCATGTCGTTCCAGTGGGACGCCCTGCTCCTCGAGGCGGGGTTCCTCGCGATCTGGGTGGCGCCGGCCGGGCTGAAGCCGCAGATGGGGTCTCCCGTGTCGCCCACGATGCTCGTGCTCCTGTGGTGGCTCCTCTTTCGACTCTCGTTCCAGTCGGGCCTGGTGAAGCTGACCTGGGGAGATCCGACCTGGCGCGATCTCTCAGCTCTCGACGTCCACTTCTACACGCAGCCCCTGCCGACCTGGACCGCGTGGTACGCGCAGCAGCTTCCCATGTGGTGCAAGCGCGGGGCGGCCGCGCTCACGCTCGTGCTCGAAATCGTTGTCCCCTTCCTGTTCTTCGGCCCAAAACCCTTGCGCCTCGTGGCCTGCGCGGGGACGATCTTCCTGCAGGTCATGATCTTTGCCACGGGCAACTACACGTTCTTCAACCTCCTCACGATCGCGCTCGCCCTCCTGCTCGTGGACGACCGGACCTGGGCCGCGGTGCTGCCGGCCCGCCTGGCCCAAGCCCTGGCCGCGGTGCCGACGACGCCCGCAGGCGGGGCGGCCTGGGTCCGCGCGGCAGTGGGCATCGGGCTCTTCGTGCTCAGTTGCGGGAAGTTCTGGCTCAACCTCTCGCCCGGCCGTTCGCTCCCCGTGCCAATGATTCGCGCGATGGCGTGGACGGATCCCTTCCGCAGCGTGAACAGCTACGGTCTCTTCCGCGTGATGACGACCACCCGCACCGAAATCGTGGTCGAGGGTTCAGACGACGGCATCGACTGGAAGACCTACGAGTTCCGTTACAAGCCGGGGGATCCGCTGAGCAGGCCCGGGTTCGTCGAGCCCCACCAGCCGCGGCTCGATTGGCAGATGTGGTTTGCCGCGCTCTCAGGGCCCGAGGGCGCGCCGTGGTTCGGGGCATTCGTCGCCCGACTGCTCCGGGGCGCGCCCGCGGTGCTCGGGCTTCTCAAGACGAACCCCTTCCCCGATCACCCGCCCCGTTTCATTCGGGCGCAGGCCTACGACTATCACTTCACGGGCGGCGTCGAACGCCGGGCCTCGGGCGCCTGGTGGACCCGAACGCTCATGGGGCCGTATCTGCCGCCGGTGTCCCTCGACCGGAGCGCGCGCTAGGACCCATTTACCCCGGGGCGACCTCACCCGGCGGCGAGGGCCGCGAGCTTCGTGACCGTGTTCCAATTGCGCCCGGTGCCCTGCACTCCGAGCTTCCGTTCGATCAGCGCGACCGTCAGTCGCGAGGTGCCCTGCCCGTCCGGATAGACGATGTAGGCGTGGCGACCGTTGGTTTCGATGATCTCGCGCCCGGAGATCGCGGCCCGGAGCGCGGCGACGCTCGCGGCCTTGGGGGCGGCCCGGAGGAACAGGACGATGAGGCGGCCGGGGTCGCGTCGCGCTTCGCGCGGGAACGGATTGCGGGCGATCACCGTCTGCCACTCGGGAGCGCTGCGAACGAAGAAGGTCGCCTCAAGCCCGAGTCGTCGTTTGGCCTCGGTGTCGAGCATGGTCTCGAGTTGGGCGGGGCGGGCCGGGCTGCCGAACACGAGGTTGCCGCTCTGGAGGAGCGAACGCGGGTCGCTCAACCCGAGGTGCTTCAGGAGTGCGCGAAGGTCGGCCATGGCGACCAGGTTCCGGCCACCGACATTCACGGCTCTGAGAAGGGCGATGTGAGTGGTCACCAGGACTCCTCGACGGGATGGCCCCGAGTTTGCGACGGGGACCCGAGCCGGTCAATCACCGCCCGACGTGAAAGCACGGGGTGTGTCCTTCCTCATTGTTGCGACGCTCGGCGGGTGTGTGACGATGGCCGGGCCGGCGCCGCTTGCCACCTCACGATGGAGATCTCATGGCTACGAAGAGTGCTGCTGAGGTCATCGTGTCGTACCTCACGCTTCGGAAGGTAGTGGGCATTCTCGGGATGGGGCTCCCGGTGGTTCTCGCCGTTTGGGGCTTCTGTCTTCAGCACGCCTACCACCTGTTGCCGTCCATCAGTGACTACTACACGTTGCGGACTCGGGACGCGTTCGTGGGGATTCTCTTCACCATCGCCTGGTTCCTGTTCACCTACCACGGATACGACAAGACCGACGATCGCGCCGGCAACGCGGCCTGCCTGTTCGCCCTGGCGGTCGCGCTGTTTCCGGACAACGGAACGTCCTTGGAACAGGCGGTTCACTATACGTCCGCGGGCGCATTGTTCCTCGTGCTTGCGTTCTTTTCCCTCTACCTGTTCACCAAGTCCGCTGGCCACAAGACCGCGGCGAAGCTGAAGCGCAACCGCGTCTACCGGGTCTGTGGGGTCGTGATGCTCGCGTGCATTGTGCTTATAGGCGTGTGCAAGACCGCGCTGTCGAAGGACGCACAAGAGAGCTTCGACCCGGTGTTTTGGCTCGAGACCCTGGCGCTATGGGCGTTTGGGTTCTCGTGGTTCGTAAAGGGCGAGGCGATTCTCAAGGATTGACGTCGCGACGGACTCGGGCCCCGTCGGTCAAAATGTTCATCGCGTTTTTGACGCTCTCGTCAGTGAGGCGCCTCGGCTGTTGCCTGGATTGTCCCGGCCAGCGTTTCACGATGAGATGTGGCAGTCGTTTCTCCGTTCACGGTCCGCGTGATCCGCCCACGTACTGCTCGTCGCTCACCTTTTCCAGCCAGTCGGCCGCCTTGCCGTCGCGCAGTCCCTGAATGGCGATGTGGGTCATGGCCGTGGTCGCCGAGGCGCCATGCCAGTGCTTCTCGCCAGGGGGGATCGAGATCACGTCGCCCGGGCGGATCTCATCGAGCGGGCCCCCCCAGCACTGGGCACGGCCGCAACCCGCGGTGACGATGAGCGTCTGGCCGAGCGGGTGCGTATGCCACGCCGTTCGGGCGCCGGGCTCGAACGTGACGCTCGCGCCAGATACCGGTGATGCCTCGGTCACCTGGAAGAGCGGGTCGATACGCACGGCACCCGTGAAGTACTCGGTCGGCCCTCGGCCGGACGGTTGCGAACCAGCTCGTGTGATATCCATGCGCAGCTCCTCAGTGCGGGCGTTTGTCGAAAGGCAGCCTGGGTGAGCTCGACTGCGGGTTTCGGCTACGACCGGGGGTGAAAGCGCCGGTGCACGCGCCGCAAGTACTCGCGGTCCACCTGCGTGTAGAGCTGGGTGGTCGACAGGTCCGCGTGGCCCAACATCTCCTGCACCGCCCGTAGGTCAGCGCCCCCCTCGAGCAGATGTGTGGCGAAGGTGTGGCGCAGCGTGTGCGGTGTGACGCGCTTGGTGAGTCCCGCAAGCCGGGTCGCCCGTTTGATCATGCCCCACGCCCCAACTCGCGAAAGAGGCGTGCCCCGCGCGTTCAAGAACAGCACACCGCGGCCGTAGCCCCGGTCGAGCCGCGGTCTGCTCTCGCGCCCATAGAGCGCCACCGCCCCTAGGGCCCGCCGCCCGACCGGGACCAGGCGCTGCTTCGACCCTTTGCCGAAGAGTCGAGCGAGCCCGTCCGAGTAGAGGATGTCCTGGAGCTTGAGGGAAACGAGCTCGGACACCCGGGCGCCCGTGGCATACGCGAGCTCGAGGAGCGCGCGGTCGCGAAACCCCAGGGGATCTTCAACGGCCGGCGCCGCGAGCAGCCGTTCCACTTCACCCACGGTCAGGACGGTCGGCAATGAGCGCCACTGTTTCGGCGACTCGAGCCGCTCGCTCGGGTCGGTGGTGGCGAGTCCCTCCTCCACCAGAAACCGGTAGTAGGTCCGAATGGCCGATATCTGCCGGCGGATCGTCGCCGGGGCGAGTCCCGCGTCCTTCAGGGCGTAGACGAAGTCTCGAAGCGCGTGCGGGCTGATCGCCCCCGGCGTGTGGGCTCCCCGTCCAATGGCGTGCGTCGCGAGACGGCGGAGGTCGCGCAGGTAGTTGTCGACGGTATGACGGCTGCTCCCCACTTCAAGGGCCAAGTAGTCCTTGAACCGAGGGAGCGAGAAGGCTTTAAGAGTGTCTGGACCAGCCGTCATTCAGCCCACCGGCGCAGCTAACCGAGAATCGTCCTGCCACGAGGCCCAGCTCGCGACGGCGCGCGCGCAATTCGGCGGGTGTGTATGAACGGGAGCTGGTGGGATCCCGGGCATCTGGGTAACCTCGGTCGGGCAGTCGCTCACGCTAGTATATAGCCACTACGTTGTTCGGGCCCGGCATCGGATCGCTCGACTGTGTTAGAGCACGGATCAAACCACATCGGGACGGGGAGTGGCGTGTGAGACCTCGCCGGCGGTCCCGCCCTGTCGCGCTACGTCTCGGTTGCGCTGTCGGCCTGCTTCTCGGCTTCATTCTCGCTTGGTCCAAGCCTGTCGACGTGACCGGCACATGGGAGGGATGCGCGCCGCCCCTCTGCCTCACGCTCGCCCTGACTCAAGCGGGCTCCACAATCACGGGTAGCAGCATCTATTGCGGCGGAACACTTCGTTGTCTTCACCCAACTGTAACCGGCAAGTACGCGCCTCCGCGCATAGACATCGCGCTCGGATTCCCAGGCCATACCGCGACGTACAGCGGCACGGTTGACGGCGACACCTTCATCCACGGGACGTTGTCCGGCGGGGTTGGGCAACCCGTCCGACTGGACCTTGGGAGACGGTGAGGGGACCCGGGAACCTCGCACCCTCATCGCGGCTACGGTGGGCGTATGAGATAGACTAAACAGGCGGAGGCTGAGAGAGGAATGGCCTAGCGAGCCGCAAGACAGGCTTTGCGAGCGAGGGCGCCGTGCGCCTTGGGCGCCCCGCGAACCCTATTCGAGGAGCACGACCGCGATCGCGGCGATCCCCTCACCGCGACCGATGAATCCCATCCCTTCGTTTGTCTTCGCCTTCACCGAGACCGACGAGTGCCCGGCGACGAGCGCGCCGGCCAGCTTTTCCCGCATCTGATCGATGTACCCAGCGAGCTTCGGCTGCTCGGTGATCACAACGATGTCCGCGTGCACGAAGGACATCCCCGTTTCCACGAGCTCGAGGTACACCTGGTTCAACATCCGAATCGAGTCCGCCCCCTTCCATTGCGGGTCCGTGTCGGGGAACCGCGTGCCGATGTCCCCCGCCCCGGCCGCGCCGAGCAGCGCGTCAATCAGGGCATGTGTGACCGCGTCGGCGTCCGAGTGCCCGACCAGCCCGTGCGTGTGGGGAATCGTGACCCCACCCAACACCAGCGGCCGCCCGAACGCGAACTTGTGCGAGTCATACCCGATGCCGATGTGCATCAGGCGCGCAGAATCCGGATCGCGAGATGGCCCGCGTTCTTCGCGTTATCGATGCCGACGCAGCCCACCGGGACGCCGCTCGGCACCTGCGCCGTGGCGAGGAGCGCGTCGAGCCCGTTCAGCGCCCCCACGGCAAACGGCACGCCGATCACGGGGAGATCCGTCTGTGAAGCGGCGAACCCGGGCAGCGCGGCCGAGAGACCGGCCCCGGCGATCACCACGCGGAATCCCTGGGCGCGCGCGCCCTTCACGAGGGCCGCCGTCTGGTCCGGCTGGCGGTGGGCGGAGGAGACATGCAGCTCATAGGTCACGCCCGCCCCCTTCAGCACCTCACAGGCCGGCTCGATCCGCGGCCGGTCGTTCTCGGACCCGACGACGATCAGGACATCGGCCACTACGCTGCGTCCTCGATGAGCGAATAGTCCTGCCGGCGGCGACGCGGGGCGTAGCCCGCGTCCTTGATCAGCCGCTCCATTTCGGGCAGCGTCATCCGGTAGGTCGTGCCCGCGGCCGAGACGACGTTCTCCTCCATCATCAGGGACCCGAAGTCATTCGCCCCAAATCCGAGCGCCACCTGCCCGATCTTCGGCCCCATCGTGACCCAGGACGCCTGGATGTTCGGCACCTCGTCGAGCACGATGCGGGCGAGTGCCTGGGTCCTCAAGTACGTCACGGCGTCCGTCTTCTCCGTGTCAGCCATCGCCGTGTTCTCGGGCTGGAGCGGCCAGCAGATGAACGCCGTGAACCCGTGCGTCCGCCGCTGGACCTCCCGCACGCGGAAGAGGTGCTCGACCCGGTCGGCGCTCGTCTCCCCGAGCCCGTACATCATCGTGACCGACGTGCGCAGCCCCAGGCCGTGCGCCGTTTCCATCACGCCGAGCCACGCGTCGGTCCCCGCCTTCTTCTTCGCCACGCGGTCGCGCACGTCCTGCACCAGGATCTCGCCGCCCCCGCCCGGAATCGAGTCGAGGCCCGCGTCGATCAGCGCCCGCAGCACGTCCTCGACGCTCATGCCGAACCGGCCGGCGAAAAAGTCCACTTCCGAGGGCGAGAACCCATGGATGTGAATCGGGTGATGCCGTTTGATGTAGCGCAGCAGCTCGAGGTACCACTCGAACGGGATGTAGGGGTTGTGGCCGCCCTGCATGAGGATCTGCACGCCCCCGAGCGCCTTCACTTCGTCGATCTTCCGCCCGATCTCCTCATACGAGAGCACGTAGCCTTCGGCGTGCTTCGGCCGGCGGTAGAACGCGCAGAACTTGCAGTCGGCGACGCAGACGTTCGTGTAGTTGATGTTGCGGTCGACGATATAGGTGACGGCGGGCTCGCGATGCAGCCGCCAGCGCGCTTCGTCGGCGAGCCGACCGAGCTCGAGCAACGACGCCCGCTCATAGAGCTCGACGTAGGAGCGAAACTCGCTCGTCGACCGGTCGACCATCAGGCCACCTCGAGGAACTGGAGCGCGCCCGCGGGCACGAGGCCCCGCGCCGCGAGGCGGCTGAAGAAGTCCGAGAGCCCGGCCAGATGCCGCGCCGACAGCGCGTAGTCGAGCCCCGAGAAGTACTCAGCGCAGGCCTCGCGCGAGACGCCCGTCGCCTGGGCGGCGGCATCCGCGAGCTCGTCTAGGTGGGCAAGCCCCCACGCTCGCGCGGCGAGCAACGCCCGGTGGATCGCCTGCACGCCCTCCGGCCGCGCCGCCCGGCGCGCCGCCCACACCGCGAATACGAACGGCAGCCCCGTCCATTCCTTCCACGCCGCACCCAGGTCGACGCTGTGGGGATACGCCTTGCGGCCCGCGAGCAGGAGCGCCGGGTCCCCGATCACGAGCACCGCGTCGTGTGGCAGCCCTGCGAGCCCGTCCAGGTCGCTCGCCTCCGCGCGCGCCTGCACGAAGCGCGGCCGCACCTGCCAGCGCTCCCGGCAGAGGAGCTCGAGCAACGCCACCGACGTCCGGGACGAGGCTGTGACGAGCACGGTCGTGGCGAGTTCCGTCACCGGCACGCGGCTGAACAGCATCACGCTCCGCACCGCGCCATCGCAGGAGATCGCCAAGTCCGGCAGGAGGACGAGATCGCGGCGATGGCGGGCGTATTCGATCGCGCTGATCACGCTCACGTCGAGCTCGCCCGCGACCAGGAGGTCGTTCAATTCAGCCGGGGTGCCCGTGACGAGCGTCGCGGGCAGCGGGACGGCGCCCCGGTCGATGGCGCCGTAGACCGGATAACAGTTGATGTAGCCGATACGCCCGAGCTTCACTCGACGCCGTCCAGGACGGGCAGCCGCCGTGCGCTCGGGCGGCTCCGGTGCTCGATCTGGAACGTGGGTCCCTCGGGGCCCGCGGGATGGACCGGGCTCGCGCGGGGCACGTAGTCCTCGAACGTCCGCACGGGCCGGTAGAGCGAATCGCGCTCCACCGGCTCCTTCCCCGCCCCGCGGATCAGCGCCACGATCTCGTCGTAGGACATCCACATGGGCGTCCCCGCCCCGGCCTCGTGGTAGACGCGCTCGAAGACCACCGTGCCCTCAAGATCGTTGCACCCGAAGCTCAAACCCACCTGCGACAGGAACGACGTCACCATCGGCCAGTGGGTCTTCACGTGCGGGATGTTGTCGAGCACGAGCCGGCCCACGGCGAGGTTTTTCAGGTCGTCGACGCCCGTCGTCGCCGTCCCCGTGCGCCCGAGCGAGGCCCCGAGCTCGTTGTGGTCGGGGTGGTAGGCGAGCGGGATGTAGGTGAGGAACCCCCCGGTCTCATCCTGCAGGCTCCGGAGGGCGAGCAGGTGATCGACCCGGTCCTCGAGCGTCTCCACGTGGCCGTAGAGCATCGTGCAGTTGGACGGAATCCCGAGCGCATGCGCCTCGCGGTGGACGGCAAGCCACTCCGTGCCAGACAGTTTCTTGTCGGCGATGGTGGCGCGCGCCGCCGGACTGAAGACTTCCGCCCCTCCGCCGGGCAGGCTCGTGACGCCCGAGTCCTTCATGGCGCACAGCACGTCCCGGACGCTCATCCGCTCGATGCGCGCGAGATGCGCCACCTCGACCGCCGTGAGCGCCTTGATGTGGACGCCAGGGTGGCGCTCGCGCAGGCCCCGGAACAGCTCGAGGTAATAGGACAATTGCAGCTTCGGATGGAGGCCTCCCACGATGTGGAACTCGCGGGTGGCGTTCTCGCGGGCCGCCTCGGCCTCGGCGTAGACCTCATCGAGCGAGCGGGTGTAAGCCCCCGATTCCTGCGGCATGCGCGCGAACGAGCAGAACACGCAGGTGTTCCGGAGCACGCACACGTTGGTCGGGTTCAGGTGCTGGTTCGCGGCGAAGAAGACGCGGTTGCCGTGCCGGGCGGTGTTCGCCCGGTCGGCGAGGCGTCCGAGCGCGAGGAGGTCGGACGTCCGAAACAATGCGAGGGCGTCGTCCCGGGTGAGTCGCTCGCCCCGGTCGAGCTTCGCGGCGATGACCTCGAGCGCCGGGTCCGCGCGCACGGGCTACGCCGCCCGGCGCACGGCGAGCGTCACGTTGTGCCCGCCGAACCCGAAGGAGTTGGAGAGCGCGACCGACACCGGACGGTGGACGGCGTGGTTCGGGGCGGAGTCGAGGTCGCAGGCCGGGTCCGGGGTGAACTGGTTGATCGTGGGCGGGATCGTGCCGTGCCGGACCGCGAGCGCGCAGATCGCGGCCTCGAGCGCGCCCGAGGCGCCCAGCAGATGCCCGGTCATCGACTTCGTCGAGGCGAAGATCAACTTGCGCGCCTGCTCGCCGAAGACGCCCTTCACCGCCGCCGTCTCGGCCGCGTCGCCCGCGGGCGTGGACGTGCCGTGCGCATTGATGTAATCGACCTGTTCCGGTTTGAGCCCCGCGTCTGCCAGCGCGAGGCGCATCGCCTCCCGCGCGCCCGCGCCGTCCGGCGCGGGGGCGGTAATGTGATGCGCGTCCGCCGTCATGCCGAACCCGACGATTTCGGCGTACACCTGCGCGCCGCGGCGGCGCGCGTGCTCGAGTTCTTCCAGCACGACCACCGCCGCACCTTCGCCCATCACGAAGCCGTCGCGGTCCAGGTCGAACGGCCGGCTCGCGGTCTGCGGGTCGTCGTTGCGCTCCGAGAGCGCCTTCATGTTGGCGAAGCTCGCGACGGCGAGGCCGGTGATCGCGGCCTCGGTGCCGCCGGCGAGGATGACGTCGGCCTGGTTGGTCCGGATGAGCTGGGTGGCGTCCGCGAGCGCGTGGGCTGAGGACGCGCAGGCCGACACGGTGCAGTAGTTCGGGCCCTGGGCCCCGTAGCGCATCGAGACCAGGGCGGCCGCCGCGTTCGGCATGTACATCGGGATGAAAAAGGGCGAAACGCGATTCGGGCCCTGTTCGATCAGGGCCCGGCAGTTCTCCTCGAAGGTGAGGAGGCCGCCCGTGCCGGTCCCGATCAGGACCCCGACGCGGCGCCGGTCCACCGCCTTCCAGTTATTGGAGGAGAGGCAGGCGTCCTTCACCGCCTCCTCCGCCGCCCCGATCGCGTAGCGGACGAAAGGGTCGTAGCGGCGCGCTTCCTTTTTCTCGAGAAACCGCGCCGCGTCGAAGCCTTTGACCTCGCAGGCGAATTTCACCGCCGACCGGGCGGGGTCAAAATGCGTGATCGGACCCGCCCCCGAGCGGCCGGCTACCAGGCCCTCCCAGGTCGTGGCGACGTCGGTGCCCAGGGGCGTCACGAGCCCGAGGCCCGTGATCACGACCCGGCGCGACATGCTTACTTCCCCATCTTCTCGTGCAGGTACTGCATCGCCTGACCTACCGTCCGTAGCTTCTCCGCCTCTTCGTCCGGGATGTCGATGTCGAACTCCTTCTCAAACGCCATCACGAGCTCGACCGTGTCCAGGCTGTCTGCGCCCAGGTCTTCCATGAAGCTCGCGTCGGACGTCAGCTTCTCGCGCTCGACCCCCAGCTCTTCGACGATGATGTCCTTCACCTTTTCCTCGAGCTGCTTCATATCCATTGCCATGGGTTCCCTCAGGGAGGTGTGGGAGAACGCTCAGATCACCATGCCACCGTCGACGACGAGCACCTGTCCCGTAATGTAGCTCGCGAAGTCGGAGGCGAGAAAGAGTACGGCGAATGCAATGTCGGCGCCCGTGCCCAAGCGGCCGAGTGGAATCCCGGCGAGCAGCGCGGCGCGCGCTTCGGGCGTGATGGTTCGCGTGAGCTCGGTGTCGATGAACCCAGGGGCGACAGCGTTCACGAGCACGTTGCGCGACGCAAGCTCCTTCGCCACGGCCTTCGTGAGTCCCACGAGCCCGGCCTTGGAGGCGCTGTAGTTCGCCTGCCCCTTGTTCCCCGCGAGCCCGACCACGCTCGTGATGTTGATGATGCGGCCGTAGCGGCGCTTGATCATCCCGCGGGCCGCGTGCTTCATAACGAGAAACGCGCCCTTCAGGTTCGTTTCGAGCACCGTGTTCCAGTCGTCCTCGGTGATGCGGAAGAGAAGATTGTCGCGTGTCGTCCCGGCGTTGTTGACGAGCACGTCGATCGAGCCGAAGTCCTGCTCGATGCACTCGACCGCGGCCTCGACCTGCTCCGGCTGCCCGACGTCGCAGGCGTACCCGCGCGCCTCCGCCCCGAGTTCGCGCGCGACGGCTTGCGCCCGGGCCCCGTCCCGGCCGAGCACTGCGACGCGCGCCCCGGCGTCGCGGAGCGTGGTCGCGATCGCATGCCCGATGCCCCGGCTCCCCCCAGTCACCAAGGCCACCTTGCCGGTGAGGCTGATGTTCAGCGGCACTAGGCGGCCTCGAGAAACCGGGACACGTCATCCGCCGTGCCGAGACTCGTCACCACGGCGCCCGGCAGGATCCGCTTGACGAGCCGCGCGAGCACACCGCCCGGCCCGATCTCCACGAACTTCGCCTCGGGTCCCGCGAGCCGCGCCGCCTGTTCCACGCATTCGACCCAGCGCACGGGCGACGTGAGCTGCGACTCAAGGAGGGCCCGCGCCCGGCTCGCCGTGGTCACCGGTTCGGCCGTCGCGTTCGCCACCACCGGAAAGCGCGGGTCGGCAAATGGCACGCGTTCGAGCTCCCGCCGCAAGCCGGGCAGCGCGGGGCTCATGAGCGGCGAGTGAAACGCCCCGCTCACCTTGAGCGGCATGACGCGGCCTCCCTGGGCCTGGCAGCGCGCGCCGGCGTTCGCCACGGCCGCCGTGTCGCCCGAGATGACGGTCTGGTCCGGGGCGTTGAGGTTCGCGGGCACGACCACGCCGTCCGTCCGCGACGCCTCCTGACAGGCCGCGTCGACCGCGGCCTCGGTGAGCCCGAGCACCGCGGCCATCGCGCCGGGCCGGGCCACCGCGGCGTCGTGCATCAGCGTGCCGCGCGCCCGGGCGAGCGCGGCCCCCTGCGCGGGACGGAGGGCGCCGGCCGTGACGTAGGCCGAGTATTCACCGAGGGAGTGTCCGGCGGCCGCCACGGGCTCGACGGCCGCACCCACGACTGCGAGGACGGCGGCCGAGTGCGCGAGAATCGCCGGTTGCGCCGTGCGCGTGGCGGTGAGCTCGTCTTCGGGCCCCTGGAACATCACCCGGCTCAACGGGAAGCTGAGCGCGTCGTCGATCGCCTCGAGCGTCTCGCGGGCTGCGGGAAAGCGCTCGGCCACGTCCTTGGCCATCCCGACGCGTTGCGCCCCCTGCCCCGGACACAGCCACACGGCCGGTCCTACCACCGCACCACCATGCTCGCCCACGTGAGCCCCGCCCCGAACGCGACGAGGAGCGCCGTCATGCCGGACTCGAGCCGGCCCGTGCGCACGGCTTCATCGAGGGCGATCGCCACCGACGCGGCCGAGGTGTTGCCGTAGCGGTCGACGTTCACGAATACCTTCTCCATCGGGATGCCGGCGTGCTTCGCCGTGGCCTCGATGATGCGCGTGTTCGCCTGGTGGGGGATCATGATGTCGATCGCGTCGGCCGTGAGGCCGGCCCGGGTGAGCACCTGGTCCGACGCTTCGGCCATCGACAGCACGGCCGCCTTGAAGATTTCGCGGCCTGCCATCTTGATGAAATAGGAATGATCCGTGAGCAGGGCCGCGTCGGGCGGATGGTTGGCCCCGCCGCCCGAGCGGTACAGCAGCTCGGTCAGCGCCCCGTCGGATTTCATGTAGGTGGCGAGAATCCCGCGCCCGCCGCTCGACCGCTGGACGATGGTGGCGCCGGCGCCGTCGCCAAAGAGGACGGCGGTCGTGCGGTCGCTCCAGTCGAGGATCGTCGAGAGCTTTTCGGTCGCGACCACGAGCACGCGGTCGGCCTGCTCGGCCGCGATCAGTCCCTCGGCGATGTTCAACCCGTACATGAACCCCGTGCACGCCGCCCCCACGTCGAACGCCGCGGCGTTCCGCGCGCCGAGCTCGGCCTGGACGTCGCACGCCTGCGCGGGGAGCAGCCGGTCCGGGGAGGACGTCGCGAGCACGATCGCGTCGAGCGCCATCGGGTCGAGGCCCGCCGCGGCGAGTGCCGCCTTCGCCGCGTGGGCCGACATGCAGGCGTTCGTCTCGTCGGGCCCCGCGATCCGGCGTTCGCGGATCCCGGTCCGTTCGCGGATCCACTCGTCCGAGGTCTCGAGCATGGTCGAGACCTCGTCGTTCGTGAGCACGCGCCGCGGGGCATAGCTCCCCGTGCCGAGGAGCTCCGCGAACGGCCGCTTCACGCGAGCGCGCCGCCCTCGGCGAATTGGGCGCCGATGTCTCGGGAGAGGTGGTTCTCGACCGCCTGGATCGCCACCCGAACGGCGTTCATGATCGCCCGTGCCGGCGAGGAGCCGTGGCAAATGATGGCCACGCCTTTCACGCCGAGGAGGGGCGCGCCCCCGTAGGAGGAATAGTCGAAGAATTCAAGCAACCGGGCCGTCTCGGGCCGGCCGACCACGTCGGGGAGCGCCTCGCGCAGCATGCCGCCGAACACGTGCCCGGCCTCCTCGTAAAACTTGAGGATCGCGTTGCCCACGAACCCGTCGCAGACGACCACGTCGATCAGCCCCCGCGCCGACGCGCCGCCCAGGATGTCCCGGCCTTCGACGTTCCCGACGAAGCGGATCCCGGGCGTGCTCTTCAGGAGATGGTTCGCCTCCTTCACCACGGTGTTCCCCTTCTCGTCCTCCTCGCCCACGTTCAGGAGCCCCACGGCCGGATCCGGTCGGCCCAGGACGTCGCGTGCGTAGATCGTCCCGAGCCGCGCGAAGCTCACGAGCTCGCGCGCGTCGCAGTCCACGTTGGCGCCGCCGTCGATGACGAGCACCGGGTGATTGGGCCGCGGAAAGGGTGCCCCGATCGCGGCCCGCGCGACCCCGGGATGCAGGCCGAGCAGGAGCGTGGCCGCGGCCATCACGGCCCCCGTGTTGCCCGCCGAGACGAACGCGTCTGAGGCCGCGCGCGTCTGGAGCCCGAGCCCGACGGCGATCGACGAGCGGGGCTTCCGTTTGACCGCGGTGAGCGGCTTTTCGCCCATCCCGACGACCTCGGGGGCTTCGACGATTTCCAGGCGGTCGTGCTCGCGCGCGAGCGCGTCGTGCGATTTGAGCGACGCCTCGATCTCCGGCCGGCGCCCAACGAGCTGGATGCGGAAGATCCGGGGCAGCTCGCGCAGCGCGAGCGCTGCGCCCTCCACCTCGACATGCGGGGCGTGGTCGCCCCCCATCGCATCGAGCGCGATGCGGATCAAGCGTCCTCGACCGCCACGCGCTGCACGTCGTCGTAGTACCCGCAGGTCGGGCAGACATGATGCGGACGCTTCATGTCTTGGCAGCGGGGGCACGGCTGCAGCGTGGGCACCTCCGCTTTGTAGTGCGTGCGGCGTGCGCGCTTCTTGCGCTTGGAGGTTCTTCGCTTCGGTACCGCCATTTCTCACCTCACGAGTTGCTGAGCTTGTCCTTGAGTGCCGCGAGCGGCCGCCACGACGTGGTGACGGGCGTGCATCCGCACGGGCCGGTGTTCAGGTCGTGCCCGCACTGCGGGCAGAGACCGCGGCAGTCCTCGCGACACACGACGTAGGCCGGGATCGCGAGAATCAGCTCTTCGCGGATCGCCGGCGCGAGGTCGATGGCCGTCGCGTTGGCGGCGAGCACGTAGGAATCGGGATCGTCCAGCGCCTCGCGGTCGCGGCAGAACAACGCCCCGACGCGAGCCTCGACATCGACCGCCACCGGGGCGAGACACCGGCGACACTCCTCTAGCACCTGCGCCGATAGCGCGCCGTGCCAGTAGAAGCGCTCGTCGCCCGTGGCCTGTAGCCGCCCGCTCACCCGCAGCGGGCCGGCCAACGTCACCTCGAGCCCGGCGAAGAGAGGGTCGCTCCCGGCGAGTTCGCCCACGGTGTCGACCGGCCCGCGGGTGAGCTCCCTGAGGTCGACTTTTAACATGCCGGCCGAAGCTAAACCCTTGTGGCACTTGCGTCAAGCTAACGCGCGACCGACCCCGCAAGCGCCGCCAACTCGGCTTCCGGGAAGAAGAACGCCACTTCCCGCGCGGCGTTCTCGGGGGAGTCGGAGGCGTGAATGGCGTTCCGCTCCTTCGATTGGGCGAAGAGTTTCCGGATGGTGTTCGGCTTGGCCTCGGCGGGGTCGGTGGCCCCGATCGTCTCCCGCAGGACCGCCACGGCGTCCGTACGCTCGAGGGCGAGGGCGAGCGCGGGGCCCGAGCACATGAACGCGACGAGCGAGCCGAAGAACGGCCGCTCGCGGTGCACGGCGTAGAACGCCTCGGCCTGCGCCCGGTCCAGGCGGACGAGGCGGGCGGCGCGCGGCACGAACCCGGCCTGCTCGAGGTGGGCGAGGATCTTACCCGTGAGGTGGGCGGCCACGGCGTCGGGCTTGATGATCGCGAGTGTCAGCATGCTCCTAAGGCTCCTAGTTCCGGCTAGAGGGGAATGAGCTGGGCGATGAGGTCGGCGCGCGTGAGGATGCCCACGACCTTGCCGTCCCGCAAGACCGGAAAGGTGTCGGCGTGCTTCGTGTTCATCAGGTTCGCGGCGTCCCCGAGCACCTGGTCCTCGGCGAGGCACAGGACCATGCGCGCCATCAGGTCGCGCACGGGGAGCTGGTCGAGCGGCACCGAGCCCCGTTGCAGCTGCGTGCGAGTGGGCGCGCGGAACTCACCACTCTTCGTCCGCTGTAGATAGGCGGGCGTCAGCACCCGCAAGAGCTCGCGCTCCCCGACGACGCCGAGCAGCGTCCCGGAGTCGTCCACCACGGGCAGCGCCGCGAGCCCGCGCTCGACCATCAGACGGGCCGCGGTCCCGAGGTCCATGTCCGGCCCTACCGTCACGACCGTCGTGACCATCACGTCGCGCACGACGCGGTGGCTCGGCAGCTCGAGCGCCGCGAACCCCGGGAGACGGACGACATCGTCCGGCGTGCGGGCCTGGGCGAGGGCGCGCGCCGTCTCGGGATCCGAGAGCACGCGCGCGAACGCGCCCATCACCTGCAGGTAGGTCGCCGTCTCGCGGGGCGGCGCGATCACGAGGATCACGATCCGCGCGGCGCGGTTCGGGTCGCGTTCCCAGGGGATCGGCGCCGGAGCGACGCCGAGCGCCGCGACGAGGGTCCGGACGGCTTCGGTCCGGAAGTGGGGCAGAAACGCCTGCTCGCCCACCGTCACCAGGTCCTCGGGCCACGCGTTTTCCATCACCGCGCGGAACCGGTTCGGCTCGGCCACGGCCCCGGTCTGGACGAGGCGGGCCGCGAGCTCTTCGGTGGCGCCCTTCACCGTCGTCGCTTGCAGCGGGACGATCACGTGGCTCGGGAGCAGCACGTCGCGCAGGTTCACAGGCGGGCCTGGAGCAACGGGACCACGTCGGCCGGGCGGCGCATGACCGCGACCCCGGCGTCCTCCAACGCGCGAATCTTTTCGGCCGCGCTCGCCGCGGCCCCCGAGACGATGGCGCCCGCGTGGCCCATGCGCCGGCCCGGCGGCGCCGTCTGCCCCGCGATGAAACCGACCACGGGCTTCCGCATCGACCGTCGCGCGAAGGCAGCCGCCTCCTGCTCGGCGCTCCCGCCGATTTCGCCGATCAGCACGACCGCTTCGGTGGCACCGTCCGCCTCGAACAGCGCGAGGCAGTCGATGAAGCTCGTGCCCGTGATCGGGTCGCCGCCGATGCCGATGCAGGTCGACTGTCCCAGGCCGTGACTCGTGAGCTGGTGCACGATCTCGTAGGTGAGCGTCCCGCTGCGGGACACGACGCCGATCGGGCCCCGCACGCAGATCTGGCCCGGGACAATGCCGATCTTCGTCTCGCCCGGGACGATGAGCCCGGGACAGTTCGGGCCGATCAGGCGGACGCCCCGCTCGGCGAGAAACGGGAGCACCAGGGTCATCTCGAGGACCGGGATGCCTTCCGTGATGCATACGACGAGGCCGATCCCCGCGTCCGCGGCCTCGAAGATCGCCGATATCGCGCTCGCTGCGGGCACGTAAATCACACTCGCCGTCGGATGTGTCGCCCGGACGGCGTCTTGCACCGTGTCGAACACCGGGACCCCGTCCATGGTCGAGCCGCCCTTCCCCGGCGTCACCCCGGCTACGATGCGGGTGCCGTAGGCGAGCATCTGGCGCGTGTGGAAGGCGCCGTCGCGACCCGTGATGCCCTGGACGAGCACGCGCGTCTCGGCCGAGGCGAGGACGCTCATCGCGCGAGCGCCACCGCGTGCTCGACCGCCTCGTCCATGTCGGTGTCCGCCCGGAACCCGGCTTGCGTGAGAATGCGTATCGCCTCGTCTTCGTTGGTCCCCGTGAGGCGGATCACGAGCGGCACGCGTCGGTGGAACTGCTCGGTCGCGCGCACGATCCCGGTCGCCACGTCGTCGCACCGCGTGATCCCGCCGAAGATGTTGAACAGGATGACGCGTACGGCGGGGTCCGCAGTGATGATGTCGAGCGCCGCGACGACCTTCTCGGGGCTCGAGCTGCCGCCGATGTCGAGGAAATTCGCCGGGCTCCCGCCGTAGAACCGGACGAGATCCATCGTCGCCATAGCGAGCCCCGCGCCGTTCACGCAGCATCCGACCGACCCGTCGAGCTTGATGAAGGACAGCCCGGCGGCGCGCGCCTGGGCGTCGGCCGCGGACTCGGCCGAAGCGTCGCGCAGGGCTTCGAGCTCGGGGTGGCGGCTGAGCTCGTTGTCGTCGATCACGATTTTCGAGTCGAGGGCCACGAGCCGTCCCCCGCCGTCGGTGGCGAGCGGGTTGATCTCCGCGAGCGACGCCCCAACTTCCCAGAACGTGTTCGCGAGCGCGTGCATGATCGCCGCCCCCGCGCGGACGTGCACGAGGTCTCGGTAGAGCGCGAACGCCAACCCCATCGCCTGGTGGGGGAGCAGGCCATAGCGCGGATCGATGAGCGCGCGATGCACGCGTTCGGGGGTCGCGGCCGCCACTTCCTCGATGTCCACGCCGCCCGCCGGGCTCGCGATGAGCACCGGCCGCGCCGCCGCGCGGTCTAGGGTGACGCCGAGATACGCCTCGGACTGGACGCTCGCCGCGGCCACGAGGAGCACACGGCGCACGGCGAGCCCCTGGAGCGTCATGCCGAGGATCGCCTCGGCCGCCCGGGCGGCCTCCTCCGGCCCGGCCGCGCGCCGCACGGCGCCCGCCTTACCCCGTCCGCCCGCGTGCACCTGCGCCTTGACCACGACGGGCCCGCCGAGCCGGCGCGCCACCGCGGCCGCTTCCTCCGGGCTCGCCGCGAGACCGCCCGGCAGGAACGGCACGCCGCGCCGCTCGAGCAGGTCGCGAGCTTGGTATTCGTGCAGGTTCACGGGGGGACGGCCGGGCGAGGGTTACGCAGGTCGAGCGACGGAGGTCAAGCGGCGAACCTAGCGCGCCCTCTCAGGGGGAGCAAGCAGACGACGCAGCCCGAGGACGCGCTCGAGCTCGTCGTAGCGGTGCGCGAACGTGACCAGGTCGCCCGTGGCGAGCGCGCTGTCCGCTTCCGCGGCGAGCCGCCGCGCGAGCCCGAAGCGGCCGGCGAGCGACGTGTCCCCGGGCACCGGCCGCGCGCCCCCGGCGAGGAGCGCGCGCAGCGCCGCGTCGGCCGTGGGTCCCTGGCCCTCGCGGTCGCCCCAGGTCAGGTACACCTGATTCACGCCCTTGGGGACACCCGTCGCAGGTTCGTCGAAGAGCGCCTGCTCGGTGAAGAGCCCGCCGTCCGCGCTCCACAGCCGGAGGAGCCCCGGTGCCGTTTCCGGCGAGCCGAGCAGTTCGGCCGGGCTGCGCACCGGCGTCGCCGGGCTCCACACGTAGAGCTCGGGGCCGGCGGGGGTCATCGTACCGGCGAGCAGCGCGGCGAGCGCGGGCGGTGTCCCGGACTCGAATCCCACGGCCGTCCATAGCCTTGGCGTCGAGTCACCGGGGAGCGGAGCGGCAAGCTCGTAGGGTTCGCGCAGAATCCGCCACGGCGCCGAATCCGCGTGCGCCCGCTCGAGCGCGGCCGCGGCCATCCGGAAGGCGGTGCCCGGAAAGGGCAGCGCGGTCGCGAGTCCCTGGGGCAGCGCGGTGGTCGGATGAATGAGCGGGGC
Organism: Gemmatimonadales bacterium; assembly: GCA_035604455.1. Taxonomy (GTDB): domain Bacteria; phylum Gemmatimonadota; class Gemmatimonadetes; order Gemmatimonadales; family GWC2-71-9; genus AG25. The sequence goes on from DATNIM010000022.1 coordinate 33,795, forward strand.
GAAGAGCCGCGCCCACGTCGTGGCCAGCGAATCAGCGCCCGGGGCCACGTAGATCGTCGTCGCTCCGGTCGCGGCCTGAACCGTGCCGATCAGGCCGAGGTGGACGTAGCGCACCAGGTGATCAGAGCCCGGCCACGGCAGGGCCCGCGCCAGCGGGAACCCGTCGCTCGTCAGGTACCCGTAGGAGACCCAAAGAAGCGCGCTGTCCACGATCACGGGGAACGGCGTCGCGAAGTTGGCGAACGGCGCAAGACGCCCCAGACGGTCGCTCACGTCGCGCCGCCAGACGAGTAAGCGGTCGGAGGCGTGCAGGATCTCCGGGCGTTGGAGCACCCAGGCGAACGCCCCGCGCTCCCACCACTGGTTGAGCGCAATGGTGGTCGGTCTGAGCGCGGGCACCTGCGGCGATGCGAGGGCGAAGTCGTCGAAGCCCGGACCGAACGAGAACATCGAGTCCCGCGTGGGCGCCGGGCGCACGGCGAGACTCGAGTCGAGCTCCGTCACGAGCGTCGCGGTCCCCTCGTCGCGATCGAGACCCGGGTGCGAGCCCGCCGGGGTGGACACGACGAGCCACGTGGTGCGCTCGTTTTCGGGCCGTGTGAGCGCAGCCGCGACGCGCCCGGCCCGCGCGGCGACGGCCGCGATCCGGGACGCGTCCCAGGCAGGCATCGCGGCGATTGCCTGAGCGGCGCTCGGGAACCCGCTCGGCCAAGGCTCCTGCCGCCAGTCGCCCCCGAAGGCGCGCTCCTCGAGCCGTGCCCGCTCGGCGTCAAGCGCGCTCGGCCCCCGGCCGACGCTCAGCGCCGCCACGTTCGCCGCGGCGAGCGCCACTACGAGGATCGCCCACGCGGCGAGCATCGGTTCGGAGCGCTCCCGCAGCACCCACCACAGGCTCGCCAACCCCGCCACCACGCTCCAGCCCGCGATCAGCCGCGCCCCCACGATCCGCACTCCGAGCGCGGCCGGATCGGCCCAGCTGCGGATCCCTGCCACGGCGCGCGCGGGGTCCAGGGTCGCGCCCCAGACGCAAACGGCGGCGAGCATAGCGAGCAGCAGGCCAAGATGGGCGCGGGCGTTGGCGCTCGCCGTCGGCCGCCACCCGCGGAGCTTGAGCGACCCGATGCTCGTGTAGAGCAGGCCCGTGATCCCGAGTGCCGTGAGGGTCGCCACGAGGGCGAAGCGCTCGCACGTCACCGCCCAAGGCAGCTCCGCGACATAGTAGCCCAAGTCGCGGGACAGCACGGGGTCTGAGACGCCGAAACGAGGTGGGTGCGCCGCGAGGTCCGCGCGGAGCCACCAGTCACTGGACCCGATGCCGAGGCCGAGGCCGTAGAGGACACCGAGCGTGAGCGTGGCGCCGAGCAGCACGCGGTGGGGCACTTCTTCCACGATTTCGAGGTCGCCCAGGCGCCGGGGAAGCTGGACCGACCCAATGGTCCGGTAGACGCGGTAGAGGTGTCCGATGCCCCAGGCGACCGCGACGAGCAGGACCACGCCGTGCACCAGCCGCCCCATGTCGCGCATGGTGAGATACACGTTGCCGCCCGCGACGCTCGCCGCCCAGGCGCGCTCCGTGACCTCCATCGCGCTCCAGCGGCCGCCGACGAGCACGGCGACGACGGCGGCGAGTCCAACGAGCAGGGCGCCGCGCCGCCGCGCCGGAGTCACACCGAGACGCCCGCCCCTTTGAGCCACGCTGCGAGCTCACCCCGGTTCCGAGTCAGGAGCTCCTCGGTGGGGGCTTCGAACCGGAGCACGAGGACCGGCTGCGTGTTCGAGGCGCGGAGCAGGCCCCACCCCTGCGGGAAGCGGATGCGGGCCCCGTCCAGGCGCGAAACCGGATAGCGCGCGCCGAAATAGTCGGCTGCCGCCGCCACCACCGCGAACTTCCGCTCGTCCGGACACTCGATCCGGATCTCGGGCGTCGTCACCGTCGGGGGGAGCGGGCCGAGCAGCGCCGAGAGCGGACCCGCCTGGCGCGCCAGCGCGTGCAACAGCCGGGCGGCCGCGAACAGCGCGTCGTCGAACCCGTACCAGTCGCCGCCGAAGAACATGTGCCCGCTCATCTCGCCCGCGAGTGGCGCGTGGAGCTCCTTCATCTTCTGCTTGATGAGGGAATGACCCGTCTTCCACATCACGGGCTCGAGGCCCACCCGCTCGAGCTCCTGAGGCAGGACTTCCGAGCACTTGACGTCGAAGATCACCGGGTGCCGCGGGCCCTGACGCAACGCGAGATCGCGTCCGAAGAGGATCAAGAGCTGGTCGCCCACCACGATGTGCCCCGCTTCGTCCACGGCGCCGATCCGGTCCCCGTCCCCGTCGAAGGCGATCCCGATCTCGGCGCGCTCCTTTTTCACGGCCGCTTGGAGATCGACCAGGTTTTCGGGGACGGTGGGATCGGGATGGTGGTTCGGAAACGTCCCATCCGACTCCGCGAACAGCGCCGTGATCTCGGCCCCGAGCGCGCGGAGCGTCTCGACCGCGACGAGACTCGTGACGCCGTTACCGCAATCGACCACCGCGCGGACCCGTCGAGCGAGCGGCGCGTTGTGCGAAACGATCGCGTCGCGGTAGCGCCGGAGGATGTCTGGGGTCGTCTCGGCCGATCCCCCCGGGAGGGGCGGCGTGCCCCCGCCGGCTATGAGCTCGCGCAACGCCTGGATCGCTTCCCCGTACACGGCTTCGCCCTGGAGCACCATCTTGAACCCGTTGAACTCGGGCGGATTGTGCGATCCCGTGACCTGGACGCCGCCGTCCACCGGCAGGGTGTGCGTCGCGAAATAGAGGGCGGGAGTGGGCACCATGCCGACGTCAATCACGCGGGCGCCCGCGTCGACGAGACCCCGCACCAGCGCCGGTGCGAGGTCGGAGCCCGACGGTCGGTTGTCGCGACCCACGGCCACCCGGGCCGCGCGCCCCAGGCGCTCCGTCGCCCACGTGGCGAACGCCAACCCGATCGCGCGCGCCGCCTCGGGCGTGAGCTGGTTGCCCACGGTGCCCCGGATGTCGTATTCGCGGAAGATGACGGGCGGGAGGTACGTGGTAGTCATCGCGTTAGCGGCCGACGGAAGGGAGGATCGGGGTCTGTGGCGCGCCCAGGCTGCTGCCGCTCGTGCGCGCCACGTCGAGCGCCCCACCCGGGACGACGCCGAGCACGAGCACCCCGACGATCGCCGCCACGACCACGGCCGCGGGCACGGTCCCGAGCCGCATGCCCGCGTGGGTGTCGGGTGAGGGCTCGGGCTTCATGTACATCGCCATGATCACCGGCAGATAGTAGCCCGCCGAGATGGCGGTCGCGATGGCGAGCACGGCCGCGAGCGCCCACTGCCCCGCGCCCGTTGCCGCGACGAGGATGTACCACTTGCCCATGAAGCCCGCAGTTCCAGGAAACCCGAGCAGCGAGAGCATGCAGATGGCGAGCGCGAGCGCGAGCGCGGGATGGCGGGTGGAGAGGCCGGCTAGGTCGTCGATCCGGACATCCTGCTCCCCGTGGCGGCCTTTCGCCGCGAGCAACGCGAACACCGCGAGCGTCGCGAGCACGTAGGCGAGTAGATAGAAGAGCACCGCGGCCGAGCCGAGCGGCGTGCCGGTCGCCACCGCGGCGAGCAGGTAGCCGGCGTGCGCCACCGACGAGTAGGCGAGCATCCGCTTCACCGTCCGCTGCGCCAGGGCGATCAGGTTCCCGCCGAGCATGGTGAGCACGGCGAGCCACCAGAGGATCCCGTGCCACGTGGCCACCCCTGCGAACCCCTCGACCAGGATGCGCACCAGCGCCACGAACGCCGCCGCCTTCACGCCCGCGGCCATGAAAGCCGTGACCGGTGTGGGCGCCCCGTCGTAGACGTCGGGCGCCCACATGTGGAAGGGCACCGCCGCCACCTTGAACCCGAAGCCAATCAAGAGCAGCCCGAGCCCCAAGAGGAGCATGGGACTGTGCCCGAGCCCGAGGATACGCACCTGGGTGCCGAGCAAGGTCAGGTTTGTCGTGGCCGACGCCCCGTAGGTGAGCGCGATCCCGTAGAGGAGGAACGCCGAGGCAAACGCCCCGATCAAGAAGTACTTGAACGCCGCCTCCGCCGCCTTTGCGCTGCCCCGATCAATCCCCGTGAGCACATACACGCAAATCGACATGAGCTCGAGCCCGAGGAAGATGACCATCAGGTCGTCGCCCGCGGCCATCAGCATCATGCCGAGCGTCGCGAACACGAGGAGCGGATAGAATTCCGGGGCGAGCAGGCCCTCGCGCTCCAGGTAGCCCTGGGACAACAGCACCGTGAGCGCGGCCGTCCCGAGGAACAGCGCGGTCGCGGCCAGGCGGTAGTCGTCGAGGGCGATCATCGCGGGCGCGCCCACAGGCGTCGCGCGGCGCCACCACAGCCACCAGGTCGCGGCCAGTCCCAGGACGAGCGTCGCGAACGCGAGCCCCCCCGCCGCGCGCAGATCGTCGGCCGAGCGGTGACGCGCCGCGACGAGGAGCACGAGCGCGAGCCCGCCCACCGTCAGGACGAGCTCCGGCAGGAGCGCCACGAGAAGGTCCGGGTAGCTCGCGAGGTCGAGACTCATCGCCGCACCGTGTCGATGAAGTGCTGCGCCGCGGGCTCCATCCGCTCGAGGAACGGCTTCGGATAGACGCCGATCCACACGATCCCCGCGAGGAGGGGGAGGAGCACGGCGATCTCGCGCGGGGTCAGGTCCTTCAACGCTTCGTTCACCGGCTGGTTGAGCGGGTTGTAGAGCATCCGCTGCAGCGCCCACAGGAGATAGGCCGCGGCGATGATCACGCCCACGCTGGCCGCGCTCGCAGCCACGGGGTGCGTCTCGAACGTGCCCAGGAGCACGAGGAACTCCCCCACGAACCCGTTCGTGCCGGGCAGGCCGATCGACGAGAGCGACACCACCGTCAGCAGTGCTGCGAACAAGGGCACCACGCGCGCGATGCCGCCGTAGGCCGTGATCAACCGGCTGTGGCGGCGCTCGTAGATCATGCCGACGAGGAAGAACAGTGCTCCCGTCGAGAGGCCGTGATTCAGCATCACGAGCAGCGCCCCTTGCACGCTGCGGAGCGTCAGGGCCCAGATCCCGAGCACGACGAAGCCCAGGTGCGCGACCGACGAGTACGCGATGAGCCGCTTGAAGTCGGGCTGCACCAGCGCGACGAGCCCGCCGTAGAGGATTCCCACGAGTGCAAGCCCGATGATCGCGGCCGCGATTGCGGGGTGGAGCGCGACGCTCGGGAACAGCGGCAAGGCAAACCGTAGGAACCCGTAGGTCCCCATCTTCAAGAGCACGCCCGCGAGCAGCACGGAGCCCGCGGTCGGGGCCTCCGTATGCGCATCGGGGAGCCAGGTGTGAAACGGGAACACCGGTACCTTGATCGCGAACGCGAGGAAGAAGGCGCCGAACAGCCAGTAGGCGAGCGGTCCCACGTTTCCGAGCCCCGAGAGCAGGGCGTCGTACGAGAAGGAATAGACGCCCGTGCGCCGGCCCACGACGTAGACCATGGCGAGGATCGCCACCAGCATGAGGAGCGACCCGAACATCGTGTAGAGGAAGAACTTGAGCGCCGCGTACAACCGCTGTTCCCCGCCCCACACGCCGATGATGAAGTACATCGGCACGAGCATCAGTTCCCACATCGTGTAGAAGAGGAACAGATCGAGCGCCACGAAGACGCCGATCATGCCGGTCGTGAGGACGAGCAGCAGCGCGTAGTAGCCGCGCTCGCGCGTCGTGATCGCGGAAAAGCTGCCCAGCACCGTGAGCGGCACGAGGAAGGTCGTGAGCAACACGAGGAACAGCGAGATGCCGTCCACGCCCACGGAGTAGTGGATGCCCCAGGTCGGGATCCACGGCACGTCGACCCGGAACTGCATCCCGGCGGCCGGATCGAACGTCCACCACATCGGGACCGACAGCGCGAACTCCCCGAGCGCGATCGCGAGACCGGCATACTTCGCCACGCGGGCCGGCAGGACGAGCACGACGAGCGCGCCCACCACGGGCCAGACGAGGAGCGCGGTCAGCACGACGTGGGTGTACACGGCTAGTGAAGCGCGGCGCCGAGCACCAGCACGACGCCCACCATGAAGAGGACCACGTACATGCCGAGCTCGCCCGTCTGCAGCTGGCTCCCGACCCAACCCAGGGCCTGCGTGAGCCGCGCCACGCCCGTCACGCCCAGGCCGTCGATGATCCCCCGGTCCACGACTCGCCACAGCAGCTCCGCGCCGCGCACGATCGGCCGGACGATGAGCGCCCGATAGATCTCGTCCACGTAATACTTGCGTGCGAGCAGCCGGGCGATCCCGTGTTCGGGTTTCGATGCGCGCGCGGGGACGAGCTCGGCCGGACGGAGGAGATGGAAGGCCCCGAACACGCCGAGCCCAGCGATGGCCACGGCGACGACCACGAGGAGCCACTCGACCGACGCCGGGAGCTCGGCGAGCGGTGCGAGGCCAGTCGCGGGATTGGTGACCGGCGTGAGCCAGCGCGTGAGCGCGGCGTGGCCGCCCATCAGCGTCGGCAGGTTCATGACGCCGCCCACCGCCGCGAGCACCCCGAGGACCAGGAGCGGCCCCGTCATCACCCAAGGCGCCTCGTGCAGGTGCGCCCGAGCCCCATCACCGGTCCGGTTCGGCCCGTGGAAGGTGTAGAGCATGAGCCGGGTCATGTAGAACGCGGTGCACAGAGCCGCGGCGAGCCCCGCGCCCCAGAAGAGGAACCACACGTGGTCCGTCATGCCGCGCGCGAACGCCGCAGCGAGGATCGCGTCCTTCGAGAAGAATCCCGAGAACGGCGGGATGCCGGCGATCGCGAGCGTGGCGATCCACATGAGCGCGCTCGTCCAGGGCAGGAAGGCTCTGAGCCCGCCCATGTTGCGCATGTCTTGCGGGTCCTCGTGCGCGTGCGTCGCCTGGTAGGCGTGGCCCAGCGCGTGGATGACGCTCCCCGCGCCGAGGAAGAGGAGGGCCTTGAAGAACGCGTGCGTCGCGAGATGAAAGATCGCGGCGGCGTACGCGCCGCTCCCGGCGCCGAGGAACATGTAGCCGAGCTGGGAGATGGTCGAATACGCGAGGACTTTCTTGATGTCCCATTGCTTGAGCGCGATCGTCGCTGCGAAGAGCGCCGTCAGGGCGCCCGTGCCGGCCACCACCGCGCTACCGACCGGTGAAAGGGCGTACAGCACGCCGCATCGCGCAACGAGGTACACGCCCGCCGTGACCATCGTCGCCGCGTGGATCAGCGCCGAGACGGGCGTCGGGCCCTGCATCGCGTCCGGCAACCACACGTACAGCGGAATCTGGGCCGACTTCCCCGTGCACCCGAGGAACAGCGAGAGCGTGATCAGCGTGATGACCCGATCGCCGGTCGAGAAGGCGAGCGGCGCCTGGGAGAAGACGCTTGCGAAGTCGAGCGAGCCCAGCGTGCGGTAAAGGAGGAACATCGCGAGCAGGAACCCCACGTCCCCGACCCGATTCACGAGGAAGGCCTTGAGCCCCGCGTCCGCGTTGACCTTCTCCGAGAACCAGAACCCGATGAGCAGGTAGGAACAGAGCCCCACGCCCTCCCAGCCCACGAACATCACCGGGAAGTTGGCGCCGAGGACGAGCACCAGCATGAAGAAGACGAACAGGTTGAGCTCGGCGAAGTAGCGGGCGTAGCCCGGGTCTTCGCGCATGTAGCCCACGCTGTAGAGATGAATGAGCGTGCTGATCCCCGTGACGACGAGGATCATCACGGCCGACAGCTGGTCGAGCTGGAACGCGACGTCGACGTGGAGCCCGCCCACCCAGATCCACGGCCAGTAGTGCAGCACCACGGGGGCCGCGCCCTTCGGGAGTTGCGACACGACCGCGAGCGCGAGCGCGAACGCGATGACGAGCGCCCCAACGCCGATCACGGAGACCGCGCGTTTCGCGCTCGGCCACCGGAAGGCGATGATCGCGTTGAGCCCGGCCCCGAGGAGCGGCACCACGGGCAGCGCCCAGGTCCAGGCGACGGCCGGCGCGGGCATCAGCCCTTGAGGAGGTTGATCTGCTGCAGGTTGAGCGACCCGCGGTGCCGGAACACCGCGAGCAGAATCGCGAGCCCCACGGCCGCCTCGGCGGCGGCCACGGCGAGGACGAAGAACACGAACACCTGCCCCGCCACGCCGAGCGCCTGAGCGAGCGCGATGAACGTGAGGTTCACGGCGTTGAGCATGAGCTCGACGCACATGAAGATCACGATCGCGTTGCGGCGGAACAGCACGCCCGCTACGCCGAGCGTGAAGAGGACGGCCGAGACGAACAGCGCGGGTCCGAGCAGCATCAGAGCTCGCGCTTGGCGAGCACGACCGCCCCGACGATGGCCGCCAGCAGGAGAATGCTCGCGATCTCGAACGGCAGGAGATAGGTGGCGAACAGGGGACGGGCCACGACCCCCACGAGGCCCTGCGTGCTGGTCAGATTTTCAAGCGCGCCGGGCGCGAGCGTGAGCTCGGCCGGCGGCACCGCGCGCGCGAGCCCCGCGAGCTTCAGGCCGAGCAGTCCCGCGAGCAGCGCGCCCACCCCGAGGCCGAACGGCCCCCGGATGTCGGACGGGCCCGGATGACCCAGGTTGAGGAGCATGATGACGAACAGGAAGACCACCATGATCGCGCCGGCGTACACGAGCACTTGGAGAACGGCGATGAACTCGGCGTCGAGCAGCACGAAGAGGGCGGCCACCTGAAACAGTGTCACGACGAGCCACAGCGCGCTCGCCACCGCGCTCCGCCGCGTCACGCACAGGAGCGCGCTCGCGATCGCCACCCCGCCGAACACCCAGAACAGCGCCAAGGGCCAGGCCACTTACTCTCCCTTGGGATCGGCCGGATCCCAGAGGGTCGAGACCGGATGCGTCTGCGCGCAGAGGCGCTCGAGATCATACACGAACCGGTCGCGTGAGAACTCCGCGTTCTCGTAGTGGACGCCCACGTGGATCGCTTCTTCCGGGCACACCTCTTGGCAGTATCCGCAGAACACGCACCGGAACTCGTCGATCTCATAGATCAGCGGGTAGCGGTTGCCCTGCTCGTCCTCCCCGGGCACGAGGTTGATGCAGTTCGCGGGACAGATCTGAGGACAGAGCCCGCAGGCCACGCATTTCGCGCGGCCCTGCTCGTCGGTCAACATCCGGTGGGTGCCCCGCCAGCGGTCCGAGATCGACCAGTCCGGGCTGCTCTTCTCCTCGGGGTACTGCATCGTCACCTTGGGCCGAAAGAGATGCTGTAGCGTGAGGCCCATGCCCTGGAGCGTCGCCCGCACGTAGGAGGTCTCGGACGTCGGCCGGCGCAGCACTTTCACTCCGATCGCCATATCAGCTCCCCGCCTCAGCCACGGACCCGCCGATCAGGCGCCCGCGGTCCACCACGAAGAAGAGCAGGATGCCGAGCGCGACGTTGCCGGCAAAGAGGGCAAGCGCGAAGCGGCTGTCGTACACCCAACCCAGACGGACGTGGAGGAACCAGATCGCGGTCGCGAGCAGCGCCAGGTACCCGAGCGCGAGCGGCAGCATGACCTTCCACCCAAGCGCCATCAACTGGTCGTAGCGGAACCGCGGCAAGGTCCACCGCACCCAGATATAGAGGAATAGGAAGAACCATGTCTTGAGCGTGAAGGCGCCCAGCGTGGCGAGCGACTTCCAGACCGTCCAGGGCGGCCCATTGTCCCAGTGGGTAAAGGGGATGTCCCAGCCGCCGAAGAACAGCGTCGCCATGAGCGCCGATGCCGTCACCATGTTGGCGTACTCGGCGATGTAGAACATCGAAAACTTCATCGCGCTGTACTCGGTATGATAACCGGCGATGAGCTCGCCCTCGGCCTCGGGGAGGTCAAAGGGCAGACGGTTCGTTTCGGCGAATGCGGACACGACGAAGATGAAGTACGCGATGGAGAGGGGGAATACGTTCCAGGTGGCGAGCGAGCGCTGCTGACCCGCCACGATGTCCGAGAGCGAAACGTTGCCCGAGAGCAAGAGCACTGCGACGGTGCTCATCCCCAGCGCGATCTCGTAGGAGATCATCTGGGCGCTCGCCCGCAGCCCGCCCAAGAGCGAGTACTTGTTGTTCGACGACCAGCCCGCGAGCACGATCCCGTACACGCCGAGCGATCCGATGGCGATGATGTAGAGGAACCCGATCGGCAAGTCCGCCACGACGAGCGGCACCACGCCCCAGGGTGTGGGGAGCGGCGAGCCGAAGGGGATCACCGCGGCCGCCAAGAGCGCCGGCACGAACGCCACGGCCGGCGCGAGCATGAACAGCACGCGGTCGGCCGCGGCCGGCAAGGTCTCCTCCTTGAGGAGGTTCTTGAGCCCGTCCGCCGCGGGCTGCAGGAGCCCCTGGGGACCCACGCGGTTCGGGCCGAGCCGGTCCTGCATCCAGGCACACACGCGCCGCTCGACGAGCGTGAGCCCCGCGACGCCGACCATGAGGATCGTGAACACCACGAGGATCTTCACGATCGAGGCGATGAGGAAGAACGTCACGCCGGCACCGCCCTCGCGACGAGCTCGCCCCCGTAGCCGAGCCGGGCATACGACAGGCCCTCAAACGGCGCCACCTCGCGGGCGAGCGCGGCGAACGCGTCGGCCGCGCTTCCGATCTCGTCGCCTCCGAGCGCCGCCCCGAGCGCCGACAGCACCCACCACGCGGGCTGCGTCATCCCGGGGGCGGATTTGGCCTGGAAATACCGCTGCACCCGGCCGTCGCGGTTCACGAACGTTCCTTCCTCTTCGGCCACGTTCGCGACCGGCAGGAGGGCTTCCGCGCGCGCGCGCGTCTCGGGGTCCTCGAGGGGTATCGTGCCCAGGTACAGGAGCGCTCCCGCCGGTCGGAGCACGACTTGCGGGGCGTCGAGGACGAGCACCACGGCGGCCCGCTCGGCCGCGGCCAGGGCGGCCGCGTAATCGGCCGTGTACCCGAGCAAATCGGCGCCGGTCGAATTCGGGGCGCGCTCCGCGCGGAGCGCGAGGTCCGGCACACCGGCGAGCGGCGCCTCTTCGCCCATCACGAGCTCGTAGGCGCCCGTCCAGGCGAATCGGGCGACGAGCGACCGGGCGAGGTACAGCGCCTCGGTCGACGCCCGTGGCGACGCGAGAACGACCGCGCTCCCGCTCGCCCCTTCGAGCACCCGCGTGACTCGAGCGAGTGCCTCGTCCCAATCGACCGCGCGATGACCGTCCGGGTCCCGCACGAGCGGGGCGTCGAGCCGGTCCCCCCGGTTCATCCAGCGGTAGTTCGCCCGGCCGTGGTCGCACATGAAGTAGCGGTTCACGCCGAGGTGCACCCGCGGCCGCACCCGAACGACCACCCCTTGGCGCGTGTCGAGCGTCACGTTGCACCCTTGCGAGCACCCCGTGCAGATGGACGCCGTCTTGTCGAGCTCCCAGGCGCGGGCGCGGTGCAAGAAGTCCTTCGACAACAGAGAGCCGACCGGACACAGATCGACCACGTTGCCTGCCCACGGATGATCGAGCCGCGCTGCCGGATGCATGCCGATGAAGGCCCGATCGCCGCGTTCGGAGACGTTCAAAACCGGTTCCTTCGCCACGTCCTCCATGAAGCGAACGCACCGTGTGCACAGGATGCAGCGGTTCGGCACGTACAGCACGTCGGGGCCGAAGTCCTCGACGGGATTGAAGCGCTTGGGGAAATCCGGGGTGTAGCGTGTCGCGGGCCGGCCTTCCTGGAAGGTGAAGTCCTGGAGTTCGCACTCACCGGCCTGGTCGCAGATCGGGCAATCGAGCGGATGGTTGATGAGCAGCAGCTCGAGGACGCCCTGCCGACCGGATTTGGCCGGCGCGGTTTGCGTGTGGACCACCATGCCTTCGGCCACCGGGGTCGAGCACGCGACCTGGAGCTTGGGGGCCTTCTCGATCTCGACGAGACACATCCGGCAGACGCCGGCGATGGGCAGGCCGGGGTGGTAGCAGTAGTGCGGGACCAGCACCCCCACCTGCTTCGCCGCCTCGATCACGAGCGTGCCCTTGGGCACGCTCACCGGTTGATCGTCGATAGTCAGGTTGACGAGCGCGTCGGCCATCGTGTCCTCAGGCCACGAGCGCCGAGCGCCCGGCGAGGTAGGCCTCGAATTCGCCCCGGAACTTCTTGATCGCGCTCACGACCGGGGCCGCGCAGGAGTCCGACAGCACGCAGATCGTCTTGCCGGTCATGTTCTCCGACAGATCGAGTAGCAGGTCCAAATCATCGGGCTTCCCCTGGCCCGCGAGCATGCGTTCGAGAATGCGGGTCGTCCAGGCCGTGCCTTCGCGGCACTGCGTGCACTGGGCGCAGGACTCGTGGGCGTAGAAGCGCGCGAGCCGCATGACCTGATAAACCATGTCGGCCGAGTCGTCGAACACGATCACCCCGCCCGACCCGAGCATCGTGCCGAGCGTGGCGCAGCCCTCGTAGTCCATGATGCAGCGTTCGCTTTCGTCGCGGTCGAGCATCGGCACGGACGAGCCCCCGGGGATGCATGCCTTGAGCGTCCGGCCGGACCGCATGCCGCCCGCGAGCTCGAAGATCAGGTCCTTCAGCGGGAATCCGAGCGTGACCTCATAGACGCCCGGCTTCTGCACATGGCCGCAGACGGAGAAGAGCTTCGTCCCCACGCTCTTCGGGCTCGACAGGCACATGGCCTGGTACCACTTCGCGCCGTTCACGATGATCGGCGGCACGGCGGCGAGCGTCTCGACATTGTTGATCGTCGTCGGCATGCCGAAGACGCCCTGAGCGGCCGGGAACGGCGGCTTGATGCGCGGGACCCCGCGCTTGCCCTCGAGCGAATTCATGAGGGCGGTTTCCTCGCCGCAGATGTAGGCACCGGCGCCGCGGTGCACGTGGATCTGGAACCGCCCGAGCACGCCCGCCGCGCGCGCTTCGGCCAGGGCCTGCTCGAGGATGGCCTGCGGCTCGGCGAACTCGCCCCGGATATAGATGTAGGCGGTGTCGGCCTGGATCGCGTGCATGGCGATCAGCGTGCCTTCGAGCAGCGCGTGCGGGGTCCAGCGAATGATCTCGCGGTCCTTGAACGTGCCCGGCTCGGACTCGTCGGCGTTTACGCAGAGGTAGTGCGGTTTCGTGCGCTCCTTCGGCATGAACGACCACTTGAGCCCGGTCGGAAACCCCGCGCCGCCCCGCCCCCTCAGCCCCGAGTTCTTCACCTCGTCCACCACCGCCGCGGGTGGCATGGCGAGCGCGCGTTTCAGGCCCTCGTAGCCGCCGCGTTTCACCCAGCCGCGATAGGTGCGGGCCTCGGGCTCGCCGAAGTGTTTCGAGAGGACAAGCGTCTCGCGGGGGTGCGGCGTGTGCGGGTAGCCCATGATCGCCTACGAGTACTTCCGCACGAGCGCGGCCACGCGCTCGGGCGTGACGTTCTCGACCAGCTCGTCGTCGATCAGCACCGGCGTCGCGAAGCCGCAGGCGCCGAGACACTCGACCTCAGTGATGGTCCAGGTGCCGTCCGGGCTCGTGGCGCCGAGCTCGCGGGCGCCCGTCTGCTCGAGGAACGCCTTCACGACGTCCTCGGCGCCGCAGATGTTGCACGGTGACGTCGTGCAGATCTGGACGAAGTGCCGCCCCACCGGGTGCTGGTGGTACATCGTGTAGAACGTCACGACACCCTGCACGTGCGCGGGCGTCAGCCCGAGGAGGCCCGCCACCTCGACCATCGTCTCGGGCGCGATCCACCCGCGGGCCTGCTGCACGAGCCACAGCGCCGGCAACAGGGCTGCGGCCTTCGTGGGGTAGCGGGCCAGGATCTCCTGCAGCCGCTTCAGCGTGTCGCCCCGGAACACGGGCTCGCTGGCGTCGTGGGTGGCCGTGCTCATCGATCCACTTCGCCCATCACGATGTCGACCGATGCGTTGATCGCGATCAGGTCCGAGAGCAGATGCCCCTCGGCGAGCTTGGGCAGCGCGGCTAGGTTGATGAAGGCGGGCGGCCGGATCCGCCAGCGCACGGGCTTCGCCGAGCCGTCCGACACGAAGTAGTTCCCGAGCTCGCCCTTGGGGTTTTCGATGCCGACATACGCCTCGCCCACCGGCGCCCGGATTCCTTCCATCACCTGCTTGAAGTGGAAGATCATTGCCTCCATGTCGGTCATGGCCCGCGACTTGGGCGGCAGGATGACGCGCGGATCGGCGACGTTGATCGGGCCGTCGGGCAGGCGCTTGATGGCCTGGGCGAGGATGCGATTCGACTGGTAGCACTCCTCGAGGCGCACCCGGTAGCGGTCGTAGACGTCGCCGTGCTCGCCGATCGGCACATCGAAATCGTAGGTCTCGTAACCGAGATAGGGGCGGTCCTTGCGCAGATCGTAGGCGACGCCGCTCGCGCGCAGCATCGGGCCGGACAAGGAGTAGTTCACCGCGTCCGGCGCGCTCATCACGCCCACGCCTTGTGTGCGCCCCGCCCACACCGCGTTGCGCGTCAGCACCCGGTCGATCTCATCGAGCGTCTTCGGGAACGTTCGCGTGAACTCCTCGAGCCCTTCCACGAAGCCCGTGGGCACGTCGGCCATCAGGCCGCCGACCCGCGTCACGCTCGTTGTGAGCCGGGCCCCGGTCCACGCCTCCTGGAGGTTGTAGATGCGCTCGCGCTGCTGGAACGCCCACAGGAACGGCGTGAACGCGCCGAGGTCGATCGACGTCGTCCCGAGCCACACGAGGTGGGAGATGATCCGGCTCATCTCGCAGGCGATCAAGCGCAGCACGGTGCACCGGGGCGTGATCTCGATCCCCATCAGCTGTTCGGCGGCGAGCGCCACGCCGACGTTGTTCGCCATCGGCGCGAGGTAGTCCGTACGGTCCGTGAGCGGGATGATCTGATTGTAGTGGCGGTACTCGCCGAGCTTCTCGAACCCCGAATGCAGGTAGCCCACGTGCGGGATCACGCGGACCACGGTTTCGCCGTCGAGCTCGACCACGAGCCGCAGCACGCCGTGCGTCGCCGGGTGCTGGGGGCCGATGTTGATGAGCATCGGCTCGCCGGGGATCCCGGATGGCTCCTCGGTGCCCACCGTGAGCGGCACGCGGACGGCGTCGCCGTTCGCGCCGACACCGGGGGTCGCGAGCTCGAGCTCGACCGTGCGCTTGGTCATTCCGAGTGGGGGATCGTGCCGCGTTCGCCGCGCCGCAACCGCTCCCGCATGTCGGCGGGCAAGTCGTGGTGCGCGTCGGCGAACGAGAGCTCTTCCATCGAATAGTGCGCTTCGGGGTGCCCGGCGAGGGCCTGCCGCACCTGCTCGGCCCGGCTGAAGCGCCCCCGCAGCGGGAAATCCTTCCGAAGTGGGTGACCCTCGGCGTAGGTCTCCCACATCAGGATCCGGCGCAGATCAGGATGGCCGCGGAACTGGACGCCGAACATGTCGAAGACTTCCCGCTCGAGCCAGTTCGCGCCGGCCCAGACGCCCACCACCGAGTCGACGGCGAGCTCCTGTCGCACGTCGAGCAGCACCTTCACCCGGAGCTCGGCCCCGCCTTGGAGCGAGCGCAGCAGGTACACCACCTCGAGCGGCCGCTCGGGGTCGCGGTACTCGACCGCCGTCAGATCGACCAAATAGTCGTAGTGCTCTGAGGACCGCAGGAACTCGAAGACCTTGAGCGCCTGGGCGCAGGCGACGTCGACCGTGCTCACGCCGTCGCGCGTCACGCTGCTGCGGCCGATGGCGGTGCCGAAGGTCGCCCGCAGGGTGTCGACCGAGGGGTTCACGCCGACCGGAATTGGTGGACCGAGTTGCCGAAGGGTTCGGAGATCTCGTCGATCGTGTCGGGGGGCAGGCGCAGCCCCGTGTCGTCGAGCGGGTGCTCGTCGCGGAGCGCGCGGTCGGCGAGTGACTCGCCTTTGATCTTTTTGTGCAGGAGGAGCACGCCGTAGAGCAGGCCCTCGGGGCGTGGGGGGCAGCCCGGGACGTAGACGTCGACCGGAACGATGGTGTCGATCCCCTGGACCATGGCGTAATTGTCGAAGATCCCGCCGCTCGACGCGCAGGCGCCCATCGAGATGACCCACTTGGGCTGGGGCATCTGGTCGTAGACCCGACGGATCACGGGGGCCAGCTTGAACGGCAGCCGGCCGGCGCAGATCAGCACGTCGGCCTGGCGCGGGCTGAAGGCCTGGCGTTCCATGCCGAAGCGGGCGAAGTCGAAGCGGCTGGCGGCCGTCGCCATGAACTCGATCGCGCAGCAGGCCGTGCCGAAAGGCATGGGCCACAGCGAGTTGGCCCGCGCCCAGTTGACGAGATCGTCGAGCTTGGCGAGCAGCCAGTTCGGGTTCTGGCCGGTGACGGTTTCGGTGGCGACGTGCTTCATCGGCTCAATCCCACCGGAAGGCTCCGCGCCGCCATACGTAGATGTAACCTACAAAGAGCACGGCGAGAAACACCAGCATCTCGACCAGCAGAAACCCCATCGGCGGCCCCCCCGGCGGCCCGCTGCTCGCGAAGTAGATCGTCCCCCAGGGGATCAGGAACACCGTCTCGATGTCGAAGAGAATGAAGAGCATCGCGACGAGGTAGAACTTGACCGAGAAGCGCTCGTGCGCGCCGCCGAGCGGCGGCATGCCGCTCTCATAGGGGGCGAGCTTCGAGACCGTGGGGCGGTGGGGGGCCACGAGATGCGAGAGGCCAATCAGCAACACGGCGTTCGCGGCGACGAACACCAACAACAGCAGGAACGCGACGTAGGGTTGGTGCATGGGATGCGCGAGCAACGCGTGGGCGTTGCGGGCAGTGAACGTATGGTGCGCCGGAAGCATTGTCAACCAACATCGGTGGCGTAAGTCTCAGTGGGACCGGTATATTGCGGCCTCATGTCCATCAAATCCGACCGCTGGATCCGCCGCCTCGCGCGCGAGCACCGCATGATCGAGCCGTTCGCCGACACCCAGGTGCGGAGCGGGGCCATCTCCTACGGCGTCTCCTCCTACGGCTACGACATGCGCGTGGCGCCCGAGTTCCGAATCTTCACGAACGCGTTTTCCGGCGTCGTCGACCCCAAGAACTTCGATCCCCGGTCGTTCGTCGAGTTCAAGGACGACGTCTGCATCGTGCCGCCCAACTCGTTCGTGCTTGCCCGCTCGGTCGAGTATTTCCGCATTCCCCGCAACGTGCTGACCGTGTGCGTCGGCAAGAGCACCTACGCGCGCTGCGGCATCATCACCAACGTCACCCCGTTCGAGCCCGAGTGGGAGGGATTTGTGACGCTCGAGATCTCGAACACGTGTCCCCTGCCGGCGAAGATCTACGCCAACGAGGGCATCGCGCAGGTGCTGTTCTTCACGGCTGACGAAGGGGATGAGTGCGAGCAGAGCTACGCCGACAAACGGGGGAAGTACCAGTCGCAGACCGGGATCACCCTGCCCCGGCTCTAGTCGTTACGGTTTCCGCCAGCGCGCGCCCATGCGCGCGATGAATTCGTCCGACACGGCCGGTCCCCAGCTCCCCGCCTCGTAGTTCGGGTAGTGGTCGGGCCGCTTCTGCTCCCAGAAATTGATGATCGGATCGACGGCCGCCCAGGCCGCTTCCACTTCGTCCGCGCGGGTGAACAGCGTCGCCTCCCCAACCATGCAATCGAGCAGTAGCGTCTCGTAGGAGTCGTGGCTCTCGGAGCCGAACGCTTCGGCGTAGCCAAAGTCCATATCGACGGGCACCATCCGCACGTCGACGCCCGGGACTTTGACCTCGAACCGCAGCGAGATGCCCTCGTTCGGCTGCACTCGGATCGCGAGCACGTTGGGCTCGAGCTCCTGGCCCGGGAGGAGCGGGAACATGAGATGGGGGGGCCGGCGGAACTGGATCGCGATCTCGGTCGCGCGTCGCGGGAGCCGTTTGCCGGACCGCAGGTAGAACGGCACGTCCTGCCAACGCCAGTTATCGACCATGAACCGCACGGCGGCGTAGGTCGACGTCCCCGAGTCGGGTCGTACGTTGGGCTCCTCGCGGTAGCCCGGCACCGGCTGTCCGTCGATCGTCCCCGGCCCGTACTGCCCGCGGACCGAGTACTCGTGCATCTCGGCCGGCGTGATCGGCCGCACCGCGCGGAGCACCTTCACCTTCTCGTCGCGCACGGCGTCGGCGCTGAAGGTGAGCGGCGGCTCGAGCGCCGTCAGCGTGAGCAGCTGCAGCAGGTGGTTCTGGAACATGTCGCGGACCACGCCCGCCTCCTCGTAGTAGCGGGCCCGGTGCTCGACCCCGACTTGCTCGGCGGCGGTGATCTGGACGTGGTGGATGTGCTGGCGGTTCCAGACGGGCTCGAAGATCGAGTTCGCGAAGCGGAACACGAGGAGGTTCTGGACGGTCTCCTTGCCCAGGTAGTGATCGATGCGGTACACCTGGTGCTCGGCGAAGGCGCGTCGCACGATCGCGTTCAGCGCGCGCGCGCTCTCGAGGCTGTACCCGAACGGCTTCTCGAGCACGATGCGGGTCCAGGGGCGTTCGCGGACGTCGTTGACGCGCGGGGCGATGCCGCTTTCCGAGAGCCGCAGAATGATCGTCGGACTGACCGACGGCGGCACGGCGAGGTAGAAGAGGTGGCCGCTCTTCGGCGGGAGCGACATGCCGAGGTCGCGCAGCCGCTGGCCCAGATTGGCGTAGGTCTGCGGCTCGGCGATGTCGCCCGCCACGTAGCAGAGCCGCGCGCCGAAGCGGGCCCAGGCGCTCGCGCTCAGCGCGCCGCCGAACTCGGCCAGGCCGTCCCGCACCTGGTCGCGAAACCCCTGGTCGTCGAGCGGGCTCCGGTCGACGCCCACGATCGCGAAATGCTCGCCCAGCATGCCGTCCGTCATGAGGTGCGCGAGCGAGGGCATCAGCTTTCGGCGGGTCAGGTCGCCCGCCGCGCCGAAGATGATGACCGCGCACGGGTCGGCCACCCGGCGGGTGGCCACCGGGGCGTTGAGCACTTCGGCGATGCGCGCGGCGACCGAGAGCCGGGCGGTCACACGCTCTTCACCGCGTGGCCTCCGAACTCGGCCCGCAACGCGGCGATGACCTTGGCGGAGAACGACTCGTCCTGGCGTGACTGGAACCGCGCGAGCAGGGACAGCGTGATGATCGGCGCGGGCACGTCCAGGTGCATCGCCTCCTCCACGGTCCAGCGCCCCTCGCCTGAATCCTCCACGTACCCCCGCAGCCCGGCGAGCTGGGGGTCGCGCGCGAAGGCGCGCTCGGCGAGCTCGTTCAGCCAGGAGCGCACCACGCTGCCCTGGTTCCAGACGGCCGCGATCTGATGGAGGTCGAGCTTGAAGTCCCGCGAGCGCTGGAGGATCTCGTAGCCCTCCGCATAGGCCTGCAGCATGCCGTACTCGATGCCGTTATGGATCATCTTGACGTAATGCCCCGCGCCGGGCGGGCCCACGTGCGCGTATCCGTTCTCGGGCGCGAGGGTCTTGAAGATTGGCTCGCAGGTCTTGAAGGCTCCGGGCGACGCCCCGATCATCAGGCAGTAACCGACCGTACGGCCCCAGATCCCGCCGCTCGTCCCCGCATCGATGAACTCGAGCCCGAGGGTCCGCAGGCGTTCCGCGCGCCGCATAGAGTCGCGGAAATTCGAGTTCCCGCCATCGATCACGATGTCGCCCCGCGACAGGTGGGGCAGCAGTTCGTCGAGCGTATGCTCGACCGGCGCGCCGGACGGGACCATGAGCCAGGTGATCCGAGGCGCCGTGAGCTGCCGCGTGACGTCGGCCAGGTCCGTTGCGGCCCGGACGCCCCCGGTCGCGTGCGCGCGCGCGACGTCTGCGCTGCGGTCGTAGACGACGAGCTCGTGCCCGCCCGCGGCAAGTCGCTGCACCATGTTCCCGCCCATGCGGCCGAGCCCGATCATCGCGAGTCGCATCGATTGATCCTTTCCTTTTTCAAGGTCGCCGTCAGCGCTCGAGGAGATCCAAGCGGAGCTGGAGCGCGGGGCGGCCCCGACGGTCGAGCGCCTGGAGGTCGCCTTCGGCCTGCGCCGCCTCGAATTGACCGAACGTGAACGGCTTGCCCGGGATCGGCAGATCCGTCGCAGGCAGCGCCGTGATTTCCAAGAAGTGCCCGCGCGGGGGTCCGCCCTTATGCAGCTGGCCCGTGGAGTGGAGGTAGCGCGGACCGTAGCCGAGCGTAGTCGCGACCCGCAGGCGGTTGCGGAGCGCGAGCCGCACGGCGGCGAGCCGGCGATCGTGTTCCGACGTGGGCGGGAGGTAGGCGAGCAGCGCCACGTAATCGCCGGGGCGCACCTGGGCGACAAACCGTCCCAGGGCGTCCTTGTCCGCGAGGGGCCGGGGCGGTGCGCCCTTGGTCAGCACGGCTTCGGTGTTGGCCTTACTCTCGGCGACGTTCGGCTGATCGAACGCGTTGATGCCGAGAATGGCGCCCGCCACGGCCGTCGCGAATTCCCAGCGGAAGAACTCCGCGCCGAGGTCATCGGGGTCCGCAAGGACGAGGCGGACAACCGGGTGGCCGGCGGCTCCGAGGGCCGCAAGCCCCGCGTCCGTCACGGGATCGCGCTCATCGGAGAGCGACATCGCGATGAAGACCCGGTCCGAGCCGTAGACCTCGGGTGGACCGAGCGGCTCCCCCGCGACGGGAAGGATCCCCGTGCCTTCCTTGCCTGTGCTCTCCGCGATCAGCTGCTCGGCCCACAGGCCGTAGCTCGCGATGCCGGGGGACGCAAGGATCGTGGCCTTGTCGCGCCCGGAGAGGGCGGCTTCACCGAGCACCGCTCCGAGCCAGGCCCCCGGGTTGTCGCGCGCCGCGACCCCGGGCCCGCAGGCGGTGATCATGCGCGTCGCGCGGTCGAGCAGACGCCCCACGTCCAAGCCGAGGAGGGCGGCCGGGACCAGGCCAAAGTAGGAAAGTGCGGAGTAGCGGCCTCCGATGTCCGCCGGGTTCAGGAACGTTTCCCGGAACCGCCGCTCGGCCGCGAGGCGCGCGAGCGGCGTGCCGGGGTCGGTGATGGCCGCGAATTGGGCGCCGCGCTGGCCCGCTAGCTCCCAGAAGTGACGGTAGAAACAGTCGGGTTCGAGCGTCGTGCCCGACTTGCTGCTGATGAGAAAGAGGGTCTGCCCGACCCCTCCGGCACCCGCCGCGGCCACTGCCCCGGGATCGGTGCTGTCGAGCACGTGCAGCGTCGGGTACCCCGCGGCCGGCCGCCCGCTGAGGCGCAGCACTTCGGGTGCGAGACTCGAGCCCCCCATGCCGCACAGCACGACGCGACGAAACGCGCCCCGCACCTGCTCCGCGAACCCGCGCAGCCGCGGGAGATCGGCCCGCATCGTGTCGACCACCGTGAGCCAGCCCAAGCGGTCGCGAATCTCGGGCGTGTTCGGATCGGGCTTCCAGACGGTCGGGTCCCGGGCCCAGATGCGGCTCGGCACCTTGGCCGCGTCGAGCGCGGCGAGCCGTCGCTCGACCTGCGGCGCGAGGCCACGGAGATCGGCGGGCGATGGCATGGTCACGTGGGCCCCGTCAGGCGGGCCGCCGCCGCACGATCCAGGAACCACGTTCCGGCGAGACCGAGTTGCACCGGCACCTCCATCGGGTTGTAGGGCCCCTCGAGCGCGCGCACTGCCGCGTCCGCTTTCTCGCTCCCCGTGGCGAGGACGGCCACCCGGCGGGCGACCGCCATCACGGGCGGCGTAATCGTGAGGCGGCGGCTCGGCGCCTTCGTCACAACGACGGGCATCACACGCCGCTCGCGTTCGGCGAGGCTTGCGTCACCCGGAAAGAGCGACGCCGTGTGCCCATCGGGTCCCATGCCGAGCAAGAGCACGTCGAGGCGCGCCGGCAACAACGCGTCGTAGTCCCGGGCCGCCGCTGCGAGGTCGGCGCGCTCCCCTTCCATGCGGTGGACCTGCGACGCGGGGATGGGCACATGGGCGAGCAGGGTCTCCCGCACCATACTGAAGTTGCTGTGGGGGTCAGTTGGGGGCACCGCGCGCTCGTCCGTGAAGAACACTTCGACCCGGTCCCAGGGAATCGGTTTGGCGTGCGGACCGGCGAGCGCGGCGTACACGGGCCGTGGCGTCTCCCCGCCCGCCAGCGCCACCCGGCAGACGTCGCGAGCCGCGCAGGTGCGGCGGATGCCGTCCACCAGCCACGCCGCCACCCGGCGCACGAAGTCCGCGCCATCGGCGACGACGAGGCGGCCCCGCTTACGCGGCGAGCTTGGCCGACGCGGTGCCGTAGACAGTGATCAGCACCGTGGCGACGATGAGGATCCCCAGATCGGGCACCCAGCCGAGCTCCGTCGCCGGCACGACCATCTGCGTCAGATACAGCAGGAAATCGAAGGCACCCACGAGGAGCCCGAGCAGCACCGTGCGGTCGAGCGTTCGCCCGAAGCGTGCGAGCAGGCTTCCCGTCGCAAGCGCGGTCGCGCCCTGTCCCGCCGCGAGCGCCACGGCGACCACCGCGTCGCCAAGCAGCGTGGTGACGAGCGTTGTGGGCGTCGGGTGGTAGCTAAAACGCCAGGTGTGGAGCAAAGCCACCGCAAGACCGGCGGCGGTCGCGCACACGACGGTCCACGCGGCGTAGTAAATCACGACCTCGGCCCGCTCGCTCGTCTGGGCAGCCATCTCGCCTCCGTCCGGGTAGCCAATCTGCCGCCGATCCTGGTCCGCCGCTAGCGCAACGATTGTGCGGCGCGCTCGACCGCGTCACGCGTGGCCGCGACGTGTGCGACGAGGTCTGCGAGTTCCCGCGCCGTTGTTGCCGGGTCGCCGTACCGCACCGCTTCGGCCACCGACGGGAACGCCATCGTGCCGTAGCCGTCGTCGACGTCGGGCGCGAACTCGAGGCTCCGGTACCAGGGACGGCCCACGAGGCCTTGGGCACGGGTGAGTCGGCGCTCGGCCTCGATCAACCAACGGTTCGCTTGTGCGGCGCGCGCGGGCCCGAGTGCGCCGCCCAGCGCGCTGTCGCGGACCGTCGCGAACGCGACCCCGGCGCGCGCGAGCGCCGTCAGGGCATTTCGCAGCTCGCCCGTCGACACGGTCCAGCCACGGGCCAGGATCCCGGCGTCCAGGTCGGTCGCGAGCGCGGCGAGTTCGGTGCCGGCGGCCGCGTAGTCGAACGGGAGCACCGTCGCGTTCGCCAGCCGCAGCGCGGCGAGGCCCACGAACTGGCCGAGCGCGCGGTGTGCACGCCAGGTCGGGTCTCCGAAGCGCTCCACCCAGTCCAAGTCGTCGTAGGCCGAGTGGTACACGCCGCTCGACCCCGCGAACGCCACGGACAGCATCGGAACACCGAGGTGGTGCGTGAACGGGACGAAGTCCGAACCGCCGCCCGGGTCCCCGAGGCCGAGCCGCCCCGGGTCGCCCATGCGGGCGAGCCACCGATCGTAAACCGATCCCGGGCCCTCGGGGTCCGGGATCGTCTGCGCCACCTCCCGCACGAAGGGCTTGAGGCATGGGGACGCCGTGCCCTCGAATTGCATCCCGTTCGTCACATCGTCTTCGTTGATGTAGGCGACCACACGCGACCGCAGGGAATCCTCAAGTTCCTCCACCCACTCGGTCGATCCGATCAACGCCCATTCCTCGGCGTCCCAGCTCGCGAAGATCACACTCCGCGCCGGACGTTCACCCGCCCGGGCGAGCGCGCCCAGGGCCCGTGCCGCCTCGAGCACCGCGACGGTCCCGCTCCCGTTATCCACCGCGCCGGGGCCCCAGGCGTCGCGATGGGCGCCGAGCACGACCCATTCGTCGGGAAACGTGGTCCCGCGGATCATGCCGAACGCGTCCCAGATCGGGTGCATCGCACGCTCGCCCCGCTCCGTGACGACCTCGAGCCGCAGACGCACCGGCCCCGGGCCCGCGTGGTAGTGGAACGGCAGCCCGCCCTGCCAAGGCCCGGGGACCTCGGTCCCCGTAAGCCCCCGCAGGAGGCCGGCGGCGTTGCCATAGCCCATCGGGATGACGGGGATGCGTGGCAGCGCCATCGAGTCCTCGGGGACCCGGTGCGCCCCGGGGACGGACGCGTAGCCCGGGGTCGTCGGGTCGCCGTTTTCGTTCAGCACGCTGCCGCGCTGGATCCCGCCCGGGGGTCGCATCGGGCCCGTCGGGTAGACCGGCCCGCGAACAAAGCCGTCGTCCTCGGGGTCCGAATAGAGGACGAGTCCTGCCGCGCCCCGGGCTTCCGCTTCTCGAGCTTTGATGCCGCGAAATGAGCGGCCGTATCGTGCGAGCACGATTTTGCCGCGCACGCTCACGCCCAAGGAGTCGAGGGTACGGTAATCGCCGACGAGTCCGTAGTTCGCATACACCACATCCCCGCTCGTGTCGGCGTTCCCCGAGTATGCGTTGAACGGCGGGAGCGGGTGCGCTACCCCCGAGAGCTTCGGCTCGTCGAGTGTGATGGCGCGGTAGCGAGCGCCCGGCCCCGTGGCCGCCCAGGCCCGAACGATTCGTGGCTGGGGTAGGTAGACCGTGTAGCTCTTGGTCCAGGTGTCGAGGCCGAAGCTCCCGAATCGTTTGAGCACGTAGTCGCGCGTAGCCGCTTGTGCCCTGGTGCCGGCCATGTGCGGCGCGCGGCTCAGGTCGCGCGTCATCGCGCGCGCTGCGGTGTCCGGTACGGCGAGCAGCTGCCGCTCGAGCGCCGGTTCGGTGGCGGTGGGCGGGAATCCGGTCTGAGCTGCCGCGGGCACTCGGCAGACGAGGAGCATCGCGAGCGGAACCCAAAGCCGCCGCCCCGCGTTCCCTCGCTCGGGACGCGCGGTTCGGGTGGGGCTCCTCGAGTTCGAGGACATCACGAGTAGGGTCATGGTGCAGTCGGGCGCCGAACTTATCGGAGTTCGAGCGCCCGTCCAGCCCGGACGTGTTTGCGCTCGGAGGGACGCCTCGCGACATTGACCACTGCAGATTCGCACGGCGATAGAATGACCCTGCCTGCTGCACCTGCGCCGCCGCTCCGTCGGTGGCTCGGGCTGCGCAACCTGTTGATTACGATCTTCGCGGCTGGGGCGATCTACTCCGCGCTCATGCCGCTCCTCTTGATCCGCCGCGTGGAACGGGCGTCGACCCTTCTTGCGAAGGGGTCGCAGGGCGTCCTGCGCCTCCTCGATGACTTGGCGCTCCGGGCCGACGCCGCGCACGCCGCCGTTCACCTCGCGGGCGCTGCACTCGGGCGACGGCCTGATCGCCCGCTGATCGACTCGATCGCGTCGCTTGCGAGCTACGCGGCCGTCCCTTGGGATACGGTCGGCGTCCCGATGCTCAACCGCGACCTGCGGGCCGCCCTCGTCCTCGCGCATGATCGGATGGTGAACGTCGCGCGCGCCTTGATCGACGCGGTGGGCGCGATGCGGCGCGGGTTGCCGGCCGATGCGGACCGGTTCGTGTCACGGGCCGATTCACTCGCGCTCCTCGCCGACGAGGAACTCTCGCTGGTCGAGCGTTTAGGAACCGAGGACCTGCGCGTCCGCGAGATGGAAGTGGCCGCGACGACCGCGGAAATCCACCGCGTTCTCGCGCTGTGGCTCGTGCTCGGCGTGTTCCTCGCGTGGCTCAGCGTGATCACCATTCGTCGGCGCGTGCTCCGCCCGCTCGCCGCCCTCGAAGTGGGCCTCGCGCGGGTCTCGGACGGCGATTTCACGACGCGCCTTCCGGTCGAGCGGGAGGACGAGGTGGGCCGTCTCGCGGCCCACTTCAACCAGATGACGCGTGTGCTCCGCGATCGCGCGGAGGATCAGGGGCGGTTCGCTGCGGCGGGGGAACTGCTCGCCGGGGTGGCGCACGAGGTCAACAATCCCCTGATGGCGATCGCGGCGCACATGGAGAACCAGCTCGCCGACCCGGACCTGCCGCGCGAACAGCGGGAGGAGAACCAGCAGGTCCTGCGTCAGGCCCAACGGGCGTCCAAGCTGCTCCGCGGGCTGCTCCGCTTCGTGCGCGCGAGCGAGCGGAACGTCACGAGCGTCAACTTGAACGACGTGGTGCGGGGCGGGCTCGACCTCGTGTCCTACCGCTTTGGGGTGGACGAGATCACGGTCGGCGGCCGCCTGGATCCCGCCCTGCCCCCCGTCCGCGGCGACGCGATCCGCCTGGAGCAGGTCGTCGTGAATCTCCTTTCCAACGCGATCGACGCGTTGCGGACCATCACGCCCCCCCGCCGTGTGACGGTCGACTCGTGGGTCGCGGACTCGAAGGTGTGCGTCGCGGTGACTGACAACGGGCACGGTGTCGCGCCCCCCGTCCTCGAACAGCTCTTCCACCCCTTCGCGACCACGAAGCCTCGGGGCACGGGTCTCGGACTCTACATCTCCCGTCAGATCGCCCGGGAAGCGGGCGGCGATCTCGTGCTCGCGGCGGTGCCCAAGGAAGGTGGCGCCCGCTTCGTCATGAGCCTCCCCGTCGGAAAGCTGCCGGCGCCCCGCCCGTCGGAGGCCCCGGTTCCGTCGCCCGCTCGAGCGGCCGAGCCCAGCCGTCCGGCGCCACCGCCCAGGCTCGCGGGCGTGCGGGTGCTCGTGGTGGACGACGAGGAGCCCATCCGGCGCCCGCTGACAAAATTCCTGACACGTCGCGGCGCTCAGGTCCTCGAAGCGGCAGACGGGCTCGCCGCCCTTGAGATCCTCGCGGCCAATCCGGTCGACGTCATTCTGGCCGACTTGCGGATGCCTAAGATGGGAGGGGCCGAGCTCTTTGCCGAGCTTGAGCGCACCCGGCCGGAGCTCGCGGCCCGGCTGCTCTTCCTGTCGGGGGACGTCTCCCAGCTCGCCCAGCCCGGGAACACCCCCGTCCCCCGGGAGCGCGTGTTCGTGAAGCCCGTCGAGCTCACCGAGCTCGAGCTGCGGATCGCCGAGTTCGTGCGCAGTCAGGGAACCCCGTGATATGGCCAGAACGCCCGGGGACCGCTACCATGTAAGGAGCGTATGCTGATCGTCGGGGTGCTCCTCGTCACGGTGCTCCTCCGCTTCGCGATCGTCGCAGCGGTAGTGTACCTCCTGCTGCCCCGCAGCACGCGGTGCCCGCACTGCGATGCGGAGATGGTCCCGATCCGCAACCGCTTCGTCGATCGTGTGCTCCGCAAGATCGAACGTCGCTGGTGCATGGAGTGCGGGTGGAACGGCGTCATTCGGAAGGTCCGCCCCACCCCGGCCCCGACCGACACCCGTCGGCAAGTCCCGCGACCCACCGCCCGCTAACGCGCCTTCGCTCTTACTCGAGCACAGCCGCGGTTCCGTAGCACAACACTTCGGTCGCCGCGGACTTGCTCGCCACCTCGGAGGCGTCATAACTCACGCCGAGCACGGCGTTCGCCCCGACCTCGCGTGCGTGGTCGACCATGCGGTCATAGGCCGTTTGGCGCGCCTGCTCGCACATCTCCGTGTAGGCGCCGATCTGGCCGCCGATGATGCTCTTCAGGCCACCCAGGATGCCCTGCGCGATCGTGGGTGCCCGCACGGTGATCCCGCGGACCACGCCCCGGTACTCGCGGACCCGTCGCCCTTCAACGTTGAACGTCGTCGTCACAAGTATCGTCGATTGAATCGCCATCGGTCGCTCCTGTCATGAAGGTGGAATGCGCCTTGCTCGCCGGCCCCGCGGACAAGTATCATCACTCCCGGTCGTCTACGTCTTCCCCCGTGGAGCCGCCATGCGCCGGGTGACCCTGTGGCGCTCGTTCATCGGCAAGAAGATCCTGATGGCCGCGACGGGCCTGGTGTTGTTTCTCTTCGTCGTCGGACATCTCCTCGGCAATCTCAAGGTGTTCGAAGGTCCCGACCGGTTTAACGCCTATGCCGAGGGGCTGAGGGCCCTGGGCGCCCCGTTTTTCGGTCGGGGCGAGCTGCTCTGGATCGCGCGCCTGGTCCTCCTCGGCAGCGTCGGGGTGCATGCCTGGGCCGCGGCCGTGCTGACCCGCGCGAGCTGGCGGGCGCGCCCCGTGGCCTATAAGAGCTTCGAGCCCGTCGCCACGACCTACGCCGCCCGCACGATGCGGGTCGGGGGCGTCCTGCTCGCACTCTACGTCGTCTATCATCTCCTCGATCTCACCTTCGGCCGCCTAAACCCGGCGTTCGAGCCAGGCAACGTCTACCACAACGTGCTCGCGAGCTTCCGCGTCTGGCCCGTCGCGGCGCTCTACGCGCTCGCCATGGTGGTGCTCGGGCTCCACATCTATCACGGGTTATGGAGTGCCTTCCAGACGCTCGGCCTGAACCGCGCGCCCTCGGAAGGTTGGCGGCGGTCGGTCGCGGCCGTGATCGCCGTCGCGATCGCCGGCGGCTACCTCGCCATTCCCGTGGCCGTGCTCACGGGAGTACTGCGGTGACGCCCCTCGACGCGCACGTCCCCTCGGGTCCGCTTGAGTCGAAGTGGACGAGACACCGCGCGGAGCTCCGGCTCGTGGCGCCGGCGAACAAGCGGAAGTTCCATGTCGCAGTGATCGGCTCAGGGCTTGCCGGGGCCGCGGCCGCCGCGTCGCTCGCCGAGCTCGGGTACACGGTGTCGTGCTTTTGTTTCCAGGACTCCCCACGTCGCGCCCACTCGGTCGCCGCGCAGGGCGGGATCAACGCGGCGAAGAACTACCAGAACGATGGCGATTCGGTCTTCCGGCTCTTCCACGACACGCTGAAGGGCGGAGACTTCCGCGCCCGCGAAGCGAACGTGTACCGTCTCGCCGAGCTGAGCGGGAACATCATCGACCAGTGCGTCGCCCAGGGCGTCCCGTTCGCGAGGGAATACGGCGGCCAGCTCGCGAACCGCTCCTTCGGTGGCGTCCAGGTCTCGCGGACCTTCTACGCCCGCGGACAGACGGGGCAGCAGCTGTTGCTCGGCGCCTACCAGGCGCTCGCGCGCCAGACCGCGGCGGGCCGCGTGCGGCTCTATCCCCGGCACGAGATGCTCGATGTGGTCGTGGTAGGCGGCGCGGCCCGGGGCGTCATCGCCCGCGACCTCGTCTCGGGGGACCTGATCGCGCACCCCGCCGACGCCGTCGTGCTCGCGACAGGCGGGTACAGCAACGTCTACCACCTCTCGACCAACGCCAAGGGCTGCAACGTGACGGCGATCTGGCGGGCCTACAGACGCGGGGCGGCGTTCGCGAATCCCTGCTTCACCCAGATCCATCCCACGTGCATTCCCCCGGGCGGTCACCATCAGGCGAAGCTCACGCTCATGAGCGAGTCGCTCCGCAACGACGGCCGGATCTGGGTGCCGGCCACGGCCGGCGACCAGCGCGCCCCGGGCGAGATCCCCGAGAGCGACCGGGACTATTACTTGGAGCGCCTCTATCCGAGCTTCGGAAACCTGGTCCCGCGCGACCTCGCCTCACGGCGCGCGAAGGCCATCTGCGATTCGGGGCTCGGCGTCGGCCCTGGGGGCCAGGGCGTGTACCTCGACTTCCGCGACGCGCTGGAGCGGCTCGGGCGGCAAGGGATCGCCGAGCGCTACGGCAACCTGTTCGACATGTACGAGCGGATTACCGGCGAGACGCCCTACGCGGTCCCGATGCGCATCTACCCCGCGCCCCACTACACGATGGGCGGCCTCTGGGTCGACTACAATCTCGAGAGCACCCTGCCTGGCCTTTTCGTGATCGGCGAAGCGAACTTCTCCGATCACGGCGCGAACCGGTTGGGGGCGAGCGCCCTGATGCAGGGCCTGGCCGACGGCTACTTCATCCTGCCCTACACGATCGGGCACTACTTCGCCCAAGCCTCGCTCCCCCGGGTCGCCGCCGATCACGACGCCTTCCGCGGGGCGCGCGGTGAGGCGCTCGAGTGGCTCAAGCGTCTCCTCGCGAAGAGCGGCCGGCGCACGGTCGAACAGTTCCACCAGGCGCTCGGGCGCCTGCTCTGGGACGCCTGCGGGATGTCCCGGAGCGCGGCGGGTTTGGGGGCCGCGCTCGACGCGATTCGGGCGCTGCGCACCGAGTTCTGGGAGGACGTCTACGTGGGCGGCGACGCGGCCGACTTGAACCAGGCCCTGGAGCACGCGGGCCGGGTCGCGGACTTCTTCGAATTCGGAGAGCTCATGTGCCGCGACGCGCTCGAGCGCGACGAATCCTGCGGCTGTCACTTCCGCGAGGAGCACCAGACGCCCGATGGGGAAGCCGCGCGCGACGACGAGCGGTTCGCCCATGTCGCGGCGTGGCAGTTCACCGGGTCCGATGCGTCCCCCGAGCGGCTCCGCGAGCCGCTCGAGTTCTCAACCGTCCGTCCGTCGACCCGGAGCTACCGCTGATGCGTGTCGTCCTCCACGTCTGGCGACAGCCTGCGCGCTCCGCCCACGGCCGATTCGTCCGCTATGAGACAGACGACGTCACGCCCGACATGTCCTTCCTCGAGGTGCTCGACGTCCTGAACGAAGCCCTGCGGGCGCGTCGCGAGGAGCCGATCGCGTTCGATCACGACTGCCGGGAAGGGATCTGCGGTGCCTGTGGGATGGTGATCAACGGCCGGCCTCACGGGCCACGGCGCGCGACCACCGCGTGCCAGCTCCATATGCGCCACTTCCGGGCCGATACGGAGCTCTGGGTCGAGCCCTGGCGAGCGCGGGCGTTTCCCGTCATCAAGGATCTGGTGGTGGACCGCGGGCCCCTCGATCGGGTCATCGAGGCCGGGGGGTTCATCAGCGCCCGCGCAGGGAGTGCGCCCGAAGCGAACACCACCCTTATCGGGAAGGCCGCCGCGGACCGGGCCATGGACGCGGCCCAGTGCATCGGCTGCGGCGCCTGTGTCGCCGCCTGCCCGAACGGCTCCGCGATGCTCTTCGTGGCGGCCAAGGCCGCGCATCTCGCCGCCCTGCCCCAGGGCGAGCCCGAGCGCGCGGACCGGGTGGCCGCCATGACGACCAGGATGGACGCGCTTGGGTTCGGGCCCTGCTCGAACCACGGCGAATGCACAGCCGCCTGCCCCAAGGAGATCAGTCTGGACACGATCGCCCAGCTGAACCGCGACTACCTCACCGCCCTCCTCAGGGCCGAGCCCCGAGCCGACACACTGTAGCTCCTCCCCCGCGGGGAGTGGCTACTTGTACCACTCGGAGACGCCGCCATGATGCGAGCAGGCCCCCGAATGCTGCTTGCTCTCCGAATACGTCCCGTCCTTGCACTTGGCCGTCGCCGTGGCCGGGGCGTCCGCAGGTTTCGCGACTGTCGCCGCTTTTGCTCCGCCACCGGCGGCTGGTGCGGCTGGCGCGGCAGGAGCGGCTGCGGGGGCTGGAGCGGCGGCAGCCGGAGCTGCGGCGGCACCCAGGGTCTGCGCTACGCCACCGTGCTTCGAGCACGCGCCCTTCGTGGTCTTCGAGGTTGAGTACGTCCCGTCCTTACACTTGGCCGTCGCATTCGCCGGTGGGGGCCCGCCGGCAGCGGCTGGGGCCGGGGTAGCCGGTGCAGCGGCCGGTTTCGGTTTTTCGGTCTTTGTCTTTGGCTTGGTCAGCTTCTCGGCGATGCCGCCGTGATCCGAGCACATCCCCTTCGTCGTTGTGGCGGTGCTGTACGTCCCGTCCTTGCACTTGGCCGTGGCGTTGGCCGGCGCCTGGGCGGCGAGGCTCGCGCCGATCAGTCCGCCCACCAAGAGCCCGACAACTCGCAGAGACATGCTACGCATCGTGACCTCCCGAAATACGAGGCAGGGGTGAGGCATCGCGTTCTGGTTCGGGGACAACCTATCCGGGGTCCGGACCGACGCCAGGCGGTCTCGGGCGAGCTTTTGGGGCGAAATCGCCGACTCCCACCCTCCGGGTTCTTGAGAATTTTGGGCCCGCGTGACGGTCGGGATGCTCGTGTGGTCCATTTATGAAGGGCGCGAATGCGCCAACGGGGCCACCCCTGGGGCCCAGACCCTCCTCGAAAGCATTCGTGACGATTATTGTTGTGCGCTTGTGGTCACGGACTGGCGATAGGACCACGAACTGACCGGCCGATAGCAGGTCGTAAGTTGCCGAGCTGGCTTGGGTACCCCACCCAGCCACCCATCATCAGGGAGAGCGAGTGGCCGCCGCCGACGCGCGCACCAGCGAGGTCCTCCGTCAGACCAGCGTTGCGCTACAGGCGTCGGCGGTAACGGTCTGGGAAGTGTCGCCCCAGGCCGAACTCCTCCCGGTGGCGACTAGCCACGCGAGCCCCGCGCACCACGACACGAAGCTCGACCTCGACGCGACACTCAATCGGTGGGGGCAGACGATCCTCCAGGGCAGTCGCTGGATCGGGTGTCGCCTGCCCGGCGGCGGTCGCTGGTGTGTGGCACCCGTTCGCACCGAGCCCCCAGCCCCTCCCCCGGGAGGCCTTGAGCGCCGCAGCCGCGAGCGCATGACCCTCGAGGTCGCGGGTCTCGCGGTCGGGTTGCTCGCGCGCTCGGAGCCACAGAGGCCGCGGCTCGCCGAACCAGACGCGCTCGCCGAGCTTGCGCGGCAGCCCAGCGTCATCGCGCATGAGGTCGCGAACCCCCTGACCGCGGCGCTGGTGAGTCTTGAGCTTTACGTGCAGCGCGTGCGGAGCGTCGACGGCGTCGACTCGAGTCTCCGCGCGACGCTGCTCGAGGAGCTCGGGGACGTCACTGCCGGTTTGGAGCGGGCGCTTGAGTTCCTTCGCTCGATCCAGGACCGGGCCCGCGGCGCCCTCGGGCGCTCGGAGCGCTTCGACGCGGCCCAGGTGGTCCGCTCGTGCGTCACGCTCGAACGCCCCCTGGCGCGCAAACGAGGGGTGGCCCTGGAGGCCGTCATCGCAACGCCGGTCGTGTTCCTCTTGGGCGATCCAAACGCCCTCTACCAGATCCTCACGAACTTGATCCGCAACGCAGTCCTCGCGTCCGAGGGACGCGCTTCGCCCGTAGTTGTGGACCTGGACCGTGCGGGCGACCGCCTCCGCATGGTCGTGCGCGACCAGGGGGTGGGTATCGCCGCCGAGCATCGCGCGCGCATCTTCGAACCCGGGTTCACGACACGCACGTTTGGGTCGGGATCAGGTACGGGGCTCGCTGTCGTGCGCCGGCTCGCCGAAGCGATGTTCGGCGGGCACGTGGAGGTCGAATCTACGATCGGCCGCGGCAGCACCTTCGCCGTTATACTCCCGATCCCGCCGCAGCGCGCGCCCCGCGACGCTTGAGTCGCGGAACCTCGCTGCTCGTGCGCAGCAGAGCCACGGCGAGCACCGCAAACCAGAGCAGCGCCCCGTACACGCTGACGCGCTCTTCGAGACCGGCCCACGGCGTCGGCAGGTTCGCCGCGATCCGAGGGCCCTGCGCGCCCGCGAGCGCGCCAAAGACGAGCAGCACGGCGATCGTGCCGAAGGAGTAGAGGCGGAATCGCCCCCCGAAGACCGTGGCTCCGAACGCGATGATGACCAGAATGAACAGCACGTCGACGGTTGTGGCGGCGATGTGCAGCGCGTCGGTGAGCGTGCGGCCCGCCGCCGCTCCGCGAAGGTGCATCGGCGTCAGGGGCCCGGTCAGACAGACCGCGCCGTATGCGACGATCAACCCGCCGATTGTCTGGAGTGCAGGTTTGGGATTCGGTAACCACAGGACGCCGAGGCCGAACACGAGGATCAGGGCGCCGTATGCGGCGCCGAGCGGAGCGAGGAGTGGCCTAGACGGCGCGCCGATGGCCGACAGCTCGCTGATCGTCTGAGAGATCCAGTTGTAGCCCGGCCACCGCAGGGCTCCGAGGATGTTGCCGGCGACGTAGACGACCGATGCCAAGACGCCACAGACGAGCAGGGCTTTCCGAATCATCGTCCACCTCCCCGGTCCAAGCACCCACCGTGTCAGAGTACCGGGGGTGCTTCGCCTCCGGATGAGGCAGGAATGAAAAGCAGTTCACAAAGCCCGCATGGAGAGAGAGGGCGCCGCCGTGGCGACGCCCCCCCTGTCACCACATGATCTTGAGTCAACGCTGCGCTGAGTTGGCGCGCCAATCCCGATTGCCGGAGGGAGTTGTGGCGACGACCGATCTAGGCTTCCCTCGCGCTCAGCTTGCCGGGCCGCTCAGCGCTGCAGCTGCCGGTAGATAGCGTCGGCCACGTCGTGGGCGCATTCGTTCAACACGATCATCGGCCGGCGCCCTCCCAAGTCTGAGGCGACGATCTCTCCGAGCTGCCGCCCGGTTCGGGGGTCCCGGAGCTCGCTCCGGAGCCTGCACTCAAGGTCACCTCCGGGACTGGGCAGCTCCATCTGGTTCGACATGCCCCGGAAGTACACGAGGGTACTTGTGATGAGGAGCATGTCGTCGGTGGTATCCACGCCCTTCGGATCGACCTGCAGGCCATGGGACTGGAGGCGATCCACTATCTCCTGTCGCAGGGAATCGGTGACGTTGAGATCAAACGGCGCGCCCGTTCTGTCGGTCACGGGGGCGACCAGGAACACATGATATCCCTTGAGCGAAACTCCGGACTCAAGCGATACCTCCGGGCGCACGGGCGTAAGACACGCGCCCAGGGCCAACAGCAACACGCCTGCAGCTAATGAAGCTCGATTGAAGCTGATCCGCTTTGTCCCCTTGGTTCCCATACGCGCTCCTGACACGAGTCTTGGCCAAGATTGGGGGTTCTGTCGACCGTCCACTGCTCCCCAAAGAGCAGACTACATACGGTTCGCTTTGTTACAGCGACCTCTGGCTGGAAACGCTGCGTACGCCCTTTGTTCATCAAGATCTACGTTGGACGTGGGGTCCGCCACATTTGCGCCCCCAGGGACGACGGTTCCGTCAGGCGCCGCGCATCCCCGCTCGCTCCGCCGGTAGGGGGAGTAGCCAGTGCCGTTCGCGTCGGGGCTTCGCTGCTCGATGCGCGGTCGCCTTTCTTGGGGACAAGCGGCGGTGCTGGTCGGTGAATCCGAGGCCAGGCCGTCCCCCGCTCTCGGTGTTCAGCACCCGGGCCGACACGAAGGGCTCATCTACCTGCGACACGCAAGAATCCAATGCCTTGACGTATCTATCGATATTGATATGTTAATCCGCGTGACCGCGACCACCCTGCCACCGACTGCACACGCGGCGCACTGGTTTCACGCCCTCTCCGACGAGACCCGGCTCGAGATCGTGCAACTGTTGTCGCATGGGGAGCGCTGTGTCTGCGAGCTGCAGGATGTGCTCGCCGCCGCGCAGTCTCGTCTTTCGTTTCATCTGAGGATACTGAAGGACGCGGGCCTCGTAACCGACCGCCGCGAGGGGCGATGGATCTACTACGCGCTCAACCGTGAGCGGCTGGACGACATCGCTGCCTTTGCGAGCGCGGTGAAGCCTGGCAAACACGCCGGCAGTTGCGCGCGCGCCTGTTGCACCTGAGAGTTTTGCCATACATATCAAACTTTCTTGATAGGGAGAAAAGCAGTCATGGGTGACGAGGCCCTCAAGGACGCGGTGCGCAGAAAATACGGCGACGTGGCGCTGCGCGTCGTCACGGGTGACGAGCCGGGAGCGTGTGGCTGCGACCCGGTGAGTGCGAACCTCTACACCACCTCTGA
>DATNIM010000023.1:0-17381 GCA_035604455.1 Gemmatimonadales bacterium
CTCGGCTCAGAAGGCAATCCACGTCGCCACGTAGATAGTGTTGTTGCTGGACGCATTCCGCCCCGCGCCATCGTAGTTCGTGGAGCTGCCGTTGAACTTCCCGTAGGCCACGTATTGGAGCTGCACCCGAACGTTATCCCACGCGTTGAAGTCGAGCTCGGTGATCAGGCCGTCGGTGTTCGGAGTCCCCGTGACATTCCCCGTGATGGGGGCCGGCGCGTACAGGAGCGTGTCAGTCGAGCCGGTCGTAGTGAACGGCGAAGCGATCAGACACCATTGGTGCGACAAGTGCAGCGCCGCGTCTACCCGAAATGTGTTCAGCGTGTTCGAGGGGTTCGCGGTGCCACCGGCGTTCCATTGCTGAGTCTCGTGAATCCAGGTTCCATGGAGCGACAGCTGTTGGGTCCCCATCTTGCCGAGTTTGAGCTGGTCGCCAATGTCGAATGCGACATCCGTGAAGTGGTTGGTGGGGCCCGTGACGCCCGTGGGGAACACGTCGGCGCTCAACCCGTATCCTCCGACCATGAGGTAGTTCCTTCGTGAGTTCTGCTGCCAAGCGACGCGCCAATAGGGGGCGACCCCGCTGATCACTCCTGTCGCGGTCGAATCGAGCGGCACAGTCTGGCCAAACTGCGCCGACCGATACGCGCCGACCTCCACATAGAGCCGGTCGTTCCACATCGCGTAGCCGGTGAGGCCCGCCACCTGCTGCGCAAGCGGGCCGTCAATCAGCGTCACGGCGGCGGGTGTCGGCGCGACCGACGAGGAAAGCCACGGATAGCGCCACGCAGGTGTGGAGTTCCACAGGTCTTGCACCGTTGGATTGTTGTTGAGCGACAGCCCGACGATGGCATTCCTCGCAAACACACGGGCACTGTCGGCAAACCGGAAGTCCGTGTTGTCAATACCAAACGTACCGGTTTGAGGATGATAGGTGATCTGGAGGAATCCCCCCAGCCGGGGGCTGATGCGGCCGCCCATGAAGACGGCCAACTGTTCCGGCATGAGGACGGTGCCGTTCTGCGTGCCGGGTTCCGCTTGTTGGAGCTGCGCGTAGGAGGTGTACATCATGAACCCGAGCGACGAAGCGAGGTTCAGCAGCAGCTGCTGTGACCCGCTGGGCGTGTTCTCCTCGATATCGCCCAGGAGCGAGTCAATCTTGCTTAGCCGATACCCGTTCAGCTTGAACGCCCGGCCCATCGCCGTGAGCTCGGGGAAGTGGGCGAGCGTATGACAGGCCGAACACATCCGATTGGTCTGACGCGCGAACAGCGGGACGCGCACGCCAGCCATAGCTCTGACGGGAGCGACCCACGCGAGTGCGACCAGCGGAACGAGCGTCCACCACCGACCTGACGTCCTCATAGAGGCCTCCGGCACGAGTCCAACTCCGCGGGAAAGCAGACGGGAGAAGCTCCCTCGGACGCGCTGAACGAGTGCTGAGACGAGTGTGAAGAAGTTTTATGGATCGAGGATCCCTGACATGCAGAGTCGCCGGCCGGCGCCGGGTGGGGACGTCACTCGGAATCTGAGCTTTCCTTCCAGACGCGATCACGATTGCTTCATCGCTCCCGGCGGAGATTCGCCCGTCGCCGGCTTCTGCATATCACCTCACAGGCAAGGGGGGCAGCATGGAGATGTTCGGTCGAGGCGCGGCGCTCGGCGCGGGGCTCATCGCGCTCCTGTTGGTACCGGGCGGGACCCGCACCGCCACACGAAGCGGCGACGGGGCGACGATCACGGGCCAGGTGAAGTTTGTCGGACAAGCCCCCGTCAACCCGGCCATCGATATGAGTGAGGATCCTGATTGCCAGGCTAAGTACCAGACGGCCCCTCGAGCCGAGCTTGTGACCGTGAACCCGAACGGCACGTTGGCGAACGTGCTGGTCTACGTGCGGGCGGGGCCGCCCGCCGACGCACCATACCCTATCCCCACGACACCCGTGATCCTGAACCAGGCCGGGTGCATGTTTCACCCCCACGTCCTCGCGGTGATGGTGAACCAGCCGCTCGAGATCCGGAACAGTGACGGGCTACTGCACAACGTCGGCGGCAGCTACCTGTTTCTCGGGAAGGTGAATCGGCCCTTCAACGTCAGCCGTCCCGGCGCGGGGACGATGGCGACCCACGCCTTCAGCACGCCGGAGGTCGCGGTCCCGCTCGACTGCAGCGTGCATAGTTGGATGCACGCGTACGTGAGCGTCTTCGCGCACCCCTTCTTCGCCGTGACCGGGACGGACGGGACCTTCACCCTGTCAGGGCTGCAGCCGGGGATCTACATCATCGACACGTGGCAGGAGCAGTACGGGACGCGGGAGATCACGGTGACTGTGGGCCTGGGTGAGACCAAGACCGTCAACATCATCTATGGCGGGGGCTGACGCGACGTCGAGCTGGGTCGTGCGCTCGCGGATCGCTCGAAGGTCGTCAAGGCCTTCAATGATGTCTATGGCGCTGCGCTGACCACGGACGGACAGCAGCCGGCACCGCGAATCGCCGCGCCCTGGTCATCGCCGGCCACGACACAGACGCGAAGGCCAGAGCGACCGCTTTGCTCAACGAGTTCGGCTTCGATACGGTGGACGCAGGTCCGCTGAAGGAGGGGTGGCGTATCCAGCGGGATACCCCTGGCTATGGTGCACGTTGCACGGCAGCTCAACTGCGCCAGGACTTAGTGGCGGCCAAGCGGTACGCGGATCAGCGAGCCCGAGAATGGCGCCGAATAGCTCGTCGGCCTTTCGGCTAGGTCTGACAGCGATCCCACATCGGTCGCATCGACCACAACGAAACTGGCGGGACATCCTCAACCGCGCGATCGAGCGCCGTGGGATCAGCCGAGGAGATCGAGGTGAGGATCCGCCCCCGCGCGTATGAGCTGTACCTGACTCGGCGAGGAGCCCGGGGACGGACGTGGATGATTGGCTCCAGGCCGACCGCGAGACTCGTGCTGACGTGTCGCGTTGGGCAGACCGCGCGCGACCGCGAGGTAGGGCACGACCCCCGACCTGTGACCCTGTCCCTTATACCGTCGCCCGTGTCCGGTTGATCACCCCAGCCTCCTCCAGCGCCGCCTGCGCGGCCGCGAGCCGCGCGATCGGCACGCGAAACGGCGAGCACGAGACGTAATCCAAGTCGCTCCGGTGGCAGAAGTGGACCGAACGCGGCTCGCCGCCATGCTCGCCGCAGATCCCCACCTTGAGCTCGCTCCGCGCGCCGCGCCCGAGGCGCACGGCCATCGTGATCAGCTTGCCCACTCCGTCCCGATCCAGCACCTGGAAGGGATCGTCGGGCAGAATGCCGTGCTCCACGTAGAACGGCAGAAAGCGCCCCGCGTCGTCACGCGACAAGCCGAACGTAGTCTGCGTCAAGTCGTTCGTGCCGAACGAGAAGAACTCGGCCTCCTTCGCGAGTTCGTCAGCGGTCAGCGCGGCGCGTGGCAGCTCGATCATCGTGCCCACGCGATACGGCACGGCCCGCCCTTCAGCGTGGAAGACCTCCTGCGCCACGCGCCGCACGACTTGTGCCTGTCGCCGGAACTCCTCCACATGGGAGACGAGCGGGATCATGACTTCGACCACCACCCGCCGGCCTCGCGCCACCACCCGGCACGCCGCCTCGAAGATCGCGCGCGCCTGCATCTCCGTAATCTCGGGGTACGTGATCCCAAGCCGGCAGCCGCGGTGCCCGAGCATCGGGTTCGCCTCGACGAGCGAGTTCACGAGGCGCTTCAAGCGCGACACGGGGAGGTGGATGGTTCTCGCGAGCTTGGCGACGTCTGCCTGTGTGTGAGGGAGAAACTCGTGGAGCGGGGGATCAAGCAGTCGGATTGTCACGGGGTGACCGGTCATCGCCTCGAAGAGCCCTTCGAAGTCGCGGCGCTGCATGGGGAGGAGCTTGGCGAGCGCTCGACGTCGACCGATCTCATCGGTGGCGACAATCATCTCTCGCATCGCAGTGATCCGGTTGCCTTCAAAGAACATGTGCTCGGTGCGGCATAGCCCGATTCCCTCTGCGCCGAACTCGCGGCTCCGCTTCGCGTCCTCAGGTGTGTCGGCGTTGGCGCGCACGCGCAGCCGGCGTCGTGCGTCGGCCCAGGCCATGAGCTTGGCGTAGTGGGTGCCCACCTTCGGTAGGGCGAGCTTCGCCGCCCCGAGGATCACGCGGCCGGTCGTGCCGTCCACCGTGATGGTCTCGCGGCGTCGAACGAACCGGCCGTTCACGCGGAACCGCCGGCGGACAACATCCACCTCGATGTCTTTCGCGCCCACCACGCAGGTCTTTCCCATCCCTCGGGCCACGATCGCGGCATGGCTCGTGATCCCGCCCCGAGCGGTGAGCACAGCCTGCGCCGCCACGATGCCGTGGAAATCGTCGGGACTCGTCTCGGGCCGCACCAGGATGACCTTGCGGCCCTTGTCCGCGAGCGCCTTCGCTTCGTCCGCGTCAAAGACGGCCTCACCGATCGCGGCCCCGGGGGACGCCGGGAGCCCGCGGGCCAGGACGGTGACGGGCGAGCCAGGGTCCACCATGGGGTGGAAGATCTGGTCTAGGTCCTGCGGGGGCACGCGCTGCACTGCCTCGTCGCTGGAGATCAGCGCCTCCCCCTCCATGTCGACCGCGATCCGCACCGCAGCGACCCCGGTACGTTGTGCCCGTCGCGTTTGTAGGATGTAAAGCTTGCCACGTTCGAAGGTGAATTCGATGTCTTGAACGTCCTTGAAATGGCGTTCGAGCTTGGTGGCGATTCGCTCCAGGTCTCGATACACCTTCCCCAGCGCGCCCCGCCGCATGCGGCTGAGCGGCAGGGGGGTGCGCGTCCCCGAGACGACGTCCTCGCCCTGGGCGTTCGGGAGAAAGTCCCCATTCAGGATGTTCTCTCCCGTGGAGCAGTCGCGCGTGAAGGCTACCCCCGTCCCCGAGTCATCACCCCTATTGCCGTATACCATGGCCATCACGTTCACCGCCGTGCCCATGTCATCGGGGATGTTGTGGACGCGGCGGTACTCAATCGCGCGTCGCGTGCGCCAACTGCGGAACACAGCAGCGATCGCGCCCCAGAGCTGTTCTTCCGGCTGGTCGGGGAATCCCTTGCCGGTGCGCGCCCGGATGATCGCCTTGAATTCCCGCGCGAGCGCGGCGAGATCGTCGGCGGGCAGTTCGATGTCGCGCTGCACGCGCCGGCGGCGCCTCGCCTTCTCGAGCAGGGTTTCGAACGGGCCCTTCCCCAACTCGAAGACCACGTCCCCGTACATCTGCACGAACCGGCGGTAGGAGTCGTAGGCAAAGCGCGCGTCTCCGGAACTCGCGATCAGTCCTCCCACCGTGTCGTCGTTCAGGCCCAAGTTCAGGATCGACTCCATCATCCCCGGCATCGAGACCGCGGCGCCCGAGCGCACCGAGACGAGGAGCGGACGCGCGGAGCTGCCGAACCGCGTGCCGCTCGTTCGCTCGAGTTGCTTGAGGTGGCGATCGACCTCTTCGCGGAAGTGGTCGGGGAACGTGCCGGATTCGAGGTAGCGGATGCACAGCTTGGCGGTGATCGTGAATCCCGGGGGAACGGGAAGCCCAAGGTTGGCCATCTCCGCAAGACCGGCTCCTTTGCCACCCAGGACGTCTCGCATCGCGGCGGAGCCGTCGGCGCGGCCGTTTCCGAAGGCATACACCCACCGCTCAAGGGAGGGCATCCGCGTCAGGCCCGTTGGGCCCGGTGTAGGGCTCGCTCGAGCGCAACGCCCGAGACGTCAACACCGGCGCACATGTCTGGTAGCAGAATCACCATCCGATGAAGGAAGAGGTGCACAGCGCTCGGGAAGTTGGCCACGGGTGCCGCGCGTGGATGAGGCTCACCTTGGCGGTGCTCCGCCGGATTGGAGAAGACCGTCGACCGTCGTGCGCAGCCGCGGCAGGTTCTCGCGGACGGTGCGTCAGATAAGCTCGCGTTTCACCGTGGCATACCCGTACACCAGGATGTTGCGGAGCCCGGACGGCTTACCGGTCCGTGGCTGCCGATCCGGGCTCCGGTAATCGATTAGCACGGTGCGGGAGCATGGGGCCATGGTCCCGCACAAGAACACGAAACCGACCCTCGGTACTCAGGGGCTCACGGTTAATGGTGACTCGGGTGTCTTTAGCACCTGCAGCTGGTCCGGCCGGTCCAGCCACATGGCCCAGCGGGTGTGTGTCATATGAAGTTTCCCCGTGACGCGCACGCGCTTTCCCATCAACTGTTCAGGGTGAGGGAAGGCGCTCGCTGCGGAGGCGGGAATAACCGCCGTGACTGTCCAGCTCAGTCCGAAGTTTATGAAGGTTATCCCGGCCGTGTCCGTGTGGACGCTGGTCACAATGCCCGACATGCTAAGTGTGTCTTCATTTTCGTGCCCCGCGAGGGCAGCCATCGCGGCGTTTCCTTGGGCACACGCGTGCCGGACGGGTTGCAGCAATGCTACAGCGACCATCGCCAACAACACTCGA
This sequence comes from Gemmatimonadales bacterium, assembly GCA_035604455.1. GTDB lineage: Bacteria > Gemmatimonadota > Gemmatimonadetes > Gemmatimonadales > GWC2-71-9 > AG25. Next base: position 6,472 of record DATNIM010000023.1, read on the forward strand.
TGGAGGAAGGATTGGTGGCTCATAGGTTCTCCCGAGGTGACGGGGGGTCTACCGTAACCAATCGCCTCTAAGGTGAGGTCCGCCCCAACAGCAATCAAGGAGTTCCGGGTTGCAACCGGCCGACCGCGAGACACGCACCCGCGACCGCTTTCGCGCGCGCGCGAGCGCGGCGATGTCAGTCAACTTAATGTGCGCTCTTCGATTAGACTGGAGGTGGAAAACAGGAGGACCAAGCTATGACTCGGATGGTGACCTTCGAAGAGCGTGTCTGGACCATCTCCACCCAGCCACGAGTTACGGGCGACGGCCGCGCCACGCGCGAGCATGACGGGCTATCACGCGTGGGTGGTCTCTGGTTTCGGTCGAACAAGGGCGACAAATACTTCCTGCCCTTAGAAGGGAGGCAACTGCCAACGGAAAAGGAGCTACGTGCACTGTCCTTGGACCGTGTCGCTGAATTCATAAAGCGCGCTATGCGTAAGATGTCCGGGCCATTCTGAGCGACAGCCGGACAGCCGGCTGAGTTCGTCTCCTCGCTCGGTCGCTCCTTACGGGGAGTCTTTTCCCTGAGCTGAGGGAGAAAACCGCTGTCGTCAGGCCGGACCCCCTCCTCGACGACACCCATCCTCGCAAAGCTCCGAACTGACGGACGCTGGTCAGAGGCGTGCCGCCGGCCTGGGCGGCCCGGTCGGTTCGCACGGCTTAGCCACCCCGCCGGGGCAGTTGCGCCGGGCCCCGTCGCACGCGCAAGGCATTTAGGATGACGGCCGCGTCGAGGGCTTCCTGCATCACGGCCCCGACCGCCGGTGTTATCACGCCAAAGCTCGCGATTCCCATGAGGACGGCGCTCACCCCGAGGCCGACGCCGATGCTTTGGAGCGCGATGCGCCGCATCCGCTGGCTGATCGCCATGGCGTCGCCGACGCGGGAGATGTCATCGACGAGGAGCACTATGTCCGCTGCTTCTGCCGATACCGCCGTGCCGTGCGCTCCCATGGCGATCCCGACGGTCGCCGCGGCGAGCGCCGGGGCGTCGTTGATCCCGTCCCCCACCATCGCTACTGCCCCGAAGCGCCCCTTCAGCTCCTGGACGGCCGTGACCTTGTCGGCCGGAAGCAGGTTGGCGCGCACCGACCGGATGCCCGCTTGCGCCGCGATTGACTGCGCAGCTACCTCGCCGTCTCCCGTGAGCATCACCGTTTCGCTCACCCCAAGGACGGCGAGGCGCTGCATCAACGCGGGAACTTGATGGCGCAGTCGGTCAGCAAAGTGGATCGAACCCGCGAGGCGCCCGTCCACGGCGACGAATGCTGTCGTCCCATCGTCGGTCGCGGGCAGAGCGACCCCTCGACTGGCAAGAAAGGCTGCCGACCCGACCGCCACCTCGCGGCCGTGCACCGTCCCCCACACCCCGGACCCGGCGCTTTCGCGAAACGCTGTCGCGACGGCGAGGCGCCCGAGTCGCTCGCGTCCCGCCTCTGCCACCGCCTGGCCGAGGTGGTGCGAGGACAGCTGCTCCACGGCGGCCGCGAGCTCTAGGACTTCGTCGGCGGCGAACGCCCCCATGGGCGCCACTCGTTCAACCGTCGGGTGGCCGACCGTGAGGGTGCCGGTCTTATCGAAGACGACGACCCGAGTTCGGCCGAGCTGTTCGATCGCGGCCCCCGTCTTGACGATGACCCCGACGTCCGCCGCTCGCGAGACACCCGCGATCACCGCCACCGGGGTGGCGAGGATGAGCGGGCAAGGCGTCGCGACGACGAGCACGGCGAGCACCGTCGTCACATCATGGGTGGCGAGCCAAGTGAGGCCGCAGACCGCAAGGGTGAGCGGCGTGAACCACACGGCGGCACGGTCGGCGAGGCGCTGGATGGGCGGCCTCTCGTGACGGGCTCGCTCGACGAGCTGGACGATTTGCTGGTATTGGCTCCCTTGGGCCGGCCGGACGGCGCGCATGCGCAGGGCGCCATCCAGGTTCGCGCTCCCCGAGAGCAGCGCCGTGCCCGGCGTCGCCCGGATCGGAAGCGGTTCCCCGGTCAACGCGGACTGGTCGACTGTCGCGCTCCCCTCGACGACCTCGCCGTCGACGGGGACCAGATCTCCGGGCCGCACAAGAAGCATGTCTCCGACCCGGATGTCCTCGACGGGGAGTTCTTCCACGCGATCGTCGGACACCCGATGTCCGATCTTCGGTGCGCGGGCTAAGAGCGTTTCAAGGGACTGAGAGGCCCGGCCCATGGCGTATCGCTCGAGGCCCTCGCCCCCCGACTGCATCAGCACAATGACGGCTCCGGCGAGGTATTCGTGCACCGCCAATGCCGTGACGATCGCGAGCATCGCGACCACGTCGGCTGCGAACCGCCCGCGCAACACGCCCCACAGCGTACGCGCCACAATCGGCGCGCCAGCCACGACCAGCGTCCAGAGCCAGATCTGTTGTGCCAGGATGGGCGCCCCGGATGCGAACCGCGCGATGAGGCCGGCTGCGAGGCCGATTGCGGTGACGACGGGAAGGGGGTGCGAACGGACCAACCGCGTTGCCAACACGATCTCTCTTTGCCGCGCTCCGTCTTTCCGGTGTCCGCCGCTCGCTACCGGTTCGGTGTGCTTACTTACCGGAGACCTCTTGGCGTAGAGTCGCGATCACGGTGCGAATAGGAGCATGCTAGCGAATGCCTTACCGAGGGTGTTCCGACAGCTCAGTTGCTAGTCCAGAACGTCCGCCTAAGATGCATCTTGCGACGCCTCGCGTCGAGCGGGGTCGAGGGCTCGACGGAATCCTGAGTATCTCTTGCGGACACCCAATGGTGAGGGCGATGACACCCGCAACCCACCGCCGCGACCCGGGCCCTGAGCCTGCGGACGATCGCGCGGACGGCGGGAAAGAATCCGGATCCCTCATTTTTGTCGTTCAAAAGCATCGCGCCTCTCAGCTGCATTATGATTTTCGCCTGGAATGGGACGGCAGACTCCTTTCTTGGGCGATTCCGAAAGGGCCTTCGCTCTCGCCGTCGGTCAAACGTCTTGCAATGAGCGTGGAGGATCACGCCGTCGAATACGCCGGTTTCGAAGGCGTGATTCCCGCCGGTGAGTACGGGGCCGGAACCGTGATGGTTTGGGACCACGGTACCTGGGAACCGGACCTGCCCGACGCGAATGCGGCGCTGCAGAAAGGCGACCTGAAGTTCACTCTCCGCGGATCGAAGCTGAAGGGATCATGGGCCCTTGTTCGCACGCGAGGCTACGGCTCGTCTCGCCGTTCCTCGTGGCTCCTCATCAAACATCGGGACGAATATGCCTCACAGCGCGACATTGCCGTCGAGGAGCCCTACTCCGCACTGACGCATCGGCTCTTGGCGGACATCGCGCGAGATGGCGGCGGCGACGTTGAGAAGGCGGCGAGCGGCGATCCCGCGGGGCCCGAAACAGGGCGCGTCTCCTCGATGAACCCTCGCTCCGTGAGGGGACGCAAGCGTCAGCGCTAGCGCTCGGTGCGCCTGACCCGTCAATCGAGCGCACGAGCTCTTCTCACCGAATCGTGTCACCCAGCCGATGGGTTATTGCCTGGTCAGCCGTTCCCCCGCCTGGAGCTACAGCTGCACCTGAACGCGCACTTCGAAGACTTGGTAGTAGAGGCAGGCGGAAGCACGCGTCGGCGGGCAAGGCGTGTCGAGACATCAACGCGAACAGGCGTTTCGCACCGGGCGGGTAAGCCCGGACGGTCGGTTGAGATGAGCGTCTTGCGACCGGGCAAGAACGTCGTCGCGTCGAGGTCCATCGGGGACCACGCCTTGAGCCCCATCAGGATCGCTCGCCGTTCGTGGGTGGGCGGGTTGTGGTCGGGGTAGATTGCGACATGCACCGCGCCGTCCCCGAATTGCTCGCCCCCGCGGGAAGTCTCGACGCCGCCCGCGCCGCCATCGCCAACGGCGCGGACGCTGTCTACCTGGGCGTCGAAAAGTTCAACGCACGCGATGACGGGGCGCAACTCACCTTGGCCGAGCTCGAACAGGCCTGCCGCCTCGCGCATGCCCGCGGGGCGCGCGTGTATCTCACGTTGAACGTCTTGATCAAACCGGCCGAGCTTGAAGATGCGTTGTCCCACCTCGGGAGCTGTGTCGACGCCGGCGTCGACGCCGTCCTGGTGCAGGATCTCGGCATGATCGGGCTCATCGGCCAGGTCTATCCAGACCTCGAGATCCACGGATCCACGCAGCTTACCGTGCATGACGCGGGTGGTGCGCGCTTGCTGCAGCAGATGGGGGTCTCGCGCGTCGTTCTGGCCCGCGAGAACACGCTCGACGACATCCGGGTAATCCGCGCCGCCGTCTCCGGAATTGAGCTCGAGTCGTTCGTCCATGGCGCACTATGCATTGCGTACTCGGGGCAGTGCTTCATGTCGGGCATGATCTCCGAACGGAGTGCCAACCGAGGTGCCTGCGCGCAGTCCTGCCGCAAGGAGTACACGCTGACAGACGCCACGACCTCGGCCGTGCTTGATCGCGGCTATCTCATCTCCGCCAAAGACCTGGCCGCCTGGGAACACCTTGCCGCCATGGCAGATGCTGGGATTGGGTGTCTCAAGATCGAAGGGCGGAAGAAGAAACCTGAATATGTCGCCACGGTGACGCGGGGCTATCGACGCTTTCTCAACGATCTCGCCGCCGGCAACTGGAAGGCCGAGGTTCCGTCAGAGCAAACCGAGCCCTTGGTGCAAATCTATTCGAGGGGGTTCACGGCCGGCATGTACGGCGGTCGCGTCGGTCGCGAATACATCACGCGCAGTCACCCAGACAATCGCGGCTTGGTCTTGGGACGAGTGGTCGGGCCATCCGGGAAGGACCTGCTCGTATCCGTGACGAGACCGCTCCACAGCGGCGACGGGGTGGGGTTCGAGCATCCGGAGGGGTCGGCGCGGGGGAATACGGGTTTCACGGTGGGTCGCGTTCGCACAGTGAGCAGCGGCAATGGCGTGCTCACGCAGGCCATCGCAGCCCCTCGCGATGTCCCCGCCGGCTGGGTCGTCGTGCGATCCTCACAGGCGAGCCTCCTCGAGCAAGCACGCGCGTCTCTTGCGGCGGTGACCACGCCAGCCGGGGGAGCGAGACAACCGCTCCAGGTTCGTGCCACCGGCCGAAACGGGAGCCCACTCACGCTCCACTGGACGGCAGACCAGCAGACCGTCACTGTGCGCAGTGCCATCACACTCAGCCCCGCGACCCGGCACGGACTGGACGCCGCGAGCTTGCGACGGCAGTTAGGCCGGCTCGGCGACACGCCGTTCGCCCTAGCCGCGGTGGATCTGAGCGCGCTCGAGCCGAATCTGTTCATGCCCGTGAGCGTGCTCAACGATCTGCGCCAAGAGGCGATCGCCGCGCTGGTTCCGGCGTGCGAGCAGGTTCGCGCGCAAGACGCGGTGACGCGGCGGGCGCGGGTGAGGGGAACGATCGCAGGTCTTCCCCGCACGACGCCCCCAGGCGTGGCGCCCGTACTGACCGCCGAGGTGTGGCGGCTCGAGGACGCGGAGGTCGCCGTCGCGGCGGGCGCGACTGAAATCTCATTGGACTTGTTTCTGCGGCACCCGCCGCCCCCCGTGAGCCGGGTCCGGGGCCTGATCGAGACGATGGCGAGCCGTGGGGTCACAGTTCGGCTGCGGACGCCAACGGTTGTGCGGCCCGACGATCGCAGGTTCGTCGACAAGTGGCTCGCGTTGGACACGGCACTCGTCAGCGGTCATCTGGGGATCGTCGCGGAGCTCGCGCGAGAGCGAGACCTCGTCGCCGACTACGGTGTGAACTGCTTCAACGAGTTCACTGCCGCGGAGTTATTTCGGTTGGGCGCCCGTCGCGTGGTGCTCTCGATCGAGCTCACGGCCGACGAGATGGCCCAGGCGAGCGCGCCGTGGCTGGGCCGGGCCTTCGACGTCGTCGCCTACGGGCGTCCGGAGGGCATGACGATCGAGCATTGCGTACTGTCGGCAGCGTTCGATCGCGAACCGTTCACTTGTCGTGACCTCTGTGTAGCGAAGCACCCCAACGTGGCGCTCACCGATCAGGTAGGGTATACGTTCCCGGTGGCCACAGACTACGCGTGCCGCAACCGGCTGCTGCATTCGCGTCCCGTGAACGCCGCGAGCTACGTCCCCGCCTTGTGGCGCGCCGGGATCCGCAACTACCGCCTGGTATTCAACGTCCCCGGCGATCCCGTTGCGGAGAAGACCAAGGCGTTCCGGACCCTGATCGACACGCTCGAAGAAAGCCGCACACCGAACGCCGAAGTGATCCGCCAGACCTGCCAGGGTGCGTTTACGCGAGGCCACTTCGCCCGTCCCGTCTAGTCAGCGTGCCGGCGGAGTGCGCTGGCCTGCGTGATCTACTCGATTAAAGCGCGCCACGCAGCCAAGGGCGACTTTCGAAGAAGATCACCAGAACTCGCCCATCCTACGGCGGTCGTGAGACCTGCGACCCCGAGCCCCGCTGCGGCCAGGGCTTTCCAAGGGAGCGTGAAAGGCATCTCAAGAACGAATCGGACGACTCCCCAGCCCGCGGCGCCCGCCAGGAGCAGGCCGACCGCGCCCGCCAGGGATCCCCACAGGATGTATTCCATGAACACGATGCTCCGGATTTGGACATCGCTCGCGCCGAGCATGCGCAGCAGCAGCGTCTCGCGCTCGCGCTGGAGGCGGGAGGTGGCGAGTCCGCCGATCAGAATCGTCACGCCGCTTGCGAGACTGAACAGCGCCATGAAGCGGATCGCCGTCGATACCTTCGTCAGGACACTGTCGAGTGATTGCTCGACGAGGGCGATGTCGAGACACGTGATATTCGGAAAGCGAACCACGAGGTCCCGTTGCAACGTGGCTCGAAGGGACGGCGCAGCAACGCGCACGAGGGACGCGTAGGTTTGCGGCGCGTCCTCGAGTGTGCCGGGCTCGAAGACCACGAAGAAGTTCGGCTGGAACCGGCCCCAAGACACCCTCCGCAGGCTTGTCACTTCACTCTCAAGCGTCACTCCCTGCACATCCCACGTGACGTGTGACCCCACAGAGAGGCCCAACGCTTTGGCCAGGTCCTCGTCCACGGAGATGCGCGCCATCGGCTCGGAAGGCTCGCGGCTGGACCCGAGGCCCTGCCGAGTCAACCCGCCCGTGGGACCCCACCATTGTCCCGCCGTGATCTCCTCCCCTCCCACGAGGGAGTCGCGGTACGTGTTGCGGTACTCCCGCACGAGCGCCGCGCGCGAGAACGATCCGCGTCGCGAGGAATCGCGAAGCGCAGCGATCGGCTGACCGTTGACCCCGGTGATGCGGGCGGGCACGACGGGAATGAAGCCGGCGGGGGCGACACCGTGCCCCGAGAGGAAATCGACGACGTCCGAGCGCTGGTCGGGCTCGATGTCGAACAGCACCAGGTTTGCGCGGCCGGGCCCGGTATCCGGTGCAAACTGCGCGACGAGATTCCGTTGGACGACGTAGATCGTTCCGAGCAGACACACGCCGAACCCGAGCGACAGGATGACGGCGACCGTTTGGTTCTCGGGTCGAAACAGGTTGGCCAAGCCCTGGCGAACCACGTACGGGGCCGTAGCAGGGAGGAACCTCCGGAGCCCGTTCATCAGGCCAACGGCTGTGAGCCACAAGAGCAGGGCCGCTCCGCCGACGCCGCCGGCAAATCCCAGCCCCACGCCAGGGCGTGGTGCCTCCCACAACGACAAAACGACCACTCCGCCGGCAACGGCCGCGAAGGCCGCGAGCCGCCCCGCGCGGAGGCCGGGCGTCGGCCCGGTCTGATCGCGGCGGAGCGCCTGAAGGGGTGTCGCCGTTCGCAGGGCGAGCAACGGGACGAAGGCCGAAACGACGGCCGTCAAGACGCCGAGTGCGAGTCCTGACAGGACCACCCGACCATCGAGCGCCGGCGTGACTTCCAGGGGGAGGAAGGCCCGTGCAACGGCGGGCAGCACCGTTTGTGCCGCCACGCCGAGGAGGGCGCCTCCTGATGCGCCAATCAGGCCGACTGCGATCGCTTGCGCCAAGTAGATCGCGAACACCGAGCGCTCGGTCGCGCCGAGGCAGCGAAGCAGGGCCGCTGTCGACAGCTTGCTTCGAACGAAAACCCGGACCGCGCTGGCCACGCCGAGGGCCCCGAGCAGCAGGGCGACCAGCGCTACCAATCCCAAATACCGGGCCAGGGTCCCTAGGGCGCGGTTCAAATCCTCCTCCTCGTCGCGCACCGTGCGGTGCCCGATGCCGGCCGCGTCGAGCGCGGCCCGATGAGTGGCGAGGAACCGTTGGCCCTCGAGGTCGCTCGCGAACTTGAGGTACACGCGGTACCGCGCGCGACTACCGAATCCCAGCAGCTCGGTCGATGCGAGGTAGCGAGCGGGAAGGAAAACGCGCGGGCCCAAGGCTGTCCGCAGACCGACGTCGCCGGGGGCGTCCGTGACGGCCCCCGCGATGGGAAAGCGCGCCTCGCCGACCGCCACGGTGTCGCCTACCCGTGCCCCCAGGGTGATCAGCACGGCGGAATCGACCAATGCGCAGCGCGAAGTCTGGAGGGTGGGCCACAACCCCGGCGGCGCGGTCGTGATGGTCGCGTAGTAGGGGAACTGCCCCTCGATCGCCCGGATCTCGACCAGTCGAGTCCGGCCGGTTCGCAGCGCGAGGACCATCGACCCGAAACTCGTCACCCGCGATACGGCGGCCCCCGCGCGGCGTGCGGAATCGAGCATCGCCGCAAGGGAGTCGAGCGGTTCGGGCGCTTGAAGCTCGAGGTCCGCGCCAAGGAGGGCACGGGCCTGGTGTATGACGGCTCGATTCACGTTCGCGCCGAATGAATTGATCGCCACGACCGCGCCCACGCCGAGGCTCACCGCGGCCACGTGGAGGATCAAGCGCCCCCGCGCGCGGCGGCTCTCGCGCCACGCCATGACGAGGGCAAACCGTAGGAGGTTCACTCAGCTAGCCCAAATCGGGCGGCCCGTCCGCGACGATCGACCCCCCCGCGAGGCGCACCACGCGTTGTGCGCGTGCGGCGAGTGTCGGATCGTGGGTCACCAGCACCAAGGTCGTGCGGACGTCGCGGTTGATCTCGATCAGCAGGTCGATCACCCTCATACCGGTTTCGGCGTCGAGACTTCCGGTCGGCTCATCCGCGAGCAGGACTTTGGGCTCGCCCGCGAACGCCCGCGCGAGCCCCACGCGCTGCTGCTCGCCGCCGGAGAGCTGCGCAGGGTAGTGGTGGGCGCGGTCGGCGAGGCCCACGCGGTCAAGCCAGTGCCGGGCTCGCGGAGTCGACGCGCTTGTTCGAGCGCCCCGAAGCTCAAGCGGCACGAGGACATTCTCAAGCGCCGTCAAAGTCGGGATCAGCTGAAAGGTTTGGAAAACAAACCCCACCTTGGTGGCCCGCACGGAGGCCCGGGCGTTCTCGGAAAGGTCGGCGAGATTCTGCCCGTCCAGGCGCACGATTCCCTTCGTAGGCGCGTCCAGCCCGGCGAGCAGGCCGAGGAGAGTGGTCTTGCCGCTCCCTGAGGGTCCGACGATCGCGACGAACGCCTGGGGCTCGATGGCGAGGTTGATATGTTTCAGCACCGTGAGTGGGGCGCCGGCACTCCAGTACGTCTGCTCGAGGTCAATCGCTTCCAGCATCATATGGGTCCAAAGATAGGGCACCTGGCCCTTGCGCTTGTCGCTTGGAGCTCCTCCGCCTGGGCGAATCGCTCGCTCTTATCGCGAGCGCGCGACATCGATCAGACCTCGGTGATTCATTTTCGCGCGACCGGAGCGTCCGATGGCCGGCCCGTTGTCATGTTTTTCGGTAATTCCCTCACTGCTGGGCTCGGGCTCGATCCTGAGGCGGCCTACCCGGCGTTGGTCCAGCGGAAGATCGACGCGGCTGGCCTTGCCTATCGCGTCGTGAACGCCGGAGTGAGCGGAGCGACGTCCGCCGACGGGGTCCGGCGGCTCGATTGGGTCCTTCAGGTCCCCGTGGCGGTCTTTGTGTTGGAACTCGGAGCCAACGACGTGCTCCGGGGGCAGGACCTTTCGTCAACTCGTCGCAACCTCCAAACGATCCTCGACCGGGTTCGGTCGAAAGAACCTGCGGTCCGTCTCGTGATCGCGGGAATGCGCGCGCCACCGAACCTCGGCCGGGCCTACGCGGACCAGTTTCGAGCGCTGTTCGGAGAACTCGCCCGCGCGAACCATGCCGTGCTCATTGACTTTCTGCTCGCTGGGGTCGCTGGGATTGATTCCCTCAACCAGGCCGATGGTCTTCACCCGAACGCGGCCGGAGCGCGCCGGGTCGCTGACACGGTGTGGCGCGTCCTCGAGCCCCTACTCCGCGCCTGCCCGCACCAAAGCAGCGTCTGTCGCGCCTCGAGGTAGAGTCGCGAGCTACCGTGATATGCACTAGTGTCGAGACACTATTCTGCCTCCAGGGATCGAGAAGCCGGCCGCTCGAGCTCGGAGCCGAGTCGCAAGCTGCCATGGGTCTCGCTCCATGCGGCACAACGACAAGAGGTTGAGCAGCAGAGAGTAGCGTACGCGTGCTGGGGTCCGGAACAGGTCGCTCGCTGCGTCGGTTCGTTGTCTGCTCAACGATGCCCCGTCACTGCACCAGATCGACAATCTCACGGAATACGCTATCACTTAATAAGTTACTCTGCGCTTGCCCGTGAGGATCCGCGAGTCAGAGCGTATCGTTTTTCGACAATCCCTGCTCAGCCCATACCTACGTTCATTGTCAAAAAACTTGACACAAAGTCGAAAATTTGACAGTTCGGCACGGCGGTTGCCCTTAGGAGGCGCAGTGAGAGCGCCGAGAGCGCTGTAAGCGAAGCCGCACCACTACTTAGCGAAAGGGCACCAACCATGTTCTCCACCAAGCACGCTGTACTCGTCGCGCTGGGCGTCG
>DATNIM010000024.1:0-4426 GCA_035604455.1 Gemmatimonadales bacterium
GGGTAGATCTTCACGAGCCCTCGGTAGCCTGCTCGCCCGCCGGATTTGCTGATCGACTTGCTGACGACGGACGACTGCGTGTGCGGCGCGGCGTGGATCACCTTGCCTCCCGGGTCCTGGTGCTGCCCCGCCCCCGCGAACGCGATGGAGAGGATCTCGGCCTTGGCGCCCGGCTCGAGCATGTACACGCTCGGATACTTCATCGTCAGCTTGCTGCCGAGGTTCCCGTCGACCCACTCCATCGTCGCGTCGCGGTATGCCACGGCACGCTTGGTCACGAGGTTGTACACGTTCTTCGACCAGTTCTGGATCGTCGTGTACCGAACGCGCGCGCCCTCCTTGACGATGATCTCCACGACCGCGCTGTGCAGCGAGTCGCTGGAGTACGTCGGCGCGGTGCACCCCTCCACATAGTGGACGTGGGAACCCCGCTCCGCGATGATCAGCGTCCGCTCGAATTGGCCCATGTTCTGCGCGTTGATGCGGAAGTACGCCTGCAACGGGACCGTGACGTGTACCCCCTCGGGCACGTACACGAACGACCCCCCGCTCCACGCGGCGCTGTTGAGCGCCGCGAACTTGTTGTCCTCCGGCGGGACGACGGTGCCGAAGTACTCCTTGACGATGTCCGGGTGCTCGCGCAGGCCGGAGTCCATGTCCAGGAAGATGACGCCCTGCTTCGTCCACTCCTCGCGCAGGCTGTGATAGACGACCTCGCTCTCGTACTGCGCGCCGACCCCGGCGAGGTACTTCTTCTCCGCCTCCGGGATGCCCAGGCGGTCGAACGTCCGCTTGATGTCCGGCGAGACGTCGTCCCAGGTCTTGCCCTGGTTCTCCATCGGCTTCATGTAGTAGTAGATGTCGTTGAAGTCGATCTCGCCCACGTTGCCGCCCCACGTCGGCATCGGTTTCTTGTCGAAGACGCCCAGCGAGTGCAGCCGGTAGGCCCGCATCCAGTCGGGCTCGCTCTTCATGTGGGAGATCTGCTCGATGATCGCACGGTTCAGTCCCTTCTTGGACTTGAACGCGTAGGTGTCCTCGGAATCATGGAACCCGTATTTGTACTGGTCGAGATCGATACCGAGCGGGTTCACCACAGCCACGGTCGCAGCTCCTCCTCGCTAGTGTCGGACCCAGAACACTTTCCCGGCGCTTCGAACCTCCCCTTCCCCAACTACCTCCGCAGCGACGCGCTCGTACTGCGCGCGGATCCCATCGTAGCCGATCTGGTCGAGCTCATCGGCCAGCTCTTTCTCTCCAGACGTCACGATCCGGCCGTCGAACATCACGTGCACCCGGGTCGGATGGATGTGCTTGAGGATCCGCGGGTAGTGCGTGATCACGAGCACGCCCATCTGCCGCTGCGAGGATTCGTACATGCGGTTGACCCCGGCCGCGACGATCTTCACCGCGTCCACGTCGAGGCCCGAGTCGGTCTCGTCCATGATTGCGATCTCCGGCTCCAGCATCGCCATCTGGAGGATCTCCGCGCGCTTCTTCTCTCCGCCGCTGAAGCCCTCGTTGACGTAGCGCCCCAGGACGGACGGGTCCACCTGCAACTCGTCCACCTTCGCCCGCACGAGCTTCTGGAACTCCGCCAGACCCATCAGTTGGTCCTTGTCGTAGCCGCGGCGGGCGCTCACCGCGGTGCGCAGAAAGCTCGCCATCGTGACCCCTGGAATCGTGACCGGATACTGGAAGGCAATGAACAGACCTCTCCGCGCCCGCTCGTCAGGGGCCATCGCCACCAGGTCCTCGTTCTTGTAGAGAAGCTCGCCCTTGATCACCTGATAGAACGGGTTGCCCATCAGCACGTTCGCGAGCGTGCTCTTTCCGGAGCCGTTCGGACCCATCAACGCATGGATCTCGCCCGACCGGACCGTCAGGTTGGCGCCCTTGAGAATCACCTTGTCCTCGACCTGGGCCCACAGGTCTTTGATCACCAGTTCCGCGCCCATTTCCCCCTCCGTCGCGGCCGGCGCGCCGAGCGTCCGCGGAAAGAGGCGAAACGCTGTGCACCTAGCCAGCGGGATATTGTCGACTAAGTTAGTCATGATTAGTATAGGCACCGATCGTTTTCACTGTCAATTGACGCGGCCCTGCCAGCCCGCGTGTTCCGGGGGCTCCAGCGGCCCCTCCACCCGGCCCCGGCCGCCTGCCTCGGCCCGGACAGGCGAGCCGCACCGCGCCGCCGAAGTGGACCCGGAGGCGCCGACCTCCCGACGGACTCGGCGGAGGGACCCACAAAGATGGATGCGACCGAAGTGCTCCGGGCGACGCTCGGACGGAGGGTGTACGACCTCGAACAACCCCGCACCGCCGGCATGCCGATCCACCCGGCGCACCGCCCCGGCTACCTCTATCACCTCCACCGTCGGCACCGCGACGGCTACGACCCGGGACACGAGGGCCCGCGCAGCGGCGCGTCGGGCACACTCGTGATGATGGAGCACACCGGCACCCACATCGACGCGCTCTCGCATCAGGCCTGCGACCTCACGCTCTATGGGGGCATTGAGGTGACGCCGCAGGTGGAGACGTCGCGCGGGTTCACCGCACACGGGATCGAGACGATGGCCCCAATCGTCACGCGCGGCGTGCTCCTGGACGTCTGCGCGGTGCGCGGACAGCATCCGCTGCCGCCGCACTACCGGATCACCGCCGCCGACCTCGATGCCGCGGCGACCCTGGCCGGCGTGACGGTTCGGCCGCGCGACGCGCTGCTCGTCCGGACCGGGTACGGGACGCTGTGGCACGACGAGGCGCGCTACCTCGCCGCCGCGGGCGTCGGCCGCGACGGCTCGCTGTGGGCAGCCGACCACGAGGTCGCGTGCGTCGGCTGCGACAACATGACCTGGGACGAGATCGAGGAACGGGATCCGGAGTCCGGCGCGACGCTGTTCGCGCACCTGCACCTGCTGGCCCGGTGCGGCATTCCGATCATCGAGAACCTCGCGCTCGAGGAATTGAGCGGCGACCGCTGCTTCGAGTTCCTGTTCGTGTGCCTGCCCCTGAAGTTCGTGGGGGCAACCGGGTCGCCGGTCCGACCGGTCGCGATCGCGTAGCGCGACGATCTCAGCCCCCGCGCCCGGCCGGGGGCGCCTGGTCGCGGGCACCCTCGAGCGACCATTCCTCAACATCGTACAGCGCTTCGAACCGATACCCCGCGGCCTCGATGCCCTCGCGCCCGCCTTCGTGACGGTCCACCACGGCAATGACCGCGGGGACCTGTGCGCCAGCGGCTTCGACGGCGCGGGCCGCCCGGATCGCCTGGGCGCCGGTCGTGACCACGTCCTCGAGCACGACCACCCGATCTCCCGCTTCCAGCCGCCCCTCGATCGCCCGGGCGGTGCCGTAGTCCTTCGTCTGCGGACGCACGATCACAAACGGGAGGCCGCTCTCAAGCGCCACCGCGGTCGCCAGCGGCACCCCTCCGAGCGCAGGACCGGCGAGCCGTGTGGTGCCGACCGGGACCATCCGCGCGAGCAGGCGGGCGACGTCGCGGAGCAGATCGGGTTGGGTCTCGAACAGGTACTTGTCGACGTAGTAGGAGCTTCGGCGACCGGAACTGAGGGTGAACTCACCGCGGAGAAACGCCGCACGTACAATGCGCGCCCACGTGCGGGCGCGCATTGTCGGGACGAGCCTCTCTGGAATCGGGTCCATTCGCGGGGGCCTAGCGGGGCGCCTCCGCGGGCACGGCCAGTCCGACGCTCGACAGGAGCAACCGCGTGAGCGGCGCGAGCACGTCGTCCAGCGGATCCGGCTTCCCGGTGTTGAGCCACCGGACCACGACCTCGCTGATCGCCCCGATCCAGACGTACGCGGCCATCTCGGTGTCCTGCGCGGGGATCTTCCCGTCCTCCACCGCCCGGTCCAGGTACCCCCGCAACACCTCGACGAGCATGCCCTTCAGCGCGATGCGCTTTCCCTGGAACTCCGCGCCGGCCGCGGGCCAGTCGACCAGAACAATCTTCGCGAGGGCCCGGTGCGCCTGGAAGTTTCGGACCAGTGTGGCCACCGCCGCCTCGACGTGGGCGAGCAACCCGCGGCCGTGCTGCACGGCGATCTGCAGCTCCTGCGCCACCGTGGCCGCATAATCCTCGACGAGCGACAGAAAGATCTCTTCCTTGCTGCTGAAGTAAAAATAAACGGCCCCCTTCGACGTTCCGGAGGCCTTTACGATATCGTCAACCACCGATCGGTAGAACCCTTTCTCAGCGAACACTTGCTCGGCGGATGCGAGGATCTTTCTGCGGGTGTCTTCTCGTTGTGAGAGTTTGCCCAATCGGTCAATCGCAGTGACCATTCTCGCCCCCAAGACTGACTGGTCAGTCTCCCCCCGGTCAGTATAGGAGCGCCTGTAGCCAATGTCAATCAGGCTCAGAACCCGGTCACGCTCAGGATAGCAAACATATGTTCGATA
>DATNIM010000025.1:0-20511 GCA_035604455.1 Gemmatimonadales bacterium
GCGGATGTACGCCACGACCTGCCAGATGTCTTTGAGGGGCCAGGGGTGAGGCGGCATGGCGGTCCCGACGATGCCATGCCGCACGCTTTGGTACAACGCCCAGTCACTCGCGCCGTGGACGAAGACGCCCCGGCCGAGGTCAGGCCCCGCGCCCCCCTCGCGGTGGCACGACACGCATTCGGCGGCGAATCGGTGCGCGCCAGCGGCTACGTCGGCCGAATCCGTCCGGGGGTTCGTGATGGCCATGAAGGGATTGGGGTTCTCGACCAAGGGGACGAGGTACATGCCCGTGCCCGGTCGCAACATCTCGACGAGCTCGCTCCAGCGAACGTCGGACAGGCGACCCTCGAGCTTGAGCCAGACGACCCCGGCGCGCCATCGTGCGCCGGGCGTCACGGTCACCATCCAAACGGCGGTGCCCAGCGCGAGGACGAGGATCAGCACCATGGCGCCAACGGCCCGTGCGCGGCCGCGGGGGATGGTCAAGGCCCGGTCTGTCTCATCGCACGCCTAGTCGCCAGCCGGTCCTGGTCGTCCAGCGCCGGGCCGCCCTTGAGGCTCGTTGGTGGTCGCCCGGGGACGAGGTGGGTCTTGGCGCCAGACCTCCCATGGCGGGTTCCCAGCCGCAAAGAGATCCTCGATGCGCTTCTTATCCTTCGCCGTGTCCATCGGCAACCAGAATCCGTCATAGTCGTAGGCGATAAGCTGACGCGCCTGCAGCAAGCGCTGGAACGGCTCGAGCACGAGCTCCTCGCCGTCCTCGATGTAGCGGAAAATATCGTGGCGGAAGATGAAGAAGCCCCCGTTCACACGGAGGCCAGACTGCGCGATGTCGCGGAAGCTGGTGACCAGACCACCGGTTTGGGTCGTTATGAAGTGATAACTGAGATTGGGGCGCACGCTGAGAAAGCTCGCGACGGCGTGATGCGTTTGAAAGTGGGCGAGCTGTGCGGGCAGGGGGAGATCGGTCAAGCCGTCACTGTAGTTCGCGAGGAAACATTCTTCGCCCGCTAGATGGCCTTCGACCGCCTTTAGGCGCTCTCCGATGTTGGCATTTAACCCCGTTTCGACGAATGTGATCCGCCAATCGTCGATGTCGCTGTGCAACAGTTCCCGCTTGCGGCCCCCCTCCGAAAGAACGAAGTCGTTCGACACCGACTCTTCGTAATTCAGAAAGTACTGTTTGATCATGTCCCCCCGATAGCCGAGGCAGAGCACGAAATCGCGGTGCCCGAAGTGGGCGTAGTACTTCATCACGTGCCAGATCATCGGACGGTAGCCGATCGGCACCATCGGTTTGGGAATGTTCTCGGCATAGTCGCGCAACCGCATGCCGAGGCCGCCGCAGAAGAGAACGACCTTCATTGTCACCGCCCCGCTTTCGCTGAGTACCTTGCCACCCGAATGTCGCCTCCCCGTTCGCGTTGCAGGGCTTGACCGTGCATCAGTTCTGAGGTAGCGGGCGTCTAGGAAGTCCGGGCCGTGAAGCTTAAGTGTCCGAACGCCCCGCAGAGCTGCGCCGCGCGGTCCGCGACGGTCCACTTCTGCCGATCAATCGACCCGAGTGAACGAGGGCTCGGGCGCGTCGACCCGCGAGGCGATAGCCAGCCGCGCCCGTCGGACTCAGTCACGACAGTTGGCACACACGCGCGGGCCCTTCACCGCGAAAGCCATGCCCGACCATGGCAATCGCCGGGCGTTCGCATGGGGGAAATCTAGGGCTGGACGGATGTTGCGTGTACGCCACACACACATGCGTTCGGCCCCGGGCCTCGGCGGTAGCGGCGGCTGAGGCTGCGGGCCCGGGCGCTCAAGCTCGGGTGCACGGTGACGACGGCCCCGCGACCACACAGATGATGGCCGCCGTGGTGTCACACAGCGCCTGAGGCGCGCGGCGCTCGAGCGCGCAGAGCTCGCCCCGCATCACGTGCGCGGCGCGAGGTCGCACCGAGCGTGTCAGGTGAATACCGGTAGAAGTTGATCACGGCACCACGGTACCTGAGGCCGCGCACGAAGCCCCAACAAGTCCCAGATGATCGACCAGCACCCTATTGGGCACCGTGGTTTCGGGAGTTGTCGCTCTAGTCTGGCGGACGCATCCCGAGCCCCCGCAGGAGAGGGCGACTCTCTGCTCGCGTTTCCCTTTCGCCCTGACCGGTCGAGGCGGCCTGGGGCAGGTCCGCCTGCCGCGCCCGCCAGCGGAGTCGGGCATCGACCCGCCCCGCCTGCTGCAGCGTCTGAATGTGCCGCACCCGGAAGTATCGCGCACCGCTGAAGTCGTCGCGGGACAGGCCGCACGCGCGGAACGCCTCGCAGAGCGAGGCAACGCCGTCCTGGACCGTCCAGCGCGGCTGAAAGTCCGGCAGCCGGTGCGCGATCTTGGAACAGTCGACACGATAGCTTCGCGGATCGGGCCCGCCGCCCGTCGCGTAGGTCACGCGGCTGCCGGGGAGCGCGCGCCGCACGAGCTCCGCAAGATCCCGGACTTGGTAGTTCTCGGTGGTGCGCCCCACGTTGAACGCTTCGTTGTGCACGAGCTCGCGCGGCGCCTCGAGGACCGCGATGAAGGCGCTGCAGAAGTCCTCCACGTGGACGAGCGGACGCCACGGGGTCCCATCGCTCTGAATCACGATCTCGCCGGTCGTGTGGGCAACGGCGACGAGGTTGTTGATCACCACGTCGAGGCGGAGCCGCGGCGAGACGCCGTACGCGGTCGCGTTGCGGAGGAACGTCGGGCTGAAGTGCCCGTCGGCGAGCTGTGCGACGTCGCGTTCGACCAAGACCTTCGACTCTCCATAGGGCGTGATCGGGTTGAAGGCTGCCTGCTCGTCGAGCATGCCGTCGCCGGCGACTCCGTAGAGGCTGCACGAGGAAGCAAAGAGGAACCGGGGGACGCCGACGGTCTTGGCCACCCGGGCGAGGTGCACCGACGCGGCGTGATTGATCTCGTAGGTCGTCGCCGGCTCCAGGTCGCCGAGGGGGTCATTGCACAGGGCGGCAAGGTGGATCACAGCGTCGACTCCGCGCAGATGCTCCGGAGCGACGTCCCGCATGTCGAGTCGCAGGGCGGGGATGTCGGGTACCGGCGGGCCGAACGTGCAGTCCTCGAAGAAATAGGTGTCCAAGCCCACGACCTCGTGTCCGGCCGCGGCCACCATGCGCGTCATCACGGATCCGATGTAGCCGTTGTGTCCTGTCACGAGAACCTTCACCGGTCCACCTCCCCCGGCGGCGCGGGCGGTAGCTGGCGCCGCATCACCAATCGAGTCCGGCCTGGCGGAGTTCGAGCGCGGGCGCCGTCGCCCGCGCGGCCCCTGCCTGCGCCAGGTCTATCATGCCCACGGCGACCCCCTCGCCCGACCCCGCGTCAACCACTACGGAGCCGTCGGGCGCGAAGATCCCCGATCCTCCGCCAAATCGTACTCCGTCGAGAGCGCTGCCGCAGCGGTTGGAGAGCGCCAGGAAGGCGTGGTTCTCGATCGCCCGGGCGCGCGCCAGCACGGCGAGGGCCGCCGCGCGCGACTCCGGCCACTCGGCTACGACGAGGAAGAGATTCGCCCCGTCGAGCGCATCGCGGCGATACATCTCCGGAAAGCGGAGGTCGAAGCAGATGCTCAGGGCCGCAGTCCATGCTCCCATGGGGACGCGCACGCGCTTCGTGCCGGCTGTGAAGCGGCGGTGCTCCTCGAGGGGCGGGAACAGGTGCCCCTTGTCGTAGACGGTTGGCTCTCCCCCGGTTGGCGCGAGCAGCCAGAGCCGGTTCGTCAGGCGACCCTGTTCGTCGAGCGACACCAAGCTGCCGCCGATCCACGCGCCGCGCTCGGCGGAGAGGCAGCGGAGCGCGTTGCACAACCCGGGCGTTTCGTGTTCGGCGCTCGAGCGCCAGCACGCATAGGCGTAGCCCGTCGACCAGAGCTCGGGGAGCAGGTAAAGGTCTGCCCGCGGTGCGCCTCGGATCAGAGCCGTCGCCTGCCCGAGGTTCCGAGCGGCGTCGCCGTCGGCGACGCGCATCTGCACGAGCCCGATGCGCAGCGCGCTCACCCGCCGTCCCGGGGGGGGCGGAGTAGATCGTGCGCCACGAGCGTCGCTGCGCAGCGATGAATCAGGCCGAACGGCAGTCCCGAGCGCTCGGCGATGTCTAGGAGTCCGTGCTGGCCGTCCGATAGGTTGAGCACCCAGAGGAGGCCGAACTCGAACTCCGGAAGGTGGCCCCCGCCCATCGCGTTGTAGATGCCCCGTCGACCGAGCTGGGGCTCGCCCTTCGGGTTGAGGTTCACGTAGCGAGCGTCGTGCTCGAGGATGTCCAGAATCTCGAGGCACCGCGCATAGGAATCGGCCAGGCTCTCCGGGGTCACGAAGGCGAGATCGTCGGCCGACGTGTGGTATTCGGCGAAGCGGCCGTTCGGCGTGCGCGTCAGACTCCCGACGGCGAGGTCGAATCCCGGCGAGCAGTACTGTCGCTCGTCGTAGCCGTAGGGTACGAAGTCAAGAATCGCGTGCCCGGCGCCGGTGTGTCTGAGGACGTGCGTTGCGGCGCGATCGACGAGTGCGTCACCCCGTCGGCTGCGTTTGTAGGTCAGGCCTCCGCGGTCGCCGAGGCAGCTCAACACTAGGCCGTGCCGGATCGCCACGAGTTTCTCCTCGTTCCGCGCGAGCCATGTGATCGAGCCGATCGTGCCCGGAATGAAGAGGAACCGATACGACAGGCTCGGGCGGCGCGCGGCGACGTGCTGCGCCAGCGCGATGGCGACCGCTATCCCAGAAAGATTGTCGTTTGCGAGCGACGGATGACAGCAGTGGCAGGAGATCAGGATCTCGTCCGAGCGCTGACCCGCGATCACGTACTCGCCGTAGGTCAGGTGCCCGTTCTCGAGGGTGGAGTCGATGCACACCTCGTAGTCGCCGTCCTCCAGTGCGAGCAGGTCCCGGTGCGCGAGACAGAAGCCCCACGTCTCGGTGTAGTAGGAAGTCCGGTAGGGAATCCAGGCGGGTCGCTCGGGCAGCGTAAACAGACGCGGGGTGAGCTCGGCCAGGCTCAGCGTGCGGTGGACCGGAACGCTGTAGTTCACGACGTGCAGGTTCGAGCGACGAAAATCGATCACCCGCTCGCCGCGCCCGTTCTTGACGTAGGCATCCCGGATGTTCCACTCCTTCGGCACCGTCCAGTCGAGGACGCGCGTGCCACTTGCCACCTCGTGGATCGTCAGCGGGATCTCCCGGGCGATCCGGTGCAGGGTGTGGCGGAACCCGTCCCCCGTGATGCTGCGACAGATGGGATAGAGCTCCGCGATGAGCGCATGCATACTTTCACCAAGCGTCACGGCGCGTTCGGCGACCGGAGCGGACTTCAGGCGACGAGCTCCGGGCGCCGGAAGTCGGGATACGACCGGTCGCGGTCCAGGAGGATGGGATCGGCGATCGGCCACGCGATGCCGAAGGCCGGGTCATCCCAGCGGACGCCTCGGGCGGCGTCGGGTACGTAAAACGCTGAAATCTGGTAGGACACTTCGGTGTCGTCCTCGAGAGTTTGGAACCCGTGCGCGAACCCGCGGGGCACGTAGAGCGACCCGCGGTTCTCCGCGGTGAGCGCAACGGCGAAGTGCTGCAGGAACGTCGCCGAGTCGGGGCGCAGGTCGATGATCACGTCGTGGATGCCGCCCCGCGTGCAACGCACGATCTTGACTTCCTCGTGGGGCGGCCGCTGGTAGTGCATTCCCCGCAGCGTCCCGCGGCGCGTAGTCAGCGAGATGCTGCACTGTGCGATCCGGGTCTCGAGCCCATGAGCGGCGAATTCGCGTTCGCACCACACTCGTGCGAAGAACCCCCGCTCATCCTCGCGCCGTTCGGGCTCGATGACGTAGGCCCCCGGAAGCGCCGTCTCGTGGAAAATCACGGATGCGCGACGCTAGGCCGGGATAAGGGGCGTGTCGTAGCGGGCGATGAGCGAGGGCGGGAGGTGCGCCAAGTCGGTTCCGCGGAGGTAGTCCTCGAGGGTGGTGCCCGTGGATTCGGAGTCGACGTTCAGGGCGCCGGCGCCGGCCTCGAGGTCATCCAGATGTACGGTGCGGAAGTCAATGCTGAACCGGGTTCGTCCAGAGGTGTTGTCGACCGTGGAGTGCATCTGCTGCGCGGAAAAGATGATGACGCTGCCGACCTGAGAGATGAGCCGCACCTGGGGCTCCGGGCTGATGGGCTCTTCGGCCTTGGGCTGCTTGCGCGTTTCCGCCTTGATCTGCTGGGCGGCGAGCTTGCGGCCCTCGCGGTTCCAGACGGCGTAGTTGTAGTCCCGTGAGGAGTTGCCCACGGGCGTGCTCCAATACTGGGGATGAAACGCCATGGCGTTCTCGGGCTGCAACTCGTAGACGGGGAGCCACCAGTTCAGTTGGCCGAGCGGCGCCGAGAACCAGGTGTCGCGGTGCGGATGAAACTGGTAGGCAAGGCCTGCCCGGAGGTAGTCCCCGTGCGTCATGCTACGGAGCCGGGGAACATCGAAATAGGTCTTTTCGAGGTCGCAGCCAACCTCGGCTAGGAGGGCCTGGATCAACGTCTTCGCTCGGGGGTGGTTGATGAATTCGGGCTTCAGGCGCGCGAGAATGTCCACGTATTTCTCGACCGGCAGATGAAACTGAGCGTCTCGGGGATCGTGCGGTGCGAAAGCCGCTTCGGCCATCTCGCGCGCGAAGTCGCACAGTGCGAGGGCGCTCTCGCGCGGGGAGTAGACGAACAGATCCCCGTTGTACAGCGCGGCACGTCGCGCGGCATCGTCCTGGGGGCCATCGAAGAAGATGGAGTGCATCGGACTCTCCTTAGCGCTGGGTGGACGCAGGGGTCACAGGGCGATGCGCGGGACTGGGATCGGCACGATGAACTGCCCGCCCCACTCGCGGATGTAGGCCAGCTGGCTCATGATCTCCCGCTCCAGGTTCCACGGGAGAATGACGACGTAATCGGGGCGCGTCTCGCGGATCCGCTCGGGGGCGTAGATCGGAATGTGCGTACCCGGCAGAAAGCGGCCGTGCTTGTAAGGGTTGCGATCGACGGTGTAGTCGAGGAAGTCGGAGCGGATCCCGCAGTAGTTGAGCAGCGTGTTGCCCTTGCCCGGTGCCCCGTAGCCTACGACACGCTTGCTGGCGTCCTTGGCCGCGATCAGCAGCGTCAGGAACTTGCGCTTCGTCTCGCGTGCGCGCGCTTCGAACGGGGTATAGTAGGCGAGGGTGTCCACTCCGGCCGCCATCTCCCGGGCCCGCAGATCCGCAAGCGCCGCAGAGGTCTGGCGGCGATGGTTCTCGGCGTGGCAGGCGTAGATCCGGAGCGACCCGCCGTGCGTCTTGAGCTCCTCGACGTCGTAGACCCTCAGGCCGTGGGCGTCGAAGATCCGGCTGACCGATAGCAGCGAGAAGTACGAGAAGTGCTCGTGATAAATCGTGTCGAACTGGTTCTCCTCGACCAGCCGCATGAGGTGCGGGAACTCGATCGTCACGACCCCGCCGGGCGCAAGCAGTAGCTGCAGGCCCGCGACGAAGTCGTTCACGTCCGGTACTTGGGCCAGGACATTGTTGCCGAGGAGCAGGTCGGCGCGCCGGCCCTCGGCGACCAGATCGCGGGCGGCGCCACGACCGAAGAACTGCACGCGGGTCGGCACGCCACGCGCCACGGCGGCCGCCGCGACATTCGCGGCCGGCTCGACGCCGAGCGCCGGGATCCCCCGCTGGACGAAGTACTGGAGCAAGTACCCATCGTTACTCCCAACCTCAACGACCTGGCTTTCGCCCGACAGGTGCAGCTTCGCGATCATCAGCTCGGCGTAGCGCTGGGCGTGGGCGAGCCAACTGTCCGAGTAGGACGCGAAGTAGGCGTATTCGCTGAAGATCGCCTTGGGGCTGACGTACTCTCGAAGCTGCACGAGGAAGCAGCGGTCGCAGACATAGACGTGGAGTGGGTAGAAGGGCTCCATGTCCTGCAGTTCCACGGGCCGCAAGTAGTTCTCGCAGAGCGGCGACATGCCGAGGTCGACGAACGTGTGCCGCAGCGCCGCGCCGCAGAAGCGACAGACGCCTTGCGGGGGCAGGGGCTCTGGGTTCGTGTCCTCTGGCGCGCCGGTTCGGGCGACGGCCAGGATGTCATTGCCGACGGACGTCATCAGTTCAGGCCTCGGAGGACGGGCTTGACCGGTCTTCCGACGAGGTAGCGCTCGACCCCGTCGTCTAGCGCGCGCCGATAGACCGCCAGCGCGCCCGCGACGGCCTCGACCGTCTCGTCTATGTCGCGGTCCAGGTGGGAATAGCTCACGACGAACGAGGGAGCGAGCACTCCCCGCCGGACGAGCTCTTGGAGAAAGAGTGCGCGATAGGCCTGAGAGGGCCGGCCCTCCGGGTCCCGGGTGGCGTAGACCAGATTGGCCGGATGGCCGATCACGGCGAAGTGGCGCTCGACCCCGAGGGTGCGCGCCGCCTGCTGGATCCCTGCCCGCAGGCGCTCTCCCTGTTGAGCCAGGGCCTCGATGACTCCCTCGTCCCGATAGACTCGCATCGTCTGCAATGCCGCGGCGAGGGAGCTCGTTTCCGCGCCATGCGTGGTCGAGAGCAGGAAAACGCGATCCCGGTCATGTCGCAGTCCACCGAGCTCCATGAGCTCGCGCTTGCCGGCGAGCGCCGCGATGGGGAAGCCGTTCCCGAGCGCCTTGCCGAACGTTGACAGGTCCGGCGTCAGCCCGTAGAGCTTCTGGGCTCCCCCGAGGTGGAAGCGAAACCCGGTGATCATTTCGTCCAGGATCAGCACCGCCCCACGCGTCCGGCACTCCGCCTGAACCGCCTCGAGAAACCCGGGCTCGGGCTCGATACTGGTCGCCGCTTCCATGACGACGCACGCGATCTCGTTGGGGTGTTTGGTAAAGAGCGCGGCGAGGCTGGCGAGGTCGTTGAAGTGGAACTTGACGGTCAGCTCGCGAATCGCGCGCGGGATTCCCGCGGCCATCGCCGTCGTGCCGATGAACCAAT
Source organism: Gemmatimonadales bacterium (assembly GCA_035604455.1). Taxonomy (GTDB): domain Bacteria; phylum Gemmatimonadota; class Gemmatimonadetes; order Gemmatimonadales; family GWC2-71-9; genus AG25. The sequence goes on from DATNIM010000025.1 coordinate 8,997, forward strand.
CGTCGGTCGAGAAGAACGGGTGTTCGGCGCAGATCGCGACGCGATCTCGGTGGGTATAGGCCCGCGCCAGCTTCACCGCGGCTGTCGTCACATCGGACCCGTTCTTTGCGAACTTCACCATCTCGGCCCCGTCGACGAGGTCGAGAAGGGCTTGCGCGCCTTCCACCTCGAGCGGAGAAGGTCGGGTGAAATTCATCCCGCGGAGCATCTCGCGGTGTGCGGCCGCCACCACACTCGGGTAGGCGTGACCGAGGATGACTGAGCGCAGGCCCATGCCGTACTCGATGTACTCGTTGCCGTCGACGTCCCAGACTCGGCACCCAAGGCCTCGGTCGATGAAGCCTGGGGCGAGCTCCGGGTATTGGTCATCGCCCTTGGCGTACGTATGGGCACCGCCGGGGATCAGCTGATGCGCGACAGCCTTTAGCGCGGTCGACCTGGCAAACGAGCGCGTCGGAGCGTCCGGCACCGTTTCTCCTGAGGCGGTCGAGAGGGGCTGGCGAGGCGTCACGTCCTCCGGTTACGCAGGAACTAGACCAAACATAGCCGACTCTTCACCCCCTGGCAGGCTGGCAACTGACCACATGACAATATTTTATGGGCGTTCGATGTCTCGGGAGGAATGACCGAGCGGGTGATGCGAGCACGCATCACCCGCGATCACGATTCCTGGGCAGGGATTTGGGCCGCGATCCGCTCCCCGATGCTGAGCGAGGCCGTGGCCGCGGGCGACGGCGCGTTCAGGACGTGAAGCATCCGTTCGGCCGACACAAAACGGAAGTCGTCGACCAGTCGCCCCGCGCGATCGACGGCCTGCGCGCGGACGCCACTCGGACGTCGCACGAGATATGGCGCCCGGACGTTCGGAACCAATCTTTGCAGCGAGCGCACGAACTCGGCCTTGCTCAGGGAGTTGTGCATCTCCGCGAGACCTGCCCGCCAGTGACGTCCCGCGAGTCGCCAGAACCCGGGATAGCTGAGGATGTCGGCGGCGTCCCGCAGCGATATGCCCCACCCTGCGTAGTCCTCTCGCTTCAGGGCCAGCACCGCATTCGGGCCCGCCTCGACGCGATCGTCGATGCCTCGGGTGAAGTGCACACCCAGGAACGGGAACGCGGGGTCGGGAACCGGATAGATCAACCCTCGCACGAGTCCGCCATGGTCGGGGACGACCTCGTAGTACTCGCCGCGAAAGGGGACGATCCGGATATCGGGGCTGAGGCCGCACGCGCGCGCCACGCGGTCTGCCTGCAGACCAGCGCATCCCACGAGAAACGCCGCCCGGACCGCCCCACCGGTCGTGTCTAGGAGGAGGCCCGCCCCGTCTCGCCGGACCCGCGTGACGCGATGGTTCGTTCGCACGCTGCTCCCGGCCCGCTCCACGACCCGCGCGTAGGCCGCCGCGACCTGTGCGAAATCGACCACCCCGGTTTCCTCGACCCACAAGCCCGCGAGCCCAGTCACCTCAGGTTCTCGGTCCCGAATCTCTCTCGGTCCGAGCTGCTCGAGGCCCTTGAGACCGTTCGCCAATCCCCGTTGGCGGAGCGACTCCAGCATCGGCAACTCCTCGGAGTGCGTCGCGACGACGAGTTTCCCGCACCGCCGGTGCGGGATGCCCTCCTCGATGCAGAAGCGATAGAGCGCCTCCCGGCCGGCGATGCATGTCTGGGCCTTGAGCGACCCTGGCTTGTAGTAGAGTCCGGAGTGGATGACGCCGCTGTTGTGTCCCGTTTGATGAGCGGCGAGGATCGGCTCGGCTTCGAGGACGGCAACGGAGGCGCCGCGCCGAACGAGGGCCACGGCGGTCGCGAGTCCCACGATGCCGCCACCCAGGATCGCGACGTCGGGACTCGAGGTCACTGCTTAATTCGTCGCGAGCGTCCGTGCCGAATGATGGCCTCGCGGCTACCCGCTCCCGCGAGGATGCCGGTCGCGGTCCCGGCCCACTGGCCCAAAGGTGTGGCAACCAAGCCGGCTGCGGGCGCGACGATAGCGAGCGCGACCACGGCTACCACCACGACCGCGAGCGAGCCCCAGCGCGACGCGCCATAGAACCCCGCGGGCAGCCACAGTCCTGCGACCCACCCGACGTTGAGGAGTCCCTTCAGCCAGCGTGGTAACGACGGAGGATACTCGAGCAAGGCCCAACCGTTCCCGGCGCTAAACCCAAGGCCGCACGTCGTGGACGCGTTGAGTCTCACGCAGTAGCCGTTCCCGACGCGGCGGACCTCGATATCGAGCGTGTCGCCCGGGCGCACGGCGTCCATCGCTCGCGCGAGCCGAATGTCCGGCGCATCTAGGCGGTGCGATGCGGCCCGGGTCCGATACCGGAAGACGAGGTCATGTCGATCCGGGCCGAGCAAGAGGATTTCCTGCTGTCGGTCGTCGTAAATGCTGAACAGGGGAGCAAGGCCAGCAGGATGCGGTCCGGCCAAGGCGCGGACGCGGAGCGTTGCACCCCTGGCGAGTAGCTCTCGGGCGCGTGCCGAGGGGGACAGCTCCTCGGGGGGCAGTGCCACCGAGTCGAACGACGCTCGGAGGACCCGGCCGCGATAGAACTCAAGGTGGCCGAGATCCGGGGTCCACATCGAAAAGTAGGCCGTTGCGGGAAAGGCCCCGTGGAGGAGCAGGCCCGTGGCGAGGATCACGGCGAGCGCGAGCCCAGCCGCTGCCCCTCCGGACCACGCAGGTGGCCGGCGCGGGCTTCGCAGCACGCCGGCTGCCCACCGGGCCAGGGCCCACCCCAGAAAAGCGCCCGCGGTGTTGGTGCACACGTCGCCGAGACTCGAGTCTCGCCCGGGAATGAACAACTGCGCGAACTCGACGGCGCCGGACAGCGCGGCGCCGAACCCTACCGCACGCCACCCCCCGATGCCCGCAGACCCGAGCGCCGCGCCCAACGGAATAAACAGAATGATGTTGACCAGGACGTCCGCCACGCCTCGTTGGCCGCATACGAAACAGGATTGCCACCCCGCCGTCTCGCTCGACTTACCAGGGGTGAGTGTCGCCACCAGGATCGCCAGGAGCGTGACGGCTAAGGCAAGCGTCGGTGTGCGTTTCAGCGAGGCTCTCCGGGTGCAGATGCTGGGCGGTCGCGAGTCGCGGCACGCGAGTAGCCGTCGATCAGTTTACGACCGAGGCCGGTCGTTCCCGAGTCTGCCATCAACCGGCCGCGCTCTGGAGTCCGCACGGTAGTCTGTGTGGTCGCGGTGTGAGTAAGGATTACTGCAACAGAGGCTGACGGGAAAGCTGTCCGCGGATCGAACACGCGGGCTCGGGGAGCAGGCGGGCCGCTGGCGTGTTGCGGGGGTGCAACATGGCCTGCTACTCTGTGTCCCGGGCTTGAGGTATTCGAGGGCGCCATCCTTGCATCAGCGGGGCACGCGCCCGCCCTCGGCTCGCCTGCTGACGCTCGGGCCGCCCATGGGCCGTGCAAACGCGGGCGTCCGCACCGCGTGCGTGCGGGGATGACGTATTGCCATCGGTCCGTCGGGCGCGAAAGCACGGGCGCATTCTGCCCGCAGCGTCGACGTCGTGTCGACAACAAACCTCCAACCGGTGCTCGACATCGGCGGCGAATAGATCCTTTGCACATAACACGTTCCGATAGCCGGCGCGCGCGCGTGAAGGTGATCCGCGCTCGACCCCCGGTCGTTGAGATTGCGCAGTCGGTTTGCGTGCGGGGAGCGCCGTGACGGTCGCGCGGGCGCGTAGTCTCGCCATTCTGATCGGCTTCTTCGCGATCGCCGCCCCGGCGAGCGCTCAGACCCTGACCGCAGGCGACGTTGTGGGGAACATCGTGGACGTCACGGGTCTGCCCGTGGGCGACGTCCTCCTCACCCTCACCGAGGCGGGAACGGGACTCACGCGTACCGCGATGACGACGCGTGGCGGCCGGTTCAGCCTGGCCCTCGTGGTGCCAGGGCAATATCACCTGCTTGCCGAACACCTGGGGTATCGACCGACCGTGGTGCGCGGCGTGGCGGTGCGTCCCGGAATGACGACCGACGTAGCGGTAACCCTGAACCGCGCAGCTCCGCCCGTCCTGCGGGTGGACACTGTGTATTTGACATCGAGCGCCGCGGTCGCGTCGGGTGCCGGACAGTGGTACCCAGCACCCACGCTCCGCGGACTCCCGGATCCGACGGGCGGTGTCTCGGACGTCACCCGGTTATCGTCGATCGTGAGTCCCGGGTTCGAGGCGGAGGGTCTCCCGGCAGAGCTCAGCGGGTTCTCGGTCGACGGCCTGCCGTACCGGCCCGCGCGCAATCCGAGGCTCCCTGGTGGCCAACTCGATTCTCCGCTTGTCCGTCTCTCCACACTGGAGAGCGCGGAGCTGGTCACCAACGGCGGGGACGTAGAATGGTCGGGGTTTGGAGGCGGGACCCTTTCTGAATTTGGGCGCCTCAGCACGCGCGATCTGCAAGCCCACTTCTCCGTCGATGGAACGGGCAATCCCCTGTCGGGGTCGCCGTATTTCGCCACGGGCGTCGTCCCGAACTCGAGCTTTCGCAGCGCGTTGCTCGTCACGGGTCCGATTGTGCGCGACAGCGCACACTTCGTCTTTGGCGTGGAGGGCGAGCGACTCGAGACGCCGCTCGCCGCCCCCCTTGCGACGATCCCGGTGACCGACTCCCTCGTCGCCGTTGCCCAAGACTCCTTTCGTGTAGGATTGAGCAACTATCTGCAGCCGCGCGTGTCGGCGACGAACGCGTTCACGACGTTCGGCGGTCTGGCGTGGCGGATCTCAGAAGCGAGCGACCTCTCGGTCCAGGCCCGGTATTCGACGGCGACAAGCCGGAACCCCGACTTGGGACTCGACGGCAGTCCGAACCTCGGCGCCGGTCTTGACGATCGGGACTTCCTCGGCGGGGCCACGCTCCGCTCGGCGCTGTCCCGCACGCTGTCACAAGAGCTTTCCGCAGGTGTGCAGCTCAGCACCAGGACGTACGAAGCCACCGTTCCTGCCGCCACGCAGTTCGTCGACATCGGAGCCGCGGTCGGGTCAGACCCGGCCCTTCCCGGGCGGTACGGTCGGACGATGGCGCACGTGAGCGAGACGCTCACCGCCGCGGCCGGCGCCCATCACTGGAAGTTCGGGGCCGATCTGTCGCTCAACTCCTACGACCAGACGACTGGCCTCGGCAGTCCCGGGGCCTTCGTGTTCTCAGGGCCATCGAGCTTCGCGGGACGCATGGGGGCGTTCACGCAGGACGTGTTCACGGAGCCTGAAGTCCAGTTCTCCGTGCCCCAGATCGGGATCTACGCCCAGGATCGCATTACCGCGTCGCCGGGCCTCGACCTCCTTCTCGGATTCCGTTTCGACGAAGAGAAGCTGCCGCAGAGCGACGTCCTCGGAAACCAGGCCTGGCAGAAGGCCACCGGCCTGAGCGACACGGCATTCGCCACCGGATTGGGCAAGGTGAGCCCCCGCGTCGGCTTCACGTGGGACCTGAACGACCGCCATCGGACGATCCTTAAGGGGGTTAGCGGCGTCTACTTCGACGAGATCGATCCCGGGATCATGGGCGAGGTCATTCGGGAATCCCTCGGGGACACGGTCCGGGGGGCTCTCGGGTCGCTCTCCGGGTGGCCAGCGGGCGCTGCGCCCGCTCCGCTCCTCGGATCGAACCTCATGCTCCTCGCGCCGGATCTTCAGGCGCCCCGGACGGGCCGGCTCGAACTCTCCTTGCTCCAGCAGCTGCACGACGGCTTGACGGCGACGCTCTCCGGCACCTATCGGCATACGGACTTCCTGCCTCGGCGCGCCAATCTCAATCTGCCCTCCGCTCCTACCGGCTACGACCAGTACGGGCGGCCGATATATGGCACGCTCGTTCAGGAGGGGCAGCTCGTCACGGTCGCGCCTGGCACAAACGAACGCTTCGCGGGCTTTGATGTCGTCTCGGCGATCAATTCGGATGGCTATTCGGACTACTGGGGCTTGACCCTGACGCTCGATCGGCAGGTCGGCGCTGGGCTTCGGCTGCTCGCGAGCTACACCTATTCGCAGACAACGGACAATCTGCTCGCCGCCGCAGGCGGCGTGCCAGGCGGAGGCCTCTCGCCGTTTCCCGACAGCCTAGCCGGCCAGGATTGGGCGAACGGTACTTCTAACCTCGACGTGCCCTCCCGGTTCTTGTTGGCCGCCGAGATTCAGACGAAGCTGCCCCTCGCGCCCCGGCTGGCTGTCATGTACCGCTATCAGTCCGGAGCCCCGTTCACGCCCGGGTTCCAGGGTGGCGTGGACGCGAGCGGCACGGGTTCCGGCAACGACCCCGCGTTCATCGACGCGTCGGTCCCCGGGACGTCAGCGTTGCTCGGCCAGTGGGCGTGTCTGCGCGGTCAGGTGGGGCGCTTTGCGGCGCGGAACTCCTGCCGCGACCCGAGCGTCCAAGGTCTCGACCTCCGCGCGACGGTGAATCTCGTCCGCGCGGGCCACACGCCGGTGGTGCTCGTGATTGACGCCCTGAACGTGCTTCAATCCGACGTTGGCCTCCGAGACCATGCGCTCTACCTGATCGATGCGACGAAGAGCCTCACCGTGAACGCGGCTGGCGTAGTGAACGTGCCGCTCGTCGCGAACCCGAACTTCGGCAACGTACTCGTCCACGCCGCCACAGGCCGCGAGCTCCGCATCGGATTGCGGGCGAACTACTGATGCGCGTCGGTCGTTGGGTCGTGGCGCTCCTGGCGAGCGCGGGCACTCTCGGCGGATGCTCGAACGCCGGACAGGACCGAATCCTCGCGGTTCAGGGAACCGGCATCGTCAACGGGTTCCTCTACTTCGATCGGAATGGGGACGGCAGTTACGACGCGGGTGATACGGTGCTGACGGGGGTCGCCGTGCACCTCATCGTGAGCGGCACAGTCGATACTGTAGGGTCGGCGAAGTCGGACACCGCGGGCCTCGTCCGCTTTGCCTTGGTGCCGGCGGGGCCGGTCACCTTCACGGTGGACAGCACCACTCTTCCGGTCGGCGGGCTCCACGTCCTCAACATTTCCGCCCCGAGTCTCGTCATCGCGCCCGGCGACTCGTTTGGCGTGCGCGTCAGGGCCAGCTACCTGCAGCTCGGCGTGCCCCAGGCCCGTACGGTCGCGGCCGGCACGAAGGTCTTCGTGGTTGGCGTGGCGCTCAACCCGGCGAACGTGTTCGGCGACAGCACCGTCCACATGGCCGACACGCTAGCCGCCATCCTTGTGACCCGCGTGCGGGGGCTCGTCTCCGTCGGGGACAGCATTCGCTGGCTCGCGGTTCGCTCTACGCGCAACGGCCAGCCGACGCTCGACAACCCGACGCTCTATCCGCTCGGACAGGCGGCCGCGACGCCCGCGCTTCCAGTGGCGGCGGCGGTGGCGGCGGCCGCCCAGGGCGGCGCGATTGACGCCGCGCTCGTGCAGCTCACCCGCGTGACGGTGGCGGACACCGCCACCGTTGCCGGGAACCTCCACCTCACCGTCAAAGACAACAGCGGGACCTGCACGGTGCAGCTCGACACCGTGGCAGGGTTCCGTGGGTTTGGGCTCGCGGCCGACACGGTGGGGGACACGCTCAACGTAACCGGCGTCCTCTCTCCGAATGGGAGCGGCGCCTGGATTGTGCTCCCGCGCTCGACCGCCGATGTCGTCCCGCAGTAGGCCATGCCCCTAACCGGGGTCGGTACGGACCTTGCGCACCACGCAGCCGTGAACCCGCGGCCTTCGCACCATTTCACGGTGGATGTCGAGGAGTACTTTCAGGTCTCGGCCTTTGAGCCCGTCATCGCTCGCTCGGCTTGGGATCGGATGGAGACGCGCGTGGCGCGGAGCGTCACACACCTCCTCGAGCTCCTCGCGCGGCACGGCACGCGGGGCACGTTCTTCATCCTCGGCTGGGTCGCCGAACGCCATCCCGACGTTGTGCGGGAGATCGCGGCTGCGGGTCACGAAGTCGCCTCGCACGGATGGGATCATCGTCGCGTGACGGAGCTCACGCCCGGCGCATTCCGGGACTCCGTCCGTCGTACGAAGGCCGCGCTTGAGGACCTCACAGACGCCGCGGTCGTGGGATTCCGCGCGCCGAGCTTCTCGATCGTCCCCGGATGCGAGTGGGCCCTCGATGTGCTTCTCGAGGAAGGGTATCGGTACGATTCCAGTCTCTTCCCCGTGCGGCGGAGGGGCTACGGGTATCCGAGCGGACAACGCGACCCGCACTGGATTATGCGGGCCGGGGGCCGGTTGGCCGAGCTGCCGCCTGCCACGCTTCAGCGCCTCGGGTGGAGGCTGCCGGCTGGGGGCGGGGCGTACTTCCGGCTCCTTCCATACGCGCTGGTCGCCGCCGCTCTTCGCGAAAGTGGGCGCCGTGGTGTGCCTGGCACTTTCTATATCCACCCATGGGAGCTCGACCCGGAGCAGCCGCGGGTGCGGGCGCCCTGGTCGACCCGCCTGCGCCACTACGGGGGGCTTGGCGGGACGGTGGCGCGCCTAGAACGACTGCTGGCCGAATTTCAGTTCGTGCCACTTGCCGAGACGGTTGCTGCGCTGTGAGCGCTTTTCGCGGTCGAGACGGCGCTCGACGCCCAAGCGCCAAGGGGCAAGGGTGTCGCTAAGGACCCGACCTGACCTCGCGCCGCCCGTGCGACTCTCGGGCCCACCCGCGCCCGCACCGGCTGCGGTCCCAGGATTGGGGGCCGTCCTCCGGGCGCTCCGGCACCTGCCCGACCGTCTGCTTCACGGCGTGCGGCGGCGCCGGGCGTTGGCGCGCCTCAGACGCCAGTACCCCAACGAGATTCTCGTCGTGTGCCACGGGAACATCATGCGCAGCCCCTACGGGGAAGGCGTTTTGCGGCGGCTCCTCGGGGGAGGAGCGCCCCGCGTCAGATCGGCCGGCTTTGTCGGCCCTGATCGTCCGGTGCCGGGGCCTACCCTCGCGCGTGCCGCGAAGCGGGGGGTGGATTTGGGTGGACACCGCTCGAGACTCATTTTGTCGGTGAACCTGCGGGATGTCGATTTGGTGCTCGTCATGAATGCGGATCAACGACGTGAGCTCACCGAGCGTTTTGGCGTGGTCGACCGCGCGGTCGTCGTGCTTGGGGACCTGGATCCGGAGCCGATCACGACCCGAGCCATCGAGGACCCGCTCGACCGCCCACTCGAGGTGCTTGACGCCGTCTTCGCTCGGATTGATCGATGCCTCGGCGAGCTCGTCCGCGCGCTCCCCCGACGTCCCGTGCACCAGCCTCACGGGGACGCCTAGCATGTGCGGCATCGTCGGGGTGGCCCATCGCGATCGCGATCGACCGGTCAGGCTGGGAAACGGCGGCGGCGCACGACAAGAGAGCTTCATTCCGCGCGTGTACGGACCTCGGTCAAGCGCAGTATCCGGCTCGCGAGGTGACTGCGGCGGGCAGCTTGTCCGCGGGTGCACCGAGCCCTCCGAGCGGGAACATCTAGTGCAACGCGCGTAGTGCAACCGGCTGCAGATTCGTTCGAGAGCGAACGAGTTGTATACGGCGCACCGGTTGCGTGGGGAGCGCCGTGGGCAGAAGTGCTCCTACCGCGAGATGGGCGCGTGTGGTGCGAGGGCTGTTGCGAAGGCGCTTATGCGATGTCGTCCCGCGTCAACTGGGCGTTCTCAAGGATTGCGCGACGCGCGGTCCTGCCGATGAGGCTCTCGAACTCCGCTGCCTTGATCTCGCCCGTGCCTGGTCGTTTCACCCAGATGTTGGCTTCGGAAAGCACTTCGCCTGGGGCGATGGTCGCGATTGCCACCACGCAAGCGTACGCGAAGTCGATGGTAGGCCTCTCCTCGGGGAGAATGGTCTTGTGTCCGCCGAGCGCCTCGTGGACCGCCCGTGCGCCCTCGACCAACTGCCTGAGTTCTGGAGGGTCGAGGGAAATCGGAACGTCTGGACCGGGCCAAGTCTTGTCAGACGTAAAGTGTTTCTCGAGGATCTTGGCCCCCAGCGCGATGCTCGCGTAGCACGTGTAGTTGCCGAGCGAGTGATCGCTCAATCCAAGCACGGCATCTGGAAAAGCCGTGCCTAGGTCGCGGATCGCCCCCAGGCGGACCTTGTCGTACGGGGTGGGATACATCGATGTGCAGTGCAACAGTGCGAACGGCACTCCAGCCTCGCGCAAGATCGCCACGGCCGGCGCGATGCTGTGGATGTCGTTCATGCCCGTGCTGAGCAGCACGGGCTTTGAGAAGCCTGCGATATGACAAATCAGGGGATAGTTGTTGCACTCACCGGAGCCGATCTTGTACGCAGGGACGTCCAGCAGCTCGAGGCGGTCGGCCGCCGCCCGCGAAAAGGGCGTGCACAGAAACATCATGCCCTTGGACTCGACATAAGCTTTGAGGTCTCGCTCCTCGGCGACTGTCAAGGCGCAGCGGGCCATGATATTCCAAATGGACTCCTTGGCGTTCCCCGGTACAACCTCGTTTGGCACCATCTCGTCTTCGATCACGTGGGATTGAAACTTCACACACTCGGCACCCGCAGTCTTGGCGTCGTCGATCATGCGGATCGCCTTGGCAATCTGGCCTTCGTGATTAATGCCAATCTCGGCAATCACTAAGGGCGGATACCCGTCTCCAATCCATCGTCCGGCAATAGAGAAGCTCGACATCAGGCCTCCCCGCCTGCTGAAGTGGCGACACTGCGCGCAAGATCCGTGACTACCCGGACCTGTGCCAGGTTGAGCGCAGTGCCTGGGGTAGTGCGCTGGAATCGGCTTCCTAGGGCGGGTCGCAGCACGACGAAATCCGCTTTCGCCGCGACGGCGGCGAGGGCTCCTTCGAGATCTTCTGCGCTCCACCCTACGGCGGCGCGCAGAGCGAACCGCGCAGCTTGGGCCTCCAAGAAGAGTGAACGCCCGGGTGTGCTTCCTTCGGCCACTACTCCAAGACTTGTCACACCGACTCTCCGTAGCTCGGCCACTACGTTTACGAGCGTCGTCAGCGCTACCCGCTCTGGCATGAGGAATAGAGGGCGCCGTGTTGCAGACACCCGCGAGGCCAGGCTTGCGACGTCCTCCCCTTCGGAGATTCGCAATCCCCACGCCGTGCACTGCGGGTCGAGCACGGCGTCAGACGACTCTGCCACTCCGATGGTTTCCAGTCCATGGGCGGCTGATCGACGGCAGGCTGCAGCGAGCCCGTCCGGTAAACCCTGCTGAACTGGCGTGCGAGGGAGTGGCACCACGATCGCGTCGGCGCCTGCGGTCGCGACAGCATCGACTTGCTCGACTCCCGCCGAGGCATCGTTCGGATCTGGGATTGTGAGTTGTGCGAACACAAGACAACGACGCCTGCCCCCCGCTCTGTGGCGACCCAGGGCGAGGCTCGCGTCTAGGGTCGCCTCGTGGAGTGACTCGGCCGACTCGAGGTCTTCGGCGCAATCGATGTCGATCGAGCGGATGGAGGGCATCTCTACGCCGCGCGTCACCCCGGGGATTAGGAATGCTCGGTTACGTCGGAGAACGTCAACGGAGATTACGTACACGGCGCCATTGGGGTAGAAGACGGGTG
>DATNIM010000026.1:0-54561 GCA_035604455.1 Gemmatimonadales bacterium
CGCGAAAGGGACCGCCTCGATGAGTAGTGCTTCGACTGCCGCCATGAGCCCGCCGTTCCCCGCGGAACGGGGGCTCGACGTCTACAACAAGAAGCTCGGGATGTGGGTCTTTCTCGCGTCGGAGGTGATGTTCTTCGCCGCGCTGATCGGCTCCTACGTGGTGCTCCGCTTCGGCGCCCCAGGCGACTGGGCCCGGCCGGGCGTGGTGCTGAACATCAAGATCACGGCCTTCAACACGTTCCTGCTCATCTGCTCCTCCGTGTCGATGGTGAAGGCCTTCGCGGCGATCGCCGACGGCGATCCGGGGAAGATGCGGATATGGCTCCTCGTCACGATCATCGGCGGCGCCTGCTTCGTCGGCATTCAGGTCTTCGAGTACACGCATCTGGTCGAGCGCGGGTTCTTGCCGAGCGGCGTCCGCGACGGCAGCGAGCTCGCCGACATGGTCGCCAAGGGCCAACTGCCAGCGGCGACGATGGGACTGTATGGGTCGACCTTCTTCACGATGACCGGATTCCACGGGTTCCACGTGACATGCGGCGTCGTGTCCATGGCGTACTTGTTCCTCACGAAGGCGCTTCCCGGCAAGTACACACCCGAGGATTACGCAGGCATCGAGACGGTTGGCCTGTATTGGCACTTCGTCGACCTGGTCTGGATCATCTTGTTCACCATCGTTTACCTCGTCTGAGGGGCTAATGGCGACCGCGACGCACAAACATCCGCCGTATCTGCTGATTTGGCTGTACTTGGCGGTCCTGACGGCGGCCGAGCTGGGGCTCGCGTTCCAGCTGCCGATCTCCCGGAACCTCAAGCTGCTCCTGCTCTTGATCACGGCCGTGTGGAAGGCGCTGCTCGTGGCGCTCTACTTCATGCACCTCAAGTTCGAAGGGTGGAATCTGCGGATCATGGTCCTGATCCCGGTGCCACTTGCCCTGATCTTCATCGCGGCCGGGATGTCGGAGCACATCTGGTAGCGTTTCTCGAACTCACGAAGCCCCGTATAACCCAGCTGGTGCTGCTCACCGCCGCAGCCGGGTTCTACCTCGGCGCGGGGGGTTCCATACACCTGCCGCTGCTGCTGCATACCCTGCTCGGCACGGCCCTGGTCGCCGCCGGGACGAACGCCTTCAACCAGCTGCGGGAGCGTGAGGCGGACGGCCGCATGCAGCGGACGCGGGGCCGGCCGCTGCCCTCGGGGCGGGTGAGCCCGCGTGCGGCGGCCGTATTCGCGGCCGTGATTTCGGGGGCGGGGGTCGTCTACCTGTGGTGGGCGGTGAACCTGCTCACCGCGGGGCTCGCGGGGCTCACGCTCGCGAGCTATGTGCTGCTCTACACCCCGCTCAAGCGCCGGACGTCGCTCAACACGCTGATCGGCGCCGTGCCTGGGGCGCTGCCGATCGTGGGCGGCTGGACCGCCGCGGGCGGGGCGCTGGGGCCCGCTGTGCTCGCGCTGTTCTGGATCCTCTTTCTCTGGCAGTTGCCGCACTTTCTAGCGCTGTCCTGGATCTATCGAGAGGACTACCGGCGCGGCGGGTTCGTCATGCTGTCGCTTGAGGACCCCGAGGGGCGCGCGACGGGTTTGATGGCGGTGCTGTACGCGGCGGCGCTCGTGCCCGTGAGCCTCCTGCCAACGGTCGTCGGCGTGACCGGGCGCTACTACTTCTTTGGGGCGCTCATCTTCGGGTTCGCCTACGTCGCCGCCTCAGCCGGGATGCTCCGGGTCGCCACAGAGGGGCGGGCGTGGCGCGTGTTCCTCGCGTCGATCGTCTACCTGCCGGCCCTCCTCACGCTGATGGTGCTCGACAAGGTTCCCGCCTGAGGGCGGATGATCCCGTTTCACCGTGTCCTCATTGCGACGGCCATCGCGTTTTGCGCCGGATTTGCGGTGTGGAGCGTCTGGAGCTATCGACAGGACCCGAGCGTGGGGACGCTCGTCGTGGGGATCATCTTCGGAGCCGCGGCCCTGGCCCTGGTGTATTACCTCCGACACTTGAACCGGTTTCTCGGGCGATGACGCCTCGGGAGCCCCGAACGCGGGCTGGCCGGCGGGCGTCCCCCGCGGGCCGCGCCGGGGTTATTTTGATCGCATGACCGAGCGACGGCAGGTCGTCCGCTTCGCCTTCTACAGGCTCGACCCCGCATGGCGCCGGCTGTCGGCCGAGCGGCAGGCGAACTCGCAGGTCGAGTTCGGCCAGACGATCGAAGGGTTCCACGGGCAGCTCTTGCTCAGGCCCTACGGGCTTGTGGGCATCCGGGGCGACTGCGACTTCCTGCTCTGGCAGGTGGCCGAAGACCTTGATGCGCTGGTGGCCCTGCAGACGGCGTTGAACCGCACCGACCTGGGCGCTTACCTGTCGCTGCCGTACAGCTACCTCGCGATGACCCGCCGTTCGATTTACGAGTTTCCCGAGGACCCGACCCAGCCCTCGCGGCTCGTCATCCGACCGAGCGACGCGCGCTACCTGTTCGTGTACCCGTTCATCAAGACGCGGGCCTGGTATATGCTGCCCAAGCCCGAGCGGCAGGTGATGATGGACGAGCACGTGCGCATCGGTCGCAAGTACCCGTCGATCCGGCTCAACACGACGTACTCCTACGGCCTGGACGATCAGGAGTTCATCGTGGCGTTCGAGGGAGACCGGCCGTCGGAGTTTCTCGACCTCGTCATGGAGCTGCGCGAGAGCAAGGCCTCCTCCTACACGCTCCGCGACACGCCCACGTTAACCTGCGTCCAGATGTCGCTTTGGGATATGCTGGACACCCTGGGCGGGCAGGGCGCGGCGACGGGCGTGGCCCGTCGCGCGGCCCGGGCGGACGGGTTCACCCCGGCGGCGACGCTGGCGGAGTTGCCCCCGGGCTCGAGTAAGCGGGTGTATGCGGCGGGGGAAGCGGTGGCCCTGTTCAACGTGAACGGGACGATCTACGCCATTGCGAACCGCTGCACGCATGCCCGCGCGTCCCTCTCCGAGGGGACTCTCGACCCGGCGCGGTGTGCGGTGACCTGCCCCTGGCATGAGGGGATCTTCTCGCTCGAATCGGGTCAGGTGCTCGGCGGGCCGCCGGTGCTTCCGGTCGCGACCTACCGGGTAAAGCTCGAGGGCGACACGGTCTTCATCGCCCCCGCCGAGGTGCGCGAAGCGACGGTTGCAGGCTAAGAGCCGCTTCCTCCAGGCGTGTCGCCGCGAGCCCACCGCCGCCACGCCGGTGTGGTTCATGCGGCAGGCAGGACGCTACCTCCCTGAATACCGCGCGCTCCGGCGCGATCACTCGATCCTCGAGCTCTGTCACCAACCCGAGCTCGCGACCCAGGTCACGCTGCAGCCGGTCGGGCGGCTCGGGGTCGACGCCGCAATCGTGTTCGCCGACATCCTCCTCCCCTTCGAACCGCTTGGTCTCGGCCTGTCCTTCGCCGCCGGCGAAGGGCCCCACATCGCCAATCCGATTCGCCATCCGGCGCACGTCGCCCGCCTGCCCGCGGTCGATCCGGAAGAAGCGCTCGGTTACGTGCTCGAGACCATCCGGCTCGTGGCGCGCGCCCTGCCGGCCGAGGTCCCGGTCATTGGGTTCGCGGGCGCGCCCTTCACGCTTGCGAGCTACGCCATCGAAGGGGGGTCCAGCCGGAATTTCGCGGCGACTAAGAGCTTCATGTACAGCGAGACGGCGGCGTGGCATACGCTGATGGAGCGATTGGCCGAGCTCACCGGGCGCTACCTCGCCGCGCAGGCGCGGGCGGGCGCGGGCGCGGTGCAACTGTTCGATAGCTGGGTCGGGTGTCTTGCGCCGGAGGACTACCGCGCCTACGTCGCGCCCCACAGCCGGCGCGCGCTCGAGCTCGCCCGAGGCGGTGGCGCGCCCGTGATCCACTTCGGCACGGGCACGGCCGGGTTTCTCGAGGACTTCAGCGGTGCGGGCGGGGACGTGATCGGCATCGATTGGCGGCTGCCGCTCGACGCCGCGTGGGACCGCCTCCGGCCGGATCAGGCGATCCAAGGCAACCTGGACCCGCTCACCTTGCTGGCGCCGCCCGATACGCTCGCCGCGCGGGTTCGCGATATCCTGGCCCGGGCCGCCGGCCGGCCCGGGCACATCTTCAACCTTGGGCACGGCGTGCTCCCGGAGACGCCCATAGAAGCCCTTCAGACGGTCGTGGAGCTCGTACATGGCTGCTGAGCCAGTGGCGGTCCTGCTGATGGCCTACGGAGGCCCCAATTCGCTCGCCGAGGTCGAGCCTTACTTGCTCGACGTGCGCGGCGGGCGGCCCACGAAACCGGAGCTGGTGGAAGAGATCCGCGAGCGCTACGCCGAAATCGGCGGCCGCTCGCCGATTCGCGAGCTCACCGAGGCCCAGGCGGCGGGGCTCGGGCGCGCCCTCGGTCCCGGATACACCGTGCGGGTGGGCATGCGGCACTGGCACCCCTACATCAAGGAAACCGTGGACGTGCTGGTCGCGGGCGGTGCCCGCCGCGTCATCGGGGTCGCCATGGCGCCCCACTTCTCTACGATGTCGGTCGCGGCCTACGAGAAGAAGCTGCGCGAGGCGGTTGCGGGTCGGCTCGAGGTCGCCATGGTTGAGCGTTGGGGCGAGGAGCCGAAGTTTCTGGACGCGGTCGCGGCGCACGTCCAGGCGGCGCGGGCGCGCTTCCCCACGCCCGAACGCGTGCAGGTGCTGTTCACCGCGCACAGCCTGCCCCAACGGATCCTCACGGCCGGTGACCCCTACCCCACGGAGCTGCGGGCGAGCGCGGACGCGGTGGCACGGCGACTCGGTCTCACCGGCTGGCTCTTTGCTTTCCAGAGCGCCGGGGCCACGCCCGAGCCGTGGCTTGGTCCCGACGTGGAGAGCGTGATTCGCGAGCTCGCTGGCCGGGGTCAGGACGCCTTCCTCGTGGTCCCGATCGGCTTCATCTGCGACCACGTGGAGATCCTTTACGACATCGACGTGGAGCTTCGCCGGGCCGCGGCGGAGCTCGGCGTGCGGCTTGAGCGGACGGCGTCGCTGAACGACGATCCGCTCCTCGTTGGCGCGTTGGCGGATGTCGTGCGGCGGGCGGCGCGGGATCACGGGTGGGATTGAAGGTTGCGGTGGTCGGAGGTGGCATCGCGGGGCTCACGGCCGCCTGGGAGCTCGTGCAGGGCGGTGCCGAGCCTGTCGTGCTCGAAACCGGCCCCCGAGCGGGCGGCGTGATTGTCACCGAGCGCCGCGACGGGTGCATCGTGGAAGGAGGACCGGATGGTTTTCTCGCGTCCGAGTCCGAGCTACCCGAACTCGCGCGTCAGACGGGGATCGCTGACCGGGTCGTCGAGCAGCGTGCGCGAGGCTCCTCGCTCTGGACCGGGACGCGCCTCGAGCCCTTAGAGGAGGGTCGCGCGGCGGCACTCCTCGGCATCGCCGTTGCGCCCGAGGGGGTGAGCCAAGGGTTCCGCAGCTTCGCGGGCGGCATGGCGGACATCGTGGAAGCCGCCGCCGCTCGGCTGGGGCAAGCCGTCCGCGTGAAGAGCGCGGTCGCGAGCGTGGTCCAGTCGGCCTCGGGCTACCGTCTGGCGATGACGGGTGGCGGCGACGTCGAGGTGGCGGGAGTGGTGCTTGCCGTGCCGGCCTGGGTGGCGGCGCGGTTTCTCTCGAGTCTCGGGGTCCGGCTGGCGGAGGACTTGGTAGAGGTGCACTACTTTCCGAGCCTGACGGTCTCGCTCGTCTACGACGAGCAGCAGGTCAGGGCTCCCTTGGAGGGCACGGGCTTTGTCGTCGCTCAGGACGCCCCGGCCTCAGGCGGCGTGCTGCGGGCCTGCACCTACGCCTCCCGCAAGTTCCCGGACCGGGCTCCGGAGGGACAGGTCTTGTTACGCGCCTTCCTCGGCGCCGTGGACAAGGACCCGGGAGCCGTGGCGCACGCGCTGCTCGCGAACATCCTCGCCATCACGGGCTCCCCGCTCTGGACGAAGGCGTTCTCTTGGGTGCGGGGCCTGCCCCGGTATGGGCCCGACCACGCCGCGCGCGTCACGGCGCTCCGCGCCCTGATCGATCGTCTCCCGCCGCTCGCGATCGCGGGGGCGGGCATCGACGGCGCCGGGGTGTCGGCCTGCGTCCGATCCGGCCGGACTGCGGCCCGCCTTATCCTCGCGCGGCTGTCTTGACCAAGTCCTTCACGCGCTGGACGATCGCGTCGACCGTCAAGCCGAACTCCTGATACAACCGCTGGTAGGGGGCCGAGGCGCCGAAATGCTCGATCGAGAGCACCCCGCCGTTCGTCCCGACCCACCGATACCACGGCTGTGCCACGGCCGCCTCGACCGCGAGTCGCGCGGCGACGCCCGGGGGTAAGACCTCGTCTCGATAGGCGGCGGGCTGGCGTGAGAAGAACTCCATGCACGGCATGCTGACCACCCGCGCGGCGATCCCTTCGGCCGCGAGTTTTTCCTGGGCGGCTACGACGAGCTCGACCTCCGACCCCGTCGAGATGAGGATCGCCGCCGGCTTCCCTCCCGCAGCCTCGGAGAGCACGTACGCCCCCTTGTGGAGCCCGCTCGCCGGCCCGGTCTTCGCCCGGTCGAATACCGGGAGCTTCTGACGCGTGAACACCAGCACGACGGGGCCGTCGCGGTGCGTGATCGCGGCGCGCCACGCCTCGACCACCTCATTCGCGTCGGCCGGCCGAATCACGAGCGTGTTCGGGATGGCGCGCAGGCTCGCCAGCTGCTCGATTGGCTGATGGGTGGGCCCGTCCTCGCCGAGCCCGATCGAGTCGTGCGTGTAGACGTAGATCGCGGGGAGCTTCATCAACGCGGCGAGCCGGATCGGCGGCCGCATGTACTCGGAGAAGATCAAGAAGGTCGACCCGACCGGGCGCACGCCCCCGTGCAGCAGCAAGCCGTTCATCACCGCGCCCATCGCGTGCTCGCGGATCCCGAAGTGGAAGTTCCGCTCGCCCAGAGTGCTCGCCTCGAGATCCCCACTCCCGTGGAAGATGACCATCGTCGATTCGACCAGATCCGCCGACCCGCCGACCAGTTCCGGCAGCTTAGGCCCGAGCGCGGCCAACGCCTTCCCTGAGGCCGCCCGGGTGGCTTGCGCATCCTTTGGGGTGAACGTCGGCAGCGTGCTGTCCCAGCCGCTCGGCAGCTGCCCCGCGAGGCGCCGACCGAGCTCGGCCGCGACGTCCGGGAAGGCCTGCCGGTAGGCCGCGAACCGCTGCTGCCACTCGGCCTCGCGCCGGGCCCCGACGTCACGCGCCGTGCGCCAATGCGCGAGGGCCTCCGGCGGCACGAAGAAGGGCTCGAGCGTCGGCCACCCGAGGTTCTGCTTCGTGAGCTTTACCTCCTCTTCCCCGAGCGCCGCACCATGCGCCGCGGCGCTGTCCTGCTTGTTCGGGCTGCCGTAGCCGATGTGGGTCCGCACGATGATGAGCGACGGACGGTCGGTGCGCTCGCGCGCGGTTCCGATCGCCCGATCGATGGCGTCGAGATCGTTGCCGTCGGCGACGCGCTCGACGTGCCATCCGTACCCTTCGAACCGCTTGGCGGTGTCGTCGGAACAGCTGAGGTCCGTCTTCCCGTCGATCGTGATGTGGTTGTCGTCGAAGATCCCGATGAGCTTGCCGAGCTTCAGATGCCCGGCGAACGAGCAGGCCTCGTGCGAGATCCCCTCCATCAGGTCGCCGTCGGAGCAGAGGAAATAGGTGTTGTGGTCGATCACTGCGTGGCCCGGCCGGTTGAACTGCGCCGCGAGGTGCGCCTCGGCGATCGCCATGCCGACCGCGTTGGCCACGCCCTGCCCGAGCGGACCGGTGGTCACTTCGACGCCCGGCGTGTGGCCATACTCGGTGTGTCCCGGCGTGCGGCTTCCCCATTGACGGAACTGCTTCAGGTCGTCGAGCGTCAGGTCGTAACCCGTGAGATAGAGCACCGCGTACTGCAGCATGCAGGCGTGCCCACAGGACAAGATGAACCGGTCGCGGTTCATCCACTGCGGATTCGACGGATTAAAGCGCAGGTGCCGTTGCCACAACACGTACGCGACGGGCGCCAGGGCCATCGGCGTGCCAGGGTGGCCGGAGTTGGCCTTTTGCACGGCGTCCATGGCGAGGGTGCGGACGGTGTTGATGCAGAGCAGGTCGAGGCTCGTTGGACGGGCGGCGACGGCTTGCGTCATCTAGCAATCTCCGGGCGACAGGAAAGGACGGTGGACTAAAGGAGACCGGACTTGGCGGCCTGCCACAGATGATGGAGTCGGTCGAAGCCGTTCACCAGCAGGTCGACCTGCTGGGGGCTCGGGCTGGCGCCCGCGGCGATGGCGAGCTCCTCGCACAGGCGTGGCATTTCGGTGCGGCCCTGCTTCGCGCTCTCCGTCGCAATTTGGGTCAGCAGCCCCTTGATCCGCTCCCGCGCGGCCGCGTCGTTCGGCACCTGCCAGAGATAGTCGGCGAGCTCCTTGCCCTCGACGCACAGCTTACCAAGTGCATCCTGCAGCGGCGGATGCGTGCGACGAACCGGGCGGTCGACCATGGGGAGTCAAATGTATCAGCTTTGGGTCCCGGCTTGGAGACCCGCGTCCCGCGGGGGACTGTTGCCCGCGCCCGGGGGTCGCTCTAGCTTCTCCCCGCACATGCACGCGCTTCTCCTTACGGTGGCGCTCTTTCAGGTCACCGTCGCTCCCGAATCGGGCGAGGTTCATCTCCGGAACATCCGGCAGCTGACCTTCGGCGGGCAGAACGCCGAGGCGTATTACTCGGCGACTGGGCGGCTGCTGATTTTCCAGGCGACGCCTCCCGGGGCGGCGTGCGACCAGATGTACGTGATCGGCGTCGACGGCACAGGGTTGAAGCGGGTCTCGGACGGCCGCGGCCGCACGACATGCGGCTGGTTCTACGACCATGACCGCCGGATCTTCTATTCGAGCACGGAGGCGGCCGACTCGACCTGCCCGCCCCGCCCCGACTATTCGCGCGGGTACGTCTGGGCGCTCTACGACTACGACATGTACACGGCGAACCCGGACGGCTCCGATCGCCGTCCGCTCACCACCTATCACCGCTATACCGCCGAGGGCACGCTGTCGCCTGACGGACAGACGATCGTGTTCACGTCGCTCAAGGACGGCGATCTCGACATCTACACCATGAACGTCGATGGGTCGAACGTCCGGCAGCTCACCCACACGCTCGGCTACGACGGCGGGCCCGTCTTCTCGCCCGACGGGAAGATGATCGCCTATCGCGCCTTCCACCCGCAGACGGCGGCCGACAGCGCGGAATACGTCTCGCTCCTCGCGCAGAAGCTCGTGCGGCCGGCCCGCATGGACATCTGGGTGATGAACGCGGACGGCAGCGACCAGCGGATGGTCATCCACGTCCCGGGTCCGAGCTTCGCGCCCTATTTCCACCCGGACGGCAAGCGCATCATCTTCGCCTCGAATTTCAAGCACCCCGACGGGCTCAACTTCGACCTGTACCTCGTCAACCTCGACGGGACGGGCCTTGAGCAGATCACCACCTCGCCGGAATTCGACGCCTTCCCGATGTTCTCCCCTGACGGCAAGCAGCTCGTCTGGATCTCGGGTCGCGGCCGCAAGGCGCCGCACGAGTCCAACGTCTTCATCGCGGATTGGGTGGAGAAGCCCTGAGTCGCGCCCCACAGAGCTTCGGGGACTGGGCCCTGGGGTGGATCAAATCAATCGGCGCGGCGGTGGTGATCTGGGTTCTGCTGCGCTCCTACGTCGTTGAGGCTTTCCGCATCCCCTCGGTCAGCATGGAGAACACGCTCCTCGTGGGGGATTTCCTGTTCGTGAACAAGGCCGTCTACGGCGGCGAGCTCGAGATCCCGCTCACAGGCATCCGCGGGCTCCATGCGCCCGGGTACGCGCAGCCGGCCCGCGGCAGCGTGGTGGTCTTCCGATCCGTCGAGGATTCGACCCCGAACTTGGACATCGTCAAGCGGATCATCGGGGTCTCGGGCGACACGCTCGCGCTGGTGCACGATACGATCATCCGCAACGGCCATCGACTGGACGAACCCTACGCGCTGCACGTGGCGGGCGAGCCGGTGCCCGACGAGGAGTTCCGGCTGCGCCAAATGCGCGACTGGCAGGTCCCCCACTACGTCGGCCCGAACGTCGATGCCTACCACCCGACCACCCACGACTTCGGGCCCATCGTCGTCCCGCGGGACAGCTTTTTCGTGATGGGCGACAACCGCGACGAGTCCTACGACAGCCGCTACTGGGGCTTTCTGCCGCGGTCGCACGTCCTCGGGTGTCCGCTCTTCATCTATCTGAGCGTCGCGACGGACCCGTTTCGCATTCGCTGGAATCGTCTGCTGCACCACCCGGGCTGATTTCAGGCCCGCACCCGTCCTACGGCGCGCCCACCGCGCGCCCTCGCACCAGCGAGTCGAGCAGTTGCCGGGCGCCGTTGTTCCCTGGCTCGAACTCGAGCCCCCACTCGAGCGCCGCGATCGCCTCGTCACGGCGCCCCGTCGCCTGATACGCGGTGGCGAGGGCGAAGCGCGCTTCCGCAAGTGCGGGATCGAGTACCACCGCCTGCTCCAACGCCGGGATCGCCTGGGTCGTGTTCCCCATGCCGAGGAGCGTGAGCCCGAGGTTCGCAAAGGCGCTCTCCTCCCAGGGATTGAGGGCGACCGCCCGGTGATAGAGCGCGATCGCCGAGTCCGTCCGCCCTTGCTGGGCAAGCGCGAAGGCGAGGTCGACGAGCACTTCCGGCTGCTCGGGGCGCAGCGCGAGCGCGCGGGCGAAGTATCCGGTTGCGGCGGGGTAATCCTGGAGACGGGTCGATGCGACGCCGAGTCCACGGTACACCGCGGCGTCCGTCGGCGCGATCTCGGCCGCCCTGCTGTAGCACGCCCGGGCGCCGGCGTCGTCTCCCTTGGCTAGCAGCGCGTCCCCCCGAGCTCTGAGCGTCCACGACCAGCGGTCCCGGAGGAGGACGCTCGCGCTGTCGCTCGCCGCGCGCAGGCTCGTCACGAGGAACCGGCGCACCCCGGGGTCCGAGCCGCGCGCCAGGTGCAGCGTGGCGAGCGCGAGTGCGGCGAGGTCAACGTCGGGCCGCCCGGCGCGGGCCTCGAGGCGCTGGACGATCTCGGGCTCGAGATCTGGCATGTCGGGATAGATGAAGCGCTCGGCGAACGCGCTCAGCGCCGCGAACGCGGCCACGGGGTCCTTGTCGTCGTCGGGGAACGCAGCACGGGCGGCGGCGAGACGATCGCTCTCGCCCTCGGCGGCGAGGGCCGCCGCGAGCGGGGCGGGGTGCGGTTTGAGCTCGCCGTACCAGGCGAGCACCTGACGGTCGAGGTGCTCCGCCGACTCGCCCGCGTGGCATTGAATGCAGCCGTCCCGGATCCCGAGGTGGCTGTCGTACAGCGGGCGCGGGATCGAGATCGAATGGTCGGAGCGTGCGTACCGGATGGTGGGACCGGCGCTCGGCTCCTGCAGGTAGGGCATGTGACACGATGTGCACCGGCTCCCGGCCGATGCGACCGGGTGGTGCGTATGGCGCTCGAGATGGTCCGCCTTGCTCGCGTGGCAGTCCAAGCACTGGCCGTCGTCAAAGCGGCCGGGTAAGGACCGCCCGTTGATGTCGCGGTAGCGCTGGCTGTGTGGATCGTGACAGTCCACGCACGTCATCGAGCCGTTCAGGTAGCAATCGCTCGACAGGTGGCCTTCCTGGTAGGCGAACTCGCGCGTGCGCCCGTCCGCGAAATACAAGGTGTCGAGCAGGCCCCCGAACTTGAGGGCGAAGTGGCGCTCGAGCCTGGCGCCCGGGAGGTAGCCCGCCTCGAGGGCCACCTTCACCGCGTGGCACTGAAAGCAAACGCGGACCGATTGTTCCTTGGACAGCGTCGCGAGCGCGCGCATCCCGATGTCGGAGCCGTCGCCCAGATGCCCCGTCCGCGCGAGCTCGATGTGGCGCCGACCCGGGCCGTGGCACGATTCGCAGTTGATGGCGAGCGTCGTGTAGCGGGTGACGTACTGCTTCGCCCCGGCGTCGAACGCGAGCTCGATCTGGCTGCCATGGCATTGCTGGCAGCTCTCGAAGCGTTCGTAGCTCCCGAGCACGCGCGTGGGCGGCCAGTCGCCGCACGCGGCGAGCGGCAGGGCGGGGCTGACGGGGATGAGGCCGCGGTTCAGACGGCTCGCCGTGTTGCAGAACCAGCCGTTGTAGGAGCGGGAGAAGTCGAAGGGGAGGAAGCGCGTCGTGCCGTCGGGAAACTTGGCGAAGAAGGTCTGGGTGCCACCCCCCGCCATGAGCCCGCCCCCCACAACGGCCGCGACGCGGAACTCCTGCGGCGGGTGGTCTCGTTGCGCGACCGTGAAGACGTAGCCTCCGTCCGCCGTGCGGGACGGGGTGACGACCGCGTCCTGAAATCGCATCGGCTGGCCGGTGAACGGAGCGATGATGCGGTCGGGTGTCGGCGCGCCGCCTGCATGGCCGTGCGTCGACTCCCGCCAGAGTGCGTACTCGCGCGCGTGACAGGCAGCACAGCTGTCGGCGCCGGCAAAATCGCTGAACGCGACCGGCGTCGCTCGGGCGAACGTCGGGGGTGCAGGAAAAGACCCGTACCTGTGCCGGTACGCGACCCACCCGGCGGCCGCGAGTACGATGGCAGCGACTCCGACCGGGACCCAGCGTCCGCGCGCCCGGGTGGGCCGGGACGCAGAGTGGTCGGCCGGCGGCGCAGCCGGCGGGGCTCGACGCTTCTTCGCCACTAGCTACCCCGCGCCCAGGCGGGCTCGGCGCAGCGGCACAACGTCCGCAGGTAGCGCACGAGCGCCCAAATCTGGGGGCGCGTGAGCGTCTGGCCGAACGGCGGCATGCGGTTGCTCAGGTTCATGACGTAGCCGCCGGCAAAGATCGTGTCGAAGAGCTCGTCATCGGTCCGCGCGGACATGAGCGCCGAGTCGGCGTGGGCCGTCGGTCGCACCGGGAGGTATCGCGCGTTGGACCCGTCGCCACCGCCGCGATCGCCGTGACAGGCCGCGCAGCGGCGCGCGTACGACGCCGCGGGGGTGCTGTCCGAGCCTAGGTCGGCGGCGACCCGGGCCTCGCTGTCGGGCGCCGGGGTGGCGCGCTCGAGCAGATAGTTCGCCACGAGCTCAAGCGTCGCGCTGTCCATCGGGACCCGCGGCATGATCGTCCCGGGGGCCGTGCCCTGCGGGTCGCGGATCATGTTGTAGACAAAGTCGACTGGTCGGACGCGCAGCTTATCGAGCCGCGGTCCGATCTGTCCGCCTTGGCCGTCGAGCTCGTGACACCCCAAGCACGGCAGTCGTCCCCGAAGCAGCGCCTCCGCCTTGCTCCGTTCGAAGGGCGACAAGGGGTGGGGCTGGAACGAGGGAGGGGCAGGGCGCGCGGCGAGGCCGGCGAGCGCTACGATCGCAAAAACAGAAGGCATGGCGCCAGTCTGCAGCGGCGCTCGAGGCCGTGTCAAGGCGCGAGGCACGCCCCATGCATCGTTTCTACGCCGCAGCTCCGGCTAGGCCGATCGCGCTTCATCAGGCGGTAGCGACCGCGGGGCCCGGCGTCGTTATTTGTAGCGGTAGGTGATGCGTCCGCGCGTCAGATCGTATGGCGATAGATCTACAGCGACGCGATCGCCTTGGAGGATGCGGATGTAGTTCTTCCGCATCTTGCCGCTCACGTATGCAAGGACTTCGTGGCCGTTTTCGAGTTTGACGCGGAAGGTCGTGTTGGGGAGCACCTCGCTGATGGTCCCCATCATCTGGATGGCGTCGCCAGCCACGAGTTGCGCGGGTCCTTAGTTGACGAAGGGTCTGCGGGATTAGCGCCGGAGCGCAGGCTGGGGATCGAGCGTGTGGTCGCGCGGGTGTTCGACGCCGCGCTCGATGTAGGAGGCGTGCCGACCACATGTCTGGCAGGTCAGGGTGATGCGCTCGGAACCGGCCACTAACAGGAGACCAGCTCGCTGGCCTCCCCGACGGCGGGGTGTGCGCTGTATCGAGCGGGTGCTGCACGACGGACACAACAACGGCGCGTGCTCGCGGTCGGCTGCAATGAGCGCCAGCGCCTCAGGTGCCCGGTACTCCTTGATCCCACGTCGTCCCACGGTACCTCCCCCGCCCCTAATCTAGCGACGCCCGAGGGGGCGGCAAAGCGGGGTGGCAGTGCGACTTGACACGGGTCGGGAAGGACGTATCTCTCAGCGGGTCTGGAGGTTGCCATGGACCACCCCGAATACCAGCGGATCGCCGAAATCGCCGTCGACGCCGTCGAGCCCGAGCGGCAGGGGTTTTCGCTGAGTGGACAGGGTACCGACCGTGTCGACTACCGGCTCGAGTTGCGCTTCGACATGCCCTTGGACGGACGTAC
Organism: Gemmatimonadales bacterium; assembly: GCA_035604455.1. Lineage (GTDB taxonomy): Bacteria > Gemmatimonadota > Gemmatimonadetes > Gemmatimonadales > GWC2-71-9 > AG25. The sequence goes on from DATNIM010000026.1 coordinate 14,340, forward strand.
CCGAGCGGTGCTAGCCGAACTCTTGTCGCAAAGCGAAGTGACGCTCTCACGCCGCCGGGCGCCGGCCGGTCACGACGCCAGGACCAGGCGTGGTGAGCGCGCTCACCAGACCTGATTCCCTCTCTGTCACGGCAGGGCGGGGTCGGGAGCCCTAGCTTCCACCCCTCTCGCACGAGTGTGGCGAGTCTTGTGATCCCTCGACGGCCTTGGTTGCGTATAGTCCTGCCCGCTCTCGTCGCTGGATGGGGGGCACTTGCGTGCAGCCACCCAGAGCCCGGGACTGTGGCCCCCACCGGTCTCTCGGCGCTCGAAGCCGAATCGGCCCGCCACCCGAGCGACGCCCAGGCCAGCTTGCGGCTGGCCAAGGCTTACTACGAGGCTGGACGGTTCGCCGACGCCCGCCGGGCGGTCGGGACGGCCCTCTTGGTCGAGCCCCAAAACCCCGAGGCACGGGTGTACCTCGGCCTTTGCTACGAGAAGCTCGCGCAGTTCGATTCGGCCCGGACGACCTATCAGGACCTAATCGCGACCCACCCGACCAAGTCAGTCCAACACCTGCTCCGCGGCCGGCTCGCCATCTTGGAGCACGAGGCGCTCGTGGCGGCCGCTCGCCAGGCCATCGCCAACGAGTCGCTGCTCGCCCGGACTCCGCCCGAGCCGAACACGGTCGCCGTGATGCCACTGCACTACGCGGGCACGGACTCGAGCTACCGGCCGCTCGAACGGGGCCTCGCCGCCGTCATGATCACCGACCTCTCCCGCGTGCGCGAGCTCAAGGTGCTCGAGCGCGCACGCCTCCAAGCCTTGCTGGACGAGCTCCACCTGAGCTCCCAGGGACGAGTTGATCTGGCGACCGGCGCTCGCTCAGGGCGCCTGTTGCGCGCAGCGGAAGTCGTCCAAGGGCAGTTCACAACCGACGCCTCATCCCAGGTGCGGCTCGACGCCACGGTCGTGCGCGCCGCGGACGCCCAGGTGGCAGCGTCGGGGTCGGGCTCGGACAAGCTTCAGGCGCTCTTTAACCTCGAGAAGATGGTCGTCCTGCAGCTCCTCTCGCGGCTCGGGATCACACTCACGCCGGCCGAGCGGGTCGCGATCAGTGAGCGGCCGACCAAGGACATGGTGGCGTTCCTGTTGTACAGCCGCGGTCTGGAAGCGGACGATGACGGCGATTTCACCGGCGCCGCCGCGGCGTTCAATGCGGCGGCCGAACGGGACCCGACCTTCACGCAGGCCGTCCAGCAAGCTGCCTCGGCGCGGGCCGCGCAGGCGGCGAGCGTGACGCCTGCGACGAGCTTGGCAGCGGCCGCGAGCGCCTCGACCGGCGCCAGCACGTCGGGTACGCTCGGCACCGCCATCAACGCCGCTGTGCCGAGCGGCGCGGGTGTTTTGAGCTCCGTGGCGACCACGGCCGGACTCGGCTTGCCCTCGGCCGATCCTAACCGGATCGCTGAAGGCACGCTCACCGATGGACCGGCGCGCACGGCGATCGACGCGTCGGTCACGTTGATCCTCAAGCTCCCGTAGACGCATGCTGCGGATCGCCCGAGTTCTCCTCGTCCTCTCTAGTGCCGCCGGCCCGCTCGCGGCCCAGGGTGTGGGACTGTACCCGAGCTTCGCCGGCCTGACCGGGTTTGAGGCGCAGGTCTATAACTTCGACCCCGGTATCAATACCAAACTCGTCTCGCAGTGGCACGTGCCGATCGTCGCTGTCGTTCCGCTCTCAGGCCCGCTCTCCTTCGACGTCACCACGAACTACGCGTCCCAGCGCTTCGAGGCCTATGACGGGACCGTGGAAACATTGTCCGGCCTGACCGACACCCAATTGCGCCTGCTGTACACGTTGAGCCCGGACCGGTTCGTGGGCTCGGTGTCGTTCAACCTGCCCACCGGGCAGCACTCGGTGCCGTCGACCGAGTTCAACGTCGTGGGAGCGGTCGGATCTAATTACCTCTCGTTCCCGGTCCCCAATCCCGGCACGTCGTTCGGGGTGACGACCGGGCTCGCCTATGCCGCGCGCGCGGGGTCGTGGGATGTGGGGATTTCGGGGAGCGTACGCTACCTCGCGAGCTATCAGCCCTTCTCGGACGACGACACGCTGTCCTACAAACCGGGCGTTGAGGGGCGCGTGCGGGCGGGCGTCGATCGGCTCCTCGGCGAGCGAGCACGGTTCCTGCTCGGGTTCACGGTGAGCACGTTCTCGAGCGACGACTACACCGGCACGAACCAGTTTGTGTCCCAAGGGTCGTATGCGCCCGGGACACGCTTGATCGGCGACGCCACGTTCCTCCGCGTGATCGGCCGGTGCACGCTCACGGCATCGGCCTGGGATCTCTACCGCGTGGCGGGATCGGACACTTCGGGGTCGATTTTGGGGACGAAGGAGAACGTTGTGAATGGAGAACTGCGGCTCACCTGGCCCGTGGGTCCGCGTTTCCAAGTGGAACCGATGGCCGGGTATCGCGAGTCGGACGTGGCCAACTACCTGAACGGCCGGATGGGTTCGGGTGGGGTGACGCTGCGCATGGGGCTCACCGATCGGCTGTCGCTCACGGTTGTCGGGCGGTACGACACGGGTTGGATCTACGACCCGATCAGCGGGCGGGCGGACTTCACGGGGTTCCAGGGGTCCTTCTTTTTGCGGATGGGGCAGTAGTCCAATGCATAGCGGCACTTGGAGATGAGTCCATTGTCGCAATCCTTGACGCCCCACGGGGCCGGTGGTAGCTTGGCGCGACCTTCAGCGTCGGAGCAGCGCGTTCGATGCCAGCCGAGCTCGGCGGGTCGCAGATCTCCTCACTGCTTGAGGCCCTCCCCGGAATCGCCAGTGTGTTACGCAGCCCTGTGGCGGACGCCCTCGTTCGGGCGATCCGCGCGGCGGCTGGCGTGGGGGAGTTCTCAGTGGAGGACGCCGAAGAGTTGATCCGGTACGCCGTGCGGCGGGGCCTCGTCGGCCCCGACGAGGGCGACCGAGTGCTGGCTGATGTGCAGGCCGCGTTGAAGGCGAAGCGCAAGGCGGGGCGCGGCGCCAAGACCAAAGCGGCTCCAGGGAAGTCCAAGGTCAAGAAGCCTCGCCGCTGACGGGTGCCGTGCGTCGGATCCTTAAGGTCGGGGCCAGCTTCGCGCTGGCCCTCGTAGTCAGCACCTGCGTCGACAGGACCCTCACCGGGCCGCATCTCCTCGTGCGGGCCGGACTCAACTTGGCAGCGCTCGCCCAGCCCGTGGGGTCGGGTCTGCCGCCCGTCCCGTTTGACAGCCTCGACATCAGGTTCTACGGCGCCGACTCCGTCTTGGCGTACGAAAAGATCATCGGGTTCAGCCCCGACACGATGAAGGGCGACTCGGTGGTCGTCCCCCTCACGGTCCCCCTCGATCAGAGCCCCGAAACCTTCACGCTCGTCGTCCGCGCGTACGGCGGCGGGGTCACGTGGTACACGGGGACCTCGACGATTCAGCTGTCGGAGGGACCTGGGAACGTGGCGTCCACCCTCGCCGTGCAGTACGTCGGCCCGGGGGCGAACGCCGCCCGAGTGTCGATGGCGCCGGTCGATACGACGGCGGTGGGTGGGACGCCCTTCGCGCTCCACGCCACCGTGTATGACTCAAGCGGGAAGGCGATCGCCGGCGTGCCCGTGGGCTATCGCGTGAGCGACACGACGGCCGCGAGCGTCAGCTACCCAACGCCCTTCACGGGCAACCTCACGGGCAAACCGACCGTTCGCGAGAGTCTCTGGGTCGTCGCCACGACGCCGACCAAGCTCAAAGACTCGACGTTTGTGCACATCGTGCCGCCGGCGGTGAAGATCGTGAAGGTGGCCGGCGACTCGCAGACGAGCGTCATCAATGCGGCCCTCCCGGTCGCGCTCGGCATCCGCGTGGTCGACGCCCTGGGAGGCGGGTTCAAGGGCGACACGGTGAAGTGGGCCATCACGGCGGGTGTGGGAACGCTCCCTGCGGGGTTCTCGCTGTCCGACTCGACCGGGCTTGCGACGATGCCTGTGACGCCGACCCAAGCGGGCGGGCTCAGCGTGCAGGCCACGGTCACAGGACTCACCGGCTCGCCCATCACGTTCACCGAGACCGGGATCGCGGGCTCGATCAAGACGGTAACAATCAGTCCGAAGATCGACACGCTCCTGAACGGCCTTACGCTCCAGTACACCGCCGTCGCGAAGGACCCCGTCGGCAACCCGGTGAGCACGACCTTCGGTTGGACCGTCGTCAACACGACCGTGGCGAGCGTGACGAACGCGGGTTTGGCCACGGCGCTGGCGGGCGACTCGACAAAGGTCATCGCCACGGCGGGCGGCATCTCGGACACCGCGCGCCTCTACGTCCGCGCGCTGCGGACGCTCGCGATCACGCCGCTCGCAGACACGGTCCGGACCGTCGGGGACTCGCTCGTCCTCAGCACCACCGCGACCGACAACTTCGGCGCGCCGATCACGACGGGCCTCAACATCCGCTACCTCTCGGTGTCGTCGATCGCCACGGTGAACTCCGTGACGGGCCATGTGAAGATCATCGGTGCGGGCGGTGTGTCCCCTGCGAACACCGCGATCATCCAGGCCAAGGACTCGGTCGCGACGAGCGATTCCCTCGTGCGCGGCTCGGCGACGGTCGTCGTCCAGCAGGTGCTGGCGAAGATCGTGAACGCGCCGCCCGACAGTATCGAGGTCGGCGTCGGCGGACAGGGCCAGATCGTGGGGGTGCCGGAAGACAGCAACAGCTACGCGATCCCCGGTGCGGTCCTCGGTTGGGCAAGCCGGAGCGTGGCGATGGCGACGGTCAGCGCGAGCGGTGGCGTCACGGGCGTGGCGCTCGGCGCCACCTACGCAGTCGACTCCCTGAACGGGCTCAAAGACTCGACCCGCATCTCCGTCGTGACGGCGCCGCCGAAGCAGATCCTGTGGGGGTTTGACTCGACGTCGATCGGGAACGGCGGCAACGCCGGGATCCCGTTGATCGTGACTCTGCCTCCGCCAATCGGCACGCCGGCACTGAATATCTCCATCACGTCGAGCGACACGACGATCGCCAAGGCGAGCCCGAACCAGGTGACCATCGGGGTCGGCGCCTCGAACACCTCGGTCACGATCTACGGTCTCAAGGCGGGACGCGTCGTCCTGACCGCGACGGATGTGTCGGGGTTGGGCTACGCCTCACGCACGATGATCGTCGGCGTCGTCTCGACGATCACGTTCCGCGAGACCGCAAGCCCCTGCTGTCAGCAGCAGTACTTCTACGTGAACCAGAACCAGACCCACAGCGCGCAGGTCTGGCTCTCCGATCCGGCCCCGGCCGGCGGGCTCGGCATCACGTTCGTGTACGGCCGGCCGGGCAGCTCGTCCGTCACGCCGTCCCCGGCGGTAATTCCCGCGGGGCAGCTGTCTGCGAACATCACGATCACGGGCCTCAACCCGGTGTCGCCCTATGACAGCGTCGTGCCGACCTCGGGCGGCTATATCGGGAAGTTCTCCTACGTGTATGTGGCGTCCGATAGCCTCAAGCTCTCGCAGCCCTATCCGGGGACCGGGCTCGTCGGCGTCGGACAGTACATCCAGCCCTACGCGTACATCACGTACGCCATGGACCACCCCCTCGTCCTGTCGGCTGCGATGTCGTCGGCGATCGGGACCACGAAGGCGCTCGACACGATCCCGACGAGCGGCACGAGCACGTACCTGACCGTGAGTGCCGTGGCCAAGGGTTACGACACCCTGACCATCTCGGCGCCCGGGTGGGTGTCGACCAAGCTGCCGTATACGTTCACCACGCCCGAGCTCATCGTAAGCGGGGGCACGAGCATCATCGCCGGCGACCCGTCCGACGGGTCCGTTATCGCCTATACGGCGGACTCGACGGGCCAGACGCACCAGGTGACGGCCAGCGTACCGGTCACGATCGTGTCCCGGAATACGGCGGCCGTCGCCATCGACACGCCGACCACCCTGGTGGTGCCGCCGGGCACCACGGCCATATCGGCCAACACGCTGAGAGCGATCGCGGGGGACGGTGGTGATTCGTCGTGGATCGTGGGGAGCGCGCCGGGATATTCGCCGGACTCCTTCAAGGTCTACACCACGAAGCCAACGCTCACGTTCTCCGTGGGCTACCCCTACGACGCCCGCATCGCCTTGGGCACCGTGTTCCAGAACGCGGGCTATGTCCAGATTCCCTATGCGCAGCCCAGCAACTTCTGGGTGGTGTTCCGACACTCGCAGAAGCAGGTGATCACGGGACCCGACTCGGTTATGATCCCGCAGGGATCGACGGTCGGCTATTTCAACGCGATTGGCGACACGGTGACCGGCGATACGGCCCGCACCGACTCGATGTCGGTCACCCGGGCGACAGGGTACGTGTTCTCGGCGACGCCGGTCGTCTGGACGGCGGATCAGATTCACGTGCGTCCGTACACCTACCCGACGACGCTCTACACGATCTCGGCCGGGCAGTACGTTACGGCGATCGTCGTGGACTCGGTGGACGGGCAGTCGCGGCCCCTCGTCAAGCCGCTCTCGGTAACGATGCGGGTCTCGAATACCGACCTCATGAGTCTCGACTCGCTCGCCGTGACCATTCCGACTAACGGGTACTTCACATCCCCGGACAGCCTGCGCGTGCTCGCGACGCCCGTCTCGGACAGTGCGAGGGTCTACACGGCGGCCCTGGGCTCGACGGGCGACTCGACGGCAGAGATTCACCTGAACCTGACGCCGCTCACGTTCGCATTGGGGTATCCCGGCAACGGGCGCGTCGGCGACGGGCTGCAACTTGCGAACAGCTACGTCTACCTGCCCGCGGCGGCGCCCAATTCGCTCACCGTGGCGATCCAGCGCTTCACGCCGGCGAAGGATTCGCTGAGCGGGCCGTCGGTGCTCATTCCCAAGGGCGCAACGACGAGCTCGTACTTCACGATCGTCGGGCTCGATTCGACGGGCGGCGACTCGCTGCAGGCGACCCTGACGGGCTTCGTGACCGCGAAGGCGAAGGACTCGGTCGTGCCCGACACCTTGGAAGCGGGCCGGCTGGGGGCGAGTCACCTCACGACAGAACCGCCGGAACTCGCGTACGTCTACATCGCCGCGCGCAACGGCTATTACCAGGCTCCCGTGAACCCTCTCACGTTCACGATCCAGTCGAGCGACAGCACCGTGATCCAGATCGACTCGGCCGGGACCTTGACCGGCACGGATCTCGGCACCTCGACCATCCCGACGACCCAGTACTACGCCTACTATCGCGTGAAGTACGTGGGCAGCGGCACGGCCCGCGTCCGCATCAGCGCGCCAGCCATCCACGGCGACTCGACGGAGCTGGTTACTGTGACGGGCCCGTCGCTCTCGCTATCGTACGCCACTGCGACCGCGGGCCAGGGTCAGATCTTCCAGGGCGAGTACGTCTATGTGGCGAACGCGGTAACGAGCCCGCTCGTCGTTTACTTTGCCCGCAGCGACAGCTCGGCGGCACCGGCGAGCCAGGTGTTTACGCTCTGCGCCAGCGGAGTGAGCCAGTGCTCGACCCAAACGGACTCGGTGATCATCCCGGCGAACGGGTATTCAAGCAACGGGATCGAGATCGACGGGCAGAACCAGGGCTCGGCGAACCTGATCGCGCGGGCCGCCGGGTACAACTCGGCCACCACATCCATGTCCATCGGTGCGCCGCGACTCTTGACCACTACGAAGACGTTGCCGCTGTACGTGGGTCAAGAGCAAGCGGTCTACGTCTACACGGAAGACCAGACGAACTCGAACCGCATCGTGGGCGCGCCGCTCGTGATCAAGGACAGCTCGACGCAGGCGTCGGTCGTGGTCGGGGACTCTGTGACGAAGACGATTCCGGCCCGCGGGGCTTCCACCTACTACTACCTCACGGGCCTCTCCGCGGGGAGTGCGGACGTCATCTACGAGACGCCGAACTACAAGTATGACACGACCGTGGTAAGCGTCATCCCGGGGGGCCAGCTCTCCCTGACCGGGTCGTCGACGGTATCGGTCGGCAACACCGTCCAGCTCGAACTCTACCTGCCGTTCACGGTGGGGGTGCCGGTGACCGTCACCTTGAACTCGACCAATCCGAGCTACGTCTCCGTGCCGGTCAGCGTGACGATACCGGCTGGGCAGTCCTACGTGTACTTCATGGCCACGGGTGTCGCCGCGGGTCCGGCGATGATTACGGCGAGTGCTACCAACTTCACCACGTCGACGGGGTTCAGCATCACCGCTCAGTAGCGCGTCACTCCACCCGAAACCCCTGCACCATGCCCCGCAGGCGCTCGGCCGCCTGTAGGAGTTCGCCCGTGGTCGCGGCCATCTGCTCGGTGGACGCTCCTTGCTCCTGGGCGGCGGCCGTGACCTCCTCTGCGCTCGCCGCATGGGCCACGGCTTGGGTCGCCACGTCCCGCGCCCGGGCGCCGAGGCGCTCGGTGAGCTCCCGGTTGCGGCGCGCCGTCTCGGCGACCTGCGCCGCCGCCTGCTCGACCTGAGTCACCGCGGCGGCGATCTCCGCGAGCCCCTGAGCTGCGCCTCCCGCCACATCCTCGATGCCGCGGACCTTCGCCGTGCCGGCCGCCATCGTGGCCGTCACATCATCCACCTGTTCCCGGATGGTGTTCGTGGTGTGCGTGACGTCGGCCGCCGCGCGAGCGGATTCGTCCGCGAGCTGCCGCACTTCCTCGGCCACCACCGCAAAGCCCCGGCCGTGTTCGCCCGCCCGCGCCGCCTCGATCGCGGCGTTGAGAGCGAGGAGGTTCGTTTGGGAGGAGATCCGCCGGATCAGCTCGACGAAGTCGTCGACCGCCGCCGTCTGGGCGGCGAGTTCGGAGACTTGATGCGACGTGGTTTGGACGACCTCGCGGATCCCGAGCAACACGCCGGACGCCGTGGCGACGGCGCCCTGGTGCCGGGCGGCGACGGAGCGGATTCCCTCGGCCAGCGCAGCGACCCGGGCGGCCGCGTCCGCCATGGCGGCCGCGGCCTCGCCGAGGGTGGTGAGGCCGCCCCCGATTTCCTCGAGGCTCGTGCGCTGGCGATCGGCCCCCGCGGCCATGTCCACCATCGAGCTCGCCACCTCGCCCGCGGACGCAGCGAGCTCCTCGCTCACGGCTGAGAGATCGCTCGCCGAGGCGGCGATCCGGTCCGCGTCGCCAACCACGTTGCCCACGATGCCGCGCAGACGCTCGCCCATGGTCCGCATGGCCTGGGCGAGCACGTGCATTTCCTGGGGCATGCGCCCGACCGTGACCGGCCGCAAGTCCCCGCCCCCGAATCGCTCGGCGGCTAGGACGATGCGCCCGAGCGGCCGCTCGACCGCCTGGAGCACCGAGTAGGCGGCGAGTACGGTGAGTACAACGGCGACGCCAAGCCCCAGGTACAGATAGGCCTGCCAACGCGCGATCACGACGGTGAGGTCCTGCTCGGCGCGCCGGGCACTCAACGCGAGCTCCTCCGCCGTCGTTCGCACCAGGTGCGTGAGCGAGTCCGCCGGGCCAATGACGGCGGCGGCCGAGGCTCGAGCTCGGTCCTCACGCCCGATATCCTTGAACGCGTGGGCGACCGCGTAGCCCACTTCGATCGACGCCTCGAGGTCCCGGATGCGGTTCACGGCGAGGCGCTCCTCCAAGGTGAGCCCAGGCAGCCGGGCGAGCTCGCGCGAGAACCCGAAGCTGCGGTCCGCCGCGTCGGCGAACTCCCCGCGCGCGGCCGCGCTCGGCGCTCCAAGGTACCCCTGGGCAGCGTTGATCTCCTCGAACACGCTCGCCACGATGCCGTTGCTCACCTCCGCGGCGTGACGCACGTTCTCGAGCTCGGTCCCTTCCAGGCGCCGCACCGTCCGCAGCGCATAGCCGCTGAACACGGCCATGCAGAGCACGATCACCGCGAGGGCCGAGAGACCCCCGAGGATTCGGATACGGATCGTGTCGACGCGGATCACGGGCCCGTCTCCAACACGAGTCGGCCGCCGCGCACGGTGCCAATCACCACCCGCCGCGCCGGGCTGTTGCCTGCCGAGTCGAACGCGATGGGGCCCATCACGCCGGCCACAGCCGGGAGGCGCTGACCGAGGTCCGAGAGGTACCGGCGTATCGACGCGCGGCTTGGGCCCGCGCTCGCCATGGCGTCAGCGAGCACGGTCACGGCATCGTAGGCTCCGGCTGCGCGAGCGTCGGGGCGCTGCGCGGGAAACGTCCGGGCGTAGGCCGCGACGAACGCCGCGTTGAGCTCGCTCGGCTCGTCCGGCAAGTAGGCCGTCGACACGTGCAGCCCCTCGGCCAGGGTCCCCTGTTCCTCGAGGCCCGCAAGGGCATCCCCCCCGAGCACCGGCGCCCGCAGGCCGACCGTGCGGATTTGGCGGAGGGCGAGTTCCGCCCCGCCCTGCTCGGTCGCGAGGAGCAGGACGTCGATGCCGGCCCGTCGCATGCGCTGGAGATAGGGTTCGACCGAGGCCAACTCGGGAACGTATGGATCGGCTTCGACGACCGTGCCGCCCAGCCGGGCGAAGTCCGTGGCGAAGGCCGTACGGATGCCGCGGCCGTACTCGGTCGCGAGAAAGATGATGGCCGCCCGCCGCGCCCCAAGGGCATGACGCGCGAAGCGAGCGAGTGAGGTACCGTAACTTGAGTCCGTAGGACAGAGGCGAAACGCCCAAGGGGTCAGCGCGCTCAAGTCGGCGCTCGACGTGGCCGGCGCGAGCATGACCACCGGGTCGGGCCCGGCGCCGTAAATCTGGCCCGCCACGACCGACGCACTGGACGTGAGGTGCCCCACGACCGCGAGCACGTGTGGGTCGTCGGCGATCCGCTGGGCCACGCGCGCCGCCACGTCCGGGTCGGCGCTGTCATCGGCAAAGCGGAGTTCGATGGGCCGGCCGCGCACGCCCCCGCGCGCGTTGATCTCGTCGCGTGCGAGTTCGGCGCCCTGTCGCATCGCGCGCCCCCGCAGGTCCGAAAGCGGCCCCGCGACGGCGATCGTCACAGGGTCGGTCGCAGGCGAGCAGGCCGCCAGCGACAGCGCGACGGCAAGGAGAGGGAGGAGTTGGCGCACGGCGGGTTTGGTTGTGGGCAAGGTTAAATCCGAGCCCCGGGATTTGCAACATCGGCCAGGTGGCTAACCCACAGACGCCCAAGGGCTTGCAAAGGCCAGAATACCGGGCCTCCGAGCTCTTTCCACCTAGTTTTCCATATCCGTGTGGACAAGTGCGAGGCGGCAAGCCGACCGGGGGCCCTCTCCCGGACGTCGGGCTGGCGAATAACTTCCCATTCTTGGACATCCTTGAGTCGTTGTACCGGTTCGCGGGCGCGCTGGACCCCCTGCTCGCGGCCCCCGACGCGCGAACCCTTGAGGCGAGCTGGACGGCAGAGCATCTGGACGTCTTCGCCTGGGACGCCCTCGACCGAGCCCGGGCAGCGGCGACCGCTTCGACTGCGCACGTGCTGGCGGTGGTCGACCAGCGCCTGCTCGCCCTCCTCGAGCGGACTCGCGGGCTTGTCGATCCCCACTTTGTGACGTTTCGGGTTCCAGAGCTCGAGCGCTGGCAACACGCGACGGCAGTGGCATTGACGGGCGCACGCTGGGGACAGGCCGGACTGCACACCGTCGCGACCGACACTCGAGCCCCGCTCGCCCGGCGTTACTACGCGTTGCTCGCGCTGGCCGAACGTCATCCACCTAATGCGTGGCCTTTGTTCGAACGCTACCTCCGCGCTCCCGACGGCCACTACGCTTTCGTGGCACTCGCCGCGGAAGCGGCACGCTACTACCCCGGCCATACCGATCTCCTGCTCGATCTGTTCGACCGCATCCGCGGCGACGAGCTGTGCCGGTCCTTTTTCGCGCCAAAGATTCTGGCGTCGCTCACGGTGCTCGCCGACCCTGCGAGCCTGCCCTTGCTCGAGAGCCTCCTCATTGCCGGGCACACCCACCGCGATCCGCGCCGCTGCGAGGTCACGCGCGCTCTGGTGGCTATCCGTAAGGTGACCGGCCGCATCGCGCCGAGCGTAAAGTACCCCGACCCGGCATCCCCGAGTGCGCGGGCGGCGGTCGACGCCGCCGAGCGGCGCCTTGACCGCGAGCGCAATCGACTCGTCCCCGTGACCGTCATCTAACCCGGCGTTGACCCCCGCGCCGGGGGAAGTGAATCTTGTGGCCGTGACCCCCGTCAGTTGTCCCGCATGCCAGGCCGCGCTCCCGCCGGGCGCGGCCTTTTGCGCTAACTGCGGCAGCCCCTCACCCACCGTCGTATCGAGCGAACGGTCGCTCACGAGCGCGGCCCCGCCGCTGGCCGAGCCCACGGCCGCGCGGCTCGCCCGCGCCCTCGGCGCCAAGTATCAGGTCAAGCGGCTCGTCGGCCGCGGTGGATTCGCGGAGGTCTACGAGCTCTGGGACGTGGACTTGGACCGCCGCCTCGCCTGCAAGGTCCTGCATCCGGAGATCGCCTGGACCCCGGGCATGCTCGCCCGGTTCCGCCAGGAAGCGAAGGCCCTGGCCCGGCTGCAGCACCCGGCGATCCTGCCGATCCACTTCGCGGGCGACGGGGAAGGGCTCGTGTACTACGTCATGCCCTTCGTCGAGGGCGAGTCCCTGGCCGACGCGCTCAGGCGGCGCGGCGTGTATACCGCAGACGAGGCGCTCGCCGTCGCCGAGCCCATTCTCCAGGCGCTGGCGCATGCGCACAGCCAGGGCCTCGTGCACCGCGACATCAAGCCTGACAACGTGATGCTCGAGCCGAAGACCGGGCGAGCGCTCCTCGTCGACTTCGGCATCGCAAAGCTGCTCGACCCGAACGCCGGGGGGGCCAAGACCGCCACGGGCTTCACGGTAGGCACCGTCCAGTACATGAGCCCGGAGCAGGCGCTCGGCCAGGCCGACCTGGACGGCCGCACCGACCTCTACGCGTTCGGCGCCATGCTCTTTCAGATGGTGACCGGCACTCCGCCCTACGACGGCAAGTCGAGTGCGGAGATCGTCGGCAAGCACCTCGCCGACCCCATTCCCGTGGCGAGTGACGTCGACACGAAGATCCCCCGCTGGCTGTCGAACGTGATCGTGCGCTGTCTCGCGAAGAAGCCGGAAGATCGTTTCCAGACGGCCGACGACGTGCTCAAGGCGCTCAAGGCCGGCCGCACGTCGGGCTCGACCCAGCTTGTCGGAGCGGCGAGCGTGCAGCGCCAGGTGCGGGGGTCGGATGGGGCGCGGCGCCGAGTCCCGTGGCCGGTCTATGCGGTCGCGGGCGTTCTTGTGCTGGGGGCGCTGGGATACGGCGTCCGCCAGGGCTATTTCGGCGGGTCCGTCGTGTGGATGCACAACGCGCTTGTTGAACCCGTGGAGCTGCTGCGCGACGGCGTGCCGTTCGATACCATCGCGCCCGAGGTCACGGTCCGGCTCCGGGCCGCGCGATTGGACGACCTCAGCTGGCGGCTCGTGCGGCCGGGGAATCCGCCGATCGGTGAACTGTTGGACGGAGCGCTACCAAGTCCGCACCGGGTCCTCGGCCGGCGCGTCATCCGCATCACGGCCGACGCGAACGGACAGCGCTTCTTCGCGCCGCTCGTCACGAACACGACCGCGACCGAGTTGACCGTCGAGGTGAATCCCGGCACCGCGGCCGCGGTTCGGTGCCAATGCGTCGTGCCGCGGGGGGCCGTCCGTACGCACGTCGGCTACTACCGGTTGTTCGCGAACTCTGCGGTCGCGGCCTACAACACGGCACACCCCTACCTCGGCGATCACGTCGACCAAAACGGGTTCGCCGATCGGGTGGCGCCGCGGAGCGGCGCCGTGATTCTGACGTATTAGGGACGGACCGGCTTAGGCCTTGGCGCGCTTCACGAAGCGGGAAATGCCGTCGACCAGGTCGTAGTCGGAGAGATTCACGTAGATCCAGCGCGCCGGGCCTCGCCCCACCCACGTGAGGCGCGTCACGCGGCGTCCTACTCGCCACTCCCAGCTTCCCGGCCGACGCACGTGGGCGGGCCCGAACCGGCGCTCCAAGTCCCGCTGCGCGTGGGCCACGAGGTTCACGTCGCCGGAGTCGCCGAAGGACACCATGGCGACGAGACCCTTGATCACGTACGCGCTGAGATAGAAGTGCGCGCCGTCCGAGGGATCGGCGATCATCGCGCCGCACTCCATGAGCTCGGCCGTGTTGCTCGAGGTGTTGCAGCGAAGCGCGTCGGGCGCCGATAGCGCGCGCGCGCGGGCGGCAAAGTCACGATACTCCATGCCCGGTGCGAACCCGCGGTAGTCGGACGGGCCCGCTCGGCCAGTGGCGGCGAGAGCGAGGAGGGCGGGAACCCACGCGGCGCGATACACCATGCCCCGGTAATATACGGCCCCCAAAGGCAGAGGGCCCGGGTTGCCCCGGGCCCTCTCCAACGGTCGGTCAGGACTCGTCAGACCTTGCGAACGTTTTGCGCTTGCAAGCCCTTCGGACCCTGAGCCACTTCGAACTCCACCGTGTCGCCCTCGGCGAGGCTGCGGAAGCCCTCGGCCTGGATCGCCGTGAAGTGGACGAAGACGTCCGGACCAGACTCCTGCGCGATAAAGCCAAAGCCCTTCGCGTCGTTGAACCACTTCACCTTACCCTTAGCCATACTGTTCAGACCTCTGTACTGAGGGGCGCAGCCCCGAAAAAGAGCGACCCTGGCCACCGCGACCAGAGACGGGCTCAAACAAGAACCGCGAGGCCAATGTGGTCCTCGCGGTGCGCAGACAAACCGTTGACGGTGCCACGTATTGCTTGAACCGCGGCTAAAGTAGAACGCCGCAAGTGGGCTGTCAATAGAGTCACGGCGCCTAAACGGTCACCCGTCCGGCGGTTGCGCGGGCGGGACTGTCCGCCGATCGCCGCCACGACATGGCGACACTATGCAGCTAGTAACGCGACAGTTCCATTCGCTCTACTTCGGCGGTGGCGCGGGCGGGTCGGGCGGAGGGGTCGAGAGGGCGAGGCGGAAGTCCCGCAGGGCCGTGTCGTACTCCATAAGGCCGACTTCCAGGGCTGCGGCCACGCTCCCAGGGTCGCGTGTGGCGTTCGTCTCGCAGACGGGCGCGATGCGAAGCAGGGTGTCGATCTGAGCGATGAGGAGCTCGGCCCAAAGCCTGGGTGAGTCCTCGTAAGCGCCGCGGTCCAGCCGGCCACGGCCGCTCTGCAGGAACAACCGCGCCGTCCCGCAGAGGCCACCCAACCGCCGCTTGGCCTGCGTGACGCGGACGGAATCGTGTCCGGTGTTCTCGACGCGCGTGAGCCCATCTCGCAGCTGGGCGACGCCGCGGCCCACCGTGCGCAGCCCCTGCTGAAAGCGCAGTTGCGCGGGAGTGGGCTGAGGCGGGAGCGGCGCGGGAGATTGCGGGGCGCCCGCAGCGCCTGCAGCGGGAATGGCTGGCGGCAGCATGGGGGCAGCCGGCGTGGGCGAGGCGACGGGCGGCAGAGACGGCCCGGCCGTCGGTGCGAGGGACGACTCGGCGCGCGCGGAATCGGGATGCGCGGCCGTGGTCGGTTGTTGCGCAGCCGCCGCAGCGGCGAACAGCGCCAACGCTAACACCACGCTCCGCATCGGCCGCTCCTCTGTCAGCGAGTTCCGCCCCGCGTTATAATCCGACAATGACCGTCCCCGCAACCTCGCGCCAGACCCGCACGTTCGAAGATCGCGCGGACGCCCTCGCGCACTTCTTTTTGCGCGCGGGCGAAGCGCCGAGGCTCCTCGCCTACGATGACAGCGTCGGGTGCCCGCTCGATCAGGGGCTCGCGGCCCTGGAGTGGACCGCCGCCGTGGGCATTCTCACGGACGACGATCTCATGCACGCCGCCCGTCTCGGGTCGGACGCGGCCGCCACCGTGGTTGAGCGACGCGAGGACGATCAGCGCGTCTATATCTACTTCGGCCCGCGCATGGACGCACCGCCGGCCGATCCGTACGAAGGCACGCTCCTGTATGATCAGCCCGGCGTGCGAGCGTACGTCTTCGCGGAGCGCGCGCACGCGGTCGCGCACTTCCTGCGCGCCACGCACGGACGGAGCGCGGTCATCGCGATGCTCGGCCGTCGCGCGCCCGACCTGCGCCACATCCGGCGCTGGCTGCGCGCGCTCTTCAGCGAGCCGCTGGAGAGTCCGTCGACGCAGTTGCTCGCGGGCTGGTTCTCCGCCGCGGGCGCCGGGTACTTGTTCCTGCCCCCCCACCCCGACGAGCCGTACCCGTATCACGAGGTCGGTCTCGAAGGCTGAATCCGCGTTGACGGGATTGTGGGGTTGTGGATCAACAAGTCCACATCGTGTGGACGGCTGACGCAAGGCATAGGTGACGCGGGGTTTAGAGTCCACACGGGATGCACATCGAAGTGAGCTAACCCGAAGAAACATCGGCACTTGCGCGCTTTTCCCCGAACCCTATATTGACCCCACGCGCTTTGCGGGGAAGGGTTGGGACCTCCGAGTGCCAACCACGCCTTCAAGGCGAGTCCGAGCGGAAATTCCGGGGAGGCCGCCGATGCAAACAAGGGCTCAGGCGGCCGGCGATCCGGGAGCAGCTCTCCGGCTTGGATAGAAGGGGCCAGTCGCGTGCCTCTTCCACGCCGACGTGGTGCCTCGGCGTGCAGTGCGGAAGGTCGGTCCGCGACCCGATCTGACCCGTAGCACCCATACTGGCGAACCTTGCGGCCCGGCCAGGCTGCTTGGGGATGGAAGCCGGAGCTCCTGTTCACCCTACCGAGCGACGGATCAGTCAACCGGCGGTGGCAGGATGAAGAACGGTGGGAGCAATCCCCCGGCTCCGGGTAGCCGGTATGCAGAGCCCCCGGGCGGCCTATCGCGCCGTCCCGGGGGCTTTGGCTTTCCCCACCCTCGTTCGATCCGTGGCCCGTCAGGAAACGGGATTCTTCTCGTCTTTCAACTGCACGTAGCCCATCCCCTGCAAGATCGCGATGCGTTTGGCCATCGGCGGATGCGTGGCCAGCGCGTCGGCGAACACCCCCTCGTGCTCCGTGAGCCGCCGGCCGAGCGGGTCGGCAATGCACATGTGGGCCGCACCGCCTTTGATGTGCGTGGTGGGTAGGCTCGCCGCATCGATCTTTTGGAGCGCGCTCGCGAGCGCGAGCGGGTTGCGCGTGAACTGCGCGCCCATGGCATCGGCGAGGTACTCGCGCCGGCGGCTCACGGCGAGCGCCAGGAGCTGGGTGACGATGGGCGCGAGGATCCAGGACAGGATCCACAGGGCGATGAGCACGGCCACGAGTGGGCCCACGTCGTTCTTGCGCTCGTCGCGACCGCTGCTCACGCGGCGGCCACTCCCCCAGAACATCCGGCTCGTGCCGTCGCGCACCAGGACGATCGCGCCGACCAACGCCGCGAGGGTCGTCATGAGCCGCACGTCGAGATTCTTCACGTGGCCGAGTTCGTGCGCGACCACCGCTTGCAGCTCGTCGCGGCTGCAGAGGTCGAGGAGCCCCTGGGTGACGGCGATGTGCGCGTCGGTGGGATCGGTACCCGTGGCAAAGGCGTTCGGGTCCGCGTCCGGCACGAGCCAGATCCGCGGCCGCGCGATCCCGGCGGCGATCGCCATCTCCTCCACCACGTCGACGAGCTGCCGCTCCCGTGCATCCGTCGGGTCGACGAGCTCCGTGGCGTCGGTCGCCCACAGCACTTTTTCGGGTCCCGTGCGGTAGGCGTACGCAGCCACGACTGCCCCCACCCCGAGCATCACGATCCCGAACCACCACACGTGGTGCTGGGCTGCGGGCGGCGCGTGCGCGGTCGAGAGCGCGTAGATGTAATCGCCCCCGAACCCGAGCCAGGCGAAAAAGGCCACGAAGGCCGCGATGAGCCACCCCGTGCGTCGCCGGTTCAGGCGTTGCTGCTCGAACAGATTGCCGGCGGCCGCCTCGCTCATGCCTTGGGCTTCGGGGACAGATCGACTTGCGGCACGGCCCGTTCGGCCTGGTCCTCGATCTCCCACAAGTCCGCGGGCGCGGCCTTCGCGAGACCGGCGAGGAGCGAGGTCGGAAATTGCTGCTGTTTGGTGTTGTAGGCGGTGGCCGTGTCGTTGTAGAGTTGTCGCGCGAACGCGACCTTATTTTCGGTCGTCGTGAGCTCCTCCTGAAGCTGCGCGACGTTGCCCGTCGCCTTGAGCTGCGGATACTGCTCGACCACGACGAGCAGGCGCGACAGGGCCCCGGAGAGCGCGTTCTCGGCCTGGCTGATCTCCTTCACCGCATCCGGTCCGGCGGCGTTCACCTTGACCGCCTGGTTCCGCGCCTGGATCACCGCCTCGAGCGTGCCTTTCTCGAAATCCATCGCGCCCCGGACCGCGCTGACGAGGTTCGGGATGAGGTCGTGGCGCCGCTTCAGCTGGACGTCGATCTGTTTGAACGCATTCAGCGTCTGATTCTTGAGCGAGATGAGCCCGTTATAGGCGCCGACGAGCCAGAGCGCCGCCCCTGCGATCACGATGAGCAGGATCCAAGACATCGCGCCTCCTGTGTAGTGCGGTGAGGATGTGCCCGGGCTGCGACTCTACCCGGTTGTCTGCGGGAGGATCCGCGAAATCGTTTGCCGCACGGCATCCGCGACCACGGCGTCACCCGGGCCGATCCGGGCGAGCGGGTGGGCGGCGTCGACGTGGAGCTCGATGCCCCGGCCGAGCGGGATGCGCCGCCAGGTGGTGGGTTCCGCCGCGTCTCGCCCGGCGTCGCGCGCGAGCCAGGCGGTCAGGGCGCGGCCGGAGCGGCCTCGGGGCGGACCACCCGGGCTGCGGAGCGGCAGTCGGTCAGGCAACGGGAGCGACGCGCCGAGCGTCTGCGCGGCGCGCCGCTCGAGCACGTCGCCTGTTTGATCCTGCATTTCCTTCGTGATCTGCGCGAGCGTGCCGCCTTCCATCTGCCGCAGCTTGATGCACAGCAACTGGAGCAGATGGCGGTAGGAGTAGGTGGCGGCGGTGCCCCGGCCCTCGGGCGGGCTCACGAGCCCGCGGGTGACGTAGAAGCGCACGGTACGCTCGCTCGGCTGGGCGCGCGCCGCGGCATTGATGGGTGTGATCGCCGACGCTTCGAGCATCGCGCCGACGAGCGCGGCGAGATCACGCAGGTTCCAGGGGGCTAGACTCCGGTACTCGCGGAGGACGTGCAGCGGGTCGTGCTGCGCAGCACCGGTCATACGGTCAACCGTTACTCGTTTCCTGCTCCCGGATTTCCCACAGGCCGCCGAGCCAAGCCTCGATCTCCGTCAGGTTAAACGGCTTCCGCAGCACCGTGCACTGGTGTTCCGCGAGCCATGCCCGGACTTCCTGGGCTTCCGCGTCTCCCGTCATGATAGCCATTCGCCCTTCGAGCCCCGGCCAGCGGTGGGCGAGCGCGACGTACAGTTCGAGCCCCGACATCGTGGGGAGGCGAATGTCGAGTAGCGCCGCGTCCACGTGCTCTGCGTCGAGCAAAGAATACGCATCCTCGCCGCTGCCCGTGCTCAGCACCCGGTAGCCGGAGCGTCGCAGGCACCGCTCGAGGACGCGGCGGAGCGGCGCCTCGTCGTCGACGACGAGTACGACTCGGTCGACTGCGCTCACGAAGCGGCCGAGGCGCGAAGGAGCTCGGACCCGAAGAACCGCTGCACCACGCGGCTGAGCGCCTGCTCGGGCGTGAGCGACAGACGCATCTCGCCCGCCGTCAAGCCGAGGTAGGTGCGCGCGTGCTGCTGCAGCGTCTTCACCTGCGCGTAACCCAACCGCTCGGCGACATCCTCCACCGTGAACCCCGGGTCTTGCAGCAGCCGGTGCGCATACAGCACCCGGGCAGCCGCGAGGACGTGGCGCGGGCTCGGAAGTCCGACCCGCGTAAACCAGCGCTCGCACGTGCGCCGGTCGACGCGAGCGCGAGCGGCTACCTGTCCCACGGTCTGAACGGATTCCGGAGCCCGCAGGGATTCCTCGAGCACCCAGCGCAACTCCTTGGGCAGGGGAGCGAGCGCGTCCGCCAGGCGCTCGAGGAGGAGTCGAGACGCCGCGCGGGCCTCTTCCTGCGTCAAGACTTCCTGCAATCGGAGCGGGTGGTCGTCGTAACGGGCGAAGACCACGTGCCGGATCCCGCGCTCGCCGAGCGCGAGCAGCACCGACGCGGTTGCCGGGGACAGGCTGGTGTAGAGGATCAGAGGCAAAGACGGGAAGAGTACGCGCAAGCGCTCGATCTCCTGGACGGTCGCGGCCCCGGCGAGGAGCGGGTCGACCACAGCGAGTTCGACGGGTCGGCTGCGGATAACCGCCAAGGCCTCGCCCCAAGTTGAGGCGCGGGCGAGCGTAAAACGCGGGGCCGCCGCGCGCTGCAGCTTGTGCAACTGAATGTCAGGAACCGCCGCCAAAATGAGCATCGTATCGCCCAAAGTGCCGTGTTTGCCGCAAAAGCACCCCTCGATGCCGCAAAAACATCCTTCGCAACGGTCGCTTCTGCCCGCACACTTGGGCTAGCAGCGTTCGTCCCTTCACCCGTCCCTTCAGGAGGCTCTATGTCCCGTCGGGTCCGTGCCCTCGTCGTTCTGTTGGTTGCATCGTTCGCGTTCGGCGCCGCCGCGTGCGCCAGCAACCCCACCAGTCCGCAAGTTCAGGCTGGTCCGCATATCAGCGCCTGCGACACCGCTGGCAGCGACACCTGCTGACCCCTCGTAGTCCGTCGCCCGGTGCTGAGCTTGGGCGACGCTCTGTTCCCGACGGGGGATCGGTGACGATCCCCCGTCGGTGTGTGATCGCCTAGGCAGACTCCGCCGCCAACTCTGCAACGGAAGCGGATACGGTCCGGACGTCCTCGCTGTCGATGACGAGCTCCGAATGAGGTTCGTTGACGTCGTCCATCACCGCCTGTTCGCAGGCGGACAGGCCATTCCTGATGCGCTCAATCTTGAACGCTGCGGCGTGCAGGCCGACTTCGTTCGCTATCCGCAAAGCGTGGCCAAGCGACGTTCCCGCCCGACGGAAGTTGCCAAACCGCGCATCCCCGATTCCGGCCTTGAGCCAATAGTCGGCCAGGATATTGGGGGGCATCCCCGCCTTCAGTTCTTCGCACCGGTTCCGGTGGCGCTCGAATCCCATTCGGTCGCGCTGGAACGAAGCACAGTGCATGAGTTCGATCGTGGCGTCCAGCATGATCTCTCGCAACGGTGCGCGACGAAGGACCGCGGTCAGCGCGCGCTCGGCTCCGACGGCGTCTCCGAGCGTGAGGAGCATGATCCCCACGTCGTTCAGCGCCCGCATGCGGAATCGTTCCTCTTCGTAAAGCTCGAACGCGCGCCAAGCATGGATGAGCGCCTTATCGGGTGACCCTCGGTGTTGCAGCACTACGGCGAGATCGTGCTCCGCGCGCGCTTCCACATCGCGGGCGCCTGCCAACCTCGCTTCGCTGAGGATCTCGGTTAGGCGTCGCTCGGCCTCTGGGAGATTGCCGCGGGCGCGGAGCGTGCTCGCCGCTCCGATCTGACTCAAGAGCTCCGCATTGCGATCTCCAGCCGCGCGGGCGGCTTCGCCCGCCGTGGCGTAGATCTTTTCCGCGTCATCGAAGCGGTTGAGTTTACGATTCACCCGCGCAGAGCGCAGCAGCAACGCAACACGGTCGGCGTGGCTCGCCTGGGCTGCCTTCAGAGCTTGGAGCGTGGACAGGACGTCGAGCGATTCTTCGAGTCGTAACGAATCTTCGAGGAAGTACGCGTAGGCAAACAAACCGGGCGTCAACAGACTTAGCGTCCCCTGCCGCGCGGCGTCCTTCGCGCTCGTCGCGAGGCCGTGGATGTGGGAACCCTCCGTCGATCCAGCGGCTAGGTCCCGGCAGAACCGCTCCGTCGCGCCCCACTGGTACCTGAAGACCTCGGGGTCGCGAGGCTCGTGGTCGGGCCCCAACAGGTCGATGAGGCGAAGCACGAGGAAGGCCCCTTGGGCCAACCGCGCCTGCGCCCGCTCCGCCGCCGCGCTGCCCCGATCAGCCGCTCGATGAAGGAACACGGCGTGGGGGAGGGCATGAAAGTCCATACCGACGGCTTCCAGCATCACAAGCTCCGTTAGGTGCGAGTCCCGAACGCCCAGTACAACAGCATTCGGCATGCCACGCGCCAACCTGCTTTGGGGACACAACATACCGCTTTCCGGACTGCTGCGTTAGAGCGCAATCCTGCTAGGAAATGGGCCTTTCGCGCCACAGGACGGGCCGGGCCGCGGGGGCCTAGGGGACTAACGAACGGGGCCCTCGCTCGTCTTTAGCAATGTCGCTCGGGTCTGCCCGCGTTTCTTGGTGGCACGTCTCGCGACCTGATGGCGTCGCTCGATTTTCGACGCCCGAACGGTCGGGGCGAGGACAAACAGGCGGGATTACAGGTCTTCGACACGCGCCGTTCCATTCGAAATCGCGCGCCAACGTCCCGAGGGGATGGACCGTAGGGTAGGTGACGGCAGACAAGGGTCGCGGCCGAAGTGTGACGGCCACTTCGCCCGACCGCCAAACCCGGGGAGCATTCAGCCCCGGGTTTGGTCTTTTTGGAACACGCGAGCCAATCCCTCCCCGAAGGAAAGCGGTGTGACTCCAAAGACCCGCGTGATGGCGTTGGCGGGCGTGGCCGTGCCTTCTGTCAACATCTGCAACTGACTGCTCGTGATCGGCGCCCAGGGCCCGAGTGGATCGAGGAAGCGCACGGCGGTCTGCACCATGGCGAGTGGAACGTGCACGAGGGGGCGCGGGTGCCCCACCGCCCGGCCGATCGCCCGAACGAAGTCTGCGAACGTGACGACCTCCGGGCCGCCGAGCTCGAAGGTCCCCGCCGCTTCCCGCTCCACCGCCAGCGCCACGACGAGCGCCACATCCTCAATCCAAACCGGCTGCAGCGGGAAGTCCGCACGCCCGAAGACCGGGACCACCGGGAGCAAGCGGTGCAGGCGCGCCAGCGTCTGGACCGGGACGTTCTCCGGGCCGTTGATGAGCGATGGGCGCAGGACGGCGGCCTTGAGCCCCGAGGCCTGGACCAGGGCCTCCGCCTCCCACTTCGTCCGGTGATAGAGCGCAGCTGACGGGTCGGCACGGGCGCCGAGCGCGCTCATGTGAACGAGGTGGCGGATACCCACGGCGCGCGCGGCGCCGAGGACCTGCCGGGTGCCCTCCACGTGAACCGCGGCAAAGGTCGCGGCCCCGCGTTCGACGATGATGCCGACGAGATGGACGAGAGAGTCGGTGTCGGCGACGAGGCGGCGCAGGGCACTCGCATCCGCGAGGTGCCCTGAGACCGGCACGGCCCCGCGCTGTTCCAGGAGGGTGGCGGTAGGACTGGGACCGCGGGCCAGGAACCGCACGCTGTGCCCCCGGCCGAGCAGGAGCTCGACCGTGTGACGACCGACGAACCCGGTGGCGCCGGTGACGGCGACCCGCACTCGGGTTACTCTCCCTGGCTCCCGCCTTCGTCGAGGAACACAAGCGTGCGACGGCGGCCGACCACGGCCGCCACGGCTTCGTAGACCTTGGGATCGAGCACGGACCCCGAGAGCTCGGCCATGTGGGCGACCGCGTCCTCGGGTGTCATCTTTTCCTGGTAGGGCCGAGACGTGCATAGCGCGTCGTAGACTTCCACGGCCCCGATGACGCGCGCGCCGACCGGGATCTCCTCGCCGCGGAGGCCGTCCGGATACCCCGTCCCGTCCCAGCGCTCATGATGGTGCCGCACCATGGCGATGCAGTGCTCGAGGTGGGGCAGTGGAGCGAGGATCTGTGAGCCGATGAGCACGTGCTGCTTCACGTGCTCGAACTCTTCAGGCGTCAGGCGACCCTGTTTGTTGAGCACCGATTCGCGCGTGCCGATCTTGCCCACGTCGTGGAGACGGCCGCCCACGCGGATCTGTTCGATGTCCTCATCGGAAAGCCCGAGCTCGGCCGCGATCGTGGCGGCGAGGTCAGCGACGCGGGCCGAGTGGCCCCGCATGTAGGGGTCCTTTGCTTCCAGCGCGTTGACCAGGGCCTCGAGCGTCGCGATGGAGATGCGTTCCAGCTTTTGCCGCTCCCGGTGCAGCTCGGCCGACCGCGTCGTGACTTCCTCTTTCAACCAGCGGTTCAACTCCCGGTTTTCGAGGGCCATCTCCCGGCGCTTGAGGGCGCGCTGCACGGCGCGGCCCAAGTCCGCGAGCTCGATCGGCTTCGTGAGATAGTCCATTGCCCCCCGCTGCATGCAGAGGGCGGCGCTCGTGGCGTCGTTCACAGCCGTGAGCATGAGGATCGCCAGGTCGGGTTCGATCTCGATCGCCTGCGGGACGAGGTCGATCCCGCTCGTGCCGGGCATTCGGATGTCGCACAGCATCAGCGCGATCTTGTGTTGGCGTAGCGCGGTGAGCGCCTCGTCACCCGACGCGGCCGCGTACGCGGTGAACTTCTGCTGGGCGAGAAACTTTTTGAGCGCGTTCCGGATCGGCTCTTCGTCGTCTACGACGAGGACCGAGACCGAATCCTGGAAGTCAGCCACCGAGAGCTCCTGGGACGCAGAGCGGGCTGCGCCAAAGATGGTGTGGCCTCCTGCGCCGCGCCAGCACGTCAGGCGTCCGCGCTCACAAACGTGAGGTCGTGACAGGCAGGAAGCATCCCGGCTTCGGCCCCGCGACGGAGGAGTTCGACCACCGCCCGGCGCCCCAGGGGCCCGAAATCCACCGTAAAGGCGTTGACGTACATCCCGACAAATCGGTCCGTGCGCGCCGCGTCCAGGCGGCGGCTGAACTGTCCCGCGTGCGCGAGCGCCTCCTGGCGGTGCGCCAGGGCGTATTCGATGCTCGCCTTCAGGTCGCGGGCGATGTCCCGCGTGAGGGCGTCCCCGAGATCCCGCCGTACGACGTTGCCCCCGAGCGGCAGCGGCAGCCCCGTCTCCTCGTGCCACCACTCGCCCATGTCGACCCAGAGGTGGAGGTCGCGATCGTCGTGGGTGAGCTGGCCCTCGTGGATCAGCAGTCCGGCATCCGCCTGTCCGCCGAGGACGTAGTCCTCGATTTCGTCGAATCGAACCACCACGTGCCGGGCGTCCGGTTGGTAGAGCCGGAGCGTGAGAAAGGCGGTCGTGAGCTCGCCCGGCACCGCGACCAAGCGGCCCGCGAGCGCGGCCCGCGGGTCCCGCGGGCGCACGGTGCGCGCCACGATACGGGGGCCGTAGCGGTCCCCCACGCTCGCACCGTGGGCGAGCAGCGCGTAGTGCCGGGCGAGATGCGCGTAGGCGTGCAGCGAGACGGCGGTCACTTCGAGCTCCCCTTGGAGCGCGCGCCGGTTCAGGGTCTCGATGTCCGCGAGCTCGTGGACATAGCGTCGCGTCCCGGTCGGCACGCGACCGGCCGCCAGCGGCCAGAACATGAACGCGTCGTCCGCGTCGGGGCTGTGGGCGAGGTGAATAGCGGCCGTCGTCACGGAGTGCCGCGCGCGAGCGCGGATGCAAGCGGAAGCGCGGCGCCGGCTGTCGTCATGGGTGCGCAGAATCTAACTGGCAGGAACGCCGCGGGCAGCGTAGTGTAGTCGCTCGTGACAACCCTACCTGCCATTGCCGGCGGGGGCCCCGTGCCGCGAATGCTCGTCGCGTGACCGCTCCGTTCCCCGGGCGGGAGCACGCCAAGCACATGGGTGAGCTCCGGCGCGGCGACCAGCGCTGGGACGTCTTTGTCGAGACGCGCCCCGATACGGAGCTCTCAGCCGTTCGCGGGCGCATGCATTTCGTGAGGGCCGAGGGCCACCGGGTGACGTCGTGGATTTTTCTGGAATCCTCCGAGCAGGACGTGCAGGAGCGCTTCGGCGAGTTTTCAGCAGTCGAGCTCTGGCATTTCGTGGAGGCGCTCCAGGGCTGACGCGCGGCAGTCGCGCGGGTCTGTGCGGAGCTCTGGCGGCCTTGACGGCGTGTGCGGGCGCGTCACGCCGCGGGGACACCACGGCGATTCAAACCCTGGGGCGCTGGGAGTGGCACGCGCGTCTCGCTCGGGGCGAGGACTCCTCCTTCACCATTGAGCGCTTGAGCATCGACACCGCCGCCGCGGGCAGCGACGTGGCGCTGCTCCGCTATGAATTCCACCCGATTGGCGGGCTCGGCGCGGCGTCCGCAGTCACGCTCGGGCTCGACCTCAGGGCCTTGCGGACGCTCCGGCCGGGCGTGTCATACACCATGGGCTCCGCCTCGGCGACGGTTCCCGCCTACGCCACCCTCACGTGTCTCTGTCCGCCGCTCCGCTCCGACTCCGTCCGCGGGACGTTCCTTTTGGTCACGCGGGGGATGCGGCAGCTCACCGGCCGAATCGATGCCGCGGTTTACCTTTCTGAGTGGAACGCGTCCGACCGCCACGTCACTTACGCCCTGCACCAGCGCTTTGATGCCCTCAAGTAGGCGCGCACGCTTGCGAGCCGCGTTGTGGCTCGCGGCGTCGCTCGGCGCCGGCCGGGCTGGGGCCCAGACGGCCAAGCCCGCTGCGCCGATCATCGATACGATCGTGGTCGTCAATCACAATATCTTCGACGAGAACCAGGAGCTCCAGTTGGGCTTCATGGCTCGCTTCGCCGACGCGATTCACATCCGGACCCGGACCTCCGTCATCCGCCGATCGCTGCTGCTCAACCAGGGCGACCCCTACGACTCGGCACGCGTAGTCGAAAGCGAACGGGCGCTGCGCGCGTTGAACGTCTTCCGCCAGGTAGAAATCGACACCGAGCGGCTGGGCGACCGGCTCGCCCTGCGCGTTGAGACCGCGGATGGCTGGAGCACCAAGCCGCAGTTCAACTGGGCATCCTCCGGCGGCGACGTCTCCTGGGTCGTTGGCATGATCGAGGACAACCTGATCGGCACCGCGACGGCGCTGACCGCGCTGTACTCCAAGACCCCGGACCGCTCGGCCTGGTCGTTCCTTTATCAGAACCCGCACTTTCTGTGGCGGCGGCCCCGGCTCGCAGCCCTCTACCAGGACCTCTCCGATGGGCGCTCGGGGTCGTGGACGCTCTCCCTGCCGTTCTACGAGACCGCGGCCCAGCGGGCGATCGGGACGAGCGGAGAAGCGACGACCGCGCGCGTGCTCGAGTTCCGAGACGGTCAGTTCCAGGACAGCACGGAGCGCCACGCGCTTCGCTTCAGTGTTGGAGGCGGGTTCGCGCTCCATGCCACGTCGCACGGCTATCTCAGGTTGTGGGGTGCGGCCGCGTGGCGCCGCGAGGATTTCGTCCCCGAATCGACGACCGTCGTGCCCTATTCGACGTTCGGCACCGTGGGCGCGGGCTTTGAGATTGGGAGCAGCCGGTTCGTCATCCTCGAACACTTCAACACGTTCGCGCGGCGGGAGGACGAAGACTTGTCGCAGACGCTGCGGTTCGGCCTCTGGGCCGCGCCGCGCGCGTGGGGGTACGGACCCGGTCAGGCCGGCATCGGCGCCGAGCTGTCGGGCCAAACGAGCATCAGTTGGCCCTTCGGCTTCATCGTCATCCGGGGGCAATCGAACGGGGTGTATACGGGCTCGGGGTTTGATTCGACCCGTGTGACGGGGGCCGTGACGCTCGGTAGCCAGAACTTCGCGCGCCAGTCGATCGTTATTCATTACGAAGGTGGGGAACTCCGCAACCCCAAGCCCGGTGCCCAGTTCGACACGTGGGCCTACGACAACGGACCGAGACTGTTTCCCGCCCACGCCTTCACGGGCACGCGGATGGCCTGGTTCGCCGTGGAAGACCGGATCCTCGTGAACGAAGAGGTCATGGACTTGCTGGGCGTCGGCCTCGCGCCGTTCTACGACTGGGGCGGTGCGTGGTATTCGAACGAGCCGTCCCGCACGGGTGGCGACGTGGGGCTCGCGCTGCGCCTCGGGCCGACGCGCGCGGTCGAGGGCTCGGTCGAGGAAATCGACTTCGGCTGGCGGTTCGGTGCCGGCTTCGAAGGCAGCGGTCCCTGGGCCCTCACGATCCGCGAGGCCATCTTTTTCTGACATGAAGCGCCCGATCAAGGGATCGTGGGTAAGTGCAGGAATGGCGGTACGCTTGGCGCGCGATGGGACGCGGCGCGCAACGGGTGATCACTCTGATCAGCGCGGGTTAGCCCCGGAGGCATACCGCAGGATCGTGATCCGTCGGGCGCAGCGATGATCTTCGAGGTGCTCCCCACCGCGCTTGCACTCGGGGTGGGGTCGGAATGCCGGGCGCCGATGGCGCATGCTGTAATTGGAGGCCTGATTACGTCGACGCTCCTCACGCTTAGCGTCGTTCCGGTGGCCTACACGCACTTGGACGAGGTTGGCGGGTTCGTGGCCAGGGTCGTTCGGCGTTGGACCGGCGCTCCCGACACGCCGGCCACGTTGCCCGCGGACTGACCGTGAGGCGGGCACTCGTGGTCATCGGTGGAGTATGGGTCCTGCTGCATGCGTACGTGGGGCTTCGCCTACTCGGCGAGACGGGGATGGGCCCCGCCGCGGACGGGATCCTGTGGCTCCTCCTCGCCGCCCTGGCTGCCGCCCCATTCGCCGCGTTCGCGACCATGCGCGCCGGCCGCGGGCCTTGGGCCGGGGCGGTCCAGTGGGTTGGGTTCACCGCGCTGGGCCTGTCGTCGCTCCTCATCGTCCTCGTCGCGGCCACCGATCTGCTGCGGGTGCGGACGTGGGGCGTGGGTGGGGCCAACCTGTCGGCGGGCATCGTCGTCACCGCCGTGGCCCTCACTGCGCTCGGCGTGTGGGGGGCGAGGCGCCCGCGCGTGGTCCAGGTGCCGGTGCCGATCGTCGGGTTGCCCGAGGATCTCGAGGGGTTCCGGATTCTGCAACTGAGCGACCTCCACGTCGGCCCGACGATCGGCCGACGGTTTGTGGAGGCGGTGGTCGAGCGGGCGAACGCGCTCGACGCGGACATTGTGGCGCTCACGGGCGACTTGGCCGACGGGACAGTGCCCACACTGCGACACGCCGTTGCGCCGCTCGGCGAGCTCCAAGCGCGCTACGGCAAGTTCTTCGTGAGCGGTAACCATGACTACTACTGGGACCCGCGCGGGTGGGTGGCCGAGCTCGAAAGGCTCGGATTCGACGTGCTCACCAATGCCCACCGGGTGCTGCATCGCGGCACGGGCCGGCTGCTCGTCGCCGGGGTCACGGATGCGAGCGCGAGTCCTCGGGTGCCTGGGCAGGCGTCCGACCCGGCAGCGGCCTTGGCCGGCGCGCCGCCGAGCGACGTGAAGGTGCTCCTCGCACACCAGCCGCGGAGCGCCTTCGCCGCCCGCGCCGCTGGCTTTGACCTGCAGCTGTCGGGGCACACCCACGGCGGGCAGTACTTCCCGTTTAATTTGCTCGTGCGGATGTTTCAGCCGTTCGTCGCCGGCCTCCACCGACTCGAACGCATGTGGTTGTACGTCTCCCGAGGCACGGGCTACTGGGGTCCGCCGTTGCGACTGTGGGCCCCGTCGGAAATCACCCTGATCGAGCTCCGGGCCGCAGCCCGGTAACCCTGGAGAACCGCGTGGGCGTTGGGCAAGACGTCTTCGACGCCATCCGCTCGGGTGACGGCACTAGGCTGGCCGCGTTGCTCACCCAGAACCCGGCGCTCGCCAGCGCGCGGAACGAACGCGGGCACTCGCCCGTGCTCATCGCGCAGTATCATCATCGCGGCGAGCTCGTCAACATGATCCTCGCCGCCGACCCCGAGCTCGACATCTTCGACGCGGCGTCCGTCGGCCGATCGAGCCGGGTCGCGGAGCTCTTGGACCGGGATCCTTCGCTGCTCAACAGCTACTCCCAGGATGGGTTCTTTCCTCTTGGGCTCGCCGCGTTCTTCGGGCACGCGGACACGGTGGGCCTCCTCCTCGCGCGGGGCGCTGACATCACGCTCGCCGCGCGCAATCCGATGGGCATTCAGGCTCTGCACGCAGGGGTGGCGAGCGGCAGCGTCGACGTGGTGCGGCTGCTCGTCGAGGCAGGAGCCCCCGTGAACGCGAAGCAGCAAAAGGGGATGGCGCCGCTCCACGAGGCGGTGAACCGAAGCAACGCCGAGCTCGTCCGCCTGCTCCTGCGACACGGCGCCGATCCCAGACAGCAAAACGACGAGGGGAAGAGCCCCATTGGCCTCGCGGCGGACAAAGGGCTCCTTGATCTCCTCAAGCTCTTGAAGGCGGGAGGTTAGGGCTCCCCGAATTCGGGGATTCGCCTCACGCCTCGACCATGGATACGAGCAGCGCTGATCTCTCCGCGCTCCGGATCAACCGGCACGACCCGCCGTCGAGGGGTGCGGGGCGATGGCGCTGGGCGGCCGTGATCGCCGGGGGCCTGGCCGTCGCCCTCATCGCGGGGGTCGTGGTAGCGCGCGGCGTTCTCGGGTCGAGCGTGGAGGTTCGGGTGGTCCCGGCGACGCTCGTATCGCCGCAGTCCGCCGCCGTTCTGGTTGCGAGCGGCTATGTCGTGGCCCAGCGGAAGGCGGCGGTCGCGTCGAAAGGCACGGGGCGGCTCGTTTATCTGGGCGTGGTCGAGGGCGACCGGGTGACGGCGGGCGAGATCATCGCCCGGCTCGAGGACTCGGATGTGCGCGCCCAACTGGCCCAGGCCCAGGCGAACCTCGCCCTGAGCGAGGCGGATCGCCACAACGCCGAACAGTCCCTGGCCCGGGTGCGCGCCTTGCGCGACAGCGATTTCGCCACGCCGGCTGGGCTCGATTCGGCGGAGGCACACTACGCCCAGGTCGTGAGCGCCATCGATGTGGCGAAGGCCGAGGTCGAGGGGGCGGAGGTGGCGCTCGAAAACACCGTGATTCGGGCGCCCTTCGATGGCACCGTGCTCACCAAGGACGCCGACGTGGGCGAAGTCGTAGCGCCGCTCGCGGCCAGCGCGTTCTCCAAGGCCGCCGTGGTGACGATCGCCGACCTGCGGTCGCTGCAGGTCGAGGCCGACGTCGCGGAGTCGAACCTCGAGGGCGTCACGCCGAACCAGCCGTGCGAGATCGTCCTCGACGCCTACCCGGACGTCCGCTACCCGGCCTACGTTGCGAAGATCGTTCCCACCGCCGATCGAACCAAGGCGACCGTGCTCGTCAAGGTCGCGTTCCGCTCCTACGACGCACGCGTGCTTCCCGAGATGAGCGCGAAGGTGCACTTTCTAGCCGCGCACTCGGCGGCGGTCGCCGATACCGCGTCGCTCCTGACCGTCCCCGCAACCGCGATCGCCGAGCGGGGCGGCCGTTCGGTCGTATACGTGGCGGAGGAAGGCCGGGCGTTCGAGCGACCGGTGACCGAAGGCCGGCATGTGGGCGCCGGCGTCGTGATCACGCAGGGCCTCGCCCCCGGGGTTCTCGTGATCGACAGCGTGGACGACCGCCTGCAGAGTGGCGTGAAAGTCAAACTCCGATAGGGACGCCCATATGACCGACGCCATCATCCAAGTCCGCGGTGTCTCCAAGGCCTATCGGCGCGACAGCCTGTCCATTCCCGTTCTGCAGAACATCACACTCGACGTGCCGGAGGGAGAGTTCCTCGCGCTCATGGGGCCGTCGGGCTCGGGGAAGACGACGCTGCTCAACTTGATCGCGGGGATCGACCGTCCGACCGCCGGTGCGGTGATCGTCGGCGGCACCGACGTGGCGCGATTGGGCGAGTCGGAGCTCGCCAAGTGGCGGGCTCGCCATATCGGCTTCGTGTTTCAGTTCTACAACCTCCTGCCCGTGCTCACCGCCTACGAGAACGTCGAGCTGCCGCTCCTCTTGGTGCGCTTGTCCAAGGCGGAGCGCAAGCAGCACGTCGAGGCGGCCTTGAGCCTTGTGGGGCTCGCGGATCGCCTGCACCACTATCCCCGCCAGCTCTCGGGCGGGCAGGAGCAGCGCGTCGCGATCGCGCGCGCCATCGCGCCGGATCCGACGATTCTCGTCGCCGACGAGCCCACCGGCGACCTCGACCGCACCTCCGCGGACGAGGTGCTGACCCTGCTCGACCGGCTGAACCGCGAGTTCAAGAAGACGATCGTGATGGTGACCCACGACCCCCATGCCGCGGAGCGGGCGCACACCGTGCGCCACCTCGAGAAGGGCGAGCTCCGGTGAGGGTGCTCAAGATCATCGTCCGGAACGCGTTCCGGCACCGGCTCCGCACCCTGCTGACGATCGTCGGCATCGCGACCGCGGTGATGGCCTTCGGCCTGATCCGCACCGTCGTCACGGCCTGGAACGCTGGCGTCGAGGCGTCGGCCGCGAATCGGATGATCACCCGGCATCGCGTGTCGATCATCTTCCCCGTGCCGCTCACCGACCGCGACGACATTGCGCGCGTGCCCGGGGTGACGGGGCTATCCTGGGCCAACTGGTTCGGCGGCGTGTACGGCGATCCCAACGACTTCAAGAACTTCTGGCCCCGCTTCGCGGTCGATCCGGACAGCTATTTCGACCTCTACCCGGATTATCTCGTACCAGCCGACGAGATGGCCACCTTCCGTCGCGAGCGCAACGCCTGCATCCTCGGCCGGAAACTAGCGGCCGAGCACGGGTTCAAGCTCGGCGACGTGATCTCGATGCAGGGCGACATCTTCCCCGGCGCGTGGGAATGGGTCGTGCGGGGCATCTACCGCGGCAAGGATCCGTCCGTCGACGAGACGCAGATGTTCTTTCAATGGCCCTACCTGTTCGAACAGGTGCGTCAGCGCGAACCCGGGCGCGCCGTGGACCCCGGGTGGTACGTCCTCCGCATCGCGCACCCCGAGGACATGCCGCGCGTCGCGTCGGCCGTGGACAGCATGTTTGCGAACTCGCGCGCGCCCACGAAGACCGAGAGCGAGCGGCAGTTCCAGCAAAGCTTCGTGTCCATGTCGAGCGCGATCATCAGTTCCCTCAAGGTGATTTCGCTCGTGATCGTTGGCATTATTCTCCTCGTTCTGGCCAACACGATCCTCATGTCCGTCCGCGAGCGGCGGCGCGAGTACGCGGTACTGAAGACGATCGGGTTCTCGGGCCGCTACATCGCCACGTTTATCATGGGCGAAGCGATGGTGGTGGCGCTCTCGGGGGGCCTCATCGGTCTCGCGCTCACCTACCCAGCGGTCAGCGGGTTCGCCCATGCCCTGCCGGGATTCTTCCCGGTCATCCGCGTGGAATCGAGCACGGTCGTGCTCTCGATCACGCTCGCGATCGTGGCAGGCCTCGGGGCGGCCGTGCTCCCGGCGGTGCGGGCCATGCAGACGCCGATCGTCGCCGGATTGCGCGCCCTCGGCTAGGACCGATCCGTGTTCGACATCCCGTTTGCCTACATCTGGCGGAGCCTCTGGGCTCGACGGCTCACGACGCTGCTCACCGTCGCCGGCGTCACGCTCGTGGTTTTCGTCTTCGCGGGGGTGCTGATGTTGGCCCGGGGGCTCCAGCAGACCCTTGTCGAAACCGGAGCCCCGGACAATGCCATCGTGCTGCGCCGGGCCGCGAACTCCGAGCTCGTGAGCCAGATCGACCGCGAAACGGCTGACATCCTCGACGCCCAACCGGAGGTCGCCGCTGCCTCGGACGGCCGGCCGCTCCTGTCCAAGGAAGTCATGCTCGTCATCAACCTCACCCGCCGCGGCACGAACGACGTCGGGAACGTCTCCGTGCGCGGCGTGTCGCCGCACGGGCTCGAGCTCCGTCCCGCGGCACGGATCACGGCGGGCCGCCTCTTCCAGTTCGGGACCCACGAGGTTGTGGTGGGCCGCAACATCGCGGAGAAATTCCAGGGCGTGGCCTTGGGCACCGAGCTCACGTTCGGCGGCGACCGGTGGACCGTGGTTGGGGTCTTCGACGCCGGAGGTACGGGGTTTGACTCCGAGATCTGGGGCGACGTCGATCAGTTCATGCAGGCGTTTGGTCGGCCGGTCTTCTCGTCGGTCACGTTACGGCTCCGGGACGCGGGTCAGTTCGACGCGCTGAAGGCGCGCCTCGCCGCGGATCCACGTACGCAATACGTCGACATCAAGCGGGAGCGCCAGTACTACCGCGAGCAGTCCCAGAACCTCGCCGCGTTCATCCGGATCCTCGGGCTCGTGGTGACGACGATCTTCAGCTTCGGCGCCATGATCGGGGCGATGATCACCATGTACGCCGCGGTCGCGAACCGGGTCGTCGAGTTGGGAACGCTGCGCGCCTTGGGATTCCGCCGCCGGAGCGTGCTCGCCGCCTTCCTCGTCGAATCGGTGGCGCTCGCGCTGATCGGCGGGGCCGCAGGGGTGGGGCTCGCCGCCTTCCTCACGCTCGCGCGCGTCTCGACGGTCAACTTCACGACGTTCTCGGAGATCGGGTTCGGATTCGCGCTGTCGGGGGGCATCGTGGCTGAGTCGCTGATGTTCGCCGTCGCCATGGGTGTGATCGGCGGGTTCCTGCCCGCCGTGCGGGCGGCGCGCCTGAGCATCGTAAGCGCGCTCCGCGCGTCGTAGGCGCGCGCCAGTCCCCGCTCGCTCCCCGTCCACGGGGCGGGCCGCAGTGCAACTCGAGAGCTGACCAGCGATCTCTGCGGCGCCTCCTTATGAGACGCCGGGTGGCTTTCCCTTACTGAACCACGATCACTCCGGTCATTCCCTGGTGGTACATGCAGATGTAGGGGTAAGACCCGGGCGTATGGAAGGTGTGCTGATAGGCCTGGCCGTAGGGAAGGTCACCCGTGTCAAATCCCTCGGCGCCGTAGGTTCGATGCGTCGCGGTGTGCGGCGCCGTGTCGTGGTTCACCCACGTGACCGTGGTCCCCACGGGCACGGTCAGCGTCTGGGGTACGAACTTGTAGTCGTAGATGACCACCTGGCTGGCATTTTCGGGTGTGGGCGTCTGGGGCTTGAAAGGCTCTGGTTTTCCGGCGCATGCGGCTAACATCACCACCGCAGCAGCCGCTGCAAGGCGGACTGGATACACAACTCCTCCATTGGACAATGGGCGAAACCGATAGACTGCTCAGACCAGCGTGGTCGGCGCGCGATGAACGTGGCACCCGGCTGGCGCCGCTGTCAAGATTGCGTTCGCGACGGGCGCCGCCCCGCTCCCGGCATAATGAAGACGCAAAGGTTGAGCGGAGGGTGTGCTCCGCGACCCCCTCGAAACTCAGGCCAGGCCCAGTCATGACTTCAGGGATCCTCCGATTCGGCATCTCCCCGGCGTTCATCGCCCTCGTCGCCACGGGGCTCGGCGCCCCAGTGGCGCCCGCCCAACAGGCCGGATCGCCCTCGGGCCCTGAGCAGGAGGCCATGCGACTCGATCACGCCGGTGCCACGTCCCGGGCGCGGGTGATCTGGCAGGCTTTGATCGACTCAGCGGCCGATCCCGCCGCGAAGGCACGCGCCGAACGGGGCATGGCCATCTCCTACGCATTTGATGGCGACTGCGCATCCGCCGGAAGGTTCGAGACTCTGGTGATCGCGTATTGGGCCACCCGCGAGGCGGCAGAGCCGCAAACCGCGTTCTTTCAGGAAGGCGAGCTGGCCGACGAAGCCGCGCGCGTCTGCCTTGACGCAAATGACGTAGCGGCGGCCGAGATGTGGTACCACAAAGGGTACGAACGAGGCACGAGCGAGCCCACTCCGCAGACACACCCTCGGAGCCTGTGGGACTATCGCCTCGCCCACGCCTTGGGGCGCATCGCCGCCCGCCGCGGGGACTCGGTGGAGGCGCGCCGACAAATCGCCGCCGCTCGGCGGGCTCTCGACGGCGATTCTGCCATGGCCGCCGGGCAGGAACGGTTCTTCCCGTACCTCGTGGGTTACGCGGCTCTATATCTGCACGACCTGCCGGTCGCAGACACCCAATTGACGAGGGCGATCGCACTGCGAGGCAATGAGCACGATCCTTTTCTCCACTGCCTTCTCGCCATGACGTACGAACTCGAGGGCCGGCAGGCGGACGCGAAGGCGATGTATCAGACCGCCTACGCTCTCGCGACGGGACACAACCCACCGGCGGCGTTCGTGCGGCCCCTTGTTCGGAAGAAGCTCAACCTCACCGAGCCGGACGCCGGATCGTAAGGCGGCCCGTCGTCTGGCGACTCGCGTGAGTTCGCTCGCAGGGAGGTAGCCCGTGCACCAGGAGCCTGCAACACGGGGGCGGGCACGCCGCGAGACCGCCGTGGTTGTCGCGCTAGCCGCCGCGTTTGTCCTCGCGCAGCTCACCGATCACTGGATCTACGTGCACTGCTCCTACCCCGCGGTCTACGATCGGGGCTGGGCTCGTCTTCTGCGGGTTGTCGGGTACGCGCCGACGTGGGCGATCGCGGCTCTCGCGCTCACGCTGCGGGATTGGGGAACTCCGTCGCGGGCCTCAATAGGCCAGGCCGCTCGGCGCGGGCTCGTCCTCTTTATGTCCGTGAGCATCTCGGGCCTCCTCGCGGAAGCCCTCAAGCTCCTCTTCCGGCGCGAGCGGCCCGCCCTGACGGGCGGCGCTCATGTCTTTCGCGCGTGGTCCGACCAGCCGTTCTCGAGCGCCCAGCTCGGACTGCCGAGCAGCGAGGGGGCCGTCGCCTTCGCGGCCGGCGCGGCGCTGGCCCGGCTGTTCCCCGAAGCGTCGGTCGTGTGGTACGGCCTGGCGATCGGTTGCGGGCTGACCCGAGTGGCGGCGGGCGCGCACTTCATGAGCGACGTCGTCTTGGCCGGCGTGGTTGGGTACGTCACAAGCGCGTGGATCTGGCGCGTGAGCACGAAGGCGCGCTCCTCGCCTTCCACCCGATAACGGTATAGGTCTAACGACCCAGTCGGTTTTTAGTCGGGGACCTGCGGGCGACAGCGGTCAGTCGGTAATGACGTCTTCCGGCAGCACGAACGTCTTCGGGTCAACGGCCTTACCGCGCACCCACACCTCGTAATGAACGTGCGGGCCCGTGGACTCGCCGGTCGAGCCCACCAATGCGATCACCTGCCCGCGTTTCACCCGCTGTCCTCTGACGACGACGATTTTCGAACAGTGCGCGAACCGCGTCACGACCCCGTACCCGTGATCGATGGTGAGGAAGTTCCCGTAGCCGTCTTCCCACATCACGGCTGTTACCACGCCGGCCGCGGGCGCCATGATCTGGCTGCCCAGGGGGGCGGCTACGTCCATGCCTTCGTGCGGGCGCACGACGTGAAGAATCGGATCAAGGCGTTCAGCCGCGAATGGGCTCGAGACCCGCCCATGGGCCGGCATGATGGACGGCGTAGCGGAAAAGCGCGCCTCGTGGCTCGACAGAGAGTCGTACGCCTCGCCAACCGAGCGCATCAGGATGTGCGCCCGGCGCGCGAGCGCGTCGGCATCAAGACGGGCTGCCAACGCCTCTCTGCCGTCGGGACCCATCGCGATCAAGCTGTCGCGCTCGGGCCAGGTCCCAGCAGGACCGCCGATTCCGCCCTCTTGGACGCCCGAATCGAGGAGGGTGAGCCCCGCCATCAGGCGCAGACGCTGCTCGCGCTGGCCGATGTTGATGAGGGTGTCACGCAGAACGGCCAAGCGGCCGCGCATCGCCTGGATCTCGCTGTCCAGCACCTGGTGTTCCCGCTCGAGCGTTCGATTGCGCGTGACGCTCAAGCCCCGCCCAATCGCGCTAGCGGCGAGCACGACCATGGCCGCCAGGGCAACAGCGCCCACGCCCGCGAGTCCTTTGAGGACCGCGTCCGACACCTGGATGACCCGCGACCAACTTGCGCCGTGGGGCACCAGCATGACCGTCCACCGACGTTCCGCGCGCTTGCGCATCGGCGTGGCGAAGACCTCGCTAAACGATTCGCTCAAAACGGTTGCCGGACAGGGCGCTGTCCGGGTCCCGACGGGACTGATAGGATACGCTTCCTTTACCGAACCGTCAAACGCCCCCGAGTGATCTAAGTCACAGCCGTTTGGGGCAGTTACTCGAGGAACCTTGGAAGGCCCCTGGTTTCAGGTTTTCTTCGGGGTCAAACGCGCAGTGGGGAGCCGTGCGGGCGATCCAGGGCGTAGACGCCGGGAGCACGTCGAGCGACCGGTCGGCGTCGCTACGCGCATTATCATTACGGCGCCCGTGACCCCCCCCAGCGTAATCCCCCGGGACATCACCGTCGCGTCGAGACGTGGGCCGACTGCGATGGGCGAGCGGTTCGCACCCGCGGTCTGGCTGTTGCTCGCGGCCTCACCCCTTGTCGCCCAGACGCGTCCCGCCCCGATTGTCGATCCCCCAGCCACGGCGAGCGCAGCGCGTCCGATTCCCGGACCGGTGTACGAAACGGCGGCGTTCACTCGCGCGGTAGCTCGGGGGACGCGCACCCGGACGGGCGCGCCGGGGGTCCACAATTGGGTTCAGCACGCTCGCTACACTATCGAGGCCACGCTCGACGTGGTGCGCAATCGTCTCGAGGGACGCGAAGTGGTCGTCTACGTGAACCACTCGCCAGACTCGCTCCAGAAGCTCGTCGTGCATCTACGCCAGAATGTCTTCTCCGCGGGCAGCCCGCGGCGGCAGTCCGCGCCCGTCACGGGCGGGATCGCGCTCAGTCTTGTTCGGGTTGGGGGGCGCACGCTTGGGCCCACCGAATACGCGGTGGACGGGGCCGTGATGCAGATCCCCCTTCAAGAGCCCCTCGTCCCCGGCGAGAGCGTTACGTGCGAGTTCGCGTGGTCCTTCACGCCGCCGCCGGCACCTTCGGACGGCCGGGAGGGGCACGACGACGACGTCTACTTCATGGGCTACTGGTATCCGCAGATCGCGGTCTATGACGACGTCGACGGGTGGGTTGCGGACCCCTACCAACTGGAGGCGGAGTTCTACATGGACCCCGCCGACTACGACGTGCACGTGAGCGTGCCGTCGGACTGGGTGGTCGGTGCGACGGGATCGCTCGTGAACGCCGATTCGGTGCTCTCGGCCGCGGCGCGCGACAGCCTGCGCGTGGCCCGGTCCACCGGGCGCATCGTTCGCGTGCGCACCCCAGGGGAGGCGGAGCGCGGGTTCGCTACGGGTGGCTCAACGTGGCATTTCGTAGCGCGCGACGTCCGCGACTTCGCGTGGGGGACGAGCGATGAGTACGCTTGGGATCGCACGCGCGCCGTTGTGAGTCCTGGGCCGGGTCAGCCACCTGACACGGTCGATATCAACAGCTTCTTCCGGCTCGGAGCGGGTGCACTTGCCTGGCAGGAGGGCGGAGCCCGCTTCACGCGGGACGCCGTGCAACAACTCTCCGCTTATCTCTGGGCCTACCCCTACCCGCAAATGACGTCGATGGAGGGTGTCATCTCGAGTGGTGGGATGGAATACCCCATGATGACGCTCATGCAGGGATGGGCGGATTCATTGTCACTCGCGGGCGACCTGATGCATGAGACCGGGCACATGTGGTTCCCTATGCAGGTCGGCTCGAACGAGACGCGGTATCCATGGATGGATGAGGGGCTCACCCAATTCAACGCGGCACAGGGCATGCGCGCGATCTACGGGGAGCCGCGGCGGGGAGGCCGGCTCAACGATTCGGAGGCGGGGCAGCGCTTCCTTTATCTGCGCGCCGTCCGTGCCGGGCAAGATGCTCCCCTCATACTCCCCGGCAGCGGCGATGACTATCCATTGAACCTCTATTTCGTCATGTACTACGACAAGACGGCGCAGGCCTTGGCGGCGCTGCGGGCCGTGCTCGGGGCAGAGACGTTCCACCGCGGCTTGGTCGAGTACGGGCGCCGCTGGATCGACCGACACCCGCAGCCGTTCGACTTCTTTAATACCATGGCGGACGTGTCGGGCCGCGACTTGTCGTGGTTCTGGACCACTTGGTTTTACGAAGCCTGGCCCCTCGACCGCGTGGTAGAATCAGTGGCTCCAGCCGGAGACTCTGTCGCGATCACGATTGCAGACCGGGGCCTTGCCCCGATGCCCGTTTTTCTCGCCGTCACCCGCCAGGACAGCACCGTGCAGCGTCTCGAACTGCCCGTGGGTATCTGGCTCAGCGGCGCTCGCCGGGCGGTGCTTCACGTGGCTCGCGAACCCTCCATCGTTCGCGTGGAGATCGATCCGAATTCTGTCTTTCCAGAGCTTTCGCCTGAGAACCTCATATGGTCTGGGGCGCCGTCTCGCTAAGGCGTGCGTGCCCGGGTCGCCCCGGCAATTGGCTGTGAGAGCGGTCCCCGGTAAGGCGAGTTGGGCCCGATGGGGCTTGCTACCCATCACGATGGCGCTCGGCGTGGTGGTGATTGTTCGGCAAGGATGCGCGCTCGAGGGAGCGTCGCGGTGACTTCTACTTATGGGCCGAGAGTCGCACTATGTCGCCGCTTGGCTCGACTGTCGCGCGTTCAGCTGGCAGCGAGCTACGCGACTTGCGGGACAGTTGCGACGATTCTTTACGAGTGGG